>CAVQBG010000013.1:0-332238 GCA_963710625.1 Ilumatobacteraceae bacterium | reverse complement strand
AGGTCACCGACCTGGGGTTGTGGCGTTTTCCGGTCGAGGGGTCCGGGTGAGCTACGGCTCAGGCAAGTTGCCCGCCACCTCCCGCCACCGCCCGCCGCCGCGCCGACTCACACCAGGCGCCGCACCTAGGACATGACACGAGAGCGCGTCAACGCGATCGGCATCTCAACGCGGGGGCAGTACGGATGGCCAAGACTCGGCCGACCGGCGATTCAGTTCGGTCGGCGGCGTGCAAGACGATCGTTGCCGCTGTCGGCCTGTCCAGTCGAGCTTGGCGAGTCTTCGAGTTCCTGTCACCAGCCTGACTGGTCTCTGAGGTCCTTCGCCCCTAGGAGGAACCGACAGTCGAGGCGCAGCCTGGGAAAGGTCTCCGACAGCGACGTGGCTGCTTCGAGACCATAGGGGGCTGACCAGGCAGGGAGCCGGCTCAGCTGGTTACCGGGGGTCGGTGCGGGTCAGACGGGGCCGCCGTCAATCGAGAGAGCTGCGAGACACCCGTGGCGTCCGCCGAAGAGCGGCACAACGCTGGGGCGAGTTGCAGCCGACCCACCGCGGTTCGAGGAGCGACATGGCAGACCAACCGACGATTCAGATTGCGGGCTCGGTCCACGGGCAGGTCGCTGCTGGCAACTTCGTGTACCAGGCCCAGTCGATCGGCGGCGTCATCAACCAGCTCAAGATCGAGGGCGACGTCATCAAGCCGCGCAAGCTGCCCGTGGACGACCGCCCAGAACGGCCGCATCACGTCGTCGGTCGGGCGAGCACCGAGACCGACATCCTGGCCCGAATCGATGACGGGCCGGTGCAGCTCTTCGGCGAGGAGGGGGCCGGCAAGACGTGGCTGTTGCGCGATCTCTGCCACCGGCCAGAGGCCGAGGCAACACGAGATGGAGTGGCATACGTCGCTGCGCTCAATCGGCCGCTCGAGGACGTGGTGCAATCGGTTTTCGAGGCGTTCTTCGAGAGCGCTCTTCCCCAGATCGGCCTCAAGCCGACAACGGAGCAGATTCGCCACGCCATGGTGGACGTTCGGGCATTCGTCGTCGTCGATGACTTCGACCAGCCTCGCAACGAGCTCGAGGCACTGCTGGGCGTGACGAAGAAGTGCCGGACGGTGGTTGCCGGCACGACCGAGACGCTGCTCGGGGCCGGCTCTGCGATCCCTGTCCGTGGTCTCGACCCGGACTCGGCGGGGGAGGTGCTCAGCTTGGCCGCCGGCCGATCGTTCGAGGGCAACTCCCGAGAAGTCGTGCTGCAGTTCTGCCGCGCGGTCGGTGGTCATGCCGAGACGCTGGTACGTACAGGTCGCCAGATGGCGCGCGGTGAGCTCGACCTCGACGGCCTTGCTGCACTTGGCGCTGATCTCGAGGCTCGCCTGGACTCGATGAGGCAACTCGCCAACAAACTCGGAATTGCCGAGCGAAGGGTCCTCGCAGTCGTCGCGGCCGTCCCGGGAGCTTCCCTGCCGGCCTCTGCCGTGCGCGCCATCAGTGAAGTCGACGACGCTGAGACGATCCTCGGGACGCTGCGGGACGCTGGACTGGTTCGGGCCGCATCTCCTCAGTATCGGGTGGCATCGGATGCTGCCGCAATCCTCGATCTCCCAGATTGGCGATCGACGGCACTGAAGCAACTCCCGGTCTGGCTCGCCGCTGACAACGACCCTGGTGAAGTCGCCGAGACTGCACCTGCAGTCCTGTCTCTCCTGCGATGGGGCGTTCAGCAACGACAGTGGGCCGACGTCATCGGCCTGGCCAGAGCGGTGACACCAACTCTGGGAGCGACGCGACGCTGGGGGATGTTGCGGAGCGTGCTCGCGCTGGCTCGAGAGGCCGCCGAGGCGAGCGGCGACACCGGGGCCCTCGGCTGGGCGCTCCACGAGTTCGGCACGCTCGACGTGTGTGCCGGCCGGGTTGCGTCCGGAGTGGATCTCCTCCGCCGAGCCGAGCAGTTGCGCGAAACCGGCGGCGACGTGGACGGCCTCGCGGTGACCCGGCACAATCTCGCGCAGGCGCTTCCCGTCGGCCCACCTCCGCCGGTACCGCCACCGTCGAAGCCGAAGAGCCCGACGCGGTCGCCACGATCCGGCTGGCCCAGGTGGCTCAAGATCCTTCTTGCCGTTCTCATCATGGCCGGGATCGGGGCGGTCGCGTTTCTCTCTTGGCCGCAACCGGACCCGGACCCGGACCCGGACCCGGGTCCGGGGGCGGGGATGCTCGAGGTCGACACTCGACCAATCGATTTCGGACGAGTGACAGCGGGATCCGAACCTCGCGACCAACGCCTGATCGAGAACGTCGGCACGGGCCCCAGCGACGTCACCGTTCTCCTCGAGGATGCGGAGCGGTTCGAGGTGGAGTCCGACTGCGGATCCCTCGACCCCGGAGCGGCCTGTGCGATCACGATCGGGTTCCTCACCGATGAGCCCGGCGAATATCGTGACGTCCTGATCGTCGAGGACGAGAGCACGGGCTCGGCGACCACCATCGATGTTCGCGGCGCAGTCGACCCCGAAGACGACGAGCCGTTGCCGGAGTGCGTCGGTTTCATCGAGGTCGACACCGCGCCGATCGACTTCGGAACCGTTCCGCAGGGGGCAACGGTTGATGCGCAGCAGCGAATGGTCCTCAACCGGACGTCGTGCCCGGTCGAGTCCATCGACGTCGTCCTGGGCGCCTCGGAACGATTCGGGATCGAGAGCAGTTGCGGCTTCCTCGATGTCGGGCAGGCCTGTCCGATCGCGATCGTGTTCTTCACCGATGAGCCAGGCGAGTACGACGACGTCGTGTTCATTGATGCCGGCGGTGTCGATTTCAACGCTGAGATCGCGGTGCGCGGCAGCGTCCTGCCGGGGATCTCGATCCTGAGGGCCGTTCCCGACGACGAGCTCGATCTGGCCGCGGACGACACGATCAGGCTGGAGAGCTCCGGAACGATCCCCGTCGAGCTGTTCACGATCGAGCTGGAATCCGGTGACACGTTCGAGATCGTCGAACCCTTCTGTCCGCCCGTGCTACAGCCCAACGACTCGTGCGATGTTCACATTGAGCTCGTCGACCGCTCCACGGAGGGACGACTCGAGGACCGACTCCTGATCAGCCATTCGGGGGATAATCCTGACTATGCAATCACGGTCTTCACGTTCGTCATCAACTGACCGATGAACGACCAGTACGAAATTCGTGTCGGTGGTGATGTGACGGGACAGGTTGCCGTCGGGCAGTCGGTCGATCTGGTGCAGCAGCGCGCCGGGATCGAATCGCCGAGGGAGAAGCTGGTGGTGCTGTTCCTGGCGGCCAACCCACTCGACACCGAGCGGCTGCGGCTCGACGAAGAGGTGCGTGACATCGACCGACGGCTTCGGGAGAGCGAACATCGAGATCGCCTCGAACTGCGCCAGCAGTGGGCGGTGCGCCCGACGGATCTTGCGGATGCTCTGTTGCGTCATCGTCCCGGCGTTGTTCACTTCAGCGGGCATGGGAGCCCCAGCGGCAGAATCGTCCTCGTCGGGGACCACGGCGATTCGTACGAGCCGCCAGCCTCAGCGGTGGCGGACCTGTTCGCCATCGCCGGGAGCAGCGTCCGGTGCGTCGTTCTCAACGCGTGCCACTCGGCATCCCTCGCCGATGCGATTGCTGAGCACGTGGATTGCGTGGTCGGTACCGTGCGAGCAATCGAAGACGAGGCGGCCGTGCGTTTCGCAGCCGGTTTCTACCGAGGAATCGGTTACGGAGAGAGCGTCGCCACTGCGTTTGCCCTGGGCCGAAACGAGATCCAGCTCACGGCGGCCGGCGATCCGTCAACACCTGTGCTCGTCGCCGGACGGGGAGTCCCGCCCGACCAACTGCGGCTGGTGGAGGACCGAACCTGACCCGGCGCGCCTGCGCGCGCAGGTCCACGCCGGCTTCGGGCAATCGAGATGCTGTGCTCTCTCGCCCCCGGGGGACGGTGATCGTGGCTGTTCCGGGAGCTGCGATACTGGAGCGTGTCGTTTGTCGGAGGAGTCAAGCGTCGGGGCCGTCTTGCGACCTATGTGTTGCGATCGGGCCGGGCCCGTCGAGGGTCCAGACGCCACGATCACCCATTCGTCTCGGGGCTTCGGACGGGTCAGATCATCCCGCACCAAGGCGGGCACTGGCCCGGCGCACAACCCAACACCGCCGCTGCCTACCGACAAGCAGCACCACGAACGCAGATCCTCGATGTCGACCTCTGGTCGACCGAAGATGGGGTACTGGTCTGCTCGCACGACGACGAACTCGAACCGGGTCGGCGGATCAGCACGGCGACCTGGGCCGAGCTCGAATCGACGACGTCAGTGCCCCGCTTCACCGATGTCGCGACCACGTTTCCCGATCACCGTTTGAACGTCGAGGTCAAGGACGCCCGCGCCCTCGAATCGGTCCGCGACCTGATCGGTTCGGGCGATCTGGCCGAGAGAACCTGTCTCTCGACGTTCAACCCTGTGCTGGCTCGTGCGCTCGCCGGAGCGGTTCCGCGAGCTGCTCACGCCCGTCCGACGGCACGGCGGGTGGGCCGGATCTGGGGGCAGGGCGACGTCGTGCAAACCATGACGTTCGTTCCGGATGTCGTTCCTGCGCTCGGCCGGCTGAAGCCGCTCCTGCTTCGCGTCTTGTTCTCTGCTGGCTCACCCGACCTGGTCCGCCGACAGATCCCGATCGCCGAGAGGAAGGGACTCCCACTGTTCGCGTGGACCGTGAACGATGAGACGCCGCTCCGCGAACTCATCGAGGCCGGCGCGGACGCCGTGCTGTCGGACCAACCGGCACTGTTCGACGAACCACAGAACACCGACTGAACCGAACCCGACCCCGGCCACGGTGCCCAAGTCAGCGCCGACACGTCGGCAGATCTCACCTCGAGCTCGCTCGGTCAGCGACGCCGCGAACTGCGATCGACGGTGACGTCTCAGTTCTGCGGGTTCGCCTCGGCGGACAGCACCTCGCCGATGATCTCGGAGGCCCAGTACTCCCGAAGGCTTGCGATCAACGCGCCCTCGAACTCGAGGATCGCGACCTCGCGCATCCGCTTCCTCACGCCCTTGCTCACGTCGTCGAACTCGGCCTCCCACTCGGCGATCGCCGTGCCGCCGTCGAGATACACGTTGAGCAGCGTGCAGCGGATGTTCGCCTGCGACTCGACGACTTTGGCCTGCCAGTAGTCACGGATCCCCGAGGCGTTCTCGATCGGCGCTTGAAGTACCCGTTCGTGGTAGGTCGCGGTCGGCGTGAAGATGGTCACGATGAGATCCGGCAACTGTCGCTCCCACGCGCGGATGTAGGTGTCCAGGATCGAGAGCACGGTGTTCCGTGAGAGGGTCACCTCGGTACTCGCTCTGCAACGTCATCGAGGTGGACGGGTCCGGAGTGCTTCGGGTAGTCCGACACGAGACGGTGCACGAGGTCGGGGTCGCGCATTCGCATCGCATCCAAATCGTCGCCAGTCGTCGCAGGGTCGACGCGCACCCACCTCCATGGTCCTGTTCCCACCCGCGCATCGGAGTCGAAGCTCGTGTAGTGGCCGGTCATGAGCGTCTTGCCATCTTGCACGGCGAGATGGATCGACCCGAAATAGCGGTCGTCGCTGAGGTTCCTCCATGTGCCGACCAAGTGCCGGTCGGCCAGCTGCATCTCGACCATGCTGCGGTACGGGCGCTGGTGTCGTGCGGTGCGCGGTTCGGGGCCCGTCGTGACGCCGCGCAGCACTCGCTCGGAGGTGACCGTGAGTTCGAGGACGTCAGCGTGAACCGCCGCTTCCATACCGGATGTGAACTCGAAGCAGGTCACCCACAAACCGACGAGGTCATCGGTGTCGAACCGTTGGGGAATGGAGTCGAGCGGATGGGCGATCGGCGCCGACTGCTGGAGAAGCCGACCGACCCGCTGGATGTAACCGTCGACGTAGGTGTCCAGGGCCGTGTCGAAGACGGTCTGACGTACGGGTTCCTCGAGTTCGTCGTTGATCGCCTGGAGGAGTCGGGCGATGCCTCCGTCGGCAGCGGAATCGCCCCGGACACGTTGCGCGGAGCGCAGCGGACCGGGGACGTCGGCGTCGGAGATACCGAACGTGATCGGAACAACCGGGCTGGTGCGCGTGGTCGCAAGCGCAACACCGGCAGCGGCCCCGGCCTCCCAGAGCACCCATGGCTTGCTCATCGACGTCGGGGTGAGAAGTACGTAGGTCTTGTCGGTGTGCCGGATGCGCTCGGTGATCCATGGCAGCCAGCCGGCGCCAGGTTGGATGCCACGGCCGGCGTCCTGATCCGATGAATAGGCGATCTCGATCGCTTGGTCGCCGAAGACCGAGTGGAGAAGCGCCGTCAGCTGCTCGGCGATCTCACGGTCAGACGTGGAATGGCTGAGGAAGATGTGCACTTCGATCATCTTCGCGCGGTGCGAATGCGTCGAATGACGTATTGCGCTGCGCTCCGCCAGCGGGAAGCGTGAGCACATGGCAAGAACCTCGACGATCGTGTGGCTGGTATCGGGTGCGCTGTTGGTGGCGGCATGCGGCGGCGGAGTCGACGGCACAGGTCTCGACAGCGGATCGGCGACATCCGATGCATCCACGTCGGATGAGCTCGAGGGCGACCCGTCGGCGCAGGGAGCTCCAGCGAACGACGATGCCGACACCGGGACTGCGGTGAGCAGCGGCGAGGTCGACGCCGGCGACGACGACACCCCGTCGGCCAACGGGCCGGGGTCGGTGCTCGAGCCTGCGGCGACGTTCTCGATTCCGGCGGTGGCATCTGCGGCCCTCCAGCGAATTGCCGTGTCACCAACCGGTGATCGAGTCGCCGTCCTGTCGCTCGGAGACAGCGGGAGGACCCTGTCCGTGCACGACGCTGCGACCGGCACCGAGTTGATGTCGACCGCCGACGATCGACTCGACGAGGATCTCTTCTGGACCGCTGACGGTCGGATCATCACGGCGGAGAACTTCGGCACGGTGTGGGTCTGGGACGGTGCCACGTTGCAGCCGGTCTCGGAGGAACCGTTCACGACCGACATGGACTGCTCGGGCGGCAACGGCGTCGTCTTCGACTCGGTCGCCGGGGCCTTGTTCTTCAAGTCGGACAGCCTCTGTCGGCTCGATGTCACGACGGGCGAATGGGTTCGATACGAATCGGCGAGCCCGACCACGCTGCTCGCGGTGGCGATCGGCGGCAACGAGGTGTACCTCAGAGGCACCGACGACAGCGGGAACCTGGTGCTGCGGGTGCTCGACGCCACGACGCTCGACGTGGTGGCCGACGAGCCGGCAGACGGCGGGAACCCGATCCTCGCTGCGTCTGGCAATGGCGCGATCGGGCAGGAGTCAGGTGGGTTCGGCTACCTGGTCCAGCCGTCGGGGAGGCCGGTCGACTTCGACACCTCCGGGATCACCACGAGCGCCGGCGGCGGCTACTACGTGTCGGGGTTCGACGGTGGAAAGATCGTGATCTCCGCCGCCGACGGGAGCACGATCGGCAGGATCGACGCCGGCGTCGGGACGGTCTGGCAGACCGCCTGGTCGGCCGACGACAGCTCGCTGGCCACTCGAACCGACGGTCGCGTGTCGGTGTATCGATTCGGCTGATGTCACTCCGAACCGCTCGAGCAGCTTCTTGCCTGTCTACGCGTGCATGTTGTCGGCGCCGGCGGTCTCGGCGACCCGGTTCCAGAGCCGCTCGCGTCGCTCACGCGTGTCGGTCAGTTTGGTCGTCGGCAGCTTGTGGATCGAGCGGGGCACGCGATCGAGCCAGAAGCGGCCGTTCGAGGTGAGTGGCGTGTCGTCGGCGGACAGCCAGACGAGGGTGTCGGCGCCCTGCTCGGGGGTCCGCAGGAACGGGCCCATCACCTTGGCGAACGTGGGGAGTCCTGCGTCGACGCCGGGTGTGTCGGCCCAGCCGGGATGCAGCGCATGGAACGTGATGCCCCGGTGGCCGAACCGTTCGGCCCACATCTCGTTGAGGGTGACCTGAGCGCGCTTGACCCGTGCGTACTGTTCGGTGCCGTTGTACTGATCGGCGGGCATCTCGAGCCCCGACACCGTCAGCCCGGTGGCGTACATCCCGCCCGATGACATCGTGAGCACGCGTGCGGGGGCGCACGCCGCGAGACGGTCGAGGAGCAGAGTCGTCAACAGGAACGGGCCGACGACCTGGCTGGCGACGGTGGCCTCGGTGCCGTCCGGAGCGACGCGTCGCTCCGAGTCGAGCGCACCGGCGTTGTGGATCAGGACGTCGAGTCGGACGTGGTCGCTGAGCACCCGTTCCGCGAGGGCTCTGACGTGGTGGAGGTCACCCATGTCGGCGACGACCTGGGTGATCGACCCGTTCCCCGTGGCCGCGGTCAGTTCGGCGACCGCTCGTTCGTTGCGCTCGGTGGTGCGGCCGACGAGCACCAGCGTCGCGCCGCACCGGGCGAACTGCTGTGCGGCGGCGTAGCCGAGCCCGGACGTGGCGCCGGTGATGACGATGACCCGACCCGTGAGGTCGTAGTCGTCGAGCGGCGCCCAGGCGCCCAGCCGGCGACGTGCCTCGAAGCCGAAGCGGGTGAAGCTGGTGACGATCGGCGCCTCGATGATCGCATCGGCGATCCCGCGGCCGTTCATGCAGCCGATGCGGCGATGCGTTCGCCGGCGAGCGCTTCGACGAGCCCGGTCGCAGCGCGGCCGCCGATCTGGTTGAACGTCAGCCCGAGCAGCGGATCGGACAGGCCGAGCAGGCCCTTCAGCTTCAGCTGCGCGTCATAGGTGACGACCGAGCCCTCACCGCCGGGCTCGACGGTGATCGTGTCCTCCGACGTCAACAGCGCGTTCTCGGCGAATGCCGTCATCGTGGTCGACTCGTCGTCGAAGGCGACCGTGTCGTAGCGCAACGTCATCGTCCAGCCCGGCAACTTGACGGCGACGTCGAACGCCGAGCCCGGGCCGGCGCCGTCGCCCGCGACCTGTTCGACCGAGGCGACGCCGGGATCCCAGTCGGCGAAGTTCGTGAGGTCGGCCATGTACGCGAACGCCTCGGCGGGCGGCATCGGGGTGCGGACGTGGACGACGTAACGGGCCATGACCATTGAGCACTGAATGGACCCGGAGTATTCCGGTCCTGGTGGATCGCCCGTCTGGCCCTCGCCGAGAGCGTGATCGTCAGGCTCGGCGTGCGTCGGTGAGGACGGGCCAGGGGAGCAGTCCGAGCCGGGGGATGCGGCGCTGGTGGATCACTTCGAATCCCGATCCAGCGAGCAGCTGACGCATCCGGTGAGGCGGGAGCGCACGGACGGTCCTCCCGCCGGCACCGGTCGCCCGCCTGAGCAGCCGATCGCCGGCGCCGGTCATCGTGGCGACCGATGCGATCAGCAGGCGGCCACCGGGGTTCAGCACCCGTGCGAGTTCGCCCAGCGTGCGCTCCTGGTCCGGATACCAGTGGAACGATTCCGTGCACACGACGAGGTCGACCGTCGACGCTGCGAACGGCAGCTGCTCGGCGTCGGCCTGCACGAGGGGCCGGGCATCGCCGGCGGCTCCTCGAAGCCGACCAGCGGCTTCGGTGAGCATTCCGCCGGAGAGGTCGACGCCGACGATGGTGGCGTCGGGGAACGTGTGGACCAGCCGCTGTGTCAGCTGGCCCGTGCCGCAGCCCAGGTCGACCAACGTCCCTGGCTCGGTGCCGTCGAGTCGCGCCAGGACTGCATCGTGGATCGGGCGGTACGTGAACAGTTGGAGTCCGGGGTCGTCGTAGGTGACGGACCAACGATCGAACAGCGCAACCGGCCGGTTCGCGGCACCCATCAACGAAGACTGTCAGCTCGTCGAGTCGTGGCTCGCAGGGGTCTGCCCCGCAACACCAGGAACTGTTGTGTCGTCGGCATGTCGGGCGTCGTCAACGTCGGACGAAGGGCCCGTTCGGCAGGAGGTCGGCGACGGTCGACTCACTGAGCGGGGCGTCGTCGCCGACCGAGCTGGTGTAGACCGGCATCGACGGACCACCGAGCTCGAGTGCCACTTGGAGGCAGGCGCCACACGGCCAGGTGAGATCCTCGCCCGTTCGGGGTGCGACGAGGGCCAACGCCAGCGGTCGGGCTCCGCGGGCAACGGTCGAGAAGAGCGCGACACGTTCGGCGCACATCGCCAGCCCGAGCGAGACGTTCTCGACGATCACCCCGGGGACGACGTCGCCCTGATCGGTCAGCACGGCGGCTCCGGCACGGAACTTCGAGTAGGGAACGTGCGCGTTGGATCGGCAGTCCCGGGCGGCGGCCACCAGCGTGGTTGGCGTCATGATCGGCAACCTAGCGAAGGAACCGCACCAGGTTCGAGTGTCGAGCGGGCCGGCGGACACGCGTTCAGGGGCACGTCTACTCCCGTCCCGTGTCCGACTGATCTGCAGCGTGGGCCGGGAGGGGCTGACGGAACAGCCCGGGCGGCACGGGCGCCCCCGACCTGACCAGCGCGATGTGCCATGACGGCGACGAGCCGAGCGCCCAGCGGAGCGCTCGTACCGTCGCCCGACCGACCCGCTCGCTCCCGCGCCGGGGGTGGAGATCGAGAACGTCGCGAACGGAGGGCTGGATCGTGGGGATGGCCGCGTTGAACAGCGGTCGGTATCCGAGCTTGACACCGACCGGCAGTGGCGGGTCCTGCAGGAATCTCAGCGCGTTCGCCTGTGCGGCTGAACTCGCCAACGCGGGGTTCTCGGCGATCCATCGCGAGAGTTCCTCGGCGGTCTCGGGAAGCGGTGAGGCGTCGAGCAGGGCACCGATTCTCGCCTGCTCCACGACGAAGCGGTCGGCCTCGGCCGCGCTCAGCGGGTGTGGGCCGTAGGTCTGAAACGCCTCGAGGAACGAATCGGTCAGCACATTGTGGACCCACGCCGCCATCTCGGGATTGCCGGCGCTGTAGGGCCGGTCTCGCTCGGATCTCCCTCGGACCGGTCGGTGGGCGCTGCGGACTGCGGCAACGGCGGCTTCGACCTCGGCGATCGCTCCGTAGGTGGTCTCGGTCACGTAGACCGAGGTGCGGTTGAGCCGGCCGAAGGGGTCCTTGCGGTAGCGGGAGTGGTCCTCGACGCCGGCGACGACCTCGGGGTGTGCCGTCTGCACCACCAGTGCTCGGATGCCGCCGATGAATGCGGCGGCGTCGCCGATCACCCGCCACGAAACCGAGTCGGGTCCGAGGAGCCCCGGATCGCCACGGTGGTCGAGCGTGTGCTCGAGCGCCTTGGGGCCGTGCGAGAACAGCGATGTCGTCGACGCCACGACCTTGTCCTTGAGGCTCACGATCACAGTGCTCATGCGTACTGGAAGACCGCCACGGGCGTCGACTCGGGGTGGTGTCTTCTCGGGGCGGGATGCGCAGGAGCCCAGCGCGCGCTCAGGCCAGCGCCGACGCACATTGTTCCGACACGCCGGCGAACCCGTGGGCCGTTGCGATGTCGGAGGCCTCGGCGATCATGGCGCCATCACCGAGTGCAGACCCGCGAGCGAGTTTGGTCATCGCGCTGAAGTACGGGAACCCGAGCCGCTCGTTGATCTCCTCGGCCGTCGCGTACCAACGGTCCGCTTCGTCGGCATCGCCGAGCACTCCGTACAAACCGCCGATCCAGTGTGCGTAGGGGCCTCGGCAGTTGGTGGGACCGCAGACCACGAGGTCCCGGTGGGGCTCGAGCTTCGTGATCAGCGCTTCTGCAGCACGGTCGTGCCCGAAGTGGATGGCGAGTTCGGCGCAGAAACTCAGCGCAATCCCCGCAAAGAGGTCGTCGCCGAAGTCACCGAACTCCGATGCCAGGACGTCGTCGAGGACTGCAAGTGGCTGTTCGACTGCTCCGGCCGCAGCCATCGCTCCGGCGTGGATCACCCGGTACGAGCTGATCGCGGGATAGTCGCTGACGGCGCTTTCGAGTGCATCGACCATCGTGGCGAGTCGACCCCGATGCACCAAGATGCTTCCAGCGACGCCGGCGTAGTTGATGAAGGCATCGCGTTGCTCGAGCGACAGCCCGAGGTGGAGCGAGGCGCTGGCAACCTCGTCCGCTCGATCGAGGTCGCCGAGGTTCATGATCCGCACGGCGTCGTTCCAGAGGAAGATCCATCGCAGCATCGGCTGGCGGAGGTCGTCGGCGATCACTCCCATCGTGTCGAGGCGTCGGCAGTAGTCGGCCCCGTCGCCACACTCGAGTGACGCCAACGATCCGCCCAGTGCAGCGAAGAACTCGGCAACCGGATCGTCGATCTGCTCCGCGATCGCCTCCGCCTCGACCGCGTGCTCCAGTCGTTCCCGAGCGGTGCTCGGCGCAGCGATCGTGAGGAAGCGCTCATTGAGAACGTGGACGAGCGTCGCGGGGTCGCCGAGCCGACGAGCGATCGCCAGCGCCTCGTCGCTGATCGCTCGTCGCGTCTCGAAATCGCCGTTGTAGAGGAGTTCAGCGCCCTGGAGCGCCAGCAGTCGCGCACGTGATTCGCTGTCTGCGGTGCCGACGGCGTCGAGTGCCCGGTCGATCACGTCCATCTTGACGGCGTCCACCTCGCCGGCCGACGTGACCATTCCGCGGTTGACGGCCAGCACGGCCCTGGTCAAGCGCTCGGTGTCGCCGAGTTCGTCGGCGAGGTCGGCCGCAGCGATCAACGCGTCGATGGAGTCGGGCCGGCCGAGTTGGCGGCGGGCCTCGCCGATACCGGTGAGAACGTCGCAGCGCCTGGTCGGGTCCGACTGGTCGAGCAGTTCGAGCGCACTGGAGTAGTGATCGATCGCCGCTTGGGGGGCCCGCTGTGCCATCGCATGCTCGGCAGCCACGAGGGCGTAGTGCACCACCTTCGGCCGATCGCCGACGGCGCCGCCGAGTTCCCAGTGACGTGCCAACTCGGCCGCAGACGCGGCGTGACTCGGTCCGACATCTGCTTCGAGTTGGGCGGCGACCCGTCGGTGCAGCCGAGCGCGGCGGGTGTTGGACAAGCTGTCGTACAGGACCTGCCGGACGAGCCCGTGGGCGAACTGGAACCGCTCGACCGTGGAGGTCTCGATGACCAGGTTTGCATGTTGCATCTCCTCGAGCAGGTCGAGCGTCTGGTCTTCTGACAGCTCGGCGAGTCGTGCGACCACCCCGGCGTCGAACGTCGACCCGCACACTGCGGCGATCGTCAACAATTGCCTCGCGGTCTCGCCGTGCCGCGAGACGCGTTGAGTGACCACGTGCGCCACGCTGTCGGGGAGATCCGGAAGGCCGATCGCCCCGCCCTGGATGCCTGACGCATGGGTGTCGCTGAGTTGCCGGATGATCTCACCGGTGAAGAACGGATTGCCGTTCGTGTTCGTCCTGAGCTCCTCGGCCAGCGCCTGCAGTCCCCCGTCGACACCTGCCGACTCCTCGGACATGAAGCGCGCGCGGAGCAGTTCGACGATCTCGTTGGTGGTCAAGCCGGTCAGTTCGACCTCGACGACGTTGGGCTCCCGATGCAGATCTCCCAACAACGCACGCATGGGGTGTGCGTCGTCGAGATCCGTGTTGCGATAGGTGACCAGCACTGCGAGCCGGATGTCGTCGGCTGCCTGGACGAGGTGGCGGAGCATCTGCAGGCTCGCCTGGTCTGCCCAGTGTGCATCGTCGACGATCAGCACGACCGCCGAATTCGACGCAGCCACCGACAACGTCTTCACGATGGCATTCATCAGAATGAACCGGTCGACATCGGTCTCGGCTCGCACCGCCATCGTGACGCTCGGCCGTCGCACGGCGACATCGGGCACGATGCTCGACAGCTCGCGCAGCGCCTTGGATCCGATCGCGGTCAATGCGTCGTCGTCGCACTCCCTGATGAAGTGGCCGAGCGCCTCCACGAACGGCCTGAACGGCGTCGGGAGGTCCGGTTCGCACCGGCCGAAGAGCACGGTCATTCCGTCGTCGTGGGCCTCGGTGGCCACCCGACAGCACAGCGCCGACTTGCCGAGGCCAGCCTCCCCCTGGACGAGCACCACTGGGCGGTCTCGGTCGGACGCGGTACGGATGAGCTTGCCGAGCAACGTCCGTTCGTGCTCCCGCCCGACCAGGCGCCGCTCGCTGGCGCGAACGACGGTCGATTGCAGTCGCACGGTCGTCGGTTCAGGGGCGACGTCCTGGCTCGGACGCGCCACGTGCTGGCCGTCGAACCGAACCGCGAAGATCTCCTCGGGCGCTCTGATGTCCTTGAGTTGCAGCAACCCGAGCGAGGTGATGTCGACGCCCGCGGGCGCTCGCCCGGCGACGAGTTCGCGTGTCGCATGGCTGATGAGCACCTCACCGGCACCAGCAAGCGAACGGACCCGAGCCGCCCGATTGACGGTGCGGCCGTAGTAGTCGCCCGAGCGTTCTTCCGCCTCGCCGCTGTGTATCGCCACACGCATCGTGATCGGTTGCGCGGTGGGCCACCGTGTGGCTGCGATCCTGCGCTGGGCGGCAACGGCGGCGTGGAGCGCATCCGATGCGTACTGGAAGACGCTGAAGGTGGAATCGCCCTCGCCCCGGATCTTGATGAGCACGCCGTCGTTCTCGGCGACCGTCTCGGTCATGATCGCGTCGAGCATCTTGAGCGCGGTCGACATTGCTTCCGGTTCGGCTTCCCAGGTTCTCGTCGATCCGACGACGTCGGTGAAGAGGAAGGTGACGACTCCGGACGGTAACGCGGGCGGCGTGGACATGGCCCGGGCGCTCAATGTGCGGCGGCGTCGAACACCACCGAGCCCGCCTCCTGGACGAAATCCGCATCGATTTGCAGCACGGTCGACACAGTCTGTTCGGGAGCGATGCCGAGCAGGTCGGCGAAGGGGTGGCTGTCGAGGTGCTGCATCACGAAGTTGTAGTCGTGGTGAACTCGCTGCACCGCGATCGTGTCGAACTTCGAGGCCGCTTCGATGATCTGCTGCTGCGATGCCTGGAGGCCGTTGGCGACGTCTCGGAACTGCTTGAGGAACACGTTGACCATCGTGCGGTCACGGAGTTGATGGTAGATCGACTCGGCCATGTGCAGTCCCGGCACGATCAACTCGCCGTCACCGGGGAGCACGTCGCCCACCAGGGTCTCGATCGCATGGTCGAGGTCGGCGATGGGTGAGCGCTTCAGCGGTGTCGCGTCGGCTCGGGTGAGCGTCATCAGTGGATGGCGGCCCGCGTAGGTTCCAATGGCGAAGTCGCCGCCGAACA
The DNA here is from genome assembly GCA_963710625.1 of Ilumatobacteraceae bacterium. Classification (GTDB taxonomy): domain Bacteria; phylum Actinomycetota; class Acidimicrobiia; order Acidimicrobiales; family Ilumatobacteraceae; genus Sva-07. The sequence goes on along the minus strand of CAVQBG010000013.1, from coordinate 317,066 downwards.
CGTCGAGATGAAACCGGTCGAGCACGTCAGGGTCGGGCAGTTCGGCCCAGCCCCACGCCTTGTTGAATCCGAAGATCTCTCGTCCGCCGGCGAGCGAGATCGGATTGGCCACGAAGATCGTGGGGATGAACGAGGCGAGATGCTGGGCGACGAGTACCGGGCCCTCCTTCTCGACTGCGACCGTGTACACCCAGAACGCGGCGTGCAGCTCGACGACCATGCCCATGGTGTCGTACGGCTTCGGCATCGATGTCACGTTCATGGTTCCGAAGGTGATCATGACGTGGCGGGTCAGCGGGACGTAGTGCACCTCCCCGCCGGACGGCGTGTTGAGCACCCGGTCGCACATCGCGGCGAGCTTGTCGTGGTCGGCCTCGATGAAGAACGCCCACATGCGCGCGTCGGCGCAGTGGAACGGTGGCGGTCCGGTCGTGACGGCCCCGTATTGGACGTAGGGGTTCATGTGTGGCTGCCCTCCAACCAGGATCGGTCTTCTCCGACGATGACCGCCGGCTGTCCAGAAATCGCTCGTGAGGCCTGCATTCCCGACATCACGGATGCCTCCACGCAGCCGGCATCGATGCCGTTGCGGATCCAATCGCCGGCCAGGACGAGGTTCGTGTAGCCGCTCTCGTCGGCCGCGAGGCGGTACTGCATCGTCCCGGTGAGCGACAGCGTGTACCGCTCGGTGGGTTGCAGGTTGGCGCGCCAGTACTGCGATCGCATCCGTGCGACCCCCGTCGCCCCGCTGGTGTCCACCAGCGCATCCCAGTCGAACGGCGAGCTGCCGCCGTCGTCGCTGCGTGGCCACACCGGGTTCATGTCGTGACGGACCCAGTCGACCGCGGTGGTGTAGGCGCGTTCGGTGGCCACCGTTTGATCGTCGCCCGGCAGGTCGGCGAGCACGCCGCAGAAGTAGGCGATGTTGGCCACCTTGGCCGACGCGGGCCAGTCCTCTCGATCGATGAGATGGCTCATGTCGGCGTAGGTGTCGACGGGCTCGACGTACGCCGTCAGGATCGAGTTGCCGCTGTGGGCCCAACCGAGCTGGTCCGCGGTCTCGTCGGTCCAGAGTTGGAACGCCTGGGTCATCGTGGTTGCGGTGTTCGTGACCATCGCGGCGAACTGCGGCGTCCGTTCGTTGTCGATCAGCTCCGCGCAGATCGATGGGAGTGCACCGACGGGGATGGCGAGGACGACCTCGTCGAAGTCGTCACCGTGGCGCAGACGATCGGTTCGAGCGTGCGGAGCGTCCTGCCCGTACTCGAAGTTGATCCCTGACTGCCGGAGTCGGTCGCCGTCCACGAGTTGCTTCCAGTCGGGTTGGCTCGGCCAACAGTCGAGTCCCTGGACCGTGACCAGTGGCTGGTACGGCGCACCGTCGTTCAGGTCGGCCTGCTGGACGACTCCGATCGAAGCGATCGACGTGCCGTCGTCGGAGAGCTCGAGATCGGTGATCCGGTGGAAGAACTCGAACTTGACACCGCGTCGCTCCATCACCTGGTACATCGGGGTGAAAACGGTGTCTCCCATGCCGGCCTGCATCTTGCGCAGGATCGAGTCCTTGTAAGTGAAGATCCGAAGGATGGCGTGAACAGCCGTGCCGGCGGCGACGTTCGGCTTCGTGATGTTGCCGCCCTCGAAGGCGAAGCCGCCGCTGTAGAAGCCCCGCAGCACCGGTGAGTGGTCGAGCGAGTACTGCTCCATTCCGTGCCGGCGCAGCCACGAACGGAGTTCCTCGTCCTCGAGTTCGGCGAACCCGTTGCCGAGGACGTCGTCGTCGATCAGACCGACGAGCATCGACGTGAAGAGGTCGAGCGTCATGAAGAAGTTGCGCAGGTCGGCGTCGGCGAGATGCTCACGGACGTAGAACGTCCACATGGCGTCCTTGAAGTCGCGCAGCGTCTCGCTCAGGAGCCGACCGCGATGGTGATGGTTCCCCGGATCGGCCAGTAGATCTCGGCAGAGCCGACGGGCCCAGTCGAGCAGCTCGGCGTGGCTGGTCGCTTCGGCGCCGATCAGGCGTTCACCGAGACGTTCGGCGATTCGTCGGACGAGACCGGGCCAGTGTGAGTGCTTCGGTTGGACACCGACGAGCCGGTCGAGGTCGCTTTCGAGTTCGGCGAAGGCGCCCGCTGCCCACTCCAACCCGCGAGCGACGAGTTCCCACAGGCTCGGCAACACCCCCTCGGCTCCCGGAATGCCGGGCATGCGCGGGACGTCGAACGTGTGCAGCAGCCACGTCGACTCGTACTCTTCACCGAGAACGATCTCGTCGCACGGTGTGAATGCCTCCTCGAACGTCGCCAACGGTGCATGCGGGGGGCGGGCGAGTTCGTCGTAGCACCGCCGCATGACGTCGAACGCATTGTCGTAGAAACCGAACCACACGTGCAGACCGTGCTCTTCGATTCGCTGGCCATGCTCGGCGTTGCGGCCACTGGCCCCTTTGCCTCCGAGACGCCACCCCATCTGGTGGACCGTGACCTCGTACCGTTCGCGCAGCTCCTTCGTCGCCGTCAGTTCGTACGCAGCGGTCATGCCGGCGACGCCGCCTCCGAGGATCGCCACTCTTGTACGTCGCTGTGCTGTCGTCATGTTGGATTCCCCCCGTGCCGTGAGCAAGTTGCGGCTCAGGGCGCTGTCGATGACCAGGGTAGACGACTTCGGTCACGCGGTGGGACTGAAGGATCCGGGCCGGCGATCCACGCCCGGCCGGTCGAACCTTCGGCGACCGAAACGGTTCGTCACGCTCGCGAATCGGGAACACGGGCCCCTCGGTTTCGGCACAGTGGATTGGACGTGGTTCGGCCGGCTGACCGTGTCTCCGGTCTGGTCAGTTGGTGTTGGTGGTCTGGGCGAGGACGGTGTCGACCATGTAGTCGACGAACTCGTCGGGCTGTTCCCAGAGGGGTCGGTGGCCGGAGGTGTCGAGGACAGCGAGGTCCTTGACGGGAGCGTCGACCGACGGGTACCAGTCCTCGAAGACGTCAGCGCGGCCGTCGGCTTCGTGGGCGCCTTGCACGAAGAACATCGGGATCTCGAAGTCGGTCGCAGTGTCCCGGAAGTCGATCTCCTGGAGCTGCGGATAGAGGACGCTGAAGGTGTCCATGAACGCTCCCAGCAGGTGGACCTGGTCGATCAGGGTGTATTCGGAGACGAAGAAGTTCTCGGAGAACCCGCCTTCGCCTTCGGAGTTGGGGGTGTGGTCGTAGGGGTACACCTCGTGCTCGTACGACAGTGCGGTCTCGTAGTCGAGCATCCGCTCGTACGGCGGCGGACCGATCCTGGTGAGCTCGTCGACCAGGCTGGTGTCGCCGTTGGCTCGGGCCCAGTCGAGGGTGTCGTCGTAGAAGATCGTGTCGGTTGCGAGTTGGCTGACCATCTGGCCGGCCCCGACGAAGGCCGCGTACAGCTCTGGTTGCTGTTGCGCTGCCAGGACACCGAGCGTCGAGCCCCAGGATTGGCCGAGCAGGTAGATGCGATCCTGACCGAACCGGTTCCGGAGACGGTTGGTAACGGCGATCGTGTCGTCGATGACGCTGTCGAGGGTATAGGTGCCGGTCGGGTCGAGTTCGTCGTAGGACTTGCCGGTTCCCCGCTGATCCCAGGTGACGACGGTGAAGTGCTGTTCGAGTGCGGGGAGGTGATTGCGCATGGCGCCCATCTCGGACCCGCCCGGGCCGCCGGCCAGGAAGAGCAGCACGGGGTTGTCGGTGCTGTGCCCACGGATCATCAGGTCCAGGTCATGGCCGTTGATGTCCACGGTGGTGAGTTCGGCGATCGAGCCGTCGACGGTGTCGCCGTCTGCGTCGACGATCGAGTCGGTGGTGGCGGGGCGTGCGAGCATGATGGTGAAGCCGACGAGTCCGATCGCTGCGAGCACGGCGACGGTTCGCCGCATGACGACCGCCCACCGACGTGGTGGATCGTTCTGCTCCGGTGAGAGGCGGAGGTGGCGGGCGATGCCGGCGCCGATGACCGCCCCGAATGCGAGCGGGGCCAGTGAGATGAGGGCGTGGAAGCCGCGGCCGACGACGAGCGCGAAGATCCCGTAGGTGCTGAAGGCCGGTGCGTCGACGGTGGGTCCGTCGACGCCGATCCTGGCCAACTCGAACACCGTGGCGAACACGACGGGAGCGACGAGGATCGCCCATCTCGATCGCGCGGCCAGCCCAGCGATCCCCCCGACGAACAGGCTGATCACGATCGACCAGATCGCTTCACTGGTGGTGAGCGGGCTGCGCGGGGTCCACCACCCGGCGACAAGGCCCCACGCAGCAGCGGCTCCGACCGCTGCTGCGGCGCCGATTCGCCAGTCGCTCCAGACCGGCTCCAGGACGACGCGTGTGCGGTCAGCGAACGCGTGTCGTCGCTGTCGCCAACTCGCCGACTCCGTCTCGGTGTCGAGATCGGTGTCGAGATCGGTGTCGAGATCGGTGTCGAGATCGGTGGCGTCGGAACTGTTCGGTGTCACCTGGTCCACGTCGTGGTCGATGTGCGTACTCATGTCGATCGTCTCGTTTCGGGCGGTCCGATGTAGCTGTCACGCCCTCAATCCACTGTGCGAGTCACCGATCGTGCGAGGTAGGGGCATTCGTCCATGCGACACACCGACGGCCCGAGCCCGAAGGAACCACTCGTGGTCTCCGGCATTTCGACAACGGGCGCCGACGCGTTGAGCCTGGTCCAGCAGATCGACCCCGACGTCGTGCTGATGGACTATCGGCCCTCGGACGGGACAGGCACCGAGGTCGCGCTTGGCGTAGGACCGTCGCTGGGCCTCGTCGCGAGGCGCGAATCGCGTCGATGAGTTCGCGCTTGTCCATGGTGCTGCGTCCTTGGATGTCGAGTTCTTGGGCCCGGTCGTACAGGTCGGCCTTGGTCCGTTCCTCGAGTGCGGCGGGGGAGTCCTCGTCGGGATCGACTGCTCTGGTCGCATCGTCGAGCAGCGCAACCGTGCCTCCCGCGGCGGCTACCGCCGACCGTTTCGTCTGGGCGCGTGCCTGACCGACGGCTTCGTTGGTGTTGTGGCGCACTGTGGTGGCGGTCCGTTCGACGACGGATCGGGTCTGACCCACGGAGGTGTTGACGGCGTCGCCCGCAACGGTGGTCACACGTGCGAACTGGCGCTCGATGTCGCGTGCGATCCCGCCGGTCGTGGCGCTGATGCGAGCTGCGCTCGCGCGTCCGAGGGTGACGGCCTTGCGGGGGATCGGCGGCAGGCGATCTTCGAGTTCGTCCAACCGCTCGGTGATGGCGGACTCGAACTCGTCGAATCGGCGTTCGATTTGGGATCGCACATCGTTGCTGGTCTGTTCTGACGTTGCCATGCCGGGAGACTCCCCGAAACCAGCACACGCCAAACCGCACAGCGACCCTTCCTGGTGACCAGCCGACGTGCCCCAGATCAGCTCTCGACCGTGGTCCTGCGGACTGCGGTCAGGGTGTGCAGTCGCCGTAGCGCTTGCCCTTGACCGTCGCCTGTGGCGAGATCGTGCAGTTCCCGTTGCCGTTGGAGTCGGCGTTCCGGTTGACGACGACGTCGGCGCCGGCAACGAGATCACCATCGTTGGATTCCTTGATGTCTCTCCCGATCGACGATGGGCCGATGAGCACGAGATCACCGTCGCCTGACTCCTTCACATCGCGGCCGACGGTGGCGCCGGCGCCGACGGTGAGATCCCCGTCGTTCTTCTCCTCCACGTCGCGTCCCACGGCTCCGGACACGACGACCGACCCGTCGCCGGACTCCTTCACGTCGCGGCCGACGACCGCGCTCGTGCCGATCGTCAGATCACCGCTGTCCTGCTCCTCGACGTCGGTTCCGACCGAACCGTCGATGACGACCGACCCGTTTCCGGCCTCCCTGACCCTTCCGGCAACGTTGGAACCCTCAGCGAGGACGACGTCGCCGTCGCCCTTCTGTTCGATGTGCTTGCCGACTGTGCCGCCGGTGCCGACCGTGACCGTGCCGCCCTCGGCCTTGACGTGGCCAGTCACCTCTCCGAGCACGAGCACCTCGCCATCGACGTCGAGGTTGCCGTCGTGCACCGTGCCGGCCGGTACCACGCAGCCCTCATCCGGGCCCTGCGTGCCGCACTCAGCGAGTGCGTAGTCGACGAAGACCGCCGCGGTACGGGCGGGGATCGAGAAGGTCCCCGTCGCCTCGTCGAACGATGCGGTGGCCACGACAGCGTCGACCGAACCGACGAGCACCGGGTGCAGGTACATGGCGGCTCCAGCCAGCGCGCCAGCCGTGAAGTCGATCGGGTCGTCGGTCGGATTGAACAGCGAGACCAGCCCGTCGAGGGCCCGGTCGAGATCGGCGCCACCGTCGGACGGGTCGGCGATCTGCATCGCGATCAGGCCGGGGATCTGCCCGGCACCGCTGTTCAGGAACGACACCCGCTCCTGCACGTCGGCCGCGCTCTCCAGGTGGAACAGCGGTGTGCTCTCCCGGACCGCGAGCCATTCCTGCGTGACGTCGGCAGTGCGCTCGATGTCCGCTGGCGCCGGCGCGAGCGCCGGGTCCGCCAGCAGCGGGCCCTGGATCGGCCAGTTCGACTGGTTCTTCTCAGCGACCGGGAGACCGACACCGAAGTTGTTGGACTGGTAGGTGAAGTCGAGGCGGTTGAACCAGTCGCCCGAGTTGAACGAGTCGCGGTCGAGCGACTTCGAACGCAACATGTCCTGGCCGGCGTGCAAGAACGGCACGCCCTGGGCGAGGGCGACGACGGCGTTGCCGACGTTCTGCGCACGCACCCGATCGGCCATCGACGTGCCCACCGGGTGGTGGTACTGGCCGATGTCGAACAGCGTCTGGTTGTCGTGGGCGGCGATGTAGACGATGTTCTCCTGCGGGTCGGCGGTGTAGCCGGCTGGCGAGCCGTTGTAATCGACTTGGTCGCCCCGGACGAGGTTGCCGTTGCGGTCGACGAACTCGTATCTCGCCAGGTTGCCCGCCAGGCCGACCCGGATCTGGTCGGCGGACAGCAGCAACTCGTTCAGCGCCGCCGGCTCGGACAGACCGCCGTTGCTGTCGTACCAGAGTCCGTTGATGTACCCCTGGTTGTCGAGCAGGCTCTGCCCGTCGTCGAACGGCCCACCACCACGGACCGCGTCGCGCAGCCGGTCGGAGAACGTACCGATGCCGGTGCCACCCATGTTCAGCTGGGTCGCCTGGACGAACCGGGCGTCGTCGGCCACCTCGCCGAAGTTCCAACCCTCGCCGTAGAGGTAGATCGACGAGCCGTCGACGCCGTCGTCGGCGAGGGTCAGCGCATCGAGAGCGGCCCGCACGTCGGCCATGTTCTGCTTGCTGTGATGGCCCATCAGGTCGAACCGGAAGCCGTCGACCTTGTACTGCTTGGCCCACGTGACGACCGAGTCGACCATCAGCTTGCCCATCATCGCGTGCTCGGTCGCCGTGTTCGCGCAGCACGTCGACGTCTCGACGGCGCCCGCGTCGTCGAGACGCTGGTAATAGCCAGGGACGATGCGGTCGAGCACCGACGTCGGCGCCTGGCCGGCCGAGTTGGTGTGGTTGTAGACGACGTCCATCACGACCCGCAAGCCGGTGTCGTTGAGCGACTCGACCATCTCGCGGAACTCGACGATGCGCCGCGGCCCGTCCGGGTCGGTCGAGTACGAGCCCTCGGGCGTCGTGTAGTGGTACGGGTCGTAGCCCCAGTTGAACCCGTCGACGTCGGCGGTCGCGGTGACCGCCGCCTGCTGCTGGTCGGAATCGGGGGCGTACGTTGCCAGCACCGTTGGATCGGGCTCCTGGCGCAGCGATGCGTCCTCCTCGATCGTCGCGATGTCGAACACCGGGAGCAGGTGGACATGGCTGAGTCCGGCGTCGGCCAACTCGGCCAGATGCTGCATCCCGTTCGACCCGGTCTCGGTGAACGCGGCGAACGTGCCGCGCTCGGCGGCCGGGACGGTCTCGTCGAAGATCGAGAAGTCGCGGACGTGCAGTTCGTAGACCGAGATGTCCTCGGGCGCCTGCAGGTCGGGCTTGGCGACCGTGTCCCACCCGGTCGGCGCGAGCGCGGGGTCGGCGAGGTCGACGATCTGGCTGCGCTCCGAGTTGGTCGACAGCGACACCGAGTACGGGTCGGTGACGATGTTGGTCTCGACCGTGCCGGTCGACGGCACGTAGACCTCGACCTCGAACAGGTAGAACTTCTCGTTCCAGGCCGCGTCGCCGGTCGCCGACCACACGCCGTTGGCGGCGTCGACCGCCATCGTGGAGGTGGTCGACGCGGTCGCCGGGTCGGCGTCGTCGAACACGTGCAGCGTGACGTTCTTCGCCGTCGGTGCCCACAGCCTGATCGTCGGTACGCCGGCGTGCCACACGACTCCGAGCTCGGTGTCGGTGGCGTAGAGGTCGTCGAGCACGCCGGGCAACTGGAGGCCGGTCGCGTCGATGCGGAGGCCGGCGTCGACCGCCTGGACACCGACCTGACCGGTGAGGATCGACGGCACGTCGCCGAGTGCGCCGGCCGGGAGCTTCAGCGTCGGCATCCCTGCGAGGTGCAGGAACCCGTCGACGCCCGTCGGGTACGGGGCGCCGAGAGTGAGTGCGATGCAGTCGCCGCCACCGATGCCGGCCGCGCCGAGTGTGAGCCCACCGGTCGCGGCGTGGCACAGGGCGTAGTCGACGCTCGGATTGCCGGCGGCGGCCCAGGCGATCGTGTCCTCCGACACCCAGTACGCCCGTTGCTCGTCGAGGTTGCCCGGGGCCGCGCCGGTGCCGACGATCGGCAGCACGTAGTGCGGCTCGGCCGGATCGGACGGTTTCTCGCCGGAGAGCTGCCAGACCTCGTAGCCCCACGGGTCGAACGACAGGAACTGGTCGGGGCCGGGGTCCTTCTGGTCGCCGCGATGGACGATGTACGCGAGCTGCGGCGCGCCGTCCTCGACGGGCACCTCGAACTGCGGGCCGAAGGTGTCGACGTCGTTCCAGCGGACCGGATCCTGCCACACGGTCGGGCTGACCGAGCCCTCCCACACGTGGAGGCCCCAGAAGTCGTTGAAGTCGGTGCTGGTGGGGTCGCCGTAGTCGCCGTCTGGTCGGTGGTAGTGGATGATCGCGGTGTCCTCGGCGGCGCCGCGCGACGGGTAGATCTCGGCGTCGCCCGACTGCTTCCACACCGTCGGGATGTCGGCGGGGACGAAGCTCTCGTCGGGGCCCGGGTCCTTGGCGTCGCCGCGGTGGATGATGAAGTTCAACGGCTGGGACGAGTCGACGATCGGCACGTTCCAGAAGGCGCCGTAGCCGTCGATGCCGTCGGGCGGCTTGGGGCTCGTCCACTCGGTGGCCTCACCCGCGCCGATCGCGTCGCCCCACAGGTGGAGGCCCCAGAAGTCCGTGTAGTCGGGACTGGTCGGGTCGCCGTAGTCGCCGTCGTCGCGGTGGTAGCGGATCGTGGCGAATCCCTGCGCGTCGGCCTGGCTGGTGTAGATCGACGCGTCGCCCTGGTTGATCCAGATCTCCGGGTTGGCGTCGGCGTCGAAGGACCGGTCGGGGCCGGTGTCCTTGCTGTCGCCCCGGTGGACGATGAAGTTGACCTGGCTGTCGGCGCCGCCGCGGCGGATCCAGGCGAAGCGGCCGAACTCGTCCTCGCCGAGGAACGGCTTGGGCGAGGTCCACTCGGTCACCTCGGAAGGATCGATCGCGTCGCCCCACAGGTGCAGACCCCAGAAGTCGTTGAAGTCACCGGTCGTGTGATCGCCGTAGTCGCCGTCCGACCGGTTGTAGTGGACGACCGCGTAGTCGAACCCGCCGAATGCGGGCGGTTCCTCCGACCCGACCACCGCCGACACCTTCGCCGAGGAGATCGAGCCCGATGCGTTGTCGGCGATCGCTTTGAAGTCGACCGTCGTGCCGGCGGGGAGTCCGGACACGTCGTAGAACACGCGGTACGGCGCGTTGTCGTCGGTGCCGATGTGCTCGTACGGGGCACCGTCGACCGAGACGGCGAACGTCACCTCGGTGTACGCGTCCGACGAGAGCGAGGCGCCGACCTCGACCCGGCCGAGCACCGCGGCGCCGACGGCGGGCGCGGCCATCGTGACGACCGGCGCTGCGCCGGGCACGGCGATGCCGGCGTCGGCGCGGTAGACCCTGACGCCGAGCGCCGGGACGTCGACCGTCAGGCTGCCGGTTGCGTCGCTGGCGATCGTCGGGCCGGTGCCGGGCCAGATCTCGGTGAAGCCGGTCGCCGGGGAGTCGGTGTCGAACGTCGCCGAGTCTGCGGACTCGCTGTTGTTCAACGCCACGACGTACTCGACCCGCTCGGTGCGCTCGATGCGGCTGAACGCGTAGATGCCGGCCGAGCCCTCGCTGTACCGGTGGAGTTGGGCGCCCCGGGTCAGCGCCGGGTGGGCATCGAGAACGGCGGCGTAGTCGGCGAGTGTCTCGTACAGCGGGTGGGTGACGTCGAAGTTGGCGTCAGCGGTCGTGGCCGTCGTGCCGATCAGGTCGTCGTCGTTGTAGCTTCCGACGAGACTCGGCATCATGTCCTGGCGTGCATCCTGGTCGCCGCCGTCGCCGGTGAAGCCCTGCTCGTCGCCGTAGTACACGACCGGCATGCCGCGACCGAAGTACATCAGCGCGTGCGCCAGCTCGCTGCGGGCGACCAGCTCGGCGTCGCTCGAGCCGGGGTTGTCCTGCTGCATGAACAGCCCGGTCCGGCCGATGTCGTGGTTGCCGAGGAACAGCGGCAGTGAGTAGGCGTTGCTGTCGGCGTCGGTGTAGTAGTCGTCGGCGGCGTAGAAGCCGGCGACGGTGTCGGTCGAGCCGTTCTGACCTGCGAAGTTGCGGGCGGTGCCCTGGAAGCCGAAGTCGAGAACGGCGTCGAGTGGCAGGTCGGTGCTGAACCGCGACAGGTAGGGGACGTCGAAGCTGAACACCTCGCCGAACACGAAGAAGTCGGGCTTGCCGAGCGCCGCGGCGTGCGCCTCGATCTCCGGGCCGAACGCCTCCCAGAACTCGTCGTTGACGTGCTTGACGGTGTCGACCCGGAAGCCGTCGATGTCGTAGTCGGTCACCATGTCCTTGAAGACCTGGATCAGCCCTTCCTGCACCTCGGGCTTCTCGGTCCACAGGTCGTCGAGGCCGAAGAAGTCGCCGTACAGGCTGTTCTCACCGGTGAAGGTGCTGTTGCCGCGGTTGTGGTAGTTGGCCGGGTCGTTGAGGAACGCTGGGGACTTGATCGTCTCGTCCTTGACCGTGTTGTAGGTCGGCGTGTACGGGAAGCTGATCGCCGGGTCGACGCTCGGGAACGTGCCGGTGCCGGCGTAGGCGCTGTCGTCGAACGGCGCGCCGAGGCTGTCGAGGTACGGCGAGTCGGACTTGGAGATGTACGGCGGGTTGTCGCCCTCGGTGTAGGTGATCACGTCGCCGGTGTGGTTGGCGACGATGTCGAAGTAGATGTCGATGCCGAGCGCGTGGGCGTCGGTGACGAGTTGCTGCATCTCGGCGTTGGTGCCGAAGTGCGGGTCGATCGAGGAGTAGTCGATCTGCCAGTAGCCGTGGTAGCCGGTGCTCGTGCCCCCAGGCGTGCCCTCGCCTTGCACCCACCGGTTGGTGAACTGTGGCGTGAGCCAGATCGCGTTGACGCCGAGGCCGTCGAGGTACGGCAGTTTGACGCGCAAACCGGCCAGGTCGCCGCCGTGGTAGAAGCCCTTGCTCGTCGGGTCGAAGCCGTTGACGAGCGGGTCGCCCGACAGGTCACCTCCGGCATCGTTGGTCGTGTCGCCGTTGTCGAATCGGTCCGGCATCACGAAGTAGAACACGTTGTCCTGCGCGTCGACGCGCACCGGCGGCCGGACCAGGAGTTCGTCGCCTGGCTCGGCGGTGCCGCCGCCGGTGTCGACGGTGACCCCATCCGTCACCGAGTCGTAGCGGAACGTGACCGTGTTGCCGTCGACCGCGGTGAATGCGATGTTGTCGGAAGGATGGCTCTCCGCCCAGTCCTCGTCGAGGGCGACCTTGAACTCGTACTCGCCCGCGGGGATCTGGTCGGTCGCGAACTCGTAGACGCCGTCACCGTCGGGATCCTGCAGCCACGACCGCAGGCAGTCGGGTTGCCAGTCGCCGGGGCAACCGAGTTCACTCTGGAAGCTGCCGGCGGCCGTGGCGATGGTGGAGTTGACATCGTCGGTGACCCAGTGGCTCGTGTGGTCGTAGTAGAACTTGACCTCACCGCCAGGCGCCTCGAGCCCGATGTTCGATCCGTTGAACGCGGCGTTGGCCCCGTAGTTCTCGTCCCAGGAGTCGTCGAGCGCCGCCTTGTACTCGAAGCTGCCGACCGGGAGGTCGAAGGTCCCCTGCCAGACGTCGTCGTCGGCGTCGAACGCAAGGTGGGTGGCGGCACACTCTGGCTGCCAGTCGCCGGGGCAGCCGAGCTCGTCCTGCAGGCTGCCGGCGATCGTGACGTTCGTCGCCCCGACGGGAGCCGGCGGGGAGACGGTGACGGTCACGTCCTTCGCTGCGGCGTCGAAGGTGATGGTGACGGTGTCGCCGGTCGCCGCCGTGAACGCGACGTTGCCAGCGGGGTAACTCTCGTTCCATCCCTCGTCGAGGGCGACCTTGAATTCGTAGTCGCCGGCGGGGATGGCGTTGGTTGAGAACTCGTACGTTCCGTCGCCGTCGGGATCCTGCAGCCACGAGCGCAGGCAGTCGGGTTGCCAGTCACCGGGGCAGCCGAGCTCGGACTGGAAACTGCCTGCGGCCGTGGCGATGATCGAGTTGACATTGTCGGTGGCCCAATGGGTGACGTGGTCGTAGTAGAAGCGGACGTCGGTCGCTCCGGCGAGGGAGAGTGCGATGTTGGCGCCGTTGAACTGGGCGTTCGCGCCGTAGTTCTCGTCCCAGCTGTCGTTGAGCGCTGCCTTGTACTCCCAGTTGCCGGCCGGCACGCTGAACGTGCCCTGCCAAACACCGTCGCCGGCATCGAGGCCGAGGTCGGTCGTGGCGCAGTCGGGTTGCCAGTCGCCGGTGCAGCCGAGTTCGCTCTGCAATGACCCGGCGATCGCGACCGAGGTCGGAGGAGGGGTGTGATCGGCGACGGTGACCGAAGCCGGCATTGCCGTTGACGCCACCATGCCGGCGGCCATCACGGATGCGACGAAATGACGAGTGGTCATGGCGATCCCCTCAATGTCTCGAGCAACTTGACTCTGCTGACCTCTTCTCGGTGATCAACGACGTCGAGCCCCCTCGATCAACATGCCCGACATCTCCATCTTGACGCACATCCGGCCGCGATGGAAGCGGTTGTACAGCGGTGTCAGCGTACGGGGTCGATCCGAGGCGAATCCGTCGGAGGGTCCCACGACGCCGCGTCGGCTGAGCGGTAGGAACGTTCGCGGCACCACTGCGTCACGATCCACTTCTCTCCGGCGTGTACCGGTGCGCCACCGTGCAGCGACCGGTGGTCGACACCACCGTCGGCGTCGAGGGAGGTGAAGTACACCGCCCGACCCGGCAGCGGCCGGACCTCGAGCCCGACCTCTGGGAACACCGTGGCACCGCCTGATTCGACCGCCGAGAGGTAGCAGATCATGGTCGCGACGCGCTGCCCGAAGCGGGACACGGTCGTCGCTGGTCCATCGCCCGTGGCGCTGCTCGCCTCGTCGATGTCGAAGAAGTCGAAATGGGGGACGTACTCCTCACCGGGGCCGTATCGAAGCACCTGGAGCGGCTCCGCTCGATCGATCGGAAGCCCGATGACGGACATGATCCGACGCTGGATCTCGTCGGCGACCTTCGATGCGCCGAGTGGGAAGTGCATGCCCGAACTCGTCCGAGCATCGTCGACGGTGTTGTCCACGTTGCGTTCGTCGATGACCAACGATGGAGCCATCAGCGTGCGCGCCGCCGCGATCAGTGCTTCACACTCCGCGGTGCTCAAGAGGCCGGACAGCACGGCGAGCCTCGGCGAGGCGACCAGCGCGTCGACTCCGATGATGTGACCCTCGAGCACGAACTGATTGACGAGGAAGGTCGCTGGGTCGCGCGGGAGATCACTCACCGCGACGAGTGTCGTCCGCAGGTGCGACCGCTGTCCAGATCAACATGACCGCCACCAGCCCGACCGGGCCGAACCTCCTCTCGGTCACCGCCGGCGACGCCACGGCGACGCAGACGGGTGTCAGCGGACGAACTTGAGGCCGATGGCCTCGTTGACGCGGTCGGCGAACAACCGAAGGACGTCGTGCAGCTCGGACACCGGCTGTTCTGCTTCGGGCGGCGGAAGCGGAATGCGGACCGACGCAACGCCCGGTTCGCTCGGCCGGACGTCGGCGCCGAATGAGCGCAATCCGTCGAGCAGGTCGCGGTTCTCCCACATCACGCTGGCGGTGAACGTGTTGATGCCGTACCCCCGTGCTTCGTCGGCCAGCCGGGTGAGCAGTTCCGTCGCGATCCCACGGTTCTGATGGCTGTCCATCACGGTCACCGCGGCCTCGGCCGTGTCCGGCTCGTCCCGGCTCCGTGCGTACCGGGCGATACCCACCCCCGGAGCGCCGTCGTCGTCGAGCGCGAATGCCACGAGCGCGGAGCGGTTCGGGACGTCGACGTCCATGAGGTAGTCGAGCAGGCGCTCGGAGAGATGGCCAGGGGCGTTGAAGAACCGGAGGCGCCGTGCCTCGGGCGACAGCTCGAGGTAGCGCTGTGCGAGTTCTGCGCGGTCGGACGGTTGGAGGTGACGAACGAGGATGCGGCCACCATCAGGCAGTGTGACCACTTCTCCGTTGCTCGGGGACGGGTCATCCATGTGGTCGAGGAGGATACTCCGCCGGTGGGGACGGCTTCACCGTGCAGCGGCATCCGCCGCTGGGCGACCGATGGCTCCGTGGGTCGTGCAATGCTTGCATGATGCGGCCGTCGACACCATCTACTGTCCCCGACGGGCTCTCGCTCCACCGGCGAGCCCTCGCGGTCGGCGACTCCGGCGACGACCGGGTGACGGTGTGGACTCCGAACCCGTGACGAGCAGCCCCGTCGACGAGCGCACGGCCGAACGCATCACGGTCTCGGGCGTCGTGCAGGGCGTCGGGTTCCGCCCCTTCGTGCACCGGCTCGCACGGGAACACGGTCTGGTCGGTCATGTCGGCAACGACTCGACCCGGGTGTTCATCGAGGTCTGCGGTCCCGGTCACGAGGTCGAGGCCTTTGCGTCGCGCCTGCTCTCGGAGGCCCCGCCGCTGGCCGTCATCGAGCACGTGGAGCGCCGGCGCACCACGCCGTCGGCGACCGACGAGTTCGTGATCGTCGAGAGTCGCTCGGCGACCGGCGCGCGCACGCTCGTGGCACCGGACGCCGCCGTGTGCGACGACTGCCTCGCCGAACTCGGGAGCCCGAGCGATCGCCGCCACCGGCACCCGTTCATCACCTGTACGAACTGCGGCCCACGGTTCACGATCATCCGATCGCTGCCATACGACCGACCCGCCACCACGATGGCGTCGTTCCCGATGTGCCCGGCGTGCACAGCCGAGTACACCGATCCGGCCGACCGCCGCTACCACGCCCAGCCGATCTCGTGCCACGACTGCGGGCCTGTCCTGAATTACGTCGACGACCACGTGGTCGAAGGCGCCGTGACGATCGACCTGAGCCGCTCGGCGCTGCTGGGAGGTCGGACGGTTGCGGTCAAGGGGCTCGGCGGATTCCACCTCGCGTGCGACGCGACGAGCGACCACGCGATCGGCCGCTTGCGGGTCCGCAAGCATCGACCGGACAAGCCGTTCGCGATCATGGTCCGCGATCTCGTCCAAGCCGAGGAGTTCGCCGAGATCAGCAGCGCCGAGGCCGCGCTGCTGCGGTCGCCGGCCCGACCGATCGTGCTCCTCCGAGCGCGGCGCGTGACGGCACTCTCGGAGCTGGTGGCCCCCGGCAACCCGCTGATCGGGATCATGTTGCCGTACACGCCGGTGCAGCACCTCGTGCTCGACGGGTCGATGCCCCCGCTCGTGATGACCAGCGCCAACCTTCGCGGTACGCCGATCACGTATCGCGACGACGACGTCGAACTGCTGAAGACACTGAGCGACGCCGTGCTCACCCACGACCGGCCGATCCACGTGCCGTGCGACGACTCGGTCGTGCGGCTGGTCGGCGATCGACTCCTTCCGATCCGCCGCGCCCGGGGCTACGCCCCGATTCCCGTTGCGATGCCGGGCGGTCGGCGGTCGGTGCTCGCCGTCGGCGGCGAACTGAAGAACACGTTCTGTGTCGCGTCGGGCGACCACGCCTGGGTGAGCCAGCACCTCGGCGACATGGAGAACCTCGAGACCCTCGAGGCCTTCGACACCATGGTCGAGCGCTTCGAGACGATGTACGCCGTCACCCCCGACCTCGTCGCCGCCGACGCCCACCCCGCCTACCTGTCGTCGAAGTGGGCACGAACGAGCGGACGGGGTCCCGTGCTGGAGGTGCAGCATCACCACGCACACGTGGCCGCCGTGATGGCTGAACACGGACTCGACCCTCGGGCGCCGGTGGTCGGCATCGCCTTCGACGGCACGGGGTACGGCGACGACGGCGCGATCTGGGGCGGCGAAGTGATGATCGCCGACGCCGAGGGGTACGAACGGGTGGCGCACCTGTCGTACGTGCCGTTGCCCGGTGGCGACGCTGCGATCCGCAACCCGTGCCGGGTCGCGCTCGCCCACCTGTGGTCGGCCGACGTCGACTGGGATCTCGAACTCGCCCCGGTTGCGGCTCTCGACGAGATCGAACGGAACCTCCTGCGACAGCAGCTCACCAGGGACGTCGCCTGCGTGCCCAGCTCGAGCATGGGGCGGCTGTTCGATGCGGTCGCATCGTTGCTCGGTCTGCGGCACCACATCACCTACGAGGCGCAGGCCGCCATCGACCTCGAGATCGCCGCCACGGCCGGCACCCAACTCGACCCGTACCACTTCAGCCTCCACTTCACCGCCGACGGTAGCGACGTCGACCCGAGGCCCGTGATCCGGGCCATCGTCGAGGACCTCCGTACCGGAAGCGCGGTCGCCGACATCGCCCTGACCTTCCACCTCGCCGTCGCCGAGCTGGTCGTCGCCGTCGCCCACCGGATCCGATCGGATCGGGCGTTGGACACCGTCGCGTTGACAGGCGGCGTCTTCCAGAACAGCCTGTTGACCGTGGCGTGTGTCGACCGGCTGGAGGACGCCGGATTCGCCGTCCTGACCCATCATCTCGTCCCACCCAACGACGGTGGTCTGGCGCTCGGCCAGGCATACATCGCCGCCCATCGAACGGAGCCCTAGATGTGCCTCGCAGTTCCCGGCCAGATCATCGACATTCGCGAGGACCGCGGCACCCGGATGGCGACCATCGACTTCGACGGCATCCGCAAGGAGATCTGCCTCGCGTACCTTCCCGACATCGACGTGGGCGACTACGCGATCGTGCACGTCGGGTTCGCGATCTCGAAGATCGACGAGGTGGCGGCGCTCGAGACGTTGCAGATGTTCAGGGAACTCGGCGTCCTCGACGAGGAACTCGGCGCCTCGATCGACGCCGACGACGACCAGGACGCAATTGGTGAGCAGGTGTGAAGTACCTCGACGAGTTCAACGACCCGGTCGTCGCCCGGCATCTGTTCGCCGAGATCGATCGGATCACCACACGGCCGTGGGCGATCATGGAGGTCTGCGGTGGCCAGACGCACAGCATCATCCGCAACGGCATCGACCAGCTGCTGCCCGACGACATCGAGCTCATCCACGGACCCGGTTGCCCCGTGTGCGTGACGCCGGTCGGCATGATCGACAAGGCACTCGACATCGCGTCGCAACCCGGCGTGATCTTCTGCTCGTTCGGGGACATGCTCCGCGTGCCGGGGACCAGCCGTGATCTGTTCCAGGTCAAGAGCGAAGGTGGTGACGTCAGGGTCGTGTACTCGCCCCTCGATGCGGTGAAAGTCGCCGAGGACCACCCCGACCGCGAGGTGGTGTTCTTCGCGATCGGATTCGAGACCACGGCGCCGGCCAATGCGATGGCGGTCCACCAGGCTCGGCAACGAGGGCTCACCAATTTCTCGGTCCTCGTCAGCCATGTGCTCGTGCCGCCGGCGATCGAGGCCATCGTCAGCTCGCCGACCAACCGCGTCGACGGGTTCCTCGCCGCCGGTCACGTGTGTTCGATCATGGGGACGCGGCAGTACGGCCCGCTGGTCCAAGCGCATCGGGTGCCGATCGTCGTCACCGGGTTCGAACCACTCGATGTTCTCGAGGGGATCCGCTGCGTGGTCGCCCAACTCGAGGCCGGGACCGCGGAGCTGGAGAACGCCTACGCCCGAGTGGTGACCGAGGCCGGCAACGTGGCTGCGCAGCAGATGGTCGAGGACGTGTTCGAGGTCTGCGACCGCCAGTGGCGCGGCATCGGCGAGATCCCGCTCAGCGGCTGGCGACTGTCCCCTCGGTACGCGGACTTCGACGCCGAGGCACGGTTCGACGTGGCAACCATCGACGCGCCCGAGTCGTCTCCGTGCCGCAGTGGTGAGGTCCTCCAGGGGTTGATCAAGCCGCACGAGTGCGAGGCGTTCGGCACCGAGTGCACCCCGCGTCGGCCGTTGGGCGCCACGATGGTGTCGGGAGAAGGGGCGTGCGCGGCGTACTACCAGTACCGGCGCCTGGACGCCCCGACCGATCCGGTGCCGGTGACACCGAGCGGTGTCGGCGGTGGCTGACCCAGTCGACGTCGAGGGGTGGTCCTGCCCGCTCCCGCTGCGCGGTCAGGAGCGTGTGGTGATCGGTCACGGTGGCGGCGGCAAGCTCTCGGCGGAGCTGATCGAGAACATCTTCCTGCCGGCGTTCGGCACGTCACCCGAGGCGGAGCTGCACGACTCCGCAGTGCTCGACGTGCGAGCCGCGGACCGGCTCGCGTTCTCCACCGACTCCTACGTCGTGCGACCGCTGTTCTTCCCCGGCGGCTGCATCGGCGACCTCGCGATCAACGGCACCGTGAACGACATCGCCATGAGTGGTGCACAACCGATCGCTCTGTCGGCCGGGTTCATCCTCGAAGAAGGACTGCCGATGAACGTCCTCGGACGCGTCGCCGAGGAAATGGGTTCCGCGGCGCGGCGAGCCGGCGTGCGCGTCGTCTCCGGCGACACCAAGGTGGTCGATGCAGGGCTCGCCGACGGGCTCTACGTCAACACCGCCGGTGTCGGGATCATCCCCGATGGCGTCGACATCCGGCCGAGCCGCGCCCGCAACGGCGATGTGGTGCTCGTCAGCGGCCCGATCGGACTGCACGGGATCGCCGTGATGTCGCAGCGTGAGGGGCTCGAGTTCGGCACGGGGATCCTCACCGACTCGGCTCCACTCAATGGCCTGGTCGCAGCGATGCTCGCTGCCAGTACCGATCTGCACGTGCTGCGGGATCCGACCCGTGGGGGAGTGGCCGCATCGCTCTGCGAGATCGCCGCCGCCGCGCATCTCGGCATCGAGTTCGAGGAAGCCCGGCTGCCGGTGCCGCCCGAGGTGGCAGCCGCCTGTTCCTTCCTCGGTCTCGATGCGATCAGCATCGCCAACGAGGGAAGGCTCGTCGCCATCGTCCCGCCGCAGGTCGTCGACGAGGTGATGGCGGCGATGCACGGCCACGAGTACGGACGGGAGGCGTGCATCATCGGGCGGGTCGTCGAGGACCACCCGGGCGTCGTGGTGGCGCGAACGGCGTTCGGTGCATCGCGTGTCGTCGACCTGCCACTCGGCGAACAGCTCCCGCGGATCTGCTGAACGCAGGACGACCGGATCTCAGGCGCTGTCGAGCGTCTCGACGAACAACTCGAGTGCGGCCGTCGTGAAGGCGACCATGTTCTCGGCCCGGTCGTCGAGACCGGTCAACACGTTGCGGGTGGTCGAGACCGGCCCGTCGATCGCAAGCCAGCTGTGGCCCGCCGGGTCGCCGTACGGATTCGCCGGACCGGCCGCACCCGCCTCACCGATGCCCCAGGTCGATGCGACCTTGAGGCGGACCGATGCCGCCAGATACCTCGCAAAGGTCTCGGTGGCGCCGCGCATTCCGGCCGGCACCTCGATCTCTCCTGCCATCCACGCCCGCCCGGCCGCAGCGGTGTAGATCACCGTGCCGCCGAGGTAGTACGCCGACGCGCCCGGCGTGGCGAGGAGCGTTGCCGAGATCAGGCCGCCGGCTGACCCTTCGGCGACCGCAATGGTCTCGCCGCGCTCGCGCAGCAGTGCGCCCATGCGCCGCGACAGGTCGGTGAGTTCGGGTGGGAACATCGAGTCAGCCGCCGAGCACCCGCTCGGGCGGGTTGGTGCCGGCGAGCAGCGCCTCGTAGTCGCCGGCGAGTGACTGCACCATCTGGTCGTCGGTGAAGATCCAGAACCGGTCGGCCACGATCGCATCGTGCACCAGATCGGCGACCCGGTCCGGCTGCATGCCCGAGCGCAACTGCTCGGACACGAACGCCCGGATGGCCTCCTCCTCGGCGGTGGCTTCCACGCCCAGACTCGGTGCGGCCCATTCGGGCCGGTTGCGTTCCGACCGGTCGATCTGGGTGTTCACCCAGCCGGGGCAGAGACACGACACGCCGACTCCCGTTCCTTGCATGCGCATCGTCTGGAAGAGGCCCTGGGTGATGCCGACGACCGCCCACTTGCTGGCGCTGTACGCCGAGTGGCCCGGGAACAGCCCGGCCATCGACGCCGTGTTGACGATGTGTCCCTCGCCGCCCTCGACGAGGTGTGGCAGGAACGAACGGTGTCCGTGGACGACGCCCCACAGATTGACCTCGAGCACCCATCGCCACTCGTTCTCGAGCACCCACTCGCCGCCGGACGCGGGCCCACCGGCGACGCCGGCGTTGTTGCAGAGCACGTGCACGCGCCCGAAGGCCTCGATCGCGGCATCTCGGAGCCGATCGACCGCATCGCCGTCGGTGACGTCGGTCGGCACGCCGATCGCCTGTGCCCCGGTTGCGGTGATGGCGGCGACGGCGTCGTCGAGCTTGGGTTCCTCGACGTCGGCGAGCACGACGTTCATCCCCGCACGGGCGAACCGCTCGGCGAAGGCCCTGCCCATACCGGACCCCGCTCCGGTGACCACCGCTGTCTTTCCTGTGAGGTGCTCCATGTCGCGACGGTAGTTCGGAGGACCCGTCCGGTCGCGTGGTGGACGACCGGGCGCTCCGCTGACGTCGCGGACCTCTGGCCCTTGCTCCGGCCCCGCACTCCGCGGAGACTGAGGCTGGACCGGCTGCGAAAGGAACTCCGTGCAGAATCGACCAGCAACGATCATGGTGCCGCTCGACATGTCCGAGCTCGCGACGAGAGCGATCGACACGGCGTCGATGCTCGCAGTCGCGCTCGGGTCGCGGCTCATCGTCTTCAGCGCACTGGGCACCGCGGAGCACGAAGCGCTGCAGCGCTTCGCGGCCAGCGAACACATCGCTCTCGACGAAGCCGCAGACGCGTACCTCACTCGCGCGATCACGTCGGTCCCTGCGGAGGTCGACACCGAGGTGCATCATCGGATCGGCAGTCACGCCGCGGAGGCCATCTTGGACTTCGCCAACCAGGAGAACGTCTCGATGATCGTGATGGCCAGCCACGGCCAGTCAGGCGTCAGGCGCTGGGCCCTCGGGAGCACGTCGGAGAAGGTCCTTCGTTCCTCACCCGTGCCGGTGCTCGTCGTCCCCGTTCGCGAGTGAGTCGGCTCGTCGCCGAAGGTGGTGGGATGGAGCTCCCTGATGGCCTGGAGCTGGTGCGCACCACCGGCGAATTCGACGAGACATCGGTGCCCGGAGGACTGCTGTCCTCGCATCGGATCGCGAGTGGGGTGTGGGGGAGACTCGTCGTTCGCTCGGGTGCACTCGTCTTCGTCGTCGAGGACGATCCCACTCGCTCGGCGGGAGCACCGACCGATCTCGAGGAGCGGCGAACGGTCGGTGCAGGCGAGAACGTGGTGATCCCTCCGGGGTTGGCGCACCACGTGGAGTTGGTCGGTCCGGTGGGGTTCCGGATCGAGTTCCATCGGCCGATCGAGCGCTGAGCCACACCCGGCGGTGCCCGACCCGGCGATACTGGTGCGATGACCCGCGAACCTGCTCGGCCCGACGAACGATCGCCGGCGGCCTGACGAATGGCCCGCATGAGCGAGATCGGCGAACAGGACGCCTGGCGGTGTTGGCTCTGCGACCAACCGGTCGATCCGGACATGTCGGTGAACGACCCGCGCGGACCGAGCATCGACAGTCGCACCACCGAGCGCAAGGCGAAGTCGAAGGGCATCGGCAAGGGCAAGGGAAAGGGGACCGGTCAGGAACGGCTCGCCCACCGGGCGTGCAACACCGGCAAGGGAAGCACCAAACCGGTGGTCGACTGGCCCGACGACCTGCTGGTCGCCGATCCGGCGGTCATCCTCGCCGCCGTCGACCGTGCTGGCCGCAAGGGTGGACGCGAGATCATGGGACACTGCGCCGCGGAGGACGACGCCCTCGCCGCGGCGGCATGGCTCGTCGACCGGATCTCCCGCCTCGAGCCCGACCTGGAGGTGACCGCCGACGTCGAGCCCGGCGGCGGTCAGTACATGGTCGTGATGCACTCCGAGCGGTAGCGCCCGCTCGGCCGGAAGGGTCCGCGGCGGCGCTCATCGGGCGCGGACTAGCATCTGCGAGCCGCTCGATCCGGGCGCACCAACCGCTCGGAGGAGTGCCATGAACCCGAACCAGGGTCAGGTCGAGGCATGGAACGGCGGTGAGTCGGTCCACTACGTCACCCGCGCCGACCGATACGACCGTCAGCTGGCATCGTTCACGTCGGCGCTGCTCGACAGGTGGCCGTGACGTCGGATGACGAGGTGCTCGACATCGGCTGCGGGTGCGGAGTCACGACGCTCCTGGTGGTCGCCGACGCACACCGCGTGGTCGGGCTCGACATCTCCGACCCGTTGATCGAGATCGCCGCTCGTCGAGCCGCGGCGGCAGGTGTCGGCAACGTCGAGTTCGTCGTCGCCGACGCGCAGTCACATCCGTTTGCCGACGGAGAGTTCACGCTGGTGATGAGCCGGTTCGGCCTGATGTTCTTCGACGATCCCGAGGGGCGTTCGACGACATCCGGCGGTCACTTGCGTCGGGAGGCCGGCTCTCGCTCGTCTGCTGGCAGGATCTCCAGGCCAACGAGTGGTTGCGGATCGTCAGCGACGCGGTGGCCGAGCACGCCGACGTTCCCGAGTTCGGCGGGCGGGCTGCAGGTCCGGGAATGTTCGTCCTCAAGCGGCCCGGCGAGACGATCGCCCTGCTGACGGCTGCGGGCTTCACGCAGGCCGCCGTGGCGCCGATCGACACGACGCTGGTGCTCGGAGGCGGTGGCAACGTCGACGACTCCCTCGACTTCCTGCTCGGCATGGGGATGGTGCGCGGATTGCTCGGCCGCCTCGACGGCGAAGCCCTCGAGCAGGCGATCGCCGAGGTCAGGGCCGCGCTCGCGGAACGCCCTGTGCCCGGCGTCGGCGTCATGCTCGGCGCGGCCGGGTGTCTCGCCTCCGCCCGCAACTGAGCCGGGTGCCGCAACGCCTCAGCGGCGGCCGGCGAAGTACTTCTTGTACTGCTCCGCCGACGCGAGCAGCTCGGGATCGGCCGCGAACTTGGGCTGGAACTTCTCCCAGGCCTCCTCGCGCTTGTACGGGATGTACTCGCGGTGGAAGTAGCCCTCGTGCGGGCGGTACTCCTTGAGCACGCGCCGGGCGACCGTCGACTTGTGCACCTCGTCGGCGCCGTCGGCGAGGCCCATCGTGGGGGCGCCCGCGTACATGTCCTGCAACGGCGTGAGATCGGTGGTGCCGAGCGAGCCGTGGATGTGCAGTGCGTTGAAGGAGATCTCCCGCAGGACCTTCGCCATCGTGAACTTGACCGCAGCGATGTCGGTGCGGGCCTCCTGGGTGGAGGTGTTGTCGATCTTCCAGGCGGTCTCCAGCACGAAGAGCCGGAGCATGCGCAACTGCGCGTAGCTGTCGGCGATCTTCTCCTGCACCATCTGGTGCTCACCGATGATCTTGCCGTGCGACTCGCGCGACAGCGCCCGCTCGCACATCATGTCGAAGGCCAGCTTGCACTGGGCGATCGTGCGCATCGCGTGATGGATGCGACCACCGCCGAGTCGCCGCTGGGCGAGCACCTTCGCACCGTCCTCGGGGCCGAGCAGGTGGTCGAGCGGAATGCGCACGTCGACGTACTTGATGTGGTTGTGGTTGCGCGGCTCCGGCATGATCTCGACGCCAGGCGTGGTACGCGGCACCACGTACATGCCGTTGGTGCACATCACGAACAGGATGTCGGCGACGCGGCCGGCGCTCGTGAACCACTTCTCGCCGTTGATCACCCACTCGTCACCGTCGCGAACGGCGGTGGTCTTGAACAGGTTCGGGTCGGACCCGCCCTGCGGCTCGGTCATCGAGTACGCCGAGAACATCTCCTGGTTGAGCAACGGCGTCAGCCAGCGTTCCTTCTGCTCCTCGGTGCCGTACGCGGCGAGCATCTCCATGTTTCCCGTGTCGGGAGCGGCCGCGCCGAACAGCTGCGGCGCAGCGGGGTAGCGACCGAGGATCTCATTGAGCAGGCCGAGCTTGAGCTGACCGAAACCGGGGCCGCCGAGCTCCTCGTCGAGGAAGATCGCCCAGAGTCCCTGGTCCTTCACCTGCTGCTGGAGGTCACGGACGAGCTGCTTCACCTTCGGATCCGGCGAGCGAACCGCGTACGGGAACACGTAGTGCAGCGGCTCCACCTCGTCCTTGCAGAACTGCTCGACCCAGTCGAGCTTCTCCTGGAATTCCGGTTCGGTTGAGAAGTCCCACGCCATCTGCGTCTCCTTGTTCGTCGGGTCGTACTCCGATGCATGTTGGCCGCTCGACGGGCCGCATCCGTCATCGAAGGCGAGGATCTCGAGCGCTGACCTCGCGGACGTCCGAGGTCCACGTCCCGATTCCGGCGAGTCGATACGCTCGGAGATCCCGACGGCGATCCGTTGTCGGGTGACGCGGACCCGAGGAGTGCACACGATGACCGACAGCTACACCCCCCAGGGCTGGTACGTCGATCCGACCGGACTGGGCAACGCCCGCTACTGGAACGGAGCCAGCTGGACGCAGACCGTCAACCGCGCTGGTGTCGTCCTCAACGTCTACATCGATCCGAACCAGGCGCAGGTCCCGCCGACCCCCGGCACCCAGGTCGCCCCGCCCGTGGCCTCACCGCCTCGCCCGCCCGCCCAGCCCGTCTCGTCGCCGGACAACTCGGCGATCGGCGTCGTCCTCGGTGTCGTGGCGGTGCTGTTCTTCGTGCTGATGATGTTCGCCATCATCTCGAACGACACCAGCGATGACACGCCGGACGTCACGGTGCCCCCGGCACCCGAGGAGCCGGCTCCGGAGGCGACGACACCCGCCGTCGAGGCGCCCACCGACACCACCGGCGGCTGATCGTCAGGCGATCGCGCTGCGCCGCGGCTGCGACTTCTCGAGCAGGTCGAACTCGATCGGGATGCGCGCGGCGAGTTCGGCCAGGTCGGGGATCTGTTCGCGATCGGACACGAGGCTCAGGCACAGGCGGCCACCGACCGAGATCGCGCCGAAGTGCAGCCCCATCCCGTCGACCACGCCGAGGATCGGGTAGATCGCCGTCACCTCGGCGCCGAGGGCGTACTGGGCGTCCTTCGAGCCCGGCACCGACGTGATCGTGGTGTTGAACGGTGGCATCAGGCGCTCGGCCAGCGGGCTGCGCTCGAGCAGTCGTGAGGCGACGATGCCGAGCAACGGGGTGCCGCCGCCGATCCCGCGGATCTCGGCCGCCGTCATCGCACCGTGACGGTCGACCGCCTCGCCGATCTGTTCGTGCACGACGGCGAGTCGCTCCGGGATCCGGTGCAGATTGGTGCTCAGGCTGACGACCGCGCCGGCGATCCCCTCGATCGCCTCGGGATCGGTGACCGACAGCGGCACGAGCGCCTTCAGCGACTCGCGAGGCAGTTCGTCGTGCTGCAGGAGCCACCATCGCAACGCTCCACCGCACACGGCGGTGACGACGTCGACGGTGCTGACGCTGAAGCGTGAGCGGACGTCGGCGACGCGACGGAGGTCGAGTTCGGTGCTCGCCCAGCGGCGGTGCGGGCCGATGCGGGTGTTGAACGAGGTGCGCGGCGTGATGCCCGACTGTTCGGCGATCACGATCGACCGTTGGGCCCGCTGGTTCATCAGCGCCAACGCCGGATTGAGCACGCTGCGCAGACCGGGAACCGAGTTCAAGGTGCGTGGCACCGTGGTGAGCGTGCGCATCGGGTCGACGAGCGCGTTCATCCAGGCACGGACGCCGATGTCGTGCGCTGTCGGGCCCGGCTCGGGCCGCCACTGGCGAGACCCGTCGTCGGGGTCGCCGATCAGGTCGGCCGAGTCGCCGATCAACCCGGCACACAACGAGTTGCCCGTCGACGCGGCGAGCGCGGCGAGATGCATCTTGAACAGCAGCGCCGCCTGGCCGTCGGCGAGTCCCGAGATCAGGTACAGCTCCCAGAGCGGTCGGCCACGGTCGAGCGGTCGGCTGTGGATGCGCGCCACGAGTTCGGCCAGCGAGTTCGGGTCGTCCGGATCGGGCACTGCGATGTGGCGGAGGTGGTAGTTGAGGTCGAAGCCCGGATGGTCACGCCACCACGGCCGATCGAGTCCGAACGGGACGTCGACGAGCGACTGGCGAAGCATCGGATGCTCGTCGAGCCGGGCGCTCACCTCCTGGCGGAGCAGTGCGGCGTCGAGCCGATGGGGAGCGTTGGCGGCGTCGACGATCGTGAGGGTCGACGTGTGGCCGAGCGCCGTCGGCGTCTCGATCGCCAACAGCCGTGAGTGTCCGCGAGCGATCTGCGACGTGGGCACCGCGATCAGAACCCTGCAGCCCGAGGGGTGGGCGCCGTCACGTCGCCGTGCGCGGCAGGCTCCGGATAGCACCACGCCAGGGTCGACGGCGGCACGAACGGGGTCCACTCACCGGTGCGTTGCGCCAGGCGATCGGCGACCGCCCAGATGACGGCCGGATTGTGACCGAGGCCGATGTGGGCCCCGCGGACCTCGATGTTCTCCGACGTCGGCCCGACCGGCTGCAGGCACGATGCCGCGGCAACCACACCGTCCTGGCGCGAGTAGATCACCGTCGACGGCACCGGCACCTCGGTGAGATCGTGACCCCTGCGACCCCGTTGGAGACCGGCGAGCTGCGACAGCCGTCGGACGCTCTCGCTCAGGTTCGCGTGCGGGTCCTCGACGCGGATCGGGCTGCCGAGCGAGATCGCCTGACGCACGCGGTCCGGGTGGTGCAGCGCGAGCAATCGCGCCATGATGCCACCGAGGCTCCACCCGACGATGTCGATCGGGCCGCCGTTCTGGTGGACGAGCTGGTCGAGCAGCCGGAGCAACTGGCGCACGGTCTCGTCGTCGGGGCCGACGTTGAGGCCGAGCCCCCAGGGTGACGGTCGGTGGCCGAGTGCGCGCAGCGCCAGGCGCAGCGGCGCCGTCGAGACGTCACCCGCGGTGAATCCCGGGAGGACCAGCACGCGTCGTCCGCTCCCGCGGGGTGCGGTGGCAAGCCAGGGCGCCGACAGGAGGAACGCGCCGAACTCGGGAATCGCCGACAACTCGTAGATCGCGGGTGCTGGTCGTTCCACATCTGCAGTCTTGCCCCATCGGACCCCGTTGGTGAAGCCAGCGGTCGAGATGTTGACCAATGGCCCTGTCGAGCGGGGTGTGCGTCCGTGTGCCCCACTGGCCCGAAGTGGGGCCGATCAGCACCCGGAGGGGACCGGAACTCACCTCACACCGGTGGTGCGTACACGCCCTGGATGCTGACGGCGAGGTCGAAGCCGGACCCACCGATCGGTGTGGTCACGTCGGCGATGCCGAGCCAGGCGAGGAGCGCGTCCTGGTGCTCGAGGCGCAGGCGCGCGCACCCCTTGCTCTGCGGGCTCGTCGGCACGTTGTTCGCGCCGTGGATCGCCTGGCCGCCGTCGAAGTACAGCGGCTTGTACATGTTGCCGTTGAGGGGGTTGTCCTCGGGCACCGGGAAGTCGGTGCTGTCGTGCCACCCGCCGTTGTCGAAGGCCGGGTCGTAGCGGTACACCATCGACCGGTCCTGGAGGCGGGTCTCGTGGCCGGGTTCGCCGGTGGAGGTGGGGAAGACGAACTGGAGCTGTTGGTTCGATGCTCCGACGAACATGATCTGGCAGGTCTGGTCGATCAGTACCCAGCGTTCCTTGTCGACCGGCGCCGACAGCGGGATGTTGATCTGCGTCGCCGCCATCAGCACGCGCTCCTCCTCGCTGCCTGCCGCCATGTCGGCCGTGCTGACCGGCAGGCCGAGCCCGAGTCGGGCGGCGCACAGCCGCTGGCGGGTGGCCGAACCGGAGACGCCGTCGATCACGAGTTCGTTGATGCCGTAGCCGGCGAACAGCTCGTTGAGCTTCGCCTGCTGGATCTCGACGTTGGCCCGCGTCGCTTCGGCGACGAGCGCCTGGTTGGGCTCGCGGGCCTCGCCCGTGCGGTCGTCGAGGCCGTTGTCGACACAGACGTCGAGCAGCTGGGCCGGGAAGATCGTGTTGCCGTCGAGGTCGTTCTCGGCGGAGATCGTGTCGACGCGCACGGTGTCGTCGTCGAAGCGGTCGGCGATCAGGCTGAGCGACTCACCGGGTTGGACCTCGACGACGCACAGCGGATCGTAGACGTCGAGCGGCGGCACCGTCGTCGACGTCGTGGTGGTCGCCTCGGTGGTGGCGGTCGTGGTGTCGGCCGGGTCGGCGGGCGGCGCCTCGAGCGTGTCGCCGAGGCTGTTCTGCGCGGTGGCGCTGCACGCGCTGAGCAGGAGCAACGAAGCGCCCAGCAGGAGGGAGCTGGCACGGGGGATCACGGGTCGCAGGCTACCGAGACCTCCGCCACCGGGGCCGGCACCGTCCACCGGTGCCCTGGGGGACGAATTGCCCTGTCGGGCCGGCACGACATGGTCCACGATCGAGGACGGGATCGCGGTCGGGGAGAGGAGACGGTCGGATGGACAGGATGAGCCCGCTGGATGCGACGTTTCTCCATGTGGAGGACGGAATCAGTCACATGCACATCGCATCGTGCGCGATCTTCGAGGGGCCGGCGCCGGACTACGACGAGGTCGTCGCACTGGTCCGCAGCAAGTTGCCACTCGTCCCGCGGTATCGCCAGCGGGTCCGGTTCGTGCCGGGCGGTCTGGGCCGCCCCGTGTGGGTCGACGATCCGCACTTCCGCATCGAGTACCACGTTCGCCACACCGCGCTCCCGTCTCCCGGCTCCGATGACGACCTTCGCACGCTGATGGGCCGCCTGATGTCGCAGGAGCTCGACCGTCATCGACCGCTGTGGGAGACCTGGGTGGTGGAGGGCCTCGCGGACGGGACCTGGGCGATGATCTCGAAGGTCCACCACTGCATGGTCGACGGTGTGTCCGGCACCGATCTGATGGCGGTCGTCCTCGACCCGTCACCGGACGGTTCGCTGCCGGTCGACGACGACTGGGAACCGGAGCCTGCGCCGACCGACACCGAACTCGTCCGCGATGCGATCGCCCAGACGATCGTCAGTCCGAACGAGATGGCGCGCTGGGCACGATCGGCGCTGCGGACACCGCGCCGGCTCCTCGCGAACGCGAGGGACGTCGCATCCGGCGCCGTGGCGCTGGGAGCCCGGCTCCAGCCGAACGTCGCATTGTCGATCGAGGGGTCGATCGGCCCCCACCGGCGGTGGACGTGGGCGAGCAGCACCCTGGCCGACGTCAAGCGGATCCGCAGCGCGGTCGGGGGAACGGTCAACGACGTCGTGCTCGCAGCGATCACACGGGGCTTCCGCGACCTGCTGGTGCACCGCGGCGACGACGTCGAGGGCGTGGTGGTGCGCACGTTGGTGCCGGTGTCGGTGCGGATGTCCGGCGATCACAGCTACAACAACCAGGTGTCGGGCATGATCGCGGAACTCCCGGTCGGGATCGCTGATCCACTCGAACGGCTGAGCGCCGTCCGGGCACAGATGGCCGAGCTCAAGGAATCGCACCAGGCCGACGCAGGTGGAGCGATCTCGGAGTTGGCCGCGTTCACACCGCCGTTGCTGCTGGCGATCGGGTTCCGAACCGCGGTGACGGTGCTGCGCCGCGCCCCGCAACGCAGCGTCAACACCGTGACCACCAACGTTCCGGGTCCGCAGGTGCCGCTGTACGCGTGCGGTCGGGAGATGCTCGACTACCGGCCGTTCGTGCCGCTGTCGCACGGCGTGCGCACGGGGGTGGCGATCCTCTCGTACAACGGCAAGATCTCGTTCGGCGTGACCGGCGACTGGGACAACGTGCCCGACATCGACGTGCTCGCCGCAGGGATCGAGGAGGGCCTGGCCGAGCTGCTCGCACTCAGCGTGCGGCGGGTTCGCTGATCAGACGTCGTCGTCGGCCGGCACCTCGAGGTGCTGGTCGAGGACGTCGGCATCGGAGCCCTCGACGGGGTGACCGAGCCGTTCGGGGACGTCGGCCACGTCGGCGGGATCGACGAACCGTTCGGCGTCGACATCGACGTCGCGTGCGGACAGGAGATCGTCGGGGTCGCTCATGACTCCAGGATCGCGCCGTCGGCCGACGATCACCAGGGCACGTGTGCCCTGATCGTGCGTCAGCGGGTGACGACCGGGATCGACCGTGGCCCGCGGACCTGGCCACCTGCCCACGTGACGAGGGCCGGGTCGACCAGCTCGAACTCGGGCATGCGGGCGAGCCACTCCTCGACGGCGACGCGCAGCTCCATGCGGGCCAGGTTCGATCCCGCACAGCGGTGGATGCCGGCACCGAAGGCGAGGTGACGGTTCTGTTGGCGGTCGAGGATGACCTGGTCGGCGTCGGGGAACACCGCGGGGTCGCGGTTGGCGCCGGGGAAGTTCATCAGGATCCGTTCGCCGGCCTTGATCGGGCACCCCTTGTACTCGGCGTCCTCGACGAGACGCCGGGCCATCGTGACCGGGGCGTACGCGCGGAGGAACTCCTCGATCGCAGTCGGCATGAGGTCGGGTTCGGCGATCAACCGGCGGCGGTCGTCGGGGTGGGCTGCGAGGTGCCACATCGTCGCTCCGATCGACGACCAGGTGGTGTCGATGCCGGCGATCAGCAGCAGCGCACACATTCCCATCACGACGTCGCGCGTGATCGGCTCGCCGTCGTGTTCGGAGTTGAGCAGTTCGCTGATGAAGTCGTCGGTCGGCTCCGCCTCGCGTTCGGCGATCGCCTCCTGGAGGTAGCCGATGATCCCGACGATGCCGCGGCGGCGCCGATCGGGATCGTGGGCGAACTCGAGCACGTCGCGGACCCACTCCGTGAACGTGCCCGCCATCGACTCGGGCACACCGAGGATGTGCCCGATCACCCGCACCGGGATCTGCTGCGCGTACTCGGCGGCGGCGTCACCTTCGCCGCGAGCGGCGATCTCGTCGGCGAGCCGCCGGCAGAGCTCGCGGGTGAACACCTCGTACTCGGCAACACGGGCCGGGCTCATCGTGGGCAGCACGAGGCGGCGCGTCCAGGTGTGCAACGGGGGGTCGGCGCTGATCGGCGGCACCCCGGAGGTGAGCACCGGTGCCGGGATGTGACCGGGGTCGGCATCGTCGCCGACCGGCAGCATCGGGACGACGCTGATGCCGTTGCCGGACGGAAACGTCTCGATGTCGTGGGCGATCGCGTACACGTCCTCGTAGCGCGTAGGCAGCCACGATCCGCCCCAGCGGTCGGTGTGGGCCATCGGACAGGTTTCGCGCAGCTCGTCCCAGATCCCGTATGGGTCGTCGACGTACTGCGGGTCGAAGATGTCGTAGTCGGACGCCCAGTCGGTGACCGGCTCGGTGTCGGGCCCCGCGTTGTTGTGTGTGGTGGGGACCACGTGCGATGTGTCGTTGCTCACTGACCAACCTCCGGTTCGAGACGAATTGGAACAGTGTTGCAGACCGTGTCGGTCAGGGGAGCATCGTGGTGGAACTCAGAACACCACCGGTACCTGGCGCGGTCCACGGACCTGGCCGCCGGCCCAGGTGACCTCGGCGTCGTCGGCGAGACGGAACTCGGGGATGCGTTCGAGCCACACCTCGACGGCGACTCGCATCTCCATGCGAGCCAGGTTCGACCCGGCGCACCGGTGGATGCCGGCACCGAACGCGACGTGGCGGTTCTGGGCGCGGTCGAGGATGACCTCTTCCGGGTTCTCGAAGATGTCGGGGTCGCGGTTGGCGCCGGGGAAGTTCATCAGCACCTTGTCGCCGGCCCTGATCGGGCAGCCGGCCACCTCCACGTCGTCGGTGGCGATGCGAGCCATCGTGACGGGGGAGTAGGCCCGCAAGAGCTCCTCGATCGCGAGCGGCATGATCTCGGGCTCGTCGACGAGGCGTTCGGCATCCTGCGGATGGGTCGCCAGGTGCAGCATCGCGGAACCGATGCCGGACCAGGTGGTGTCGACGCCGGCGATCAGTGTGAGCGCGGCCATGCCCATGATCGTGAGGTCGTCGACCGGCTTGCCCTCGACCTCGGTGTGCAGCAACGCGCTCATCAGGTCGTCGCCGGGATTGCTGCGGCGGTACTCCAGCTGTTCGAGGAGATACAGCGTCATCGCATCGCGACCGCGGGTGGCGCGGGCCTCCTCGTGGGCGAACTCGAGGAAGTCCTGCACCCAGCCGGTGAACGTGTCCGCCATCTCGTCGGGCACGCCCAGCACGAGCGAGATCACGCGCACCGGGATCTGCCGGGCGTAGTCGCCGGCCGCATCGGCCGTTCCGTTCTCGATGAAGCCGTCGATCAGCCGGTTGCACAACTCCCGCGTGAACGGCTCGTACTGGGCGACGCGGGAATGCGAGAACCAGGGGAGCATCAGCCGCCGGGTCCAGGTGTGGTCGGGCTGGTCCTGGTCGATCGGCGGGAGCGGGATCTCGACCGGAGGCGGCGGCCGTTCCTCGTCGTCGAACGTCAGGACACCGACGTCGCTCGAGCTGAACCCGTGGTGGTCCTGGGCGAACCGTTGCACGTCGGTGTAGCGGGTGGGCAACCATGATCCGCCCCAACGTTCGGTGTGGGCGATCGGGCACTGCTCGCGCAGGTCGTCCCACACGGGGTACGGGTCGGCGACGTAGTCGGGATCGAGCACGTCGTAGTCGGTGGTCCAGTCGGCGACCGGCGCCCGCCGGTCGGCCGCGTCCGGTGTCGTGTCGTTGCTCATGCAACCCCCCTCGCTCGGATGTTCCGCGTGTGTCGCACGCTAGTCGGGTCGGTCGCGTCGCCTCCGGCCGGGGGAGGATCATTCGCGACAAGCAAACACATGTACCTCTATATGCTCGTATAACGTACAGTCGTTTGCGATGATCGAACCATGTTCGAGGAGCTGCTCGCCGACGCGATCGACCTCTCCGACGCGGCGCTGACCGAGCGATTCAGGGAGCTCGAACTCGCCCGTCGACGGGCGGATGCCGAGATGGCGGCGCTGCTCCGTGAGGGTGAACGCCGCAGCATCCACTCGATCGACGGCCATCGTTCGATCCGTCAGTGGGTGCGCGCAGATCAACTGTTCGGCCGCCGACGCCGCCCGCCTCCGCCGGCTGGCAGCAGTCTGCGACAGCGTGGCCGGCGTCGCGGACGCACTCCTGGCAGGACACATCGGGCGGGCCGACGGCGGGTGGCGTCGACATCCGGGCGACAGGCGGCTCCGGTCTCGTGACCGCAGAGTTGGAGGCGATCTTCCAACGCTTCCTGCAGGCCGAGTTCGATGCCGACGTCGACGCCCGGACGGCCGAGTTCGGCCCCGACGCTCCGGCATCGAAGCTGCCGCGAACCGACGCACAACGTCGATTCGATGCGATGGTTGCGATCTTTCACGCGGCCGTCCTCGCTCCTGCCGATGGTGTCGCACCCCAGCCCGTACTCAATCTGCTGGTCGGGTTGAACACGTTCGAGCGGCTGATGAGGCGCAGGGTGACCGGTGACGACACGGTGCCCACCGATCTCGATCTGCGCATCCAACGGATCGAGTCGGATTCGGGGGTCGTCGTCTCGCCCGCCGACGTGCTCGCGGCCAGCCTCGTGGGCCACGCCCGGCGAGTGGTCGTCGATGCAGCCGGCGTGGTGGTCGATGCGGGCCGCAAGCGGCGGCTCTTCACCGGCGTCGCCCGCGAGATGGCGCTGCTGCTGGCGCACGAGTGTGACCATCTCGGTTGCACGGCGGCGTCGCGGCGCTGTGAAGTCGACCACATCGACGAATGGGAACGCGACGGCGGCGCCACCGACCAGCGCAACGGCAAGCCGAGATGTGGTACCCACAATCCGCTGAAGAGTGCAACCGGTCTGCGCACGGTGCGAACCCGCCACGGGACGACGGTCGACCTCCGCGCCGACGGGACGCCGATGGCACCGGTCGGTCGTCGGATCGACCTCGACGACACCGGACCACCCGATGCCGGATGGGGTGTCCGAACGGTACGCGTCGAATTCTGCCGGATCCACAGTGCCGAGACGGCTGCGAGGTTGCGCTCGTTGACGTCCGCTCGCTGAACGCAGGCTGCTCCGGAGACGCAAATCGGGCCCGCGAGGTGCAATCCCGTTTGCGGGGAAAGGCTTGGATCAGTCAGTGGAACCGGTGAAGCGGTCTCACTCCTGGATCCCTGTGTGGCACCTCGTCGGGCCCACTGACATCGTCGCGCCGTCGTGGCCGAAAAGCAATGGGTTGAACCGACCTTGATCAGATCACGATGTTGACCATGCGGCCCGGGACGACGATGACCTTCTTCGGGGTCGCGCCGTCGAGCAGCGCCGCGATCTTGCCGTCCGCGAGGGCCGTCGCCTCGATCACGTCAGGCGTCGCGTCGGCAGCGACGTCGACGCGACCGCGGACCTTGCCGTTGATCTGGATCGGCACCTCGATCGTGTCGTCCACGAGCAGTGCCGGGTCGGCCTCGGGGAACGACACGTACGTGATCGTGTCGTGGTGGCCCAATCGTCGCCACAGCTCCTCGGCGATGTGGGGCACGAGCGGCGACAGCATGATCACCATCGGTTCGGCCACCTCGCGGGGAGTGGCATCGAGCTTCGTGACCGCGTTGTTCAGTTCGATCAGCTTCGCGATCGCCGTGTTGAACCGCAGCGCGTCCATCTCGGTTCGAACCGTGTCGATCGTCCGGTGCAGCAGCTTGCGGGTGTCGTCGTCGGCCGGGGAGTCGACCACAATGCACTCGCCGGTCTCCTCGTCGACCATGTTGCGCCACAGGCGCTGCAGGAATCGGTACATGCCGACGACGTCGCGGGTCTCCCACGGGCGAGAGGCGTCGAGTGGGCCGGTCGCCATCTCGTACAGGCGCAGCGTGTCGGCGCCGTACTGCTCGTACATGTCGTCGGGCGACACGGCGTTCTTGAGGCTCTTGCCCATCTTGCCCCACTCGCGAGTGACCGGCTTGCCCTCGTAGGTGAAGCCGACCTTGTCGTCGCCCTCGATCCTGGTCGCGTCGACGTAGATCTCGCGCTCGTCCTTGTAGGCCGCAGCCTGCACGTAGCCCTGGTTGAAGAGGCGGGCGTACGGCTCCTTCGAGCTCACCTGGCCGAGGTCGTACAGCACCTTGTGCCAGAAGCGCGAGTACAGCAGGTGCAGGACGGCATGTTCGACGCCGCCGACGTACAGGTCGACACCGCCAGGATGGTCCGGGCGGATGTCGGTGCGCGGGCCCATCCAGTACTGCTCGACCTCGCGGTCGACGAACCGGTCGTCGTTGGTCGGGTCGAGGTAACGCATCTCGTACCAGCACGATCCCGCCCACTGCGGCATCACGTTGGTGTCGCGGCGGTACACCTGCGGGCCGTCGCCCAGGTCGAGTTCCACTTCGACCCAGTCGCCCAAGCGGTCGAGTGGGCTCTCGGGGTTGGAGAACTCGTCGTCGGCGTCGAAGGTCCGCGGCGAGAACGACTCGGTCTCGGGCAACAGCACCGGCAACATGTCGTCGGGCAACGTGTGCGGGCGGCCCTCGGCGTCGTAGACGATCGGGAACGGCTCGCCCCAGTAGCGCTGGCGGCTGAACAGCCAGTCGCGCAGCTTGTAGTTGACCGTCGCCGTGCCCGCATCGTGCGCTTCGAGCCAGGTGTTCATCTGCGCGATGCCGTCGGCCTTGTTGTCGATGGCGTTCAGGTCGAGCTCGTCGTTCGCCGACTGGACGTAGGGCGCATCGCCGACGTACGCGATCGGCCAGCGCGATGTGTCGAGCGTCTGCTCGATGCCCTGCGCCTCGAACCACGAGGCCGGTGGCTGCTGGATCGCCGGGATCGGCAGGCCGAACTTCTTGGCGAACTCGAAGTCGCGCTGGTCGCCGCACGGCACGGCCATGATCGCCCCGGTGCCGTAGCCCATGAGGACGTAGTCGGCGATCCACACCGGGATCTGTTCGCCGTTGACCGGGTTGGTGGCGTACGAGCCGGTGAAGACGCCGGTCTTCTCGCGGGTCTCGTCCTGGCGCTCGAAGTCCTTCTTCTTCGCCGCTTGCTCGCGGTACGCGGCGACGGCACCGGTCTGTTCGGCCACGGTGAGCGTGTCGACGAACGGGTGCTCGGGCGAGAGCACCATGAACGACGCGCCGAACAGCGTGTCGGGCCTGGTGGTGAACACCGTGATGTCGCCGGCAGCGGACGGGAAGTGCACTTCGGCGCCGAAGCTGCGGCCGATCCAATTGCGCTGCATCGTCTTGATCGCGTCGGTCCAGTCGAGCAGGTCGAGGTCGTCGATCAGCCGGTCGGCGTACGTGGTGATGCGCATCATCCACTGGCGCATGTTGCGCTTGAACACCGGGAAGTTGCCACGGTCGCTGCGGCCGTCGGCAGTGACCTCCTCGTTGGCGACGACCGTGCCGAGACCGGGGCACCAGTTGACCGGCGCCTCGCTGACGTACGCGAGGCGGTGATCGTCGACGATGTCGGCGCGTTCGCCGTCGGTGAGCTCCGCCCACGGGCGACCGTCGGGCGTGGACCGTCGACCGGACTCGAACTCGGCGATCAGTTCGACGATCGGGCGCGCCCGGTCGAGGTCGTGGTCGTACCAGGCGTTGAACACCTGGCTGAAGATCCACTGGGTCCAACGGTAGAACTCGGGGTCGGTGGTCGACACGCTGCGTCGCGGATCGTGGGCGAGGCCGAGGCGGCGCAACTGTCGGCGATAGGTGGCCACGTTCTCGGCGGTGGTGACCGCCGGATGCTGGCCGGTCTCGACGGCGAACTGCTCGGCGGGCAGGCCGAACGCGTCGAAGCCCATCGCGTGCAGCACGTTGTGGCCGGTCATCCGCTTGAAGCGGGCGAACACGTCGGTGCCGATGAACCCGAGTGGGTGGCCGACGTGCAGACCCGTGCCCGACGGGTAGGGGAACATGTCGAGCACGAACAGCTTCTCGCCGCGTTCGGTGGCCAGGCCGGGGTCGGCCAGGGGGCCGGCGGTGTTCGGCGTCTCGAACGTGTGGTGCTCGTCCCACCAGTCCTGCCAGCGCAGCTCGATGTCCCGCGCGAGCGCGGCGTCGTAGCGGTTCGGGGGTGTGTCGCTGCCGGCGATGGGGGGATTGGTCACGTCGCTCATACCGGCCGACCAGCCTAGGCAACCGGCAGATGAGTACCGTCCTGCGAATGACGCAGATCAACGGCACGGTGGCAGACGGATTCGGCGCGGTGGCCGACGCTTTCGAGCGGAACTTCGCCGAGTTCGACGAGCTCGGCGCAGCGTTCTCGCTGTACGTCGACGGCGAGGCCAAGGTCGACATCTGGGGCGGGGTCGCCGACAAGCAGACCGGTCGGGTCTGGGACGAGCACACGCTGCAACTCGTGTTCTCCACCACGAAGGGTGCAGCGGCGATCTGCGTCGCGCGTCTCGTGGAAGCCGGATCGATCTCCTACGACGACCCCGTTGCGTCGTACTGGCCCGAGTTCGCCGCCAACGGCAAGGACGCCGTCACGATCGGCCAGATGATGAGCCACCAGGCCGGTCTGCCCTACGTGGACGCACCGTTGTCGTTCGACGACCTGATGGCGATCGCGCCGATCGTCGACGCCCTCGGTGCGCAGACCCCGCTGTGGGAACCCGGTTCCGCCCACGGCTACCACGCCCTCACCTACGGCTGGCTCGCGGGCGAGCTCGTGCGCCGCGTCGACGGCCGCCGCATCGGGCAGTACTTCGCCGAGGAGCTCGCAGCGCCGCTCGGCCTCGACTTCTGGATCGGTCTCCCGGAGTCGGAGGAACCTCGGGTGTCACGGTTGGAGCAGGCGCCGCCGCCCACCGACCCCGAAGCGCTGGCGCTGATGATGCAGATCGCCGGCCCCGGCACGATGGGGTTCAACGCACTGTTCATGAACGGTGTGATGATGGCCGGCCCCGCCGATCCGTTCAACACCCGGGCCGTTCACGCCACCGAGATGCCCGCCGCCAACGGCATCACCACCGCGCGGAGCCTGGCGAGGATGTACGCAGCGACCGTCGGCGAGGTCGACGGCGTCCGCCTGATCGCCGATGACACCGTGATCGCGGCGCGCGCCGAGGCGGTCAACGGACCCGACACCTGCCTCGTGCTGCCCACACGGTTCGGCATGGGGTTCATGCTCGACGGCGAGTTCGCACCGATGCTGTCGCCCACCTCGTTCGGGCACGCCGGTGCGGGAGGCTCGCTCGGCTACGGCGACCTCGAGGCCAAGGTCGGCTACGGCTACGTGATGAACCAGATGGCGGGCGGCATCGCCGGTGACCCGCGAACGGTCGCGCTCAACGACGCCGTGCGCAGCTGTCTCTGATCAGCGCTGCCAGGCGGTGACGCCGCCGATCACGGTCGCGACGAGTTCGGCATCGCGATCGAGGATCGTGAGATCGGCGCGTGACCCCACGGTCAGGCGACCCCGGTCGGTCAGGCCGAGAAGATCGGCGGGCGTCGACGTGACGCATGCGAGCGTCTCGGGGAGGCTGCAGCCCGTGAACTCCATCAGGTTGCGCACCGCCTGATCGAGTGCCAGGGCACTTCCCGCGAGGACGCCGTCGCGCGTTCGTACCCCGCCGGCGTCGTGGATCACGACGAGGCCGCCGAGGTTCAACGGTCCGAACGGCGCACCCAAGGCGCCGACGGCGTCCGACACGAGCAACAGGCGGGTCGGGCCGAGCGCCCGCCAGGCCATGCGCACCGCAGTCGGATCGACGTGGAGGCCGTCGCAGATGACGCCTGCGACCACGCTGTCGTCGGCGAGCACCGCACCGATCGGGCCGGGCGCCCGATGGCTGAAGGGTGCCATCGCGTTGAACAGGTGTGTCGCGCAGGACAGGCCGGCCGCCTTCGCCGCCGCGAGGTCGACCGGGGTCATCGCTGTGTGACCGGCCGACACGGTGATACCGGCGCGGGTCAGGCGCTCGATCGCTGCGAGTGCACCTGCGAGTTCGGGTGCGAGGGTGACCAGGCGAACTACGTGCGACCCCGCCCACTCGTCGAGTTCGGCGGCGTCGGGTGTCGTCACGTGTGCGGGTGCGTGTGCGCCGAGGTGCTCACGCGAGATCATCGGGCCCTCCAGGTGCAGGCCGATCGGGTCGGCGCCGACCGGGTCCGACGGTTCCGGCTCGGCGTCCCGGAGGGCTACGAGCGCATCGATCGCGTCCCGCCGGTTGACCGCCGGGCTCGTCACCACCGTCGGTAGGAACGACGTGACACCGAAGCGCGGGAGCGCCCGAGCAACCTCGACGATTCCGTGGGGATCGGTCGTGATGTCGACGCCGACCGCACCGTTGCACTGCAGATCGATGAAGCCCGGCGAGATCACGCAGCCGGCGACATCGACGATCTCCAGGTCGGGTTCGGGCGCAGCGGAGGGCACATCGGCGCTGGGTTCGACGGCAACGATCCGGCCGCCATCGACAATGAGATCGCCGCGGCGAAGCGAGTCGTCGATCACCAGGTCAGCGCCTCGGAACACCCGTCTCATCGCCCGCGAGCTTCGCAGGTTCGGCGTGGGGTTCGGTCGCCCCGCCTGCCGATGCGACTTCGGCCGGTCCGTTGGCATTCGGTGAGCCTGCGGTATGGTCGGGGCCGCGCCAACGAGGTCGTGGGCTCTCCGCTCGCGCCCGTCTCCGCGAATCAGGCCTCCCAAGACGGCCGCGAGAGGAAGACATTCGAGTACCGACATCGCATCTCACACGGAACCTGGTGGCACCGGCCCGAACGGGGCGTGCTGCACCATGAGCGATGTCCTCGAAACGCTTGCTGCTCCGACCACTCCGCAGCCGGAGGGGGTCCGGCCGCGTCGCCGCATTTCGGCCCGCGGAGTCGCGATCGCGCTGTTCCTGCTCCTGCTCGGTTGGTGGCTCTTCATCGCTGAAACCGCTGCGAACAACGATCTCCTCGAGGGCCTCGACCTGCTGTTCACCGGGATCGGCGAACTGCCGGCGCTGGTCTTCGATCCTGACGCGTACTCCAGCTGGTGGACGTGGATGTCCGATGCCGAGGGCTGGTCGGCCATCTTCGAGCGTGTCGTCGAACACGTGCAGCTCGTCGCCATGTCGATGGCGTTCGCCATCGTCATCTCGGTCGTGCTCGGAGTGCTGGTCCACCGTGTCCGGTTGCTGCGTGGACTGATCCTCGGTTTCGCGTCGATCATGCTGACGATCCCGTCGCTCGCACTGTTCGCGATCTTCATCTCGATCCCGAGCATCGGCGTCGGCGACCGCGGCCCGATCATCGCGCTCACGATGTATTCGATCCTGCCGATCCTGCGCAACACGATCGTCGGGCTCGAGGACGTCGACCGGGCGGTCATCGAATCGGCCAAGGGCATGGGGCTCAATGCCAGCCAGCGACTGCTCAAGATCGAACTCCCGCTCGCCTGGCCGATCATCCTCACCGGCATCCGGGTGGCGACGTTGCTCAACATCGGCATCGCGGCGATCGCCCCGCTCGTGGGCGGTACCGGCCTCGGCCGCTACGTCAACGAGGGACTGCAACGCTTTCCCGATCTCACCTCCGTCGAGCGGATGTGGACGGGCGTGGTCTTCACGATCGCTCTGGCGCTCGTCGCCGATCTCTTCTTCACACTGCTGCGTCGGCTGACGACGTCGAAAGGACTTCGCTCATGAGCGTCACCGACAACTCCTCGTACTCGCCGCAGGCGACCGCTGCGTTGGAGGACGACGCGCCGCCGGCGATGATCGAGCTTCAGGGCGTGGGCAAGATCTACCCGGGATCGGACGTTCCGGCGGTTGCCGACCTCGACCTCAACATCCCCAAGGGTGAGATCCTGGTGCTCGTCGGCCCGTCCGGCTGCGGCAAGAGCACCACGTTGCGGCTGATCAACCGGATGATCGAGCCCACGTCGGGCCGGATCATCTTCGACGGCGAGGACGTCACGACGGTCAACGCCGACCAGTTGCGCCGCCAGATCGGCTACGTCATTCAGCAGATCGGCCTGTTCCCGCACCAGACGATCGCCCAGAACATCGCCACCGTGCCGAAGCTGCTCGGGTGGGACAAGGCCAAGATCGCCGCCCGGGTCGACGAACTGCTGGAGATCACCGGCCTCGACCCGAACCAGTACCGCGACCGCTACCCGAAGGAACTCTCCGGCGGTCAGGCCCAGCGAGTCGGCGTCGCCCGTGCGCTCGGCGGCGACCCCGATGTGCTGCTGATGGACGAGCCGTTCGGCGCCATCGACCCGATCACCCGCGACCGCCTGCAGAACGAGTTCCTGCGTCTGCAGGGCGAGCTGAAGAAGACGATCGTGTTCGTGACCCACGACATCGACGAAGCGATCAAGATGGGTGACCGCATCGCCATCCTCGGCGAGCAGTCGGTGATCCGCCAGTTCGACACCCCCGAGCGCATCCTCGCCTACCCGGTCGACGACTTCGTCAGCGACTTCATCGGATCGGGCTCGACGCTCAAGGGCCTGAACTTCGAACGGGTCCGTGATCTGCAGCTGTCGGAGGACTGGCCGATCGTCAGCGTCGACACCGACCGTGCCGACGCGATGCGGCTGTACGACTCGTCGCCCGAGAAGTGGATGCTGGTGCTCGACAGCGAGCAGCGTCCGATCCGCTGGGTCAACGCCCACCACCTCGCCGACACCAACACTCCGCTCTCGCAGGCGGGTGCGGCCGTGATGGCGACCGTCGAGCCGAATGCCACGCTCCACGATGCACTCGAAGAAATGCTGCTGTCGAACGCCGGGCAAGCCGTCGTCGTCGACGGCAAGGGTCGATGCCAGGGCATCCTCGACATCGAGCGGCTCGCCGACGTGCTCAAGCGTCTGCGTGGCCAGGCCAAGAAGCACTACGAGCAGCTCGCGGTGCAGGAAGCCGAGATCAACCGATCCAACGGATCGGAGGCGGGCCGCGCATGACATCCCAGCTGCACGACGTCCCGCGCGAGGTTGCCGAAGTCGATGAGATCCACGCGTTCGAACTCGACGACGAGTTGGAGGTCAAGAGCGGTTACCAGCTGCCGCCCGGGGTGCGGCTCATCAAGACGAACGCAGGGCTGTTCATCACACCGATCATCGTGATCGTCGGCTCCTTGCTCCTCTACTCGTACGTCCAGAGCGCCGACAAGATCTTCCAGGACGAGCGCGCCCTCGACTGGGATGCCAACCTGCGGCCGCAGCTCGAACAGCACCTGTCCTTGACCCTCTGGTCGACGGTGTTCACCATCGTGATGGCCGTGCCGCTCGGCATCCTGCTGACCCGTCCCAAGTACAAGCGCCTCGGATCCCCGATCCTGGCCGTGGCCACCTCGGGCCAGGCCATCCCTGCCTTCGGTCTGCTCGTGCTCGCCTTCGCGTGGCTCGGACGCGGACCGTGGACCACCATCTGGGCGCTGTCGCTCTTCACGCTGCTGCCGGTGCTGCGCAACACCATGGTCGGCCTCGAACAGGTCGACAAGAACGTCATCGAAGCCGGCCGAGGCATGGGCCTCACCAAGCGCCAGGCACTTCAACAGATCGAGCTCCCCCTCGCCGTCCCCGTGATCCTCGCCGGTGTGCGCACCGCGCTCGTGATCACCGTGGGTATGGCTGCACTCGCCTACCTGATCGGTGGTGGCGGATTGGGAGCCACCATCAGTGCCGGGCTGAAGCTCAGCCGAGACCTGGTACTGATCACTGGTGCGGTCATGACCGCACTCGTCGCGTTGACGGTCGACTGGATCGCCGCGCTGATCGAGAAGACGCTTCGGCCGAAGGGCCTGTGACTCGTTTCCACGCGAGCACTGCTTCGGCGCGTCCCCGATCGAACACCGAACACCGAGCACCGAACATCTCGTGAACACCAACAAGGAGAAAACACTGATGAGAATCAAGCGACAGACGATGCGGTTCGCCGCTGGACTCGCCGCCGTGGCCCTCGTGGCCGGCGCATGCGGGAGCGATGACGACAGCAGCGACGGGGGAGACGATGGTGCTGCCACCACCGAAGCTTCCGACAGCACCGAAGCCGGCGACGGCGACATGGCGACCGCCGAGTGCGAGACCGCCGGAGACGAAGACAACTCGGTGGCTTCACTGACCGAACTCGACTTCAGCGGTCTCGACATCAACGTCGGCTCGAAGGACTTCGTCGAGCAGTTCGTGCTCGGCGAGCTTGCGGTCGTCGCCCTGGAAGCTGGCGGCGCCAACGTCACCGACTCGACCAACCTCGGTGGCACCGTGGTCAACCGCGACGCGCTGCTCGCCGGTGAGATCGACACGTACTGGGAGTACAACGGCACCGGCTGGACCGTGCACCTCGCGCAGGAAGACCCCAGCTTCGACCCGGTCGAATTGACCAACGGTGTCTGCGCGATGGACCTCGCCGAGAACGACATCCGTTGGCTCGGCGTGTCGCCGTTCAACAACACGTACGGTTTCGCCACCGCCGGTGACTCGCCCGCAGCCGGCGGCGACCTGCAGGCCAT
Source organism: Ilumatobacteraceae bacterium (assembly GCA_963710625.1). Taxonomy (GTDB): domain Bacteria; phylum Actinomycetota; class Acidimicrobiia; order Acidimicrobiales; family Ilumatobacteraceae; genus Sva-07. The sequence goes on along the minus strand of CAVQBG010000013.1, from coordinate 273,085 downwards.
GATGGAGTACGTCAACGACAACCCTGACGCCACCGTCTGCATGGAGACCGAGTTCCCGAACCGCCCCGACGGCCTCGTGCTGCTCGAGGAAGCCACTGGGCTCACGATCCCCGCTGACCAGCAGGAGATTCTGGAGACCGGCGTGATCTACGACGAGACCGCCAGCGGCAATTGCACCTTCGGTGAGATCTTCACCACCGACGGCCGCATCCCGGCGCTGGGCCTCGACGTCGTCGAGGACCCGGGTGTCATGATCCTCTACAACGTGTCGCTGACGATGCCCGACAGCGTGTACCAGCAGGCCCCTGAGGCCTTCGAGGCGCTTGCGGACACGATCCTCGCGGGTCTCGACAACGACACGATTGCCGAGCTGCAGCGCCAGGTCTCCGCCGACGGCGAAGACCCCCGCGACGTTGCGGTGGCATACCTCACCGAGCAGGGTCTCCTCTGATCACCATGACATCGCGGGACTGACAGGTGATGTGACACCTCGGACGAGGGGGGCGGGTGGCTGCGGCTGCCCGTCCCCTCGTCGCGTCCGGGATCATCTCCTAGGGTGCATGGATGGCGTTGGAGATCGTGTGTCCGTCGTGCGGCACCGATGACGACGTGAGCGGGTCGCCGCTCGACGACGGACAGATCCGACTGACCTGCGTCGCCTGCAAGGTCGAGTGGGCACGCGACCCTCGACCTCGGTGCCCGACCTGTGGGAGCGACGACCTGTACCACCGGCCGCAGGTGATCCTGGAGAAGTCGCGAGGGAGCCAGATGTCGATCCAGGGGATCCACGTCGAATACGGCTGTCACGTGTGCGATCCGCCGGTGGTGCGGGTCCGGGGCGGCCGCACCACGCATCTGCCCGACCGACTCGACGGCAGCCAGTAGCGGGGTTCGCCGACTAGCGTCGCAGGGATGAGCGACAACCAACCGCTGTCGACCATCGAGCGGCTCGAACTCGCTGCCGACTCGGGCACGGGCGTCACCTTCGTGGGGGCGTCGATGACGACGGAGACCGGCCCGCAGCAGGTGAGCTGGTGCGAGATCCACGACGACGCCCGAGCGGTCGCTGCAGCCTTGCAGGCACGCGGGCTGGTACCCGGCGACCACGTCGCGATTCTCGGGCCGACGAGCCGCGAGCTGATCACGATCATCCGGGGTTGTTGGCTGGCCGGCCTCGCATCGATGGTGCTGCCGTTGCCGATGCGGATGGGTTCGCTCGACGTGTTCATCGACAGCACCCGTGGCCGGATCCTCCATGGTGACGCGAAGCTGCTGCTGATCGACGAGCTGCTCGCCGACTTCTACGTGGCCGCCGAGGGTGATCCGCCGATCATGCGGATGAAGGCGATCATGCCCGGAGCGCCGAACGTGCCGACCGGTGATGCGTTGGAGATCCCGACGCACGATCCCGAGCGCCTCGTGATCCTGCAGTACACGAGCGGGTCGACCAGCGAGCCCAAGGGCGTGATGATCCCCGACCGGGTGTTGAGCGCGAACATCGATGCCTGCGCGGAGGCCGCCGAGCTGAACCGCGACGACGCGATGGTGTCGTGGCTCCCGCTGTACCACGACATGGGGCTCGTCGGGTTCCTCGCGCTGCCGATGACGAAGGGCGTCGACCTGGTGCAGGCCGCCCCGCAGGACTTCCTCGCCCACCCCGGCAACTGGATGCAGTGGTTGTCCGACTACGGGGCGACGGCGACGGCGGGCCCGAACTTCTCGTGGGTGCTCGCCACCCGTGCGCTCAAGCGGATGAAGGACCTCGACTTGTCACGTCTGACCGTGGCGTTGTCGGGCGCGGAGCCGGTCGATCCGAAGGCGGTCGACGCGTTCGTGGCCGAGGCGTCGCGATTCGGGTTCACCGCCGGCGGCATGTTCCCCGCGTTCGGGATGGCCGAAGTGGCGATCGGTGGCACGTTCCCGCCCCGTCGACGTGGTCTGGTCACCGACACCGTCGATCGCATCGTGCTCGAGACGCAGCGGGTCGCAAAGCCGGTCGTGATCCACGACGAGGACGAACTCGGCCTCACCGCTCGCCAACTCCCGCTGCTGGGCAAGCCGGTGCCCGGCCTCGAGATGAAGGTGGTCGACCCCGAGACCTTCGAGGAGCTGCCCGAACGCCACGTCGGCGAGCTGCTGCTCCGCGGCACCTCGGTGACCCCCGGCTACTACAAGCGGCCCGATGCCACCGCTGCGCTCTTCCACGAGGGGTGGCTGTGCACCGGCGACCTCGCCTACATCCTCGACGGCGAACTCGTACTGTGCGGCCGGATCAAGGACGTGATCATCGTCGGTGGGCGCAACGTCTTCCCGGAGGACATCGAACGAGCGGTCGGACCGCTCGACGGCGTGCGCGCCGGCAACGTCATCGCGTTCGGCATGGAGGGCTACAAGGGCAAGGAGAGCGTGGTCGTGGTGGCCGAGGTGCGAGTGAGCGACACGTCGGGCGGCCTCGACGAGATCCGGGATCGGATCCACCACCGGACGCTGGAGGTGTGCGGTCTCCCGCCGCGGGACGTGATGCTCGTGACGCCGGGAACGCTTCCCAAGACGTCGAGCGGCAAGCTGCAGCGCGCCAAGTGCCGAGACGAGTACCTCAACGAGGAACTCGCCCTCGCCGAGTAGCGATTGCACCAGGGGTTTGTCCCCTGCTGCAATCGTCAGGCGATCAGCGGGGAGAGGGTGTGGCCGAGGAGTGCGACACGGCCGTCGACGTGGCCGTTGGCGGGCATGTTGACGGTGAAGCCGTCGATGCCGGGCACGAGCATCTCGGCGAACGTCTCCCCGACGGTGTCCGGGTCGCCCCAGATGAAGTTGCCGAGCCACACCGCCTGCTCGTCGTCGGACATCGATGCCAGATCGAGCCCGCGGCGGCCGAAGTAGGCGACGAGGTCGGCCTTCGCCTCCTCCGCCGTCGGAGCGATGCAGGCGGTCTTCTGCCACGACACGGTGATCTCCGATCGGTCGCGTCCGAGCCGGTCGCAGTGCTCGCCGAGGGCATCGAGCTTGCGCTGCACGTCGGCGGGCGGGCAGATGATGTTCGACTCGTCCGCGTACTGCGCCACCATGCGCAGGGTCTTGCGTTCGCCGCCGCCACCGATCATCACCGGGATCCGTGCAACCGCTGGCGGTTCGTTGATGGCGTCGCGTGCCGTGTACCGCTCGCCATCGAGGCTGGGGCGCTCGCCGCGCAACATCGGGATGATGATCTGGAGCGCCTCCTCCAGCCTCTCGAAGCGGTCGGTGAACGTGCCGAACTCGATGCCGAACGCATCGTGCTCCAGCTCGAACCAGCCGGCACCGATGCCGAGCTGGGCGCGGCCCCCCGACACGATGTCGAGCGTGGTGACGATCTTCGCGAGCACCGCCGGGTTGCGATACGTGTTGCCGGTCACCAACGCGCTCAGGCGCACCGTCGAGGTCTCCCTGGCGAGGGCCGACAGCAACGAGTAGCACTCGAGCATGTACTGGTCGGGCTCACCGAGCATCGGGAGTTGGTAGAAGTGGTCCATCACCAACACGGTGTCGAAACCCGACGTGTCGGCCTCGCGGGCCTGCGCAGCGACGGCGTCGAACAGCTCGGCCGGGCCGACGCCGGGGTAGGTGAAGTTCGGGATCTGGTAGCCGAGGCGGGTCATGTACGGATGAGACCACCCGCCCGGCGCGCTGTCAAGCGCCGCCGCGTCGTAAGCTCGGCTGCACCATGAGCCGGGGGACACGATGAGCCGGGGGACACCATGAGCCAGGGGTGGGAGACGCGACAGCAACGAACGCGCTCGGAGATCCTGCGGGCGGTCGGTGACATCATCGCCGCCGACGGTCTCGACGGGCTCACGATGCGCAAGCTCGCCGAGCGGGCCAACGTCGCCGTCGCCACCCTCTACAACCAGTTCGACGATCGCAACGGAGTCCTCGTCGCATTCGTCGGCCATGGCCTCGACGAACTCGAGCTCTCCCTCGACGAGCAGCCCGCCGCCGAGCCCGTCGACGGCACACGCGTGCTGCTCGGAGCGCTCGACCACACGATCGGCTCTGCCGACCACGTCTGGCGACCGGTGCTGGCCACGATCGGTGCGAGCCCCGGCTCGCAGCGAATGGGTGCGGTCGGTGACCGCATCATCGCGGCGATCGAGATCGACCTGGCCAAGGCCCGCGCCGCCGGCATGTTCTTCGTCGACTGCGACACCGATCGCCTCGCACGGCACGTGTTCGTGCAGTGGATGCGTGGCCTCGAACGGTGGGCGCACGGGACGATCGACTGGGACACCCATCGAGCGAACGCCGAACTCGGCCTCGAACTCGCGCTGGCGGCGGTGTTGGTCGAACCGCACCGCACCGACGCGCTTCGGCGGGCCGGGCTCGTCGCCTGACCGATGCTCGTCGTCGCGTCCGATCGTCACCGCGGGCACTCGCCGCTCGCCGAGATCGAGTCGTCGGGACTGCAGCCACCGTTCGAGCATCCCGGCCGGGCGGACGCCATCCATGCCACGTTGGCCGGTGACGACCGGTTCGCGTTCACCGATCCGACCACGTGGACCACCGATCCGATCGAGGCCGTTCACGAACCGGGCCTCGTGCGCTTCCTCGAACGGGCGTGGGCCGACTACCAACTGGCTCATCCCGGCACGCACGACGTCGTCCCCGACGTGTTCTCGATGCCGGGCCTGCTCGACGGCATCGGCCCGTTTCCGGAACGTACGCCGGTCGACCAGGAACTCGGTCGCTGGTGCTTCGAGACGACGACACCGATCACCGAGGGCACCTACGGCGCTGCACGGTCGGCGGTCGACATCGCGCTGTCGGCCACCTCGGCCGTGCTCGGTGGGGCGCCGACCGCCTACGGGCTCTGTCGGCCGCCCGGCCACCACGCCCCGACCGGTCTCTACGGTGGCTACTGCTTCTTCAACAATGCCGCGGTCGCCGCCCATCACGCAGCTGACACCACCGGGAGCCGCGTGACGGTCCTCGACGTCGACTACCACCACGGCAACGGCACGCAGCAGATCTTCTACCAGCGCGACGACGTGCAGTACGTCTCACTCCACGGTGACCCGGCTCGCGCCTACCCGTACGTCACGGGATTCGAGGGCGAGCGGGGCGCCGGACGAGGCGCCGGGGCCACCCTCAATGTGCCCCTGGCCGCAGGGACCGACGACGATGCCTACCTCGCAGCCCTCTCGGCCGCACTCGGGGCAATCTCGTCGTTCGGGCCGAGCCTCGTGATCGTGTCGCTCGGAGTCGACACGTTCCACAACGACCCGATCTCCGACCTCGCGATCACGACGGAGGGATTCCGCGGGCAGGGCGAGCTGGTCGCCCAGCTCGCCCTGCCCACGGTCGTGCTCCAGGAGGGTGGCTACGACGTCGACGCCATCGGCGACAACGTCCGCCAGTTCCTCCTCGGTGTGACGCCGGGGGTCTGACCCCTGGCGTAACGCTTGGTCAGATGAGGCCCTTTGACTGCAGCCATTCGGTGGCGACCGCGTCGGACTCGCGGAGTTCGATGTCGGTCTGCGTGTTCCAGGCCAGCAGGTCGTCGGTGGTGATCAGTGCACTGAGATCGTCGAGGGGGCCGGCGAGAGCGGGGCCGTAAGCGTCCAAGACGGCCGTGCTGACGATCGGCGCGATGTTCTGTGCCGGGAACAGGCCCTGGTCGTCCTCGAGCACCTTGAAGCCCTCAGCGGTGATCTGCGGCGCGGTCGTGTTCCAGATGACGGCGTCGACCTCGTTGCTCGACAGCGCCTCGCCGAGCAGTGGGCCGAACTCGAGCGTCACGAAGTCGGCGAACGTGATGCCGTAGATCTCCGGGTCCTCGAGGCCGATCAGGCACTGCGGCCGCTCGGGGCACTGCGACGACGCACCGAGCACGTAGTCGAGCCCGGCGACGTCGGAGATCGTGGTGGCCTCGGAGTCACCACGGACGACGAACGCGTCGCCGTCCACCGCGGGGGAGTAGTCGAGCAGGACGCCACCGATCTCTTCGACGGCGGGACGGATCACGTCGACGATCTCCTCGGGGTCCGCGCTCGGGGGTGCATCCGGGGCCAAGGCAGCCTGGGTGCCACCGATGTAGTCGACGATCAGGTCGAGGTCACCGTTCTCGATGCCGTCGAGCGCCTCGGTTCGGAACCCGGCGGGCGTGAGGATCTCGACGTCGAAGCCTTGCGCCTGGAGGTACTGGCCGTACACCTCGGCGATCGTGATCGCCTCGCTGAAGTCCTGGCCGCGCAGACGGATCGTCGGACCGTCGGGAGCGGCGGCGTCGGTCGACTCCGAGCCGGATGCTTCGGTCGTGTCGGAACCGCTGTCACTGGAATCGTCGTCGCTGCCACAGGCGGCGGCGACCAGGCCGAACACCACGAGCGGTGCCAGCAGCTTGGCGACGGTGCGCCGTTTCGAGTGGGTGGTCATGGTTGTCTCTCTCCTTGTTGTCGAACGAGTCGGCGTACGCCGGTCGGCAGCACGAGTCTTTCCAGGAACACGAACAGCAATCCTGTGATCGCGGCGAGTCCGCCGATCAGGACGATTCCCCCGACGACGAGTGTGGTGTTGTTCTGCCCGAACCCGTCTCGAACATAGCGTCCGAGACCGTCGCCGCCGAGGAAGGCCCGGATCGGCTCGGTCGCGACCACCTGGATCGCCGCGACGCGGATGCCCGCGAGGATCAGTGACGCACCCATCGCGAACTCGATGCGGCCGAGCACGGCCGACTCGCCGTACCCGAGCGCCCGGGCGGCATCGACCGACCCCTCCGGCACCTGTCGGATCGCAACGTAGGTGTTGAGGTAGATCGGGACGACGGCGAGGAGGAACAGCGCGATGAAGATCGGCCACGGCTCGAACCCCCATCCCCGTCTCAGCGACCACGGCACGAGCAGCGCGGCGATCGCGAACGTCGGCACGGCTCGGCTGAGGCTCACCAGCCAGGTGCTCGCGACCTGTGCCTTGCGGTAGTGGGCCAGCACGGCGGCGATCGGTACCGCGATCAGCGCCGCCACGGCAGTGGCGGCGGCGCAGAGGAGCACCGTGTCGATCAGCGACTCGAGGATGCCGCCGCTGCCGGTCCACGTGCCCGCGTCGAAGAACCACTCGAAGAACCCGATGTCGCGCGGCACTGCCGTCTGCCCGGGACGCGCGACGGCCATCACGAGTCCGGCGCCCGCTTGCGTCGTTGCCACGGCGTGAGCCACGCCGCGATCAGGAGGAGCACGGCATCGAGCGTCAGGGCCAGGAGGATCGACAGCGAGGCCCCAACGGTCATCGGGGTCCAGAACGCGCGTCGCAGCCCGCTGAAGATCAGCCGGCCGAGACCGCCCTGGCCGATGATCGCGGCCACGGTGACGAGCCCGACCGTCGACACCGCCGCGATGCGGATGCCCGTCATCATGTACGGCACCGCGAGCGGCAGCTCCACGCTCCACATCCGCCGTATCGGTGACATCCCCATGCCATCGGCGGCGTCGCGGACGGGCTGGGGCACCGAGAGGAACCCGGCCACCGTGTTGGTCACGAGGATCAGGAGCGTGTACGCCGCGAGCGGCAACACGGCGGTCCAGCGCGACAGATTGCCGAACACCGGGGCGAGCAGCGCGAACAGCGCCACGCTCGGCAGGGTGTAGATCAGGCTCGTGGTCGCCGTGATCGGTGTGGTCATCCACCGGAAGCGGAGGATCAACGCCGTCAGGATCGCCGACACCACCATGCCGAGTGCGAGCGCGAGCACCGTCAACGTCAGGTGCTCGACGATCGCGGCGCGGATCTGGTCCGACTCCTCGACCACCCACTCCCACCGGATGATCGGGTTGGTCGCCTCGGCGACCAGGGCGGCCGGGCTCACGAGTCGGTCGCCGCCAGACTCCGCCGGATGTCCTCGAGGGTCACGACGCCACCGAAGCGGCCGTCGTCGTCGATCACCGCGACCGACGAGTTCGACACCATGATCAGCTCCATCGCCGCCCGCAACGTGTTCGAGGGTTCCACGTGCGCCACCGGCGGCCGCAGTTCGAGGTCGTCGAGCGTGCCGCCCCCGGCGATGGTGGTGCGCACCTCGTCGGCCGTCACCCAGCCAGCGAACTGCTCGCCCTTCGTGACCCCCAGCCAGTCGCTCGACTCGATCGCCAGGACCCGTTCGACCTCGGGGAGTTGTGCGGTGTGGGCCACGATCGGGCCCTGGTGGAAGGGCAGGTTGCCGACCGTGTTCAGGGCGAGCCGACGCAGACCCCGGTCGTCGCCGACGAACCGCTCGACGAACTCGTTGGCCGGTGACCGCATCAGTTGGTCGGGTGTCGCGAGTTGCTCGACCACACCGCCCACATTCATCAAGGCGATGCGATCGGCCAGCCGGAGGGCCTCGTCGACGTCATGGGTCACGAGCACGATCGTCTTGCGGACCTTGGTCTGCAGGTCGAGCAGTTCGTCCTGGAGACGTGCACGCACGATCGGGTCGACCGCACCGAACGGTTCGTCCATCAGCAGCACCGGTGGGTCGGCCGCCAACGCTCGGGCGACCCCGACACGTTGCTGCTGGCCGCCCGACAGCTCGTCGGGGTACCGGTCGAGGAGTTCGTGCTCGAGCCCGACCAACGTCGTCAGCTCCTCGACGCGGTCGTTGATGCGCCGCTTGTCCCACCCGAGCATGTCGGGCACGGTGGCGATGTTGCTCCTGATGGTGCGGTGGGGGAACAACCCGACCTGCTGGATCACGTACCCGATCCCACGGCGGAGCTCCTGGGGCGACTGGCTCATCACATCGATGTCGTTGATCTCGATGCGCCCCGAGGTCGGCTCGATCAGCCGGTTGATCATCCGCAGCGTCGTCGTCTTGCCGCAGCCCGATGGGCCGAGCAGCGCCATGATCGATCCGTCCTCGATCTCGAGCGACAGTTGCTCGACCGCCGCACCGGACGAGCCGTCGAACGTCTTGGTGACGTCGGTCAGCCGGATGGCGACATCGTTCACCCGGCGACCAACCATTCGACGCCGTCGGGCGTGTCGCGCACCTCGATGCCGGCCTTGACCAGCTCGTCACGGATCGAGTCGGACACCGCGAATGCCTTCTCCGACCGGGCGACGACACGGGCGGCGAGCGCGGCCTCGACCACCGGACCGAGCACCTCGCGCACGTCTCGCACACCCTCGGTGGCGGCGGCCCCGAGGCGGACGATCATCGATCGCAGCGCCGCCCGGGCCCGGTCGACGTCGTCGGACTGCAGGGTGTCGCGGGACCACTCGACGATCGCGGACTCGAGCTGGAGGATCGCTGCCACGGCACCGTCGGCATCGCGGGCGTCGAGGGCGGTCGCGAACGCTGCCTCGTGGGCGTCGGTGGCGGCGGCGAGGGAGTCGATGTCGCGCGTGGAGGATGCGTTTGCTGCGTCTCGGTCGCCGGTCGCGCTGTCGTGTGTGATCGTGCGGGTTGCATCCTGCCCGTCACTCACACGTCGGCCAGGGGTCGGAACGAGGTCTGACCCCGCAGCGCGGAGGGTGTCGACAGGAACGGTCTGGCCGGACTCGAGGCGGACGGACTCGCCGTTCCGGCGCAGGGTGACGGCGCCCTTGCCGACGATCTCGGCGGTGTCGGCGTCGAGATCGATCACCACACCGGTGTGCTCGTCGACGCCCAGGACGAACGCTCCGTCGGGGAGCTCTGGTTCGAGCATCGCCAACCGGCGCTCGCCGAGGTAGCAGAACCTCGTGTCGTGGTTGCCGCCCTCCTGGTTGTCGTAATGGGGGATCACGGCGACGCTGAGCCCGATCTCGCTCAGCACGTCGAGGCCCGGTACCCAGTAGGGGTCGAGGCCGACCTTGTAGATCTCGTACACCGGCACGGTGGCGACGCCGAGCGTGAGCGCGGCCGCCGACGAGAACACGACAGCGCCACCGGAGCGCAGCTTCTCGGCGAGGGCATCGGGCACGGCGGTGCCGCGCCACTGCTCCAGCGCGAACGTCGGGCTTCCCGGGCCCGCGAACACCCAGTCGGCGTCACGGACCCGTGCCACGCCGCGTTCGATGGCCACGACGTCGCCGGTGTCGGTCCGGCCGAGCCCGGCGACCGCCACCTCGCGCCCGACGGCATCACGGAAGTACTCGGTGGCCTTCGCGGCGAGGATCGGTGCGTTCTCCTGGAACCCGAACGGTGTGTCGAGCAGCACCGCGTCCACGTCGGTGCCGAGCCGGTCGAAGATCGCGCGGTGTGGTGCCTTCATCGTCGGCGCGGTCTCGCCCGAACCCATGATCGCGAGCAGACGGGGGGTGGTCATCGGGAGGCCTCCGGCAGGGGAAAGAAGTCGGGCTCGGTGACGGCGCGGTGCAGGAGATCGCCCACCTCGACGGGGCGTTGGGCGTGGACGTCGTGGTGGGCGGGGCTGAACCACTCTGCCCGACCGCGGGGGAGGGCGGCGATCGCCGCGTCGACGGCTTCGTGCTTCGAGTGTGTCCAGGCGACGTCGCCCGTGTCGGCGGCGATCAGCAGGGTCGGCACGCCCATGCCGGGGTAGCGGCTCGATGGTTGGTGCTCCCAGAGCCCGCGCAGTACCAGCAGGTGCCGGTCGAAGGTGAGCCACGGCGCGATCGTTCCGTCGTCATGCACCTCGAAGTTGGCCAGGGTGCCCTGGCGACCCTCCTCGGGCCAGTCGGCCGCCGATGCTGCGAGCCACCCGGTGATCCGATCGAGTGGGGTACCTGCAAGGCGCGGCGGGGCGAGCGCGGTCGCGGCGTCGTCCCACTCCGGGAATCGCACCCCGAGATCGATGAATCCGCCGTCGACACAGGCGATCGCCGCGACCGACTCGGGGTGGCGATGGGCGAGCTCGAGCACCACGTTGCCGCCCCACGACTGTCCGGCCACACCGGGTCGTTGCCATCCGAGTGCATCGATCAGGAGCATCAGGTCGTCAGCGACCGTCGTCATGTCGTAGCCGTCGTCGGGCTTCGATGATCGTCCGTGCCCGCGCTGGTCGACGGCGACCACCCGGTGGCCGAGCCCCGCGAGGTACCGGGCGACGCCGTCCCACAGCCGGGCGTTCGATGCGAGCCCGTGCACGAGCAGCCAGGGCGTCAGGTCGCCGTCGGCTCCGCTCGCTCTGTCGGTCGGATCCCAGTGGACGGCATGCAGTTCGACACCCGACGAGAGCGCGTGCCACTCGTGGTGGGGCAGTTCGCCGCGTGGGTCCCTCATCGGCTCGCCTGAGCGATGCGTTCGAGGAGCGTGAGGAGATCGGCGGAGGCAGACATGGGTCGTGGCCAGGCGGTGTCGCCGCGTACGGCGGCGGCGAAGGCATCGACCATACCCAGATACGGATCGGTCGGTGTCACGCGTACCCGGTCGACCGTGCCGTCGCCGGCCGCGACGACGATCGTGTCGGCGCGTGCACCGCCGGTGTGCGCATCGTTCGCCAGGACGAGTGAGGCGTCGGTCCCGATGATCTCGATGCGTTGCTCCTCCGGGTCGACGAACGAGCAGCGGATGCGGGCCTGGCGTCCATCGACCCATTCGAGCGTGGCCTCGGTGCGAGCGTCCACGCCCGTCGGGTGCCAGAGCGCCGTCGCCTCGACGAGGTCGGGCCCGACCCCCCACAGCTCGACGATCGGACCGAGGCAGTAGATGCCGACGTCGAAGAGCGCTCCGCCACCCTGCTCGGCCGACCAACGGTAGTTGTCGTCCGCCTCGGGTCCGATCGTGAACGTGAACGAGGCGTCGATGTCGATCACGTCGCCGAGATCGCCGGCCGTCGCCATCGACATCGCCGCTCGCCAGCGGGCGTCGAACGGGGTCATCCAGGCTTCGGCGAGGAGCACCCCGGCAGCGTCGGCGGCCGCGGTCATTCGCCGGGTCTCGGCTGCCGTCAGTGCGATCGGCTTCTCGCAGAGCACGTGCTTGCCGGCGGCGACGGCACGTTCGACCCACGCGAGGTGCATGCCGTTCGGGAGCGGGATGTAGACGACCTCCACTTCGGGATGGTCGATCACGTCCTCGTAGAGGCCGGCGCCGAGGTGGGCCCACTTCTCGGGTACCGGACCGCCGAGCGACGAGACCGCCACGAGGCGGGCGCGCTCGGAGGCATCGATGGCCGGCATCACGGCTCGCGACGCGACCATCGAGCGGGCGCCGATCACGCCGAACCCGATCGCGTCCGCGGTGGGCACGGCCGTCACCCGAGTTCGATCAGCTCGCCGCCGTTGGCGCCGGAGCGGTGACCGGCTTCGAGCACGGCGACCACGTCGCGGGACTGCTCGGGCTGCACGGCGAGCGGCTCACCGAGGAGCAGATGATCGGCGAGGTTGCGGTGGAAGCCCCAACCCGGCGCCGGCGCCGGGGGCGCGACCGACTCGCGAACGCCCATCGTGCCGTCGTAGGTGGCGACGGTGAGGTCGACCGGCGCTTCCGCGTGGTGCGAGACGTGCTCGACGTGCCCGCGTCCCGGCTCGACCGTGTCCGTGCGCAGCGGGCGGTAGTGCCCCTCGATCGTGCCGCGGGTGCCTTCGATGTGGAACTTCGGCCGGCGGATGGCGCAGACGTCGCTCTGACGGAACGTCGCTTCGCGCCCATCGGCCCACTGCATCCAGAGGCTGAGCTGGTCGGCGTTGGTCGTGTCGTGCCACACCCGGGTGTGGGCGCTGCACAGCACCCGGCTCGGTGCCGACCCGTAGAGCTGGATGATCCAGTCGATGTGGTGCGAGCCCCAGTCGTAGATCGCTCCTCCCGAGATCGACTCCTCGGAGTGCCAGGCGCGACAGGGGTGCTCGAAGCCGCCCACGAAGGTCTCGATGTTGAAGACCTCACCGATCTCACCGCGTCCGGTGACGTTGCGCACCGCGAGCCAGTCGCGGTCCCACCGGCGGCTCTGGTGCACGGTGACCGTGCGATCGTGGTCGCGTGCCGTCGCGATGATGGCGTCGGCGTCGTCGCGCCGTAGGCACATCGGCTTCTCGATCACGACGTGCTTGCCGGCGCGCAGCAGTTCCAGGGCGAGCTCGGCGTGGAAGACCGGTGGGGTGGCGATGATCGCGATGTCGACGGCGGGATCGGCCGCAAGCGATCCCGCGGAGGCATGGCCGGCGAGGTCGGGGAAGTCGGCGCGTGCGGCAACGAGGCGCTCCGGTGCGGAATCGGCAGCCGCCACCAGTGCCAGTCCGTCGGTCTCTGTCGCGGCGAGTCCGTGCAGGTAGCCCATCCCTCCGAACGGTCCGTAGCCCACGACGCCGACGCCCAGATCGGTGGTGCGGGTCGACCCAACCGGGTGCAGGAGACGCCGAACGAACGGGCCGAGTGTCGGGTGAGCGACCAGCGCCCGGAGGTCGGCGAACCCGCTGACGACGATCCGTCCCTCGCCGAGCGTGCGGACCGCGATCGTCGGCTGGTGCTCGAAGCGCACGCTCGTGGTTGCCGCGATCGTGATCCCGGCGTCGTTCGGGCGCAGGGTCCGCAGCTGCGACGTCACCGCGGTCTCCCCGTCGAGTCGGGCGGCGGCGGGGGAGTCGGCCAGCGTGACGAACCATTCCGTGTGCGGCAGGTCGGCGACCACGCGGACACCGGTGAACGCCTCGCCGCACCGATCGTCGGGTTCCGCAGCGACGAGGACCGCACCGCCCGCCCGGACGAACCGCTCGAGTTCGGCCAACCGGTCCCGATCGAGCGACCCCGTGACCAGTTGCGCGTCGTTCCAGCAGTCCGATGACATCAGATGGACCATAGCGAAGGCGCTGTGACGATGCTCGCTGGGCTCGGATCGCCTCACCAGGTCACGTGCCGGAGAGATTCGCGGACGATTCCGGGCACGACGTCGTTTTGCGACCAGGTCGCAACTAACGTCAATGCCCGTGAATCCTCGCAGTGTCCTCGGTCGCTCCTCCGCCGGTCGTCTCAGCGCAGCGATCGCCGCTGTTGCTCTCGTTTCCGTCGCCTCCTCGTGCGGCAGCGATGAAGCGACCGGCGGCGCAGGATCTGGCACCGACGGTCAGCTCCAGGTGGTCACCACGGTCGCTCCGATCACCTCGATCGCAGCCAACATCATCGGCAACCGTGCCGAGGTCGTCGGCATCGTGCCCGAGGGCACCAACTCCCACACGTTCGAGCCACCCCCCTCGGCCGCCGAGGTGATGTCGACCGCCGATGTCGTGTTCATCAACGGGCTCCAGCTCGAGGAACCGACGAAGGAACTCGCCGAGGCGAACGTGGCGGACGGCGTCAGGATCGTGCAACTGGGCGACGAGACGATCTCCCCCGATCAGTACAAGTACGACTTCTCGTTCCCGGAGGACGGCGGCAAGCCCAACCCCCACCTGTGGACCGATCCGACGCTCGTCAAGGTCTACGCCGACATCATCCGCGACAACATGGTCGCCCTCGACCCCGAGGGCACCGACTACTACAACGCCAACTTCGACGAGTTCGTCGTGCTGGTCGACGACTTCGATGCAGCGATCCAGGAGTCGTTCGACACCGTTCCCGAGGAGCAGCGCAAGCTCGTGACCTACCACGACGCGTACGCCTACTTCGCCGACACGTACGGCTGGAACGTGATCGGGGCGATCCAACCCTCCGACTTCGGCGACCCCACCCCGTCGGAGGTCGTCGACCTGATCGACCAGATCGAGGCCGAGAACGTGTCGGCGGTGTTCGGGTCCGAGGTGTTCCCGTCCCCGGTGCTCGAGCAGATCGCCAACGAGACCGGTGCCACCTATGTCGACGACCTGCGCGACGACGACCTCCCGGGAGTACCGGGCGAAGAGGAGCACTCGTGGCTCGGGCTGATGAAGTTCAACTTCATCACGATGACCGAGGCACTGGGTGGTGACGCGAGCGCGCTCGAGCGCTTCGCGGTGCGCAACGTGACCGTCGACAACGCCGAGTACCCCCAATGATCGGTACGAGCGCTTGACATCGCCCCGCGACCTCGCTGGTGGGTTGATCGTCGTCGATCGGCTGACGGTGAACTACGACGGAGGCGCGCCCGTGCTGATCGACGTCGACCTCACGATCGAACCGGGTGACCTCGTTGGGATCGTCGGGCCGTCGGGGTCGGGCAAGTCCACGCTCCTCAAGGCGATGCTCGGCACCGTGCCGGCGGTGTCGGGGAGCGTGCGACGCGCGTCCGGGCTCGCCGTCGGTCTCGTGCCCCAGGTCGAGACGATCGACTGGGACTTCCCGGTCACCGTGGCCGAGTGCGTCGGCATGGCGCGTGCGCGAGGGCTGCGGACGCCCTGGATCACCAAGCGCGAGCGCACGGAGATCGCCTCGGTGCTCGAACGCCTGGGGATGGCCGGTCTCGGTGGTCGTCACATCCGTGAGCTCTCCGGTGGGCAGCAGCAGCGAGTGTTCCTCGCCCGGGCACTGTTCACCAACGCTCAGGTGATCTTTCTCGACGAGCCGACGTCGGGTCTCGACGTCCGGACGCGTCACGACGTGCTGCACCTGCTCGACGACCTCAACGCCGACGGGCTCACGATCGTGCTCACGACACACGACCTGAACGGCATCGCCGCCCATCTGCCCACCGTGGTGTGCCTGAACCGTTCCGTGATCGGAGCCGGGACCCCCGAGGAGGTGCTCGTGCCCGACGTGCTGGAGCGCACCTACGGCTCGCCGATGGAGGTGCTCGAGCACGGCGGCATGCGGGTGGTGGTCGACTCGCCGATCGACGCCAAGGTGACGCCGCTGCGCCGGCGTGCGGCGGGGGAGTCCGCATGAGCTGGGCGGAACTGATCCGGCCGTACGAGTTCGAGTTCTTCCGCAACGGCCTCTACGTCGCCACGATCGCCGGCGCACTGTGCGGCGTCGTGGGGTGCTACGTGGTGCTGCGCAACATGAGCTACATCGGCCACGGGCTCTCGCACTCGATCTTCGGTGGCTATGCGGTGGCGGGCCTGGCCGGGGTGAACCTGTTCCTCGGTGCGGGCATCTGGGGCGTGATCACTGCGCTCGCCGTCGGCGGCATCGTACGGCGACGGCCGATCGGCTCCGACGCCGCGATCGGGGTGGTCACCACGGCGTCGTTCGCGCTCGGGCTCGCGCTCGTGCAGATCTACGGTTCGCCCGGCCGGAACGCCGATGCGTTGCTGTTCGGCAACGTGCTGGGCGTGACGAACTCCGACGTGCTGTTGATCCTGGGCGTCGCGCTCGCGACCGCGGCGATCGTGTTCTTCTTCTACCGGCCGTTGCTGTTCACCACGTTCGACTCCCAGGTGGCGGCGGCGACCGGCGTGCGTACGGCATGGATCGATGCGCTGCTGATGGTCGTGCTGTCGGCGACGGTGTTGGCCACGATGAACGTGATGGGGGTGACGCTGATCGCAGCGACGCTGGTGGTGCCCGCCGTCGTCGCCCGGATGCTGACCGACAGTTTCGGCAAGATGCTCGGATTGTCGGCGGTGATCGGTGCCGTCAGCGGTTTCGTCGGGATGAACGCGAGCTATCACCTCGACGTCGCCTCGGGTCCGACGATCGTGCTGACGTCGGCCTGCTTCTTCATCGTCGCCTACGTGTTCGGCGGCCGCTTCCGCCGCCGCGCCGGCTCCGTCGCCCACGCTCACTGACGCTCAGGCGGTGCAGTCCTCGGGCACGAAGTCGCCTGTGCGCTCGAAGTCCCGACAGGTGAGAAACCGGTCGTTGTTGGCGCCGACGTACAACCCCGTCAGCCCGACGAGGAGAACGAGGACGATCGTCGCCGCCTGTTCGCGGACGTTCAGCGTGAAGAATTCGAATCCCATCAGGCGTGCCGCCACCCAGACGATGTAGGGCACGATCGCGACCACGGCGATGCCGAGGGTGTTCCTGATCACCGGGCTGTCGGTCAGCGAGGTCATGTCGGCCAGTAGATAGGCGAGTGGCAAGGCGAGGACGAGTCGACCCCAGCCGCTCGTGACGAACCCCCGGTCAGGAGCGATGAACGTGGCGGCGAGCACGACGGCGCCGAGAACGAACACCGCGAAGATCCGGCTGTAGTCGATGACGTCGAACGCCCCGAGTTCGAAGCCGACCTGCCAGGCAACCAGCGACGCCGGAGCTGCGACGATGACGAAGGTCTGCACGCGGGCGGTCTGGACAGCATCGGCCACCGAGACAGCCTGGCAGCTCACCGACGGGTGGAGACGGATCGCGTGCGAAGCACGCCGCGTCTGATCGTTGCAGCTCTGGGGCCAGACCCCAGCGGTGGCGTCTCAGGCGGCTTGGAGGGCGGCCATCACGGCCGACCAGCGGTCGGGGTCGCTGGCGTAGGGCGCATAGAAGCTGATGCGTTGGATCACGTCGCCGTACCGTTTCGTCAGCTCGGGAGCGATGCCCTCGGGTTCGCCGACGACCGCGAACGTGTTGAGGACCTCGTCGTCGATCAGCGTCCCCATCTTCTCCCACTCGCCCTGCTTCGAGAGCGTGTTCAGTTCATCCTGGAGACCGCCCCAGCCGTGGATCTCCAGCACGCCCCGGTAGGCCGGCGTCGAGCCGTAGAAGGCGATCTGCTGGCGGGTGGCTGCCGCTGCCTTGCCGATCTGGTCGTCGTCGTTGCCGGTCACGACGAACGACGGGCCGATGATCTCGAAGCCGTCCATCGTCTTGCCGGCCTTGGCACGGCCGCGCTCGAGGGCGGGGATCGTGACCTCGCGGAGGTACCGCTCGGTGGTGAAGCCGTGGCAGATGAAGCCATCGCACACCTCGCCCGCAACTTCGGTCATCAACTCGCCGACACCGGCGAGGAACACCTTCGGCGGCCCGAACCCGTCGAGTTCATTCGCGTCCGGCGTGAAGAACGGCGTCATCAGCGTGTGCGTGTAGAACTCGCCGCGGAAGTCGAGCTTCTCGCCGGTCAGCCACGTGTTCCAGATCGCCCGCATCGCGAGCACCATCTCGCGCATGCGGGCGGCCGGGTGGCTCCATTCCATCGAGAACCGCTTGGTGATGTGCGGCTTGATCTGGCTGCCGAGCCCCAGGATGAAGCGCCCTTGCGAGTAGGCCTGGAGGTCCCATGCCGTGTTGGCGAGCGTCATCGGGTTGCGGGCGAACGCGACCGCGATCGATGTGCCGAGTTCCAGCTTCTCGGTGTGTTCGGCTGCGAGCAGCAGCGGGAGGAAGGGGTCGTGCGACGTCTCCGCCGTCCATGCTCCCGAGTACCCCGCCGCCTCGACCTCCTGTGCCTGCTGGGGCACGTTGCGCAGGTCGGTTCCGATTCCCCCGTCGATCTTCATCCGGCCGACGCTAGACGTTCGGTCGCGACCGACGCGAGTCAGTCCTGGTCGCGGAGGAACTGCTGGATCTCGTCGGCGAGCTCGTCGCCGGAGCGCATCTCGAACGCAGGCCCCGGCGTCACCTCGCCATCGGTCGAGGCGTCGTACATCTCCTCGAGCTGGCGCAGCATCGTGACGTGCTCGGAGTTGTCGGCGATCGACGCGTCGATGCGCTGGCGTTGCGGGACGACGGCCGAGCGGAGATCGGCAGCCGCGACCTCGATGCCGGTCACCTCGGTCAGCCCGTCGAGCAGGGCCACCGACGCCGCCGGGTACGGCAGGGCGCTGACGTAGTGCGGCACCTGCACCCAGATGCCGAGCGTGGGGATCTTGCGGGCGTGGAGCGCATGTTCGAGCACCGCGGCCATCCCGGCGGGGACGTCGACCGAACTGCGGGCGAACGTCACGTTCGCGAGCACCTCGGTCGACGGTGACGAACACGACAGGCGTGGCGTGCGGGTGTGGGGAGCCGCGAACGGGTAGGCGCCGAAGGCGATCATCTTCGTCACGCCGAGTTCCACGCAGATGTCGCCGATCGCGGCGGCGAAGCGATGCCAGGCCATGTCGGGTTCGGGGCCGGTGAGGACGAGCACGTCGCGTCCCGACGTCGATCGGCCCGATCGCAGCTCGATCGTCGACCACACGAGATCGGTGTTGACGCCATCGCGCAGTTCCATGATCGGGCGCCGGGCGCGGTAGTCGATGAACGTGTCGTCGTCGAACCGCACGAGCGGGCTCGTCTCGCACTCGCGTGCGAACGCGTCCGCAGCGGCGGCGCCGGCGCCGGCCGCATCGATCCATCCCGTCAGCATCACGACGAGGACGGGTTCGTGCACGTTCGGCTCGTCGACCAGCCACTCGTAGGAGCCATCGACGCTCCGCCGGTTCACGGCAGCGCCTCCAGGTACCGCTCCGCGCTCGTGGCGGCCTGTTCGACCTGGAGCTTGAACGGTGCGAGCTCTTCGGGCGGTCGATCACCGAGTGCGCCACCGAGGTACCGGGAGTACACGCCCTCGATGATGCAGGCGAGCTTCCAGAACGCGAAGGCGACGTAGAAGTCGAGTTGCGACAGGTCGCGCCCGGACACCTCGGCGTACCGGGCGGCGAGGTCGCCGCGGTCCCAGAAGCCCGGCGCCGACGTGGCGGTGCCGCTCCACGCTCCCTCGGTGTCGTTCGGGCCGTTCCAGTACACCTGCAGCAGGCCGACGTCGGCGAGCGGATCGCCGAGCGTGCAGATCTCCCAGTCGAGCACCGCCACCACCGTGCCGTCGTCGCCGACCATGCAGTTGTCGAGCCGGTAGTCGCCGTGGACGATCGTTGCGGGACCCTGCTCGGGGATCCGAGCGAGCAGGCCCTCGTAGACCCGGTCGACCGCGGCGAGCTCGCGGGTCTTGCCCTGGTTCCACTGGCCGTACCAGCGCTTCAGCTGGCGTTCGATGTACCCCTCGTGGCGGCCGAGATCCGTCAGGCCGGCGGCGTCGAGATCGACCGCGTGGATCGCTGCCATCGTGTCGACGAGCGAGCGGCTGGCGTTGCTGCGTGAGGCCTCGTCGACGAGTGCGCGCTCGGCGCTGTCGCGGTCGCGCAGCACGTGGCCGTCGACGAATCCCATCACGTAGAAGGGTGCGCCGTTGACGTCGAGATCGTCGCAGAACCCCTTGACGGGTGGTACCGGGACCGCCGAGGTCTGCAGGCCCGACAGGATGCGGTGTTCGCGACCCATGTCGTGGGCGCTCGCGAGGACGTGGCCGAGAGGCGGGCGACGGAGCACGAACCGGGTGCCGTCGCTGCCGGTGACGCGGAACGTCAGGTTCGAGTGCCCACCGGCGATCACGTCGAACGAGAACGGCCCGGTCGCACCGACCACGTGTTCCTGCAGCCACGTGGTGACCGCTTCGACATCGATTCCCGGCACGTCGTTCATCTCATCCCGCTTCGTCTCGTCTCCACATGGATCGTCGCTCGCACGTCACCGAGCGTGTGTCCGAGGGTAGCGATCGCTCACCGATAGCGTTGGGTCCATGGCAGCCATCGACGTCACCGACGCCAACTTCCAGACCGAAGTCATCGACAAGTCGAAGGAGGTGCCGGTGGTCGTCGACCTCTGGGCGCCGTGGTGCGGCCCGTGCAAGACGCTCGGCCCGATCATCGAGAAGGTGGTCGACGACACCGGCGGCAAGGTCGTGCTCGCCAAGGTCAACGTCGACGAGAACCCGGGGCTCAGCCAGGCGTTCAAGGTGCAGTCGATCCCGGCGGTGTACGCCCTCAAGGACGGTGCCGTCGTCGACGGGTTCATGGGGTCGTACCCCGAGCATGCCGTCAAGGAGTTCGTCGACGCGCTCATGCCGAGCGAGGAACAGCTCGCCGTCGCCGAGTTGATCGAGGCCGGCGACGAGGGCAGCCTCCGGATCGCGCTGTCGATGGAGCCCGCGAACGAGGACGTGATCGTGGCGCTCGCCGAGCTGTTGATCGCCGACGGCAACAACGACGAGGCGCTCGCACTGCTGGCCCGCATCCCCGAGTCCGATCGCACTCGCCACGTAGCAGCGCTCGCTCGCGTCGGCGCGCCGGCCGACGACGACTACGACGAGCAGCTCGCGGTGCTGCTCGACGCCGTGAAGACCGACGACGAAGCTCGCCAGAAGTTTGTCGACCTGCTGGAGCTGATGGGTCCGAACGACCCGCGCACGGCGGAGTACCGCCGCCAACTCACCTCACGGCTCTACTGACGCCGGTTCCGAACGCCGGCGGCCGGTCAGGAAGCCGGCGAGACGACCCTGGAACGCCTCGACGACCACGGCGTACCGCTCGCGGAGGTCGGCTGCGGCGCGTCCCGGTGCGAGGGACTCCGGCAGCTGCGGCTCGGTTCGCAGAAACCGTTGGGCGGCCGCGAGCGACACGAACGAGTCGGCCAGCGCGAACTCGCGATCGTCGGCGGCCAGCAGCGCCGCGACCGCGTCGAGTCGTTCGACGTGCCGTTCGGCCTCACGGTCGAGCAGGTCCAGCGGCCACAGTCGCCCGGCCAGCGCTGCCTCGTCACCGCTGAGGATCGGACCTCGCGTCAGCACCACGTCGGGCAGGTCGAACGGCACGCCGATGTTGGCGGGCCGCAGCCACGTGTCGGGCCGCATCTCGCCCAGGCGCGCCCCGGTCGCGCGGGCGCGGAACTCGCGCCGGGCGGCAACCGATCGACGGTCGGTCGTGACGGCGACGAACCACCAGGTCCCGTCCCACGCCTGGGGCGGGCCGACCCGTCCCACGTCCTGTTGTGCCTGGCGCTCGAGCAGACGGCCGCTCAGGCGATACGTCCCGTCGTCGTTCGCGAGCTCGCCCGCCGCCACCATCCGGGAGAGCGCGGTGCGCACCGTGCCGTCGGTGATGCCGAAGAGCGAGGTGAACGCCAGGAGCCGCCCCACGGGCATCGAGGGAGGATGGGAGCCGAGCAGCACCGACAACACGATCGACCGTGGACTCAGCGGCCGGAGATCCTGCTCGACCGCCGACGAGGCAATACGTGGATTGATCACAGCGAACAAGGAGTGTAACATGAACGCATGACCCAGATGGCGACTCCGGCAGTTCCGCAGATGCCGAGGACGATGGTTCCTGCGGCCGACGCGCTGCCGGACGTGCTGCCGACCGATCGGTTGAACGAACGCGGCAAGCCCCTCCCGCCGCTGCGCAACGAACTCCGGCGCATCTCGAACCCCCGCAACGTGGTCGCGGTCACGAGCACGCTCCTGCAGTCGTTCGGCGTCGTGATCGCAGCGGCGTGGATCAACACCTGGTGGTCGTACCTGCTGGCGTTCGTGCTGATGGTGCGTGGCCACGTGTGCCTCAACATCCTCGCCCACGAGGCGGCGCACCGGCTGCTGTTCACCAACCGTCGGGCCAACGACACCGTCGGCCGTTGGCTGCTCGCGTATCCGACCTATCAGGCGATGCTCGCCTATCGCCGTGCGCACTTCGCCCATCATCGCGACGAGATGGGCCCCGACGAGCCCGACCTGGCGCTCTACTCGGGGTACCCCGTGCCGGCCGACTCGTGGCGCAGGAAGTTGAAGCGCGACGCGCTCGGGATCAGCGGCTACAAGAACTTCCGCTCGCTGTACCACGCGCTGCGCCGCGGGCAGACCGAGGCCAAGCAGATCCTCGCGGTGCAGGTCGTGATGTTGGGCGCGTCGATCCTGTTCATGCGCCCGCTGGCGTACGTCGTGTGGATCGTGTCGTGGGCGACGCTGTGGAAGGTGTCGAATCGCCTGCGGGCGATCGCCGAGCACGGCGGCATGGTCCGCTCCAGGGATCGTCGTCTCACCACCCACGTGATCCGCCAGAGTCGTCTCGCCCGCTACTGGATGGTGCCGTACAACACCGGCTGGCACCTGGCCCACCACGTCGACATGGGCGTGCCGTGGCGCAACCTGCCGCGACTGCACGACGAACTCGTGCGCTCGGGTTGGGTGACCGAGGCACTCGAGTACCCCAGCTACCGCGCGTTCTGGCGAGCCGCCTCCTCCGGCCCGCCGACCTGAAACGCTCGACTGAATTGCGGCAGCGCCGGTAGCGTTGCTCGCACCGACTCCCTCCTGTTGACGTTGCGCGTTGCGCACCGAACGGTCGAGGAGGTCGATCGTGGAACCCCTGTCGAGACCCGACGTTGCGGCGTCGCCGGCGCAACGGGCGCGTGCCTGGATCACCTGGTTCGGCGTGTCGAGGCTGGTGGCATCGTCGGTTGCAGTCGTCGTCGTGTGCGCCGGCTCGTACTGGCTGGTTCGCACACCACCACCCCCGACGGAGGCGTCGCTCGCGATCGCCGTCGCGACCACGACCGAGCCCGACGCCGGTAGCGGGTCGTCGGTCGTTCCGACGGCCGGGGCGCCGGTTGCGCCCGTCCTGGTGCACGTCGCCGGGTCGGTGGTCGCTCCCGGGGTCTACGTCCTCGCTCCGGGGCGCGCGTGCGCGATGCCGTGGTCGCCGCCGGCGGGCCCGCCCCCGACGCGGACTGGAACGCGCTCAATCTCGCTGCGGTCGTCGTCGACGGCACCCGGGTGTACGTTCCCGCGGTGGGGGAGGAGGTGGTCGGGGTCGCCCCCGTCGGCGCCGGTGACGGCGCGCAGCCCGTCGGTCCGATCGATGTCAATCGAGCCACCGTCGAGCAACTCGAGACCCTGCCCGGCGTCGGGCCGGCGACGGCCACGGCGATCGTCACCGAGCGTGAACGCAACGGCCCGTTCGTGAACGTCGACGATCTCGACCGCGTGCCCGGCATCGGTCCCGCCAAGCTCGCTGCCCTGCGCGACCTCGTCACGACGTGATCGCCGTGACGGTGACGGCCGTGGAGCTGCTGTCGATCAGATCAGCGACTCGGAGATCACGAAGGCAGCGATGCCCAGCGCCAGGCCACAACCGACCCAGATGCCACCGCACATCCAGGCGAAGTGGCGCCAGTAGTCCGACCACGTCGCCATCGGATTGCGGGTCGCTCGGCGCGACGCCAGCAGTCCCACCAGCACCCACAGCACGCCCGACGCAACCACCGCCGGGGGATACAGACTGCGCTCGCCGAAGGGTGCGCCGACGAGCAGCAGCCCGGGTGCGGCGAACACGCCGCCGATCAGGCCGACGGCACCACTCCATGCGGCATCCGACCATCGCAGCGCCAGGTAGGCGATCGCACCCACGATGCCGGGGACGAGGAGACCGAGCGGTGGCCCCCATCGACGGATGCGCGTGCGATACCAGCGGGGGCCCTCGGTGAGCGGCGCGCCGGATGGGGCGTCGTACGGCGAGGGGCGGGCGCCGGGCGGAACGGGGGTGAACGACGTCACGAGCCCGTCAGGCTACGACGATTCCGGGGCGTCCGCCGTGCATCCCTCCGCGGACGTCGGCGTCGTCACCGATGTGGCGGTCGTGGCGTTGTCGGTCGTCACGGCGCTCGGCGTCCGGCTCGTGCGCCCGGCGGCGGTGGTCGGGGTGGCGTTCGTGATCGTCGTGACGGTGCGGTCGATTCGGCGGATCGCGCTGGTCTGGTTGTTGCTCGCCGTGCTGTTGGCGACGGCCGGGGCGCTGCGCTCCCAGCAGAGCTGGGCCGACCTCGCTCCGGACCAGCTCGGCGCGTATGTCGGGTGGGCTCGCATCGTCGACGATCCCCAGCCGTACCAGTCGAGCACGCGGGTGATCGTCGAGATCGAGGGCGAGCGGTTCGAGACGTGGGCGCGTGGCCGAGCCCGACAGCAGCGTGTGATGCGCTGGCGCGGCGGCGAGTGGGTCCAGACGAGTGGCGAACGGCGAGCCCTCGATCCCGAGCGGGCGCACCGGGTGGCCTGGCAGCACGTCGTGGGCGTCTTCGAGCTCGACGTGGCCGCCGACGTCGACCCGGGCGGACCGGTCGCCCGCGCCTCCAACCGTGTCCGATCGACGATCGAGCGGGCGGCCGCCACGATCCCCGAGCCGTACGGGGCGCTCTACCGCGGCCTGGTCATCGGCGACGACCGCGACCAGCCACGCGACATGATCGATCGGTTCCGTGCCAGCGGGCTGTCCCATCTCACTGCCGTGTCCGGACAGAACGTCGCGTTCGTGCTGGCTGCGTGTGGTCCGTTGCTGGTTCGGCTGCGTCCCTGGCCGCGGTTGGTGGCGACGCTCGGGGTGATCGCCTGGTTCGTGGTGCTCACCCGGGTCGAACCGTCGATCCTGCGCGCCGGCGTGATGGCCGGACTGTCGGCGCTCGCGTTCACCACGGGCCGCGAACGTTCGCCGGTGCGGATCCTGGCGGTCGCCGTGATCGGTCTGTTGCTCGTCGATCCCCTCCTCGGGTGGTCGGTCGGGTTCTGGCTCTCGGTCGGCGCCACGGCGGGCGTGTGCACGGTCGGGCCGTGGCTCGCCGATCGACTGGGGGGTCTCGGCATCGTTGCACTGCCGCTGGGAATCACGCTCGGAGCGCAGGTCGGGGTGGTGCTGCCGAGCGTGCTGGTAATCGGACGTCTGCCGCTGGTGAGCATCGTCGCCAACCTGCTCGCGGTCCCGGTCGCCGGGATGGTGATGCTCTACGGCCTGCCGGCGGGCCTGCTGGCCGGGGTGGCACCAGGGATCGCGCCGGTGCTGATGTTCCCGGTCCGGCTCGGGACCCGGTGGGTCGACACGGTCGCCATCCTCGGATCCCGCCTCGAACCCGAGCCGCCATGGTCGTGGGTGGGGTGGGCGGTCGTGGCGCTGATCGTCTCGGTGCTGGTCGGCTGGGGCAGGTTCCGTCGATCGTGAGGCGATGCGGCGGGTGATGCGGTAAGAATCGGGGTCTCCATGGCGACCCACCTCCTCAGTGGCAACGACGAGTCGATCCTGCGATCAGCGGTGCACGAACTCGTCGACGACCTCGTCGGCGACGGCGACCGATCGATGATGGTCGACGAGTTCGACAGCGACGACTACGAACTGCGCCTGGTCGTCGACGCCGCACAGACACCGTCGTTCCTCACCGACAAGCGGGTGGTGGTGGCCCGCGACGTCGGCCGGTTCGCCGCCGACGAGTTGACGCCGCTGCTCGCCTACCTCGCGAACCCGCTCGACTCGTCCGATCTCGTGCTGGTCGTCTCCGGAGGGTCGGTGTCGAAGAAGCTCGGCGATGCGGTCAAGGCGGTCGGCACGGTCACCAACACCTCACCGCCGACTCGGCCGAAGGACCGTCAGGGCTGGATCTCCGATCACATCGCCGCCGCCGGGCTGCGGATCAAGCCGGACGCCGCGGCACAGCTCGGGCAGTGGCTGGGCGAGGACGCGGGCCGCCTCGACGGGATCCTCGCGACGCTCACCAGCACCTACGGCGCCGACCACGTGCTCACGTTCGCCGACGTCGAGCCGTTCCTGGGCGAGGCCGGAGGTGTTCCGCCCTGGGACTTCACCGATGCGATCGACGCCGGTGACACGACCAAGGCGCTGACGTTGCTCGGCCGGATGATGCATGCCGGTGGTCGCCATCCGCTGCAGATCATGGCGATCGTGCACAACCACTTTGCGAACCTCGCGAAGCTCGACGGCGTGGGTGCCCGCTCGGAGGCCGACGCGATGGCGGCCACCGGGATCAAGTCGGCGTTCCCGGCCAAGAAGGCGATGCAGACCTACAACCGGCTCGGCTCGGCGTCGACGAAACGGGCGATCGAACTGCTGGCCCAGGCCGACCTCGACCTGCGTGGCGCGAAGGACCTCGAGCCCGAGCTCGTCATGGAGGTGCTCGTCGCCCGCCTCTCCAAACTCCGCCGCTGACGCCCCGACACAACGGCCCCGAAAACCAGAAAAATGCCGGAAATCGGTCGCTCAGCGACCAGATTCCGGCATTTTTCGGGGTGTTCGGGAGGTCAGCTGGCGGCGTTGACCTTCTTCATCAGGCGGCTCTTCTTGCGGGCCGCGGCGTTCTTGTGCAGGATGCCCTTCGACGCAGCGCTGTCGATGCGCTTGACGGCGAGGCGGACGGCCTCGGCGTTGTCGTCGGTGCCGATGGTCTCGGTGGCGCGCTTGGTGCGCGTCTTCACCTCGGCGTTGACGGCCTTGTTGCGTTCGTGGCGCTTCTCGTTGGTGAGAATCCGCTTCTTCTGGCTCTTGATGTTGGCCATGGCCTCGAAACCTGTGCTTTCCGTCGATCGTCGTGTCCGGGGGCCCGATGCCCCTCTGAACAGCCCTGGGACTCTATCGGCGGGCTCCGTTGAGCGGCAACGTGCCGTGATGAGCGGCAACGGGCCCAGATAGCGTGGGGTCGGTCATGGATCTGGCCCGCATCCGCAACTTCTCGATCATCGCGCACATCGACCATGGCAAGTCGACGCTGTCGGATCGGATCCTCGAGATCACCGGCGCGGTCGATGCGCGTGACATGCGCTCGCAGTATCTCGACTCGATGGATCTCGAACGCGAGCGCGGGATCACGATCAAGGCACAGAACGTCCGTGTCGATTGGAAGGGCCACGTCTTCCACCTGATCGACACGCCCGGCCACGTCGACTTCGGTTACGAGGTCAGCCGGAGCCTGGCTGCGTGTGAGGGCGTGGTGCTCGTCGTCGACGCCGCCCAGGGCATCGAGGCCCAGACCCTGGCCAACTGCTATCTCGCACTCGAGAACGACCTCGAGATCGTCGCCGCGCTCAACAAGATCGACCTGCCGGCGGCCGACCCCGATCGCTACGCCGGCGAGATCGAGAAGATCCTCGGCATCCCCGCCGACGAGATCATCCGCATGTCGGCCAAGACCGGTGAGGGCGTTCCCGACCTGCTCGATGCCGTCATCGAACGAATTCCGGCACCCACGGGCGATCCCGACGCGCCATTGCAGGGCCTGATCTTCGACTCGCAGTTCGACCAGTACCGCGGTGTGGTGTCGAGCATCAGGATCATGCAGGGAACGATGCACTCGGGCTCCAAGCTCACGTTCATCCAGGCCGGTGCGAATCACGAGGCGATCGAGATCGGCGTCCGCAAGCCGGTTCCCACCCCGGTCAAGGAGCTCGGCCCCGGCGAGGTCGGCTACCTGATCGCTGGCATCAAGGACGTCGGCGATGCCCGCTCGGGTGAGACGGTCACGTCGGCATCGGGCGGTTCGGCCGACGCGCTTCCCGGCTACCGCGACCCGAAGCCGATGGTGTTCTCGGGCTTGTTCCCGATCGACGGCGACGACTTCGAGAACCTTCGCGAGTCGCTGGAGAAACTCAAGCTCAACGACGCGTCGATCACCTACGCGCCCGAGTCGTCCGGTGCGTTGGGCTTCGGGTTCCGCTGCGGCTTCCTCGGGTTGCTGCACATGGAGATCGTCAAGGAGCGACTCGAGCGGGAGTTCGGTCTTGCGCTCATCGCCACCGCACCGAGCGTCGAGTACCGGCTGACGCGCACCGACGGCACGATCGAGTTGGTCGACAATCCCGCCGATATGCCAGAGGCGCAGCGCATCGCCACGATCGAGGAGCCCTTCTTCAAGATCTCGATCATCAGCCCGACCGACTACACCGGCGCCCTGATGGATCTCTGCCAGAGTCGACGTGGCGAGATGAAGAAGATGGACTACCTGTCGCCCGAACGGGTCGAACTGGTCTACGAGGTCCCGCTCGCCGAGGTGGTGATCGACTTCTTCGACCAGATGAAGTCACGTACGAAGGGCTACGCCAGCCTCGACTACGAGCTGTCGGGCTACCGGCCGTCGAACCTCGTCAAGGTCGACCTGCTCCTCAACGGTCTGCCGGCCGACGCGTTCAGCACGATCGTGCACCGCGACTCGGCCTACCAGTACGGCGCCCGCATGTGCGAGAAGCTCAAGGAACTGATCCCACGCCAGATGTTCGACGTGCCGATCCAGGCCGCGATCGGCGGCAAGGTGATCGCCCGCGAGACCGTGAAGGCCAAGCGCAAGGACGTGCTCGCCAAGTGCTACGGCGGCGACATCACGCGCAAGCGCAAGTTGCTCGAGAAGCAGAAGGAGGGCAAGAAGAAGATGAAGTCGATCGGCCGTGTCGAAGTTCCCGGCGACGTCTTCATCAACGCCCTCAAGCTCGACGACTGACGGCTGCAGCAGGGGTCCGAACCGCGCTGCAATCCGACGACTGACGTGATCGCTCGGTCGGACAGTGCGGTGACGAACCGGTAACGATGGTCGGCGGTGTCGACGACGTTCCGCTCGCTGCAGTACCACAACGCCAGACTCTTCTTCTCGGGCTTGGCGATCTCCAATGTGGGCACCTGGCTGCAGATGACCGCGATGTCGCTGCTCGTGTACCGCCTGACCGGCGAGGCGACGTCGGTCGGCATCAGCGTCGCTGCGCAGTTCCTGCCGATGCTGCTGCTCGGAGCATGGGCCGGCGTGATCGCCGACACCTACGACAAGCGGACGATGGCGATCATCACCCAGAGCGGCCTGGCCGCGCAGGCCCTGCTCCTCGGTGCCCTCGACCTGGCGGGGCTGGTGACGCTGCCGCTCGTCTACGGCCTGTCGCTGGTGCTCGGGATCGTGGCTGCGTTCGACAACCCGGCGCGCCGCGGTCTGGTGACGGAACTGGTGCCCACGCCCGACATCCCGAATGCGACATCGCTGAACACGGCAGTGATGACCGGCTCGCGGATCTTCGGTCCGGCGATGGCCGCAGGCCTCGTCGCCACGATCGGCACCGCATGGTGCTTCATCTTCAACGGCCTCACCTTCTTCGCGATCATCTTCTCGCTGGTCGCGATCCGTCGCGAGGAGATGTTCCCGATGCCCCGGCGTCCGAAGGGAGGCAAGCCGATCCGCGAGGCGTTGCACTTCGTGGCGGGACGTCGCGACATGGCGATCATCTACTCGTTGCTCGTGATCGTCAGCGCGGTGGCCTTCAACCAGGCCGTCGTCCTCCCGAAGCTGGCCGACGAACGCTGGGGCGGTGAGGCCGTGTTCGGGCTGGTGCTGGCGGTCATGTCGTTCGGCTCGCTGACGGGCTCGTTGCTCACCGCTCGACACCATCAGGTCACGATGCGTTGGTTCTTCGGCTCGTTGGTCGCCATGGCGCTCGCCGGGTTCGGGCTGGCGTGGGCTCCGAGCCTGGCGCTCGCCTTCGTGTGGGCGGTGCCGTTCGGGTTGGGGAGCGCGGGGTTCATCGCGGGAGCGAACGCGATCGTCCAGCAGGAGTGTCCGCCGGACATGCGCAGTCGATTGCTGGCGCTCCAGGCGGTTGCCTTCCTGGGATCGACGCCGATCGGCGGGCCGCTCACGGGGTTGATCGCCGACAACGTCAGCGCCGAATGGGCACTGGCGTACAGCAGCGTGATCAGCCTGGTGTGCGTCGCGGTCGCGGCTCCGCTGTGGCGCGCCCGCACCCAGCCGGTCGCCGAACTCACGCCGGCCAGCTGAATCGGCTCTGTCGCCCGCTGGATCAACTCCGGCGAGGACCTCCGCTCCGCGGCATCTGTGCGGTCGTGGTCCACGTCGGCGTGGCGTGCGTGGGCGACGAGATCAGTCCCGCCTGATCCGCGGTGCCCAGACGGGGTTGCCCGCGTCATGCTGGTGGAGTGGATCGTCGCGGCCGCATCCTGGTGACCGCCACCGTCGTTGCTGCGCTCGTCGCGCCGGTCGCGCTCGATCGAGACGGGTTCCCGCTGTCCACCTACCCGATGTACTCCAGCGCCCGTGGTGACCAGGTCTCGTTCGCGACGGCGCAGGCAGTCGACCCGGAGGGTGGCGCTTCGACGTTGACGCTCGGCGTGATCGGCGAGAGCGACGACCCGCTCGTCGTCGCCGGCGAGCTGCGCGACGCAATCGGCGACGGGCGTGCTGGGCGGCGGTGCGCCGACATCGCCGAGCGGGCGGCCCGATGGGACGGGCTCCCGCCCGCGACCGTTGCGATCGAGGTCGTCGTGGAGCGCCACGACGTGGTCGCGCAGGTCGAGGGCGGCGCCAGCCTCGTCGACCGCACGGTCCACGCCCGCTGCGAGGTCCCACGATGACCGTCGTCGAGCCTGCGGCGACGGCAGGTCGTCCGGTGCCACTCTGGAGGGTCGTCGATGCGACGGCCCCACCCGAGCGCCTCGCGATGCTCCGGATCCTGACCGGGTCGTTCACGCTCGTGTACATGGTCGTCCGGCTGCCGGTGTTCGTGCAGCTGACCGAGCGGGAGTCCGGGTTCGACGGCGTCGGCGCTGTGGCCCCGCTCGGTGCGCCGGTGCCCGACGCGGTGATCCTCGTCGCGATCGCCGTCACGCTCGCGTCCGGTGCGGCGTACACGCTCGGGTGGCGGTTCCGACTGCTCGGCCCGGTGTTCGCCGTCGGCTTCCTCGCGCTCGGCAGCTATCGCAGCTCGTGGGGTCAGCTCCTGCACTTCGAGAACCTGGTGGCGCTGCACCTGATCGTCGTCTCGTTGGCGCCCGCTGCCGATCGCTGGTCGCTCGATGCCCGAGCCGGGCGACGGCCGACCGATCGCGAGGCGACTGCGTACGGCTGGCCGATCGCACTCGCCGCGCTGATCGTCGTGATCACCTACGTGATCACGGGACTCGCCAAGCTGCGCTACGGCGGCGTGGAGTGGATCGTCGGCGACACACTGCGGAACCACGTTGCGTACTCCGCGGCACGGCTCCGCCTGCTCGGCGGCGACGCCTCGCCGGTCGCCCGCTGGGCGGTACGCGCCTCGTGGGCGTGGACGCCTGCGGCCGCGTTCGCAATTCTGGTCGAACTGGCCGCACCCGTCGCACTCCTCGGCGGTCGGATCAGGACGGCCTGGGTGGTCGCCGTCTGGCTGCTCCACGCCGGCATCGCTGCGACGATGCTGATCGTCTTCCCGTACCCGTTGTTCCTGGTGGCCTTCGCGCCGTTCTACCGCGTCGAGCGACTCTGGACCGGCCGGCCGATCTGGTTGCGATCGAACGCTGCTCAGTCCGCCTGAAGGGAGTCGGCGAGCTGCCGGCCCCAGGCCGACGCCCGATCGGCCTCCTCGGCTTCGAGGTGGTTCTCCTTGTCGACGAAGAAGCTCTCGGGCTCGCCGACGAGCTCGAAGCCGTGGCGGCCGAGTCGTTTGGCGATCCCCTTCGAGGCCTGACCGGTCAGCAAGGTGGTCGCGTGGACGCGGGTGTCGAACGCGGCGGCCGGACCGGACTGTCCGGTGGGCATCTCGTCGAACCAGTCGCGCAGGCCCGGCCCCTCGGCATCGGGGTCGAGGTCGAGGTCGTCGTCCTTCGCGGCCATGTCCTTGGCTCCCTCGCGGCTGCGATGGCTCGACATGCCGTGGACGTGGGTTGGGCCGCCGACGACCAACAGGTCGGCGGCGCCGACGAGTTCGGGGGTCGCGTCGTGCACCGGCACGACCGTGACGTCCCCCAGTCGGTCGCGCAGCCCAACGGCGATGTGATCGGCGATCACGTGGGTGTTGCCGAACATGGATTCGTAGACGACGACGGCGGCGGGCATGGCTCTCCTCGATGGCTCGGTGGTTGCGATCATGCGCGCCGGCGCCGAAGTTCTACACGGGCCCTTCGGCCCGATCGGGAGAAAGTCGTGTGCCGATCGGGTGCGAGACGGGCTGTTGGGGTACAACCGGAGCCGTGGCGCGTCGATCGATCATGTGGTTCCGGCGCGATCTTCGGCTCGGTGACCATCCTGCGCTCCTCGCAGCCGGCGCCGACGGGTGCGAGGTCGTCCCGGTGTTCGTGGTCGATCCGGCGTTCACGGCGGCCGGTGCACCGCGGCTCACCCACCTGCACGATTGCCTGACGGCGCTCGACGCCGACCTGCGGGCGCGGTCGGGGACCGGGCTCGTCGTTCGGCACGGTGACCCCGTCTCCGTGATCCCGGGGTTGGCCGCCGAACTCGGCGTCGGCGAGGTGTTCGTCAGCCGCGACTACGCCCCCTACGGCCGGCGTCGCGACGCGGCCGTCGCCGAAGCGCTCCGCGCCAACGAGCGTTCGCTGCGCGGCGTCGGTTCGCCGTACGCGGTTGCCCCGGGTGGTGTCCGCAAGGGCGACGGCGACCCCTACGCGGTGTTCACACCGTTCTCCAAGGTGTGGCGCCAGGTCGGATGGGATCCACCCGCGGAGGCGCCCGGTGACGACTTCCGATGGTTGGGGTCGGGTGCGGTCGTGTCCGAGCCGTGGCCCGAGCGCCCCGATCCCGACGCTGGTCAGCTGCGCGATGCATCCCTGCCGGCCGGGGAAGCGGCGGCACACGAACGCTGGTCGGAGTTCCTCCACGATGGCCTGGACGGATACGACGAGCGCCGCGACCTCGCCGCGCTCGACGGAACGAGCCGCCTGTCACCGGCGCTCAAGTGGGGCACGATCCACCCCCGGCAACTGCTCGCCGACCTCGATGCGTCCGGCGCGGGGCCCCGGGCGCACACGGTGTACTCGAGCGAACTCGCGTGGCGGGACTTCTACGCCGACGTGTTGTTCCGGCGGCCGGAGACCGCGTGGGAGAACCTGAACCGCAAGATGGACGCGATGCCGGTCGACACCGATGCTGCCGCCCGCGTGCGCTTCGACCGCTGGGCGGCGGGGGAGACCGGTTTCGGCATCGTCGATGCGGGGATGAAGCAACTGCTCGCGACGGGTTGGATGCACAACCGGGTCCGGATGATCGTGGCGAGCTTCCTGGTGAAGGACCTCCACCTGCCCTGGCAGTGGGGTGCGCACTGGTTCATGCAGCACCTCGTCGACGGCGACGTGGCGTCGAACAACCACGGCTGGCAATGGGCGGCCGGCACGGGGACCGATGCGGCGCCGTACTTCCGGGTGTTCAACCCGACGCTGCAGGAGGAGCGCTACGACCCCGAGGGGGCGTACGTGGCGCGCTGGGCCCCCGATCCGGTCGAGCCGATGCTCGACCACCGAGCCGAACGTGACGAAGCGCTCCGCAGACTGAAATCGATCGACTGACCGCCGATCCGGCGCGCCCCGGTCCGGGCGGTTGGCAGTCGATAGACTGGAGTGCCAGATGTTGGACGACCGCAAGACCGCGATCCTGAGTGCCGTGGTGCAGGAGTACATCGCCACGGCCCAGCCCGTCGGGTCCAGTCACATCGCCGAGGCGCCGACGATCAAGGTGTCGTCGGCCACGGTGCGCAACGAGATGGCTCACCTCGAGAGCGAGGGGTACCTCGTCCAGCCGCACACCTCGGCCGGGCGCATCCCGACCGACAAGGGGTACCGCTACTTTGTCGATCACCTCACCGCACCAGGCCGCCTCGACCAGGCGACCACCAAACAGGTCGGGGAGTTCTTCTCGGCGGCGCACGGGCGGCTGGAGGAGATGCTGCATCAGACCTCCAACCTCCTGGCCGCGTTGACCAACAACGCAGGCGTCGTCGTCGGCCCCCGTTCCGAAGCCGTCCCCGTACGCCGGGTGCAGATCGTGTCGCTCTCGGCGACCGTTGCCACCGTGATCGTGGTGTTCGCCAACGGCACCGTCGAGAACGTGCAGTTGGATCTCGTCGAGGGCGACGACGACCTCAAGCTCGCCGCTGCCGGCGTCCACCTGTCGGCACAACTCGACGGCCGGGTGCTCGGCTCGGTCAGCGAGGTGAGCCCCACCGGCGACGACACGGTCGACCGCCTCTGTGCGGCCGCACTGGAGGAGCTGCGGGCAACGGCTGCACCGGAGCAGGTGTTCACCGGGGGGGCGGCGGCGGTGGCGAACGCGTTCGATGCCGTCGAGATCGTTCGGACCGTGCTGGCGACGCTCGAGCAACAGTTCGTCGTCGTCACGCTCGTGAGCGACATCGTCAGTCGTGGGATGTCGGTCGCGATCGGTGTGGAACACGGTGTCGAACCGCTGTCGGCGTGCTCGGTGGTGGTGGCGCCGGTCGTGGTCGACGGCGAGCACCTCGGCTCGGTCGGCGTGCTCGGTCCCACCCGCATGAACTATCCGCAGGCTCTCGCCACGGTCGAGGTGGTCAGCGAGCAGCTCGGCCATCGCATCGAAGAAGGCTGAGTCCTCATGCGCAACTCACGGCATGATGGGGGCGACCATGGGTGACTACTACGAACTCCTCGGCGTGTCGCGTACGGCCACCGCCGACGAGATCAAGAAGGCGTATCGACAGCGGGCACGCGAGTTCCATCCCGACGCGAACCCGAACGACGCGGCCGCTGCCGAGCAGTTCAAGAAGATCGCCATGGCGTACCAGGTGCTCTCCGACGACGAGCAACGCGCCCGCTACGACCGTTACGGCGAAGCGGGTGTGCGGGGCAACGGCGGCGGAGGCGGTCCGAGTGCCGAAGACCTCTTCGGAGGCGGTCTCGGTGACATCTTCGAGACGTTCTTCGGCGGCGGGGGCAGCCCGTTCGGTGGTGGCCGTCAACGCGGGCCCAGTGGCCCGCCTCGGGGCCAGGACATGGAAGTGGTCGCCGACATCTCCTTCGAGCAGTCGGTGTTCGGCGACCAGATCGACGTCGGCCTGAAGCTGCCCGTCGCGTGCGACGACTGCGGCGGGTCCGGCGCGGGCGAGGGCACCACGCCAGTGACCTGCAGCGACTGCGGTGGCAGCGGACAGATCCAACGAGTCCGCCAGAGCCTGCTCGGCCAGATGGTGACCGCGAGCCCGTGCAGCCGCTGCGGCGGCGTCGGCCAGGTGATCACCACACCGTGCGCCACGTGTCGGGGCGAAGGGCGCGTCACCATCGACAAGCACTATCAGGTCGACGTGCCTGCCGGCGTCGATTCGGGGTCCACGCTCCGCCTCACCGGACGCGGTGCGGCAGGTCCGCGCGGCGGTCGTTCCGGCGACCTCTACGTCCACCTCCGGGTGGCGCCCCACGATCTGTTCGTCCGCGAGGACCACGATCTCGTCACCGAGGTCCCGATCTCGATCGCGCAGGCCGCGCTCGGCACCGCCATCGAGCTCGAGACGCTCGATGGCGACGAGCACCTCGTGGTACCGCCCGGCACGCAGCCG
Organism: Ilumatobacteraceae bacterium; assembly: GCA_963710625.1. Taxonomy (GTDB): domain Bacteria; phylum Actinomycetota; class Acidimicrobiia; order Acidimicrobiales; family Ilumatobacteraceae; genus Sva-07. Next base: position 237,485 of record CAVQBG010000013.1, on the reverse strand, counting down.
GGCCGGGAGTTCGTGCTCCGCCAGCGCGGTGTGCCGCATCTCCGGGGTCGTGGTCGGGGTGATCTGCGGGCGCGCGTCCGTGTCGAGGTCCCCCAGAAGCTCTCCGACAAGGAGGTCGAGCTGCTCACGGCGTACGCCGAGGGGCGCGGCGAGACCGTCGGGCACGCCAAGGAAGGGCTGTTCACCCGAATCAAGTCGGCGTTCACCTGACGTCGCCGTGGGGTCCAGAGCATCACTGCGCAGCACCAGCGCCCACGTCCTGCTGTCGCCCGAGATGTTCGAGGCCGGCGGGGAGATCGCGCTCGACGACGTCACCGAGCACCATCTGCGTCGTGTACTGCGGCTCCGTGACGGGGAGGTGGTCAGTGCCACCGACGGCGACGGTCGGTGGCGACTCTCGGTGGTCGTCGTCGACGGGTCGTCGCTGCGCCTCGCCCCCGACGGTGCGGTGATGGTGGAAGCGGCGCCGAGTGCGCCCCTGACGATCGCGGTCGCGATGCCGAAGGGCGACCGGCTCGACTGGCTGGTGCAGAAGTCGACCGAGTTGGGTGTCGACCGGCTGCTGCTCCTGCACGCCGATCGATCGGTGGTCCGGTGGAAGCCGGATCGCGCCGCCACCCAACGCGAACGGCTCCAGCGAATCTCGGACGAGGCGTGCCGTCAGAGCCGCCGCGTCCGGCGGGTGGCGATCGACGGTCCGGTCGAGGCTGTGCAGGTGCTCGACCGGTTCGTGGTGGCCGAGCCGGGTGGCCGACCGGTGGGCCCGACCGACCGCTCGGTGGCGATCGGGCCCGAGGGAGGGTGGTCGCCCGACGAACTCGAACTGGCCGCGGATCGGGTGTCGCTGGGTGCCAACATTCTCCGCACGGAGACCGCCGTGGTGGCAGCATCGGCACTCTGCGTGACATTCGAACGCTGACGGTCTATGGTTTTCGAGTTACCCCTGGGTAACGTGCCGGGCGGTCGGCAGGCGGGCGCCACCGACGCATGAGACAAACCACGAAGGCGGGATCATCACATGTCCATCACCGACGAAGACGCACCATCGGTCTACAGCCGACAAGTGGGTGAGCGCCTGCGCGTCATCCGCAAGCAGAAGCGGCTGTCGCTCCAGGAGGTGGAGGCCCAGTCCAACCAGGAGTTCAAGGCCTCCGTCCTGGGAGCGTACGAACGCGGCGAGCGGGCGCTGTCGGTGCCACGGCTCGACCGGCTCTCGCAGTTCTACGCCGTCCCGGTCGAGCAGCTGCTGCCACGCGAGGTCACGGGATCCGAGGCCGCCGCGGCCCTCCAGTCGCCGGTGAACAAGAAGCTGGCGATCGACGTGGCGAAGCTCGTCCAGTTGAGCGGGGCGCCGTTCGAGATGTTGGCGCGTTACCTGCGTCTCATCCAGGTGCAGCGCCAGGACTTCAACGGCCGGGTGATCACGGTGCGCGGCGACGACACCCGCTCGATCGCGGCGATGCTCGACGTGCCGGTCGACCAGGTCGCGGAGCGCCTCGCCGCCCTCGACCTGCTCTTCGTCCCCACCGCCTGAGCGTCCGACCCCGGCGGTTGACTGGGGTGATGGCCGCAGCGACGTTCGGGGTGTACGTGCACATCCCGTTCTGCGCGTCGAAGTGCGAGTACTGCGCGTTCGCCACGTGGACCGACCGTCACCACCTCGTCGACGACTACCTCGTCGCCGTGCACGCCGAGATCGATCGGGCGATCGCATCGGGTCTCCCGACCTCGGACACGGTGTTCGTCGGTGGTGGCACGCCGACGCTCGTGCCTGCCGATGCGCTGGCGTCGGTGATCGCATCGATCCCGGTGAGCGACGGTGCCGAGATCACCGTCGAGTGCAATCCCGACGACGTCAGCGTCGAGATGCTGCGGACGTATCGCGCGGCCGGCGTCAACCGCGTCAGCCTGGGTGTGCAGTCGATGTCGCCGCACGTCCTCGTCGCGCTCGGCCGCACCCATGATCAGGAGAACGTCGCCCGCGCTGTCGAGGCGATCCGAGAGGTCGAGATGCCGTCGTTCAACCTCGACCTGATCTACGGGGCGGTGGGGGAGACGATCGACGACTGGCGTGCGACCGTCGAGGCCGCGTTGGCGTTCGACCCACCGCACATTTCCGCGTACGGTCTGACCGTCGAGTCCGGGACGCCGCTCGCGTCGCAGCCCGATCGCCATCCCGACGACGACGACCAGGCAGACAAGTACGAACTGGTCGACGATCTGCTCGCCGCGGCCGGGTTGCAGAACTACGAGGTGTCGAACTGGGCTCGCCCCGGCCACGAGTCGCGCCACAACCACCTGTACTGGGACCAGGCCGACTACCGGGGGTTCGGTTGTGCAGCGCACTCCCACGAGGCGGGGCGCCGTTGGTGGAACCTGCGCACGCCCGACCGCTACATCGAGGCGATCAACCGACACGGGACGGTTGTGGCATCGTCGGAGACGCTCGATGCCGAGACCCGCCGCTTCGAAGGTCTCCAGCTCGCGTTGCGGACGCGCGACGGCGTCGAGCGGTCCGCGTTCAGCGAGGACACACTCGAACTCCTCGCGAGCATGGTCGTCCCGCATCCGGCCGACAGCGACCGGGTCGTGCTCACCCGGGCGGGCCGGCTGATGGCCAACGAGATCTCCCTACGGTTCGACTGATCGACGCGACGCGACGCCCTCGAACAGCGAGGGGAACACCTTGGCGACCTTCGACGTGAGGTAGTCGCCGTAGGTGCCGTCCCAGGCGAGCACGTCGGCCCCGTCCCAACGATCGTGGGTCCGCAGGTCGGGCCCGAGGGGCAGCGTCGGCACGGTCGCATCCCACGACGGGTCGAAGAAGTAGGGGAATGACAACCGCGACTCGCCGGAGGTGTTGAGCACCCGGTGCGGCGTCGAGCGATACCGGCCGCCGGTGAGCCGTTCGAGCATGTCGCCCAGGTTGCACACGATCGCTCCCGGCACCGGATCGACGTCGATCCAGGATCCGTCGAGCGCCTTGACCTGCAGCCCGCCGTGACGGTCCTGGGCGAGCAGCGTGAGCAGGCCGTAGTCGGTGTGCTCGCCGACGCCCCATGCATCGTCGGCGTCGTCACGGATGGGCGGGTAGTGGAAGATGCGGAAGAGCACGGTGGGGTCCGCCGTCACGCCGTCCTCGAACCAGGTGCTCGGCAGGCCGAGTCCGAGCGCGATGGCGCGCATGACCGAGTCGGCAACCCGTCGCAGCGCCGTCAGCCAGTCGAGGACCGCGAATCGAAGCTCGGCAGGGTGCTCGGGAAACTGGTTCGGGCCGTGCAAGGGCGTGCCACTCGCGACCCGCGGGTGATCGGCGCCCTGTTCGTCGCCGAAGTAGATGCCTTCCTTGCGATCCGGCCGACCCGAGGTGAGTTCGCCGCCGACCGGGAACCAGCCCCGCCACGCATGGCCGGCGTTCGCCATGGCGATCGCCGACTTCTCGGCGGCGTTGCGCTGGAAGAACGCGTGGGCTGCGGCCTCCAGTCGGTCCTGCAGTGCGGGGTCGACCCCGTGGCCGGTGATGGCGAAGAACCCGACCTCTCTGCACGCCTCGTCGATCGCTGCCGCCGTCGACTCGAGGGCCGACCGCTCACCGGCCGCTTCCAGGAGTGGAGCGATGCCGACCAGCGGAAGGTGTGGGGCCGGGCTCACGAGTTGGTAACGTACTGCTCCGCTACGGGCGCGTAGCTCAGTTGGTTAGAGCGCTACCATGACACGGTAGAGGTCCCGGGTTCGAGTCCCGTCGTGCCCACCAGATTCCGCGTATCCGCGTATCCGCGTAAAGGCCGGAAATGGCTCCGCTGGCCCGTGTCGATCTTCCAGCCGGGCACCACTGCCCCACGGGGGCTACGGAGGATCTTGGGCTTGTTCGTTGCCCGCCTCCGCCTGGAGACTCCCGTCGGGCAATGACCGCCCGCCCCCGAGGTGACGAGGGCAGGCGGTTGCGCGTCGGGTCACGCCTGGATCGTCTCGCTTGTTCAGCAGCTGATGTCGAATCGATCGACTCGGAGCTCGCCGTTCGCGAAGACGATCGTCTCCTTGATCTGAAACTTGAGCTGCGACCCGTCTTCAAACCTTCCGTTGACCACGAAGACGCTGGAGAAGCTGCCGCCGTTCTGCACCGACACGTCCCTGAACCCGTTGCGGTAGTGGCCCGAACCCGATGGCTCGCCTGGGTCATTCGGCTCGAAGTCGAAGGTTCCTGTCTGGTTGCCGACCACCTTGAAGTGGCCATCCGCAAAGCCTGTCACGTGGAACAGGTCGTTGAACTCGATCTCGACGACACCCGGTGAACCTCCGCACGGTCCCCCGAAAGGCTGGACGGTGCTGCCCTTGGTCGTGTCGGTGAAGACGTCCACGGGTGGACCGTCATGGGCCGACGCTGTCGCTGGCAACGCCAGCCCCATGAGCGCGAGCGCCCCGGCGATGATGAGCTTCCTCATCCCTTTCTCCTCTCGTTCACCCGATGCCCTGTCGGCATTGGGTGATCCATCGTGACGAGTGCACCGCCGACAGTCTGTGATGTCGATCACAAGCACCCGGTGCAACACCCCAGGCGGCGGTCCAGTGGATGCTGATCTCGATGCGGGACCATGGTCAGCGCATGGACGGTTCTGGTCGCTGCCGAGACTGACCGCTCGGTGTCAGCCACTCACGGCCGAGCGAGCGGCTCGGCGCGGGCGTGCACGCTGCGATCGGGTCGGTTCGGGTGAGGATTCGGAACCCGGCGGCGCGCTCCTCGAAGCTGCAAATGAACTCGGGATCGATTTCCACGGGCTCGTCCATGAGGCCGAAAGCGAGAGCTTGCCACCCAGTCATCGCAGGCGTCATCGAGACAGCTGTCCTCCGGTGTGCGACAGAGTGTGATGCTCGTCTCCCCCACCGTGGTCGAGGCCTGGCCACCCAGGTTGTAGCAGGCCGCTCGGGCGTCCAGGAACGTCACCGACGACACCCGTGGGAGAGGAAGACCGGCCGCCTCGAACCGGGAGAATCCCCACCGGACGAAACCGTCCAGTTCCGGGATGCCGTTGAACACCTCGACCTCGATGTCACCGTACGAGACCGTTCCAGTCCGCTCGGTGGCGATCGTGCTCGGGATCTGCACCTCGTCCCACCATCCGGTCTGAAGCGAGGCAGGGTCGTAGCAGCGGCGAACCGACATGACGTCGTGGTGACGCTGCTCCCAACTGACGCGATCCTCATCCAAACCCAGGGGCCACCGCCATCAGACCCGGGCAGCCCGAGCCGTCGTCGACCTCGATCACCAGCCTCAGCTCTTCAGGACCCATCCAGTCTTCGTCAGAGGGAACGTTGTGCGCGGCGCGACCGCCTCCATCGGGGAGTTCGGCGATCGGGACCAACCCGACGGACGGCCACGAACCCGAGCCAGCCGACCGGTCGATCGCAACCAGACCCGACGCGGACTCACCGAGCAAGCTGTCCGAGATCACCGCGTCATTCACGTACACCGACGCTGCGTCGGGGTCGGGGGAGCCGTTCCACAACGCGACCCAACGGTCAGCGACGAGTTCATACAGGTCGAAGTCGCTGCGCCATGGCTCGAAGTGACGGCCAGCATCGAGCGACCCGCCCTCGACCAGTAGCTCATCCCGTCGGGACCGATCGTCATCCGGTCGAGCCATGAGACCGGAACCCCGAACAACGAGACGAGCCGCTGGCTCAGCACTTCACCAGCCGACACGAACAACGTGGCGCCGCCCCTGGGCAGGAGGAAGTCCCACAAGTCGGCCTCGTCGGCGTCGGCGAACCAGTCGTCCTCACCACGGATGAAGCTGTTGTCGATGCGATCCTCCCAAATCAGATCGGCCGCGAGGAAGTCGGACCGAGCCCGTCGCAGATCGACCTCTCTGATCCTGTGGGTGACCCTCGCTCACGGTCGGCCGCGACCCATGGCTGTCCGATTGATCTCCGGGTGCCAAGGCCGTGACACGGTAGAGGTCCGGGGTTCGAGTCCCCTCGTGCCGACCCTGAAGACGTCGGCAGTCGCGTGACGTGCGGCCTGTTTCGTGGCCGAGATCCGCCAGGTCCCGTCGATGATCTCCACGCCGCCTGCTGTCAGGGGTGGCGGAGGTCGGCGACGAACCGCGCCACTGTGTCAGTGAGCTGTCGGGGGAGCAGCGGGTTCGCCACGGCGATGCTCACTGCGTCTGCACCCACGAGGTAGCGCTGCCGTGGTCGGCGGGACTCGACCGCTCCCACGATGGTCCGCGCGACCAGGCCCGGTGGAGGCGCGACCGACGAGATCATGTCGGTTGTGGACTGCACCCGGCTGTATGCGCGTCGGTACGGGGAGCCGTCGACGGACGCGCGGGAGGCCGCTTGATCCTTGGCACGCTGCTCGATCCCGGTCTTGAAGAAGCCGGGTTGTACGACCGAGACGCGCACCCCGAATGCGGCCACCTCCATCCGAAGGACGTCGGAGAGCGCTTCCAGCCCGAACTTCGACGCGTGGTACCACGCGTTCAGGGGCAGGATCGCGGCGCGACCGGCGATCGAGGAGATCATGACGATGCGGCCGGCGCCGCGCTCGCGCATCGCCGGGAGCGCGCATGACGACACCACCGCAGGAGCGATCAGGTTGACGTCGAGCTGGCGTCTGGCCTCCGCCGCCGAGACCTCCTCGACTGCGCCGAGTTCGCTGTACCCGGCGTTGTTCACGACTGCGTGGAACGCGGGGAGCTCGGGCCAGCGCGCAACGACCTCGTCGTGGTCGCTGACGTCGAGCACCAGCGGGTGCACGTGTGCGGAGACCCCCGCCGCTCGTGCGGCTTCCGTGAGCGCATCGGCCTTCGCCGCCGATCGCACGGTGCCCCACGTCTCCCATCCCCGTTCGGCGAACCGCAGGGTCGCTGCGAGACCGATGCCCGAGTTGGCGCCGGTCACCAGTACCGGTCCCGGTCGATCACCCATGCTGGACCTCCTCTCGTCCCGAGGCTAGAGCGGCGTCGTCATCCCGGCGTCGTCGGAGCGCTCCGGCTGGACACCGAACCGTTCGCAGAAGACGGCGACGACTGGTCGGGCGACGACGTCGTCGTGTGTCAGTGCGCAACATCTCGCACCGTGGAACTCTCGCGTCGAACTACTGTGGCTGTACCACGAGTGAACGGAGTGCAGTCATGGGAATCCGACGTGTGGTCACCGGCCACGACGCTGCGGGAAACGCCGTCTTTGCCCGCGACGAGGTCGTCGAGCCGGTGACGGTCGACCTGCTCCCGCAGACCGACTTCTACCGGATCTGGGGAGCCGACGCGCCGCTTCGCTTCCCCGATGCCGGCGAACCGCCGTCGTCGCCCCTCTACTTCCCTCCGGTCGGTGGACTTCGCTTCGGGCTCTTCAGCGTTGCGCCGGATTCCGCCACGATGCTGGAGGATCTCGACATCGAAGCTGCCCTTGCCGAGTTCGCCGAGAAGCTTCCCGGTCTCGGCGAACATCTCGAGCCGGACCACCCTGGCATGCACACGACCGCGACGATCGACTACGAGTTCGTGGTCTCGGGTCGATGCGTCCTCGAGCTCGACAACGGTGCGACACGGGAGCTGGGCCCCGGCGACACCGTGATCCAGAACGGCACCCGGCACGCGTGGCGTAACCCGTTCGACGAGCCGTGTCTGATGGTCGTGGCCCTGGTCGGCGCTCACCACGACGCACTCGACGCCGACGACGACTGAGGAACGCCTCGGATCGAGCGCGCGCCTGGTCAGACAGAGGGAGTGCCACGACCGGTATGACGCCGATCGAGGCACTCGCCGCCATCACGTCAGGTGGGGCGGATGCACAACGAATCCTGGCTCGATCGTCGCCCGTGACCCGTGACCGTGCGTGTGGTCTCCGAGTGTCAAGGCCATGACACGGTAGAGGTCCCGGTTTCGAGCCCGTCCCCCGTGAGCCCTGGTGACGAGTGATCCGACCGGGGCTTCGTCGCGTTCTGGGACGCGATTGTCGGGTGCTCGCTTGGGTAGCGGCCAAGTGATCGCTACCGCGGTGTCGCGGAGATGAACCGTCGCGTCGCGTCGAGCGGATGGATCGCTGGTGAGCTGTTCCGGGATCGCGAAACCACGCGCCACGCATGTTGAAGCGGCGGAATACCGGTTCTTTACCGCGACCTAGGATGATCGGACAGTCAGAGGAGGGGGTCTCACCATGGCTGTCGAGGAAACCGGTCGAGCGTTCGTCGTTCGGGGGCTTGGTCCGTTGACTCTGCACTGCCAGGGCTCGCCGCTGGACTTGGGTGGTCGCAGGCAGCGTGTGTTGTTGGCAATTCTGCTCTCGCATCTGGACCAGGTCGTCCCGACTGCTCGCTTGATCGACGGTCTCTGGGGTGAGGACCCGCCCCAGACCGCTCGCAAGGCGCTCCAGATGCACGTCTCCAACCTCCGCCGATCACTCGGTGACGACTTCCCATTGAAGACGGCCCCGGGCGGCTATCTGGTCCAGTCCGCGACGATCGACTACGACGTGATCGACTTCGAGCGGCTGGTCGCGTCGGCAACGGCGGTGTTGCGGGCAGACGCGGCGTACGCGAGTCGGCAGCTGTGCGCTGCCCTCGACATGTGGCATGGTCCCGCCTTCGCCGACATCGCCGATGAACCCGGGGTCCAGCCGGAGATCACTCGACTGAACGACGTTCGACTCTCGGCGCTCGAACGCCGAATCGACGCCGACCTGCGGCTCGGTCGTCACCTGGACCTGGTCAGCGAGCTCGAGACGCTCACGCTCGAGCACCCCTACCGTGAACGGTTTCGGGAGCAGCAGATGCTGGCGCTCTATCGCTCCGGCCGTCAGACCGATGCGCTCCGCGCCTACGACCGGACCCGGGAGGTGCTCGTCGAGCAGCTGGGGATCGAGCCGTCGCCGTCGTTGCAGCAGCTTCAGTCCCAGATCCTGGCGCAGGCGTCGGATCTCGACCATCGCCCTGAATCCGACGGCGAGCAGTTCTCGTTCCTCGCGACCGACCTTGAGGACTCCACAGGACTGTGGGAGACCGACGCCGAATCGATGCAGGAGGCGCTCGCCCGCCACGACGCGCTGCTCGAGGAGGCGGTTGTCGCCAATGCCGGGATGGTGTTCAAGGGAACCGGCGATGGCATCTTCGCCGTGTTCTCGTGGCCGGGCGATGCGGTGCAGGCAGCCGTCGATGCGCAGCGATCGCTCTCCGCCGAGACGTGGGGGACGTCGAGCCCACTTCGGGTCCGCATGGCGGTAGACGAGGGACCCGCCACTGCGCGTGACGGCGACTTCTTCGGACCCGCCCTCAACCGGGTGAGTCGGATCATGTCGTCCGGGCATGGTGGGCAGATCCTCGTACCGACTGCCTTGGCCGACCGGCTCCAGCTCGACGTGCGCGAACTCGGGTCCGCCGACTACAAGGGACTCGGCCGGGTCGAGGTCGCCCAGGTCGAGGTGACGGGTCTCGAAACGGAGTTCGCCGACCTTCGGACCGACCGGACACCCAAGGTGCACGTCCGCGAAGGGTTCGGCCGGGCGATCCGGGGCTACGAACTCCGCGAGGAACTCGGTGCCGGGGCGTACGGCATCGTGTTTCGCGCGTATCAATCGTCGATCGGGCGAGAGGTCGCCATCAAGGTGATCCGACCGGAACTGGCGAACCGGACCGAGTTCGTCAAGCGATTCGAAGCCGAAGCGCAGTATGTCGCCCAGCTGGAACACCCGCACATCGCGCCGCTGTACGACTACTGGCGCGACCCCGAAGGCGCGTACCTGGTGATGCAGCTGCTCCGCGGTGGCAGCCTGGCCGACGCGTTGGAACGGTCACCGTGGCGGCCACCCGCTGCGATGCAACTCCTCGACCAGGTCGGCTCGGCGCTCGACTATGCGCACCGTCACGGCGTGATCCACCGAGACCTGAAGCCGGCAAACGTGCTGTTGGATGCCGACGGAAACGCCTTCCTCAGCGACTTCGGGATCGCCACCCATCACGTCGAGGCCCGAGGGTTCGCGATCGAAAGTTCGGTCGCCTACGTTTCGCCCGAAGAACTCGCAGGAGAGCCTGCCGGTGTCGCCGCCGACATGTACGGCCTGACGCTGCTCGCCTACGAAGTGCTCACGGATTCGAGGCCGGCGCTCGGCGGGCAGCCCGAACCGGTGGCGACGAAGCGACCTGACCTCCCGCCGGCGATCGATCGCGTGCTCGAACGTGGCGACTCACCCTGACCCGGCCCACCGATACACACGGGTCGCCGAGTTCCTCCGCGATCTGCGGCTCGCCCTCGGAGCGTCGGTGGTGAGTGCGCCGCACGAGTCGCCGAGAGCGCCGGTGCGCAATCCGTTCAAGGGCTTGCGCGCCTTCCGGGAGACCGACGCCCAGGACTTCTTCGGTCGTGACGAGCTGGTGGGCGAACTCGTCGATCACGTCGACCGGTCGCGTTTCACCGCAGTGATCGGGCCATCGGGATCCGGGAAGTCCAGCGTGGTCCGCGCCGGCCTGTTGCCGGCGATCCGACGCGGTGCCCTCGAGGTCCCAGGCGCCGTGCTGATCACGGAGATGTACCCGGGGACGTATCCGTTCGAGGAGTTGGAGTCGGCGCTCGGACGTGTGGCGGTCGAACCGACCGATCACCTGCTCGACGAGTTGCTTGCCGACGACCGGGGCCTCGTACGGGCGTGCAAGCACATCCTCCCCGACGACGACAGCGAGCTCGTCCTCGTCGTCGATCAGTTCGAGGAACTGTTCTCCCTGACCGCCGACGTTGCGGCCCGCCGACACTTCCTGGCGAGCCTCGTCGAGGTCGTGCGTGACGAACGGAGCAGGGTCCGGGTGATCGCCACACTGCGTGCCGACTTCTTCGATCGGCCGCTCGAACACCCGGAATTCGGCGCGGTGTTGGGCGCCAACGTCGTGTCGGTGGCGATGCCTCGCGACCACGAGTTGGCCGCGGCAATCGCCGAACCGGCGCGGCTGGCGGGCCTGGAGTTCGAGCCCGGTCTGATCACCCGGATGGTGAGTGACGTGCGCGAGGAGCCGGGTGCGCTGCCGCTCCTGCAGTACGCCCTCACCGTGCTCGTCGACGGCCGGACGACCGAGGTGCTCGGAGTCACCGACTACGAGCAGATCGGTGGCACGGCGGGAGCGATGACGGCGCAAGCCGAGGAGGTCTACGACAGCCTGTCACCGGATGCTCGCAACGCTGCCCGTGAGATCTTCCTGCGGCTGGTGACGGTGAGCGAGCACGGCGACGACACACGTCGTCGGGCCCGACGGACCGAACTCGAAACGCTCGGGTTTCCCAGCGCGCTCGTCGACTCGGTCGTGTCGGCCTATGGCTCGTCACGGCTGCTGTCGTTCGATCGCGATCCGCAGACGCGTGGTCAGACGATCGAGGTGGCACATGAGGCGCTGATACGCGAGTGGCCGCGGTTCGCCGAGTGGATCGACGATCGACGTGACTCGCTGCTCCTCGAACGACGGTTGGACGCCGCAGTCGTCGAGTGGGAACGCAGCGGCCGCGACGAGGTGATGCTGCTCAGCGGCGGACGGCTGGCCCAGTTCGAAGAATGGTCGCAGGCGAACGATGTCCCCGTCCCACCTGATCAAAGAGACTTTCTCGCTCGATCTCGCGCTGCGAGCGATGCATCGGCACGACGACGGACATCGCTGCGCCGTCGCGTCACCGGCCTGGTGGCAGTGCTCGCAATCGTTGCGATGGTCGCCGCGGCGGTCGCATGGGGTCAGCGCAACGAGGCGAACCAGCAGGCCGACGCCGCTCGATCGCAAGAGAAGGCGGCTCGTGACGAAGCGAGCCGCGCCGCGGTCGCGGAGGGTCGTGCGAATCGAGCGGCAACCGATGCCGACGAGCTGAGGTCGGCCGCCGAGCAGAGCGAGCTGGTCGAGACGGCCCGCCGGCTGGCGGTCGATGCCGTCGCGACGATCGACGACGACGCCGACCTCGCGGTGCTCTTGGCCGTCGAGGCGGCGAGACGTGCCGAGCGCTCCGGCTCGGTCGTTCCGGGAGCGATGGAGGCACTGTTCGCGACGACGATCGACCATCGCATCGATGTGCGCTTGTCTGCGTGGAATGTCGCGAACACAAACGGCTCGATCGTGTCCACCAGCCCCGACAGCCGTCGGTTCGCCGCGGTGGTCGCTCCTGATCCCGGCCAGCGATCACGATCTGCCCAGATCGTCGACCTTGGCAGCAGTAGTTCGATCGTCGTCGACGTCGACGGACCCACCTCCGTGGCATGGAAGTCGACCGGAGACGAGGTGGCTGTCGGTGACGCCGATGGTCAGATCTGGATCGTCGACCCGGCGTCGGGCATCCCAACTCGGTCGATCGACACCGGTGAGGTCTACGCAGAGGTCGAGCAGTACACGTCGGCCTGGATCACCTACCAGGTGCCGGCAGAGCCGCAGATGGTCGTCGGGGCCGATCCGGGGGGCGACGTGTCCACGACGCGGCTCGTCGTCGCGGATGCTGACAGCGGCCGCACCGTTCTCGTTCTGCCCGACGTGGTCTACTCGAAGGTCTCGCCGAGTGGTCGGTACCTCTTCGTGCAGCACCGCGACAACGTCGTCGTCCACGAGCTGCCGTCGGGCCAGGCGGTCGAGGTCATCGACTTGGGAATCACGGCTCGGAACTTCGACTGGGTGGCGGGGAAGGACGCGTTGTGGTGGGCGGGGACCGAGGAACTCACCCGACTCGACGTGACCGATCGGACGAGGACGGTCGTCGACTTGCCCGACAACGTCGGCACCGCCACCTCGAGCCTGACAGCGAGTCCAGACGGTCGCCTTCTGGCGATCGGCGACCTGGCTGGTGTTGTCACGCTGGTCGACACGTCGTCGTTCGCTGTCATCGCTCAACTGGTCGGCCACCATGCTGGCGTCGCTGCCACGGACTGGATCGCGGATGGCACTGCGTTGGTGTCGTTGGGCGAGTTCCCGTCGTCGCAGATCCTGGTGTGGGATCTCGAGTTGCCGAGGAACGCCGCGGTGTCAATGTGGTCCGGGTCGCCCTGGTACCCGTTGCGGCATGTCGTGACCCCGTCAGAGTCGGTGGTCGCAGTGTCGCAGAATCTCGACGACATTGGCGCCAGTCGATTGGAGTTGTGGGGCCAGTCGACGTGGGGCGAACCATTCGCGCAACCGGATCTCGGTTCGCACCCGTTCGGGCTGGTCGACGGCGCCCGCGGGGCAGGGATCGTGGCGACATCGCGCATGGACCGAACCGGCACCCGACTCTTCGATCTCGAGCGTGGGGAGTGGGTGCTCGACGTCGGCGGCGATCTCACGTCCCCGCTCGCCGTGTCGCCGGATGGCGAGACGTTCATCGCGAAGCGTGGTGACCCCGAGCTCTACACCGAGGTGTTCGACACGCCTCGAATCGCCGCCGTCGACGTCCGCACCGGTGACGAGCTGTGGAGCCTCGATGGTGTCCGGTCCGGCACCTTTCTGCTCGCCGGTGAGTCGGCGGCCTTCGTGAGGGGCGGCGAGGTCGTCGTCATCTCGACAAGCCCGGGACCATGGCAGACAGGGGACGAACCGATGCATCTGATCGCTCTCGATACCCGTACAGGTGAGGAGATCGCCCGACGAGTGCTCTCGAGCAGGTACACGCAGCTGGTCGTGTCTCCCGGCGAGCGACTGCTGGCCACTGCAGATGAGGACGGTCACATCACCGTGATCGACGTCCAGCGGTTCTTGGCCGGAGATCCGGATGCCGAGGTCGGGTCGACGGATCTCACGACGAAGGAGATGGTCTTCGGGATGGCCTTCACTGGCGACGGGTCGCAGCTCCTGCTTCCGTCGGGCTACCTCTCCACCGAGCTTCTGGCGTACTCTGTCGAACCCGACATGGCCGTGCTGTGGTCCGTCGACATCGGGTTGGCGGTGAGCGCACCGCAGGTTCGCGACGGTCACGTCTGGCTTGCGGCGGGTGACCGATCTCCGGCTGTGACCGCCGCCGGAGCGCGGTGGTTCGGCTTGATCGGCATTCCGCTCGACCTCGGCGAATTCGTCGCCTGGGCCGAGACCGTTGCCACGAGGGTCCTCACCGATGCCGAGTGCGAGCGGCATCTCGGAGGAAGCTGCGCGGAGGTGTCGTACTCACAGCGACTCGAGAGCTGATCGCTGCAGCCAGCGGTCATCGTGACCGGGTGGGTTGCCACCGCACCAAGGAGTGATCAGTTGCCTTCTCGAAAGGCGGCAAGGACCTCCGTCGTCAGGCATGGGGTAGTAGACGCGCAACCCTTCGTAGAGCCCGTCGCCGTACTGTTCGAGCACGATCCCCGACAGGGTGAACGGCTCGCCGCTCTGAGCTGTGCCGTTCCAGGACCACGTTGAACCTCCCGCCGATCCGTCATCGGACAGCATGGTCTGCCCGCGGGCATTTCCCAGTTTCCTGCGGAGGTGGCGATCCGCCGCCAGGGGGGACCCGAACCATCCGCTCCGCCAAGGACTGACTGCCAACGCTGACGCCCTGGAACGCATGTCGGGCGTGCGACAGCGTGCACGGAAGTTCTGCCGGGTGGTTGCGTTCCGATGGGCCGACGGAACCTCGCCCGAGTCGAAGCCGGGCCTGCGTGATGCGCTCGAACGTCTGCGCGAGATCCCCGAGCTCGTCGCGATGACATGGGGGGACGACGCCCGACGGGACGAGGGTCCCCGCGCCGCCGGTGACCGAGGCGGTCTGCACCTCGGAGCGCAACGCCCTCGCCCGACCTCGATCGCGGCGAGTCCAGTTCGTCGATCGCTAGAATCACGGCCGCCATCAGACGATCAATCGAGGGGGCGCTCGTGGCATCGGACATCATCGCTGACACCCCGGACATCTGGGGCGGGGACGCGTCGACCGACAGCGCGATCGTGGAGCGCGACTACGACACCTTCGCCAAGACAGGCAGCTACGACGCCAAGTTCGACGAGTGGGGGTACGTCGGTCCGGAGACCGCAGCTGCGATCCTCAGGAACTACGTCCCCGTGGAGAGTCGGATACTGGACGCGGCATGTGGGTCGGGACTCACCGGCAGTGCGCTCCGCAAGCTCGGCTACGAACACATCGAAGGCATCGATGTCTCGACCGGGCTGCTCGCGCTCGCCGAGCAGACGGGCGCTTACGAGCGTGTCGAGCGTGTCGACATGCAGGTGTTCCCGCTTCCATTCGACGACGGCGAATTCGATGCCGTCAACTTCATCGGGGCGCTGACGTACTTCGAGACCAACGAGATCCTCCGGGAGTTGTGCCGCATCGTGCGCAGCGGTGGATACATCGTGTTCTCGCAGCGCGACGACATCATGCGTGATCGGGACTACGGCGTGCAGCTCCTGGAACTGGAGCGTGACGGCCTCTGGGAGCGGACCTTCGGCACCGAGCCGATGCCGTACCTCCCGCATCATCCCGAGTACGGGAACGCGATCAAGGTGCAGTACTTCGTCTACGAGGTGCGGTGAGCCCGACGGCGATCAGCCGCACCTGCGGGCTCCTGTCATCGACTGGTTCCTCGAACTGGTCGAAGCGCACCCGTTGTTGCTGCCGCGTGCTCCGAGGTGGGTCGGATTCGGGGGCTGTGACATGATCGAACGGGTCGACCGACACTGTGGGCCGGCCATCGATCCACGGGTGAACGAGGAGTGATCATGACCGTTGCCGAGACCGAACGTCGCGCGGGAACAGTGACCTACGACAGCTTCGAGGTGAAGTCGTTGACGCCGCATCTGGGGGCGGAGGTCGACGGACTCGACCTCTCGCAGTCGCTCGCCGAACAACAGCTCCGCGACCTGCACCGGGCGTTCGCCGACTGGGGCGTGCTCGTGTTCCGGGACCAACGCCTCGACCGGGATTCGCACAAGGCGTTCGGCCGGTACTTCGGCGACCTGCACGTCCATCCGATGAATCACGCACGTGAGACCGACGCGGAGGTGCTGATCGTCAAGACCACGAAGAACTCGCCGTACACGGCGGGCGACGCCTGGCACACCGACGTCACCTGCGATGCCATCCCTCCGCTCGCGTCGGCGCTCTACATCACCGAGACCCCCGAGGTCGGCGGCGGCGACACGCTCTATGCCGACATGTACCTCGCCTACGAACTGCTGTCACCCGCGATGCAGTCGTTCCTCGAAGGTCTCACGGCCGTTCACGACGGTGGGATGCCGTACGTCGGCAGCTATGGATCGACCCCACCCGAGGGTGGCTATCCGCGCAGTGAACATCCTGTCGTGGCCGTCCACCCGGTCACCGGCCGCAAGGTGCTGTACGTCAACAGCGGTTTCACGTCGCACATCACCGGTCTGCGGCGGTGGGAGAGCCGGGCGCTGCTCGACATGCTGTTCGAACACATCGCCACGACGCCGCGTCTGCAGTGCCGGGTCAGGTGGGAACCGAACACGCTGACACTGTGGGACAACCGCTGCACCCAACATCACGCCGTCTGGGACTACTACCCCCACAGCCGCTACGGCGAGCGTGTCTCGGTCATCGGCGAGGACCGACCGACGGGTGTACCGCACGGCTGATCTCGGCGCACCGGTAGTCGACCATCTTCCGAGCGTCGAAGCTACGGGGCGGGAGCGGGGCCGAGCCTGATGAGGGCGATGGCATCATCGATGGTCTGAGTCAGGCCCTCGAGGCACTGCACCTCGAACTCCGATAGCCCGAGTGCCTGTTCCAGTCGGCGCTGTGTTCGCTCCGCTGCCTTTGCCTCGGAGGGTACAGGACTCGGTCGTGGCGTCGGAGGGCCGCTTGCGAGGTCCCGACGAGACGGGCCGCCGTGTCGGCGTCGCCCGCATCGCACATCGACGTCGCCAGGCAGCTGAGCAGCTCGGGCTCGAGGTGGTGATCTTCGAGCTTGCGCATGAGCAGGTGCGTCTCGAGGAAGTCATCGCGGGCGGCATCGAGGTGGCCGAGGTCGAGACGACACGCCGCAAGGTTGAACACCTCGGTCAACAACAGGTGGTCGGCACCGGCTTCGGCGAAGAGGCGACTGGACTCGGTGAAGAGTTCGACCGCTTCGGCGGTTCGGCCCTGCATCTCGCGCAGAGTTCCGCCTCTCGGCTGAGGAGCCCGGCGAGCTGGGTCTCGGCTTCGGCGGCATGGTCGGACTCGACCAGCGGGACGAAGAAGCCACAGAGGGTCGCGGTGGCGTGGTCGATGTGGCCGGCGTCGGTGGCAGCTGAAATCGTGTCGAGCAGGTCGTGCGCTCGAGCCTGGGTTGCTCGAATGAGGCACCGCCGACCACGACCGGGAGGATTGGTTGGCCCGTTCTGGGACCACGACATGACACGGGGTCCCGGGTGCGAGTCCGCCGGAACGGAGAGAGTCTCACCGACAGAATTGGCGCTTGAGGGCCGGGGAGGGAGTCGAACCCTCCGTCATCGACCAACCCGGTCGGCCCTCAACCGCCAACCGATCTGCTTCTCTGACCATTGTGTGCCCGCGAGATCGCGGTGACAACGGCCGAACGTCACGGAGCGGTCCGAGACGTCGTCGCACTCAGTTGATCAAGTTGTCCGGATCGTGCGCCGATAACCCTGGTGTGTCGAGCACCATCGAAACGAGCGCGCTCGGTGGGTCCGCGTCATCGCAGGCGGAGAATCTCCAGCGCAGTGCCTGGACGCCTCGGCGTCGGACGGCGATCGCGATCGAGGCGCTCGTCTTCGGCCTGCCGATCGTCGTCGCCGTCGTCGTCGTGCGGCTCGTCGTGGTCGCGGTCGCGGCACCATCGGACCGATTCCAGTTCTGGGCATGGATGGCCGCCCTGGTCGCCGTGTCGTGCCTCGCGACGTTCGCAACTCAGCGGCTGCTCGTCCGGTTGGCGCCTCTGACGATGCTGTTGAAGATGTCGCTGGTCTTCCCCGATCAGGCGCCCAGCCGCTTCGGCCTCGCGCTCCGCACCGGGACCCTCCGGTCGCTGGCCCGCCGAGTCAAAGGACCCGACGTCGCGCAGAGCGCCGAACAGCTCTGGGCAGAGCAGCTTCTCACGGCCATGACCCGGCTCAACCGCCATGACCGCCTGACGACCGGGCACTCCGAGCGGGTTCGGGCCTACGCGGTCATGCTCGGCGAGGAGATCGGTCTCCCCAGGGAGGAACTCGACCGTCTCAACTGGGCGGCGCTGATCCACGACATCGGCAAGCTGGAGGTCCCCACAGAGATCCTCAACAAGCCCGGTCGGCCGACGAACGACGAGTGGATTGTGCTCCGTGCGCATCCGGGGGCGGGATGGCGCTACGTCGAGCCGCTGCGCCCGTGGCTCGGCGGCTGGGTCGATGCAGCGACGCAACACCACGAACGATGGGACGGCGGCGGGTACCCCCGCGGCCTGTCGGGCGCTGACATCTCCCTCGCGGGCCGGATCGTGTCGATTGCGGATGCGTTCGACGTCATGACCGCGGCACGTTCCTACAAGCAACCGCTCGGCGCCGCGCAAGCCCGTACCGAACTGACCCGGAACAGCGGTACGCAGTTCGACCCGGCTCTGGTGAGGAGCTTCCTGCAGATCTCGCTCGGGCGCATGCGTCGGCTCATCGGACCGCTGGGTGTTCTCGCGCACTTCCCCGACCTGATCCGGGTACCGCTCACTGCCGCGCTCACCTCGACCACCGCGGTGGTGACGGCCGCCGCCGTCGCGGCCGGAGCACTGACCGGGGCGGCCGCGCCTCGCGTGATCGAACCGGCGGCACCTCAGATGGAATCGATCGGGTCGCTTCCGAGCGGGGCAGAGCCGACGGAGCTGCCGATCCCCGGCGGAGTCGAGGCCGACTCCGCCGAGGTGCCGACGGTCCAACCGGGCGACGTGGCGCCGGCCGTGGTGCCTGCTCCAGCAGGTGTCCCGCAAGCGCCGTCCGCCCCTGCTCCTGCGGCTCCTCAACCACCGTCCGCTCCGGCACCGGCACCGACTGCGCCTCCTACGACTGCGCCTCCTACGACTGCGCCTCCTACGACTGCGCCTCCTACGACTGCGCCTCCTACGACGGCGCCACCCCCGACCGCACCCCCGTCGACCGCGGCGCCCGGTGTGCAGAGCAACGCAGTCCTGGTGATCGATGACGTGGGAACCACCAAGGCCGGCATCAAGCTGAACATCCACGTTCTCCAGAACGACGATTTCCGGGGCGGCGCCGCCGACCTCACGACGTTGGTCGTACTGGTCGAACCGGTGCACGGCACCGTGAAGGTTGCGGGTGAGAACCTGCTGTACGAGCCCGCGTCCGGATTCACGGGCACGGACACGATGACCTACAGCGTCTGCTCCCTGGTCGGGGCGTGCGGCTCTGCGACGGTGACCGTGACCGTCGGCTGACGACCGCATGCTCGCGTGTCCTTGTCGTCGCCTGGCTCCTCGGCGGGTCTTCCGACTCTGGCTGCCGGTGGATCGGCGGTCTCACCTGGACGTATGCCGATTGATCAGGTCCTCGTGATCGCCGTGGCCAGGCCACCCGGGTGGGTGGGGAGGCACGGGGCCAGCCCACACGCCGGAGCAGGCCCCGACTGACCCCCACGGCGTCCGTATGACCGGCGACCCAGCGGTGGATTCCTCCGCCGATGCGCTGCGTCCCAGGTCGGGACGTCGTGGAGCAATCGACGTCGCTCGCATCGGCGCGCTCGTGATGGTCGTGATCGGCCACCTCGGACTCGCCGTCATCGATCGCGGCCCTGACGGAGCGCTCCGAGGCGCCAACGTGCTTGCGCTGTATCCGGGTTTCGCATGGCTGGCGATGTTGGCGCCGATGCCGGTGTTCTTCGCGGCGGCCGGTTGGGCAAACGCGACGGCGACGCCGCACTCGGCGGCGCCTCGGCTGGGCAGGCTCGTCGGTCTCAGCGCGGTTGTCGTGGTGCTGTGGTCGGTGTCCAGTGTCGGCGAACTCCTGGTGCGAGGCGGCGGGGGCGTCGTCGCCGATGGTGGGCGACTCGCGACCCAGCCACTGTGGTTCCTCGCCGTGTACGTGCCGTTCGCCGCGCTCGGTTCCACGATCGCCGGACTGGTGGAGCGACCGCTCATGGCTCTCGGTGGCTGCCTTGCCGGGCTGGCGGTGCTCGACGTCGCGCGGTTCGGATTCGGGGCACCGGAGTTGGTCGGTTGGCCCGGCTTCTTCCTGGCGTGGGGAGTGGCCTGGCTGCTCGGGGCGTGGTGGCGGCTGCGCTGGCAGACCGGGTGGACACACGAGCAACGAACCGGCGCACTCCTGGCCGTGACCGGATCCGCCGTTGCCTTCGGTCTCGTGATCTCTGCCGGATACGACCCGTCTCTGATCGATGCGGTCGAAGGCCGGCGGTCGAACACGACTCCGCCGGGACTCTTCACCGCCGTGGCCGGAGTGGTGCAGGTCGGATTGCTGATGATGATCGCAGATGGACTCGATCGTCTTGCGGCACGAGCGCGAAGGTTGTTCGACCGGGCAGGCGAGGCCTCGGTCGCGGTGTACGTGTGGCACCTCACTGCGTTGGCGCTCTGTGCGGCGCTGATCGCAGTCGGCCTGTGGGCGCCGCCTCGGTTCTCGACCTGGTGGTGGTTCACGCGGCCGCTCTGGTTCGCAGCGGTACTCGGCGTCACCGGTCTGCTGGCCGGGGCAACCGCGTTCGGGCGCCGGCGATCACACCACGAGATCGTGCCGCGCGCACCTTCGACGACACGGATCGCCATCGGTCTGGTCGCCGCAACCGTCGGCGCCGGAGTCGTTGGCCTCCTCGGGCCGCGTACCCTGCCGTCCGCGACGCTCGCGACCACTGCGTTCCTGGCCGGTTGGTGGTGCCTCCGAACTCCGACCGTCCCCCGGAACAGGTCATGACGTCCGCAGCGTTCGCTCGGGTACGGACTCCGGGAACCGCGGCCGGACCAAGCACTCGGATCGCTCAGCGGGGGAGTGCGTCCGCGACCTGTTGGGCCCGTGCTCGACTCCCGGCGGCATCGACGTGCACCGGGTCGAAGAACCACTCGAGGTGAGCTTCTGCCAGCGAATACCAGTCGATGACGGCGAGGTCCGGGTCGGCGCTCGCACGTCGGGTCAGGGTGGCGTTGAACCTCGACGTCGCCCTGATGAAGTCGAACGCGAACGCAGGGTCCCGGTGGTAGTTCAGGTTCACCCACCACACGCGGGCGCCAGGGGTCGTGGCGGCGAGCATCGACTCGATCAGCTGTGCAGCCACACCCGGATCGCCCGCGCCGAAGATCAGGTCGTTCGACCCGAGCGCGATCACCCAGCAGTCCGCCTCGCCCCATGTCGCCCGGACCTGCTGCGCCGCAATGACGCCGCTGTACGGAGCGCGCACCGAGCCCGGGATCCGGCGGCTGTGCTGCGCGTCGATCAGGTGGACGAACCCCGCCGCATCGAGTGCCTCGCGGAGGTACCACCGAGCGTTGTCCATCAGCGAGTCGCCGATCACGATCACGCGGCGGCAACCGGCGTGGTTCGACGCCGGATCGATGCGGACCTGTTGGCCTCGTGTCGCCGGCGCGGTGGCATGAGCAGGCGAGACGATGTCGCTGCCGCCGGTGGCCCGTGCGGGTTCCATTGTCGTGATGCCCGATCCTGCCGCCACGAACACCGTGGCGAGAAGGAGACCGGCGACCGCCCACCGGGCTGATCCTCGTCGGAGCGTCGCCACGACGCCGATGCTACGCCCTGGCGCGCCGCGGAGAATCGGTGGGGAGGATCGGTGGGGGAGGACGCGAGCGAATAGAGTCGACCAGCACATGGTCGACCTGAGCGACACGCAGCGGACACGTGAGCGGGGCCACGCGGTTGCTCACCCCGTGGTCGCGGTCGTGCTGGCGGTGGCGCTCGCGTTGGGGCTCGCGACCGCTCGGCCGGATGGACGCGCCGAAGGCATCGTGATCGGCAAGGACATCGACCTGTCCACGCCCGGACCGCTCGGGCCGGTGACCGTCTTCGGTGACTCCGTGCTGCTGGGTGCCGGGCTGTGGGGCCCCACCCTGCCCGACCGGCTCCAGGCCCTGGGATGGGGTCCGATCCGCTTCCGCGCCGGAGTCGGGTACAAGGCCGGTCCGACCACCGACAGCACCTCGGCGGGCTGGTGGATCGACACGTGGAGGCGTCAGGGGTGGGACGCGCCGAACGTCATCGTCAACCTCGGGGCCAACGACTCCGGCATCTGTCTCACCGACGTCACGTGCGCGCGGCGGCGGATCCTCGACGTCGTGGCCACGATCGGTGCCGATCACCGGATCTGGTGGCCGATGATCACCCAGCGCAGCGGGAGCGGTGCATCCGCGGACGCCTGGAACACCGCGCTGGCGCAGATCGCGGGCGAGCGTTCGGACTTCTTCACCTGGAACTGGCCGGCGGAGATGGCGAGCGGCGGGTACCGCAGCACCGACAACATCCACCTCGACGTCGACGGGTACCGGCGACGTTCGCAGCGGATGGCGACGCAATTCACCGAGCAACTCGCTCGTGCCGACCGCGTGGGGGGCGACGTCGGCCTCCCGGCGCCGACGGCGGAACCGAGCACGTTCGTGCCGATCTCGCCGGTTCGAGTGGTCGACACCCGACACGATGCACCGGGGCGCCGCACTACCGACTCGACGTTCGCCGTGTCGCTCGGCGCCCGACTGCCGGCGGGGGCGACGGCGGTGGCGTTCAACCTCACCGCTGCAGGACCGACCGCTGACGGGTACCTGGCCGTCGGTCCATGCGGGACGCCGACGAACGGCTCGACCGTCAACTTCACCTCAGGTGTTTCGAGGGGAGCGATGACGGTGACCCCGGTCGACGCGAACGGTTCCGTGTGCGTGTCGAACCGGGGCGAGACCGATGTGATCGTGGACCTCCAGGGGGCGTTCGTCGGCGGTCCGGACGGCAGTGGTTTCGTCCCGCTCGCGCTGAACCAACGGCTCGTCGACACCCGCGCGACCGGCCGGTCGGCCGATCTCGTCGTGTCGATGCCGGTCGGGGCGGCCGCCGTCGCGTTGAACCTCACCGTGGTGAACGCGACCGAACCCGGATGGCTGCGAGCGGCACCTTGTGGCGCGACCACGGGCGTCTCGAACGTCAACTACGGCGTCGACGAAGCGGTCGCCGGCTCGGCGTTCGTGACGACGTCGGACCAGGGCACGGTCTGTGTGCAGACGAGCAGTTCAGCCGACGTCATCGTCGACCTCACCGGCACGTTCGGTGACGGAGGGCTCTCGTTCGTGCCCGTCGTGCCCACCCGGCTGCTCGACACGCGCAACGCGATCGGCGGGTGGTCTCCGATCCACGGGTCCGGGCAGACGCTCGACGTGCGTGCGGCTCCCGATGGCGCCGCAGCGGTGACCGGCACCCTGACGACGGTCGGGCCCATCAGCGGCGGATACCTGGTGGCGTTCGGGTGCGGTCCGATGCCGCCCACCTCGTCGGTGAATGCGGTTGCAGGACAGACCCTTGCGAACTCGGTCACCACCGGCGTCTCGACGGCAGGACGGTTGTGTGTACATGCAGATCGGACCACACAGACGTTGTTCGACGTGACGGGATGGTGGTTCGGATGAAGGACCATACGAACAGGGCTCGCCGCGTCGGCCTCACCGTCGTCGCTGCGCTGCTGGTCGCAGCGGCGACTGTTGCTCCGCGTGTCGCGGAGATCGCGGTTGCGGCGCCACCCGAGCATCGGGTGACGCTGTTCAGCGACTCGGTCGGTCTCGGCGCTGCGGGTGCGCTCCCGAAGGCCTTTCCGGCGGACTGGCAGGTGAACACGATCGGGACACCGGCCTACATGGTCGAGCAACTCCGAGATCGGCACGTCGTTCCCACGTTGGCAACGAACCGGTCCATCATCGGCGATCACGTGGTGATCGGCAGCGGGTACAACTACCCGCACTGGGATCCGGCCCGCTTCGATCGGTCGATCGACTCGATGATCGAGACCCTGACGGCTGCGGGTGTGAAGCACATCTACTGGGTGACGCTGCGCGAGGTGAAGCCGCAATACGTCTCGGCCTCGGCGTGGCAGGGTGGCCTCAAGTACCTCTGGTACTTCCCGACCGTCAACCAGCACCTGGAGCGGGCGGTTCAACGACACCCCAATCTCACCCTGGTCGACTGGGCGGCCGCCGCCGACCGACCCGGCCTGACCTATGACGCGATCCACCTGAACTCGACCGGAGCGGCGCTCTACAGCAGCCTGATCGCGAACGCCGTCATGAACAACGAGACCCGCCTCGACGACGGAGCGGTCACCCGGGTCCACGTCGCTGACGGCGCATCGACACGCGCCGTCGCGGTGAACCTGACGGCGACGGGGACGCGCACGATCGGCTGGTTCGCGGCCTACCCGTGCGACGGTCCCCGTCCGCAGGTGAGCAACCTGAACCATGTGCGTGATCACACGGTGGCCGCGGCAGCGATCGTTCCCGTCGGACCCAGTGGCGACATCTGTGTCTACAACGACACCTCTGCGCAGGTCGTCGTCGACCTGTTCGGGCGGTTCGACGATTCGGTGGACGTCGTCGATGCCAACCCGGTACGGCTCCACGACAGCAGGCCGTCCGGCGTACGGCAGGCGGCATACACGGAACTCCGCCTTCGCATCGGTGCGCCCGGGACCGGCGCCGTGGCGCTCAACGTCACCGCGCTCGACGCCGACGTTTCTGGTTTCGTGACGGTCCAGGCCTGTGGCACGAGCGGTCTCGAGACATCGAACGTGAACGTTGCCGCAGGGTCGGTCACGCCGAACCTGGTGATGGCGACGCCCGATTCACAAGGTGACGTCTGCATCCTTGCCTCGACCGCCGTGCATCTCATCGTGGACCGGTTCGTGTCGTTCGGTGTCGACGCCTCGATCGACGTGCCACCGGCGCGACGAGTCGTCGACACCAGGTCCGACGGCTCGGTCCGTGCGGCTGGCCGTGTGGTCCGCTACAGCGCCGTCCCCCCACGATCGGGTGGATCGAGCGGCGGGGTCTTCATGAACGTCACGCTCGTCGACGCAGACCAGGCGGGCTACGGCACGGTGTATCCCTGCGCCGAGGGTCGACCCGACACGTCGAACGTCAACGTCGCGACCGGCCAGACGATCGCCAACTTCGCCGTCGTTCGCCCAGACGTCAACGGGGAGATCTGCGTGTACTCATCGGCGGCAGCGGACGTCCTCGTCGATGTTCTCGGATCGGCCGGCCCCGGCTTCCAGGGGATCCGGCCCGCGCGGTTGGTCGACTCGAGGAGTCGTCTCGGTACCCCTTGACCACCCATCGGCGCGGCTCTCCGGAACGTCGTCGCGCCACGTACGGTCGCGTCATGCGAATCTGGCGACTCCAGCAACTCGGCGAACCCACCGACCAGCTCCGGCTCGTCGAGGAGGAGGCCCCGGTGCCGCGGGCCGGCGAGGTGCTCGTGGACGTCGAGGCCGTCGGTCTCGCGTTTCCGGACGTCCTCCAATGCCGCGGTCAGTACCAGGTGCGGACCGGTCCGGGATTCACGCCTGGCGGTGAGCTCGCCGGAACGATCCGCGAACTCGGCGACGACGTCAGCGGTCTCGAGGTCGGTCAGCGCGTGGTCTTCCTCGGTGGTGGTGGACTCGCCGAGCAGGTGACCCATCCCGCCCAGGCCGTCTTCCCCGTCCCCGATGGCGTGTCGGCGGCCACCGCGGCGGCCATCCCCATCAACTACTGCACGACGCTCTACGCATTGCACGACCGCGGCAAGCTGCAAGCAGGGGAGTCGGTGCTGATCACCGGCGCTGCAGGCGGAACGGGGACGGCCGCGATCCAGCTCGCACGCGCTGGCGGTGCCCGGACGATCGCGATCGCGGGCGGCGAGGAGAAGTGCGCACTTGCCCGCGACGTCGGCGCCGATGTCGTGATCGATCATCAGGCCACACCCGAGTGGGTCGATCTCGTGCGTGAAGCCAGCGGAGGCGGTGTCGATGTCGCCTACGACCCCGTTGGCGGTGACACGTTCCACCAGGTGCGTCGCTGCATGGGCTGGGACGGTCGGTTGCTGGTGATCGGGTTCGTCGCCGGCATCCCCGAGGTGGCCACCAACCATGCCCTGCTCAAGAGCTACTCGATCGTCGGCGTTCACTGGGGCGCGTCCCTGGCGCGGTTCCCCGACTCGCTCCGCGAGCAGATGACGACGCTGCTCGACATGGCCACCACGGGCGCCGTCGACCCTCCCCTGTATCCCCCCTACGCCTTCGAGAACGCAGCTACGGCGCTCCAGGAACTCGCCGAACGACGCACCTACGGCAAGGTCGTCGTCACGCTGTGACCCACCCCGTCGGCGTGACGAGGTCGACCACGACGGCTGCGTGATCGCTCGCCCACACGGCGGTGCCGTCGACGTCGACGGGGTCGGCCCCCACGATCTTCGCACCGATCGGGTTGCCGGTCGGCTTCGGTCGTGGCCACGAGACCATCACGTAGTCGATTCGACGCTCGGGCCAGGCGCTGTCGGCCGTGTACGGGTTGGCGCGCAGCCAGGTCGATCCGGGGCCGATGCCACACAGCTCCCACGCGTCCGACATCACGATTCCCGGACGCCCGTCACGACGGCCGGTCAGGAGTCTGATCTCGTCGCTGTCGGGCAGCGCGTTCAGATCGCCGCCGAGCACGACCGGAAGGTCGGTCGTGGCGTCGCCGCGCCACGCCGCGGCGAGCTCGAGGAGCCGCGCGGTCTGTCGCTGGCGGGTGAGTGATTCGTCGAAGCGGTGATCGAGGTGCGTCGAGGCGACCGGCCACGGGCCCCACGGCGTGTCGACCGAGACGGCGACGACCCGACGGTGGCCAGGGGTGCCGTCGCGCCGGGGAAGGGCTTCGTCGGTGATCGTCGTCGAGGGCCAACGCGACAGCACAGCATTGGCGAACCCGACCGGCTGGCGCCCGATCGCGTCGCTCCGCACCGAGTGGTACCCCAGCGCTGTGGCGATGATCGTCGCGAGGTCGCGGTCGGCCTCGACCCAGACCTCCTGCAGGCACACGACGTCGGGTGAGACGGCTCGGATCGTGTCGACGATCACCCGCTGGCGTTGCTCCCACGGCCCGAACCGCCACCACAGGTTCCACGTCATGACACGCACCCGACCATGGTGGTCCACGGGTCCCCACGATGCTGTGTCGGTCGAGAAGCCGGTCGTGCCCGTCGTCGTCAGCCGTGGATCGGCGGCGTGCGGCCCGCCCAGGGAGCGGCCACCTCGAGCTGAGCAGCAACCCGGAGCAGCAGTGCCTCGTCGTCGATCGGACCCACGAACTGCACGCCGACCGGCAGGTCGTCGCTGCTCCAGTGCAGCGGCAACGAGATCGCCGGTTGTCCGCTCATGTTGAACTGTGCCGTGAACTGCAGGATGCTCGTGAGCCGCTCGGTGCCGAGTTCACGGTCGCTCAGCCAGCCGATCGGTGGGGGCGGGACGGCGATCACCGGACTGACGAGCAGGTCGAAGTCGTCCCACCAGGCCTGCAGCCGGCGCGACCAGGCGTGAACCCAGTTGATCGACTGGACGTAGTCGGTCGCCGAGATCGCCCGACCGATCGAGGCCATCATCCAGTTGTCGGGTTCGACGTCGGACTCCTCGACCGGGCGACCGATCGTGTCGCTGATCGTCTCGAAGTCGATCGCCGTCGCCACGGCCACGATCGTGACGAAGTGGCGAGAGAAGCGGTCGTCGAAGAAGCACTCGGGTTGCGCGACCTCGACGTCGTGACCCAGTTCCTCCAGAAGCGCGCCGGTGCGCTCGACGGCGGCGACGCACTCGGCGTCGGTGGTGACGCCCGGATGGTCCGGCGCCAGTCCGATTCGGAGCCGTCCGGGGTCGGCGCCGACCTCGGCGCTGAACGGGCGCGCCGGCGCTTGCGCACAGTACGGATCGCCGGTGCGGCGACCGCTCATCACGTCGAGCATCGCAGCGGTGTCGCGGACCGACCGTGACACCACGCCGTCGGTCGTCGCACCCGCCCACCCCTCTCCGAGCGACGGGCCGTGGGTGATCCGACCGCGGCTGGGCTTGAGGCCGACCAGTCCGCATTCGCTCGCAGGAACCCGGATCGAGCCGCCACCGTCGCCGGCGTGGGCCATCGGCACCATTCCGGCGGCCACGGCCGCAGCCGAACCCCCTGACGATCCGCCCGTCGAGTGGTCGGGATTCCACGGATTCCTGCTCGGCCCGAAGGCGACGGGTTCGGTGGTGATCGTGCTGCCGAGTTCCGGTGTGTTGGTGCGTCCGAGCGTGATCAGACCTGCCCCACGGGTCGCTTCGTAGAGGTACGAGTCGATCCGAGCCCGAGCGTCTGCCTGCTTCATCGCCCGGTTGCCGAGCGTGTGCGGCTCGCCGGCGATCTCGCAGCCCAGATCCTTGACGACAAACGGCACACCGCGGAACGGCCCGTCGGGGATCGGTCCGGCCGCCTCGCGGCGGGCCGCCTCGAATCGCTCGTGGATGACGGCGTTCAGCGTGGGGTCGAGACGCTGGATGCGCTCGATCGCGTCGTCGACGAGCTCGACCGGCGACGCGTGCCCGTCACGGACAAACGTCGCGAGTTCGGTGGCGTCCGGCAGTGGCGTGGCCCGCGGCGAGGCATTCGACGTCACGTCGTCTGGACGATCAGGACCGAACAGTCCGCGTGATGGGCGCAGCGGCTCGACACGCTGCCGAGCAGGAAGCGGCGAGCGCCGTGCATGCCGCGATTGCCGATCACCAGCAGATCGGTGTGCACTTCCTCGCACAGCGACAGGAGCGCGTCGGCGGGATCGCCGCCGAGCGCGTGCGAGGTGGCGTCTGCGCCGAGTTCGGTGGCGATCGCGATCGCCGACTCGAGTGCGGTTCGCGTCGTCTGTTCGCTGGCCTCACCCCATTCGTTGGAGGCGACGACCATGTCGGGAGCCACGAGGACCGGGATGCGCGGAGCGACCATCGCCACGTGGAGATGCGCACCGGTCAGCGCTGCCAGCGTTGCAGCGTGCGTCACCGCCTTCTCGGCGCTGGCCGAGCCGTCGGTGCCGACCACGATCGTTGTGTACATGCGACCTCCCATCGAGAACTCGTCGAACCGTAGCAAGCCGATGCGGTTCGGTCAGGGGCGGACGCCCGGTGGCCCGGTGAGGACCTGGCGGACCGCATCGGCAACGAGGCCCGCCCCGGCAGCGCTGTTGACGACGGAGTAGTGGTTCAGGCCCGCGCCTTCGATCCATCGGTGCTGTGGGTAGCGGTCTCGTTCGGTGTCGGCGATCGACGGGGGAGGTGATCCCATCATTCCGAATTCGGCACGGACGATCGTGACGGGCGTTTCGTGTCGATCGAGCAAGGTCCTGACCTCGGGGTCGGCGAGGAGTTCGCGACCGTCCTGACGCACGGCCGCTTCGCTGACGGCGACACGGAACCCACCGTCGACCTCGACGAGTTCCGTGAGCAGATTGCGCTCGAGATCCGGGCCGATGCCGTGCGCGAACGCCGGGTGGGCGGCCCACATCGCCTGGTACGACACCCGGTCGGGCCAGATCGTGTCGATCCGGCTGAGGTCCGGGCCGAGGGTGTTGTCGAGCACCAGGTCGAGGTCGATGTCGGGCCCGCTCGGGCAGGGCAGGGGCGGACCGCCATCGACGAGGACGATGTCGCGGACGAGATCGGGATGGCGTTGCGCGACCATCAGCGCCACGCCGGCTCCCATCGAGTGACCGATGACGAACGCGGGGCCGTCGAGTTGTTCGATGACGGCGGCAACGTCGTCCGCGTGGCGACGGGTTCCGTACGGTCCCGGCGTCTTCAGGCTCTGCCCCCGGCCACGGAGGTCGAGGGCCACGATCTGCGCCCCGCCTGCGAGATGGTGGGCCAATGGGTCCCACGTCCAGGCGTTCGCCGTGATCCCGTGGACGGCAACGACGGTGGGTGCGCCGAGCAGGCCGGGCCATCGCAACGCTGCGAGCCTGCCGGCGTCGACGGTGTAGTCGAGGAACTCAGGTCGCCGGGCCATTGCTCGTCACTTCGGTACCCGCGATTACGGTACTCACGATTTCGGTACTCACGATTTCGGTACTCACGATTTCGGTACTCACGATTTCGGTACTCGCCACTTCGGCACTCACCGTGGTCGCCGCGCGCTCAGCGTGCATGCCCGGATCGTACCGCGCCGTCGGCATCCGTCGAGTCGTGCCATCAGCGTGGCTCGCGGGGGAGCCCGAGCACCCGTTCGCCGAGGATGTTGCGCATGATGTCGGAGGTGCCGCCCATGATCGTGTAGCCGGGCGCGTAGACCAGCCCGCGGGTGATGTCGTCCCAGACCATCGCCTCCGCGCCGAACGTGCGAGCGACGAACTCGGCGACGTCGATCTCGTGCTCGGTACAGAAGCACTTGGTCGCCGCCGAGAATCCGGCCGGCGCCTGGCGCAACACCTCGCGGGTCACGAGGATGCGGCCGATTCGGTACCCGGTCTCGAGCCGGGCGATCTCGTCGCGCACCCGAGGGTCACTGCGGTCGGCCCGCTCGACGGCGAGTTCGTAGAGGGCCCGGTTCGACACCAGCCGATCGATGCCACCGCGCTCGTGCTCGAGTTGGGCCATCGTCTGCTTGAAGGCGTTGCCCTCGACGCCGACGAGGTTGGCGACCGGGACGCGGACGTCGGTGAAGAAGACCTCGCAGAAGTGGCGGTTGGTCGTCATGTCGGTGATCGGACGGACCTCGATGCCAGGGGTGTCCATGGGGACGATGATCTCGCTGATCCCGCGGTGCGGCGGACCGTCGGCGTCGGTGCGGCAGATCAGGTAGCAGTAGTCGGCGAGTTCACCGAAGCTCGTCCAGATCTTCTGGCCGTTGATCACGAAGTCGTCGCCGTCGCGCACTGCGCTCGTGACGAGTGAGGCGAGGTCGGAGCCGGAGTTCGGCTCCGACATGCCGATGCACCACGTGGTCTCGCCGGAGAGAATCCCGGGAAGGAACTCGGCCTGCTGGTCGGCGGTGCCGTAGTGGATGAGGGTGGGGCCCATCTGACGGTCGGCGAACCACATCGCCGCGATCGGAGCGCCGGCGGCGATCAGTTCCTCGCCGATGATCAGCCGGTTGATGGCGGGCTGACCGCCGCCGCCGAACTCGACCGGCCAGGTCATGCCGATCCATCCGTGGGCCGCCATCTCCCTGGCGAAGTCCTTGGAGAAGCCGTTGATCCACGAGTCGTTGTGGCGTCCGTGTCGCTCCACCGCCTCGGCGGCGACCTTGCGGGCCTGGTCGCGGAGGGCCGTCTGCTCGGGGGTCCAGTCGAAGTCCATCGATGTCGAGCGTAGAGGTTCGGACCGGTGGCGTTCCTGTGGAGCGGCGGGCCCGCGGTTGCTACAGTGCAGACAAGTTGTAGACAAGTCGACCCCAAGTGAGCAGGAACCCCCCATGAGCGAGATCACCCCGTCCACCATCATCTACACCTTCACCGACGAGGCGCCGGCGCTCGCGACCTACTCGCTGTTGCCGATCATCGAGGCGTTCGCCGGCTCGGCAGGCATCGACGTCGAGACCCGCGACATCTCACTCGCCGGGCGGATCCTCGCGAACTTCCCGGAGCGTCTCACGCCCGAGCAGCACGTCGGCGACGCGCTCGCCGAACTCGGCGACCTGGCACTCACACCCGCGGCGAACATCATCAAGCTGCCGAACATCAGTGCGTCGGTGCCGCAGATGAAGGCGGCGATCGCCGAACTCCAGGCGAAGGGGTACGACATCCCGGACTACCCGGACGAGCCGTCCACACCCGAGGAGGTCGAGATCAAGCAGCGCTACGGCAAGGTGATGGGGTCGGCCGTCAACCCGGTGCTGCGTCAGGGCAACTCCGACCGGCGCGCTCCGAAGGCCGTGAAGGACTACGCCAGGTCGCATCCGCACTCGATGGGGGCGTGGTCGCCGGAGTCGAAGACCCACGTCGCCACGATGGGCGCCGGTGACTTCCGCTCCAACGAGCAGTCGATCACCGCAGCATCGGACACCACGCTGCGCATCGAGTACGTCGCCGATGACGGCGGTGTCACCGTCCTGAAGGAGTCGATTCCGGTGTTGGCCGGCGAGGTCGTCGACTCGACGGTGATGAACGTCGCCGCGCTGCGGACGTTCCTCGCCGAGCAGATCGCCGACGCCAAGGACATGGGGGTGCTCTTCTCGCTGCACCTCAAGGCGACCATGATGAAGGTGTCCGACCCGATCATGTTCGGTCACGCCGTGGAGGTGTTCTTCGGTGACGTCTTCGCGAAGCACGGCGATGCGATCGCCGCTGCTGGCGGCGACCCGGACAACGGGTGGGCGAGCGTGCTCGACGCCGTCGAGTCGATGCCGGAGGATCAGCGCGCCGACATCGAGGCCGACATCGCCGCGGCGTTCGCCGCCGGCCCCGATCTGGCCATGGTCGACTCCGACAGGGGCATCACCAACCTGCACGTGCCGAGTGACGTGATCGTCGACGCATCGATGCCGGCGATGATCCGCACGTCGGGGCAGATGTGGAACAAGGACGGCGAGCAGCAGGACACGAAGGCGGTGATCCCGGACAGCAGTTACGCCGGCGTGTACCAGGCCGTGATCGACGATTGTCGTCTCAACGGAGCCTACGACCCGGCCACGATGGGCACCGTCCCCAACGTCGGCCTGATGGCGCAGAAGGCCGAGGAGTACGGCAGCCACGACAAGACGTTCGAGGCACCCGGCAACGGCACGATCCGGGTCGTCGATGTCACGTCGGGCGAGGCCGTCATGACCCAGACGGTCGCGACCGGTGACATCTTCCGGGCGTGCCAGGTCAAGGACGAGCCGATCCGCGACT
This sequence comes from Ilumatobacteraceae bacterium, assembly GCA_963710625.1. GTDB lineage: Bacteria > Actinomycetota > Acidimicrobiia > Acidimicrobiales > Ilumatobacteraceae > Sva-07. The sequence goes on along the minus strand of CAVQBG010000013.1, from coordinate 204,790 downwards.
GGGTGCGTCTCGCCGTCGAGCGGGCGCGTGCGATGGGCGCCCCCGCCGTGTTCTGGCTCGATGCCGATCGGGCGCATGATGCGCAGCTGATCGCGAAGGTGAACAGGTACCTCGGCGACCACGACATCAGCGGGCTCGAGATCGAGATCATCGCCCCGGAGGCGGCGACACAGTTCTCGATCGAGCGGATCCGCCGTGGCGAGGACACGATCTCGGTCACCGGCAACGTGCTGCGCGATTACCTGACCGACCTGTTCCCGATCCTCGAGCTCGGCACGAGCGCCAAGATGCTCTCGATCGTTCCGCTGCTCAACGGCGGTGGCCTCTTCGAGACCGGTGCCGGCGGCTCGGCACCGAAGCACGTGCAGCAGCTCGTCAAGGAGAACTACCTCCGTTGGGACTCGCTCGGCGAATTCCTCGCGCTCGCGGTGTCGTTCGAGCACCTCGCCAACGTGACCGGCAACGGGCGGGCACGGATCCTCGGCGAGACGCTCGACACGGCGACGGGACAGCTGCTGGAGAACGGCAAGTCACCGGCGCGCCGGCTCGGCCAGATCGACAACCGCGGCAGTCACTTCTACCTCGCGCTCTACTGGGCGCAGGCACTCGCCGCCCAGACCGCCGACGCCGAGCTCGCAGCGATCTTCGCCCCGATCGCCGCCGAGCTGTCGGCCAACGAGGAGACGATCGTCGAGGAGTTGCTCGGTGTGCAGGGACAGCCGGCCGACATCGGCGGCTACTACGCACCCGACGCCGCCAAGGCGACGGCGGTGATGCGTCCCAGCGCCACGTTCAACGCGGCCATCGATCCGCTCCGCTGACGATTGCACCAGGGGTCAGACCCCTGGTGCACTCGTCAACGGTCACCGGTTGATGATCGGGACGTAGTTGCGCTCGTCGGGGCCGTCGTACCACTGGCGCGGCCGCGAGATCTTCTGAGCGGGGTCGTTCAGGAGCTCCTGCCAGTGCGCCAGCCAGCCGGACATGCGCGGGATGGCGAACAGCACGGTGAACATGTCGACCGGGAAGCCCATCGCCTGGTAGATCAGGCCGGAGTAGAAGTCGACGTTCGGGTAGAGCTTGCGGTCGACGAAGTACGGGTCCGACAGCGCTGTCTCCTCCAGTGCGAGCGCGATGTCGAGCAGCGGGTTCTTGCCGGTCACCTCGAACACGTCGTACGCGGCTTCCTTGATGATCCGCGCACGCGGGTCGTAGTTCTTGTAGACGCGGTGTCCGAAGCCCATCAGGCGAGCGTCGCCGGCCTTGACCGAGTCGACGAACGCAGGCACGTTCTCGATCGAGCCGATCTCGCCGAGCATCCGCACGACCGCCTCGTTGGCGCCACCGTGCAACGGTCCGTAGAGCGCAGCGGCGGCACCGGCTGCCGAGGAGTACGGATCGGCATGGCTGGAACCGATCACCCGCATCGCCGTGGTGCCGCAGTTCTGCTCGTGGTCGGCGTGCAGGATGAACAGCACCTCCATCGCCCGCTCGAGCACCGGGTCGACCTCGTAGTCGCCGATCTTCCACATCATGTTCAGGAAGTTGGCCGGATACGACAGGTCGTTGTTCGGGTAGTTGAACGGCAATCCGGCCGAGAAGCGGTAGGCCATCGACGCCAGGGTCGGGGCCTTGGCGATCAGGCGCAGGATCTGCCGATTGCGCTGCGCCGGGTCGTGGATCTCCTTGGATCCGTCGTAGAACGTGCCCAGGGCCGCCACCGACGAGACGAACATGCCCATCGGGTGCGCGTTGTAGTGGAACCCATCGACGAACCGCTTGCGCATGTTCTCGTGGATGAACGTGTGGTGGGTCACGTCGTCGACCCACGTGTCGAGCTGCTCCTTGTCGGGCAGTTCGCCGTTCAGCAGCAGGTATGCCACCTCGAGATAGGTCGAGTGCTCCGCCAGCTGCTCGATCGGGTAGCCACCGTAGCGCAGGATGCCGGCCTCACCGTCGAGGTAGGTGATCGCCGACTTGCACGACGCGGTCGAGAGAAACGCCGGGTCGTAGCAGTACAGCGCCGGGTCGAGTTCACGCAGCGCCGAGGAGGGAAACACCCCACCCTCGATGGGGACCGTGACGGTCTTGCCGGTTCGGTCGTCGGTGATGGTGATGGTGTCGGGCACGTGGCTTCCTCTCGTGGCGCGAACTCGTTGGTGATGCGGTCGGGGGTTCCTCCCCGCCGCGGCGCCACGTTAGTGCCGACGGCCCGGTTCGGACCCAACTGACGGCTGGTTCACCTCGCGTTCACGCAGCGCTCAGAGTGGGCTGTTGCCGTGTTTCCGGCCGCTCAGGACCTCTCGCTTGTCCCGGAGGACCTCGAGGGCGGAGGCGATCTCGATCCTGGTGTCGGCGGGATCGATGACGGCATCGACCAGCCCCCGCTCGGCCGCCACATACGGATTGAGGAGACGCTCGGCGTAGTCGGCTTCGAACGCCGCCCGTTCCTCCGGTGTCGCCCGGCGCTGCAGGATCGCAGCAGCCTGGCCGGCGCCCATCACGGCCAACTCGGCCCACGGCCACGCCAGGCACAGGTCGTTGCCCATGGTCTTGGAGTCCATGACGATGTACGCCCCGCCGTAGCTCTTGCGGAGGATGACGCAGATGCGCGGCACCGTGGCGCGGGCGTAGGCGTACACGAGTTGCGCACCGTGACGGATCATCCCGCGCCACTCGAGATCCTTTCCGGGGTAGAACCCGGGGGTGTCGACGAGGGTGACGATCGGCAGGTTGAAGGCATCGCACAGCGCGACGAACCGTGCCGCCTTCTGCGACGCCGGGATGTCGAGGGTGCCGGCGAGGGTGATCGGTTGGTTCGCCACGATGCCGACCGGGGCGCCGCCGATGGTGGCGAAGGCGGTGACGACGTTGCTGGCCCACCGTGCTCGCAGCTCGGTCATCGAACCGTCGTCGACGATCGCTGCTGCAACGGCACGAACGTCGTAGCTGCCCGTCGACGTCGGCGGGATCAGCGCGCCCGCCTCCGGGCATCGACGGTCGATCGGATCGTCGGTGGGGGAGTGCGGGGGCGCGGCATCGACGTGGTCGGGCAGGTACGACAGCAGATCGATCACGGCGTCGATCGCACTGGCGCGATCGGCGACCACCGAGGTCGCCACTCCCGTGTACCGACCGTGGTTCGCAGCGCCACCGAGTTCGTCGATGCTGATTCCGATGCCGGTGAACTCCTCGACCATCGTCGGGCCGTTGACGAACGCGTAGCTGTCCGCGGTCATCACGGTCAGGTCGGCGATCCCCAGCAACAATGCGGGGCCCGACACGGCGGGGCCGTCGACGATCACGATGGTCGGGACGACGCCCGAACACGCCACCATCGCACTGGCCACGAGGCCCCACGCATGGAGCGCCGGCACTCCCTCGTCGATCGCCGCACCCGACGTCGACAGCACCATCACCAACGGCAGGCGCTGGGCGAGCGCGACCTCGGCGCCTCGAGCAAGCTGCAGTGACGATTCCGACGTGAGGCGGGTCACCGGGTTCTCGGACGTGAATTCGGCCCACACCACCCGACGATCGCCGAGCGCTCGGATCGTGACCGCGATGTCGCTCGGGGTGTGCGCCGCGATCGGAAATGCGGTCTCGAACGACGACGCGTCACTCATCGTCGGCGACAGTACCGGCCCGCGTGGCCGGGGGATGCACGTGCGGGCTCGACAGGAGCCGGGTCACCCCGATCGGCCGAACGGAATCGCTGCTGCGTCGGGGTGGACGCCATGCTGCAGGCCCCCCTGCTCACGGGTCACCTCGCGCAGCGTCTCGAGCGCCGCCATCGTCGGAGCGCTGGCGCTCGGCCGGCGGCGCCGTGCGAACGCGACCACGCGACGGGGGAGTTCGGGAACCGTGATTCTGTGGAACGACCCCTCGAGCCAGGTGGGCACGGCGGTGGCCGGAACGATGGCCGCACCGAACCCGTCGAAGGCGAGGGAGGCGAGCAGCCGGACCCCGTCGACCTCGGCCTGCGCCCGCAGCGTGATGTCGGCGGTGGCTGCAGCCCGTTCGAGGACCCGGCGCAGCGCCGCGCCCGGTGGTGGCAGCAGCAGGGGAACCTCGTCGAGGTCGGCGAGCGGGATCGACTCGCGCGTGGCGAGCGGATGGCCGTCGGCGGCCAGGAGCAGGAGGTCTTCAGCGAAGAGCGGCTCGATGACGAGCTCGGGTTCGTCGACCGGAAGGTGTACGATCGCTGCGTTGAGCTGGCCGGTGAGGACGTTGGGGATCAACGAGGACGTGGCACCTTCCTGCACGATGACGCGCACCTGCGGGTGCTGATCGCTCAGCAGCGTGAGGAACTTCGGGATCAGCCAGCGCGCCGTGGTGCCGATGACGCCGATGCGTGTCTGGCCGGAGACCGTGGCGTGCCGGCTCGACATGTCGGCAGCGATGTCGTCGAGTTCGTTGAGGATCCGTCGTGCCCGCTCGACCACGCGGATGCCGTCCTCGGTGAGGCCGCCCTGGGCGCGGTCGACGAGTGTGACGCCGAGTTCCTTCTCGAGGCGAGCAATGTGGCTCGAGACGTTGGACTGCACGGTGTAGAGGGCGCGGGCGGCAGCGGAGAAGGTGCCGTGGTCGGCGATCGCGACCAGGGTGGCGAGCTGCCGGACATCCATCGCTGGAAACGATAACGGATATCTGTTTGTTCTACTTGCGTGATCATTTGGTCACGTGCATACTTTCACAAGCAAATCGCAGTGCGAACACCCCCCATGTTCCACTCGAAGGGAAGTCCACCATCCGGTTCCCCCAAACCGGAGGACATTCCCAGGTTGAGAGACCCGGATCCCCCATCCGGGTCTTTCCCGTTTTCCGGATCCGATCTCGTCCGTGCCGTAGCCTGACCCGGTGACCTCTCCCGCGCCCACCCCGGCACCCGTCTCGGGCAGCTCGTCCGGCGCCGCTGCCTTCTTCGACCTCGACCGCACGCTGCTCCGTGGCGCATCCGGCGAAGTGTTCGCCGGGGCCATGCGGCTCGCCGGTCTCATCAATGCCGATCCCGTGCCGGGTGAGCAGTTCGTCTACCGGTTGTTCAACGCCATCGGGGAGACGTTGCCGTCGATGGCATTGGCTCGCCAGGCGGTCAGTCTCGCCAAGGGCAGGTCACAGGCGTCGGTGCGGGCGGCGGCCGAAACGGTCGCGGAGGATCTCTGCGCGATGGTGCAACCGTTCGCCGAGACCGCGTTCGCCGCGCATCGGGCTGCAGGCCGACCGATCGTGCTCGCCACCACGACGCCGTACGACCTCGTGAAGCCGTTCGCCGATCGCCTCGGCCTCGACGACGTCGTCGCGACCAGGTACGGGGTCGCGGCCGACGGCACGTACGACGGGACGCTCGACGGTCCGTTCGTGTGGTCGGCGGGCAAGCTCGCTGCGATCACCGAGTGGGCCGACCGTCACGGTGTCGCTCTCGGTGAGAGCTACGCCTACTCCGACAGCGTCTACGACACGCCGATGCTCGCCGCCGTCGGCCACCCCGTGGTCGTCAACCCGGACCCGCGGATGGTGCTCGTGGCCGCCGCCCGCCGTTGGCCGACGCTCAACCTCGATGTCTCTCCGGGTGTGCTCAAGGTTCCCGTGATCGGCCTCGAGGTGCAGGAGCTGGCACTGCGTTTCGCTCGCCCCGCCGCGTACCCCTATGCGAGGTTCGACATCGCAGGTGTGGAACACATCCCTGGTGTCGGTGCTGCCATTCTGTGCGCGAACCACCGCAGCTACTTCGACGTCGCGGCGATGTCGTTGACGATCGCGAAGAGCGGTCGTCCGGCGCGGTTCCTGGGCAAGAAGGAGGTCTTCGATGCCCCGATCGTCGGTCCGATCGCCGCAGCGATGGGCGGGATCCGGGTCGATCGTGGCACCGGATCCGACGAGCCGCTCGACGCAGCCGCCAACGCCCTCGCCGGCGGCGAGATGGTGACGATGATGCCCGAAGGCACGATCCCGCGTGGTCCGGCCTTCTTCCGCAAGCCCGTCGGGCGATGGGGGGCGGCACGGCTGGCCCAGCTGAGTGGTGCTCCGGTCGTGCCGGTGGGGCTCTGGGGAACCGAGAGGGTCTGGCCACGCTCGAGCCGGGTGCCGAACGCGCTCAACCTCACGTCACCGCCCACCGTGCGGGTCCGCGTCGGGGAACCCGTCGAGTTGAAGGGCCGCTCGCTCGAGGCCGACACCAAGCGGATCATGGCGGCGGTCGTCGCGCTCCTGCCGGCTGATGCCTACCGCCGACGCACCCCCACAGCCGCTGAACTCGCGTCGACCTATCCGCCCGGATATCGCGGCGATCCCGCACAGGAAGTGGGGCGGAGGCCCGGCAGCGACATTGAGTAGGAAAAGTTTCGCCTCGTCGTCATCCGGATGCGCGGGTGGGTTCGTAGAGATCACATGCCGCTCCGCTGCGGCGTGAACGACACAGCGAACCCACCCAAACAAAGGAACCTCCACATGAAGCGCACATCAACCCGCCTGATCGCACTCGGCGCCATCGCCGGCCTCGTCACCCTGAGCGCCTGCGGCTCGGACTCGAACGACTCGAGCTCGGACACGAACGCCCCCGAATCGACCGAGGCCATGGCCGAGACGACCGAAGCGATGACCGAGACCTCCGACGCCATGGCCGAGGAGCCCGGCAACATCGTCGAGGTCGCCGTCGGCGCCGGTTCGTTCAACACCCTCGTCGCCGCGGTCCAGGCTGCCGGCCTGGACGGCACGCTCGCCGACGGCGGCCCGTTCACGGTCTTCGCTCCGACCGACGATGCGTTCGCCGCGCTTCCGGACGGCCTGGTCGACTGCCTCCTGCTCCCCGAGAGCAGCGATGCGCTGACCGCCATCCTCACCTACCACGTCGTCGACGGCACGGTGCTGTCGACCGACCTCGAAGAGGTAGCGGTGCCGACGCTGCAGGGTGAGAACATCGAGATCGGCCTGACCGACGGTGTCACGCTCAACGCAAGTGTGAACGTCGCTGCCGCCGACGTCCTGGCGAGCAACGGTGTCATCCACGTGATCGACGGTGTCCTGGTTCCGCCGAGCATCGACGTCGAGGCCTTCCTCGCCAGCTGCCCCGCCTGATCTGATCTGCAACAACTGAGTCAACGCTCCGCAGTGGGGCCGGTCGCCATCGTGGCGGCCGGCCCCACTGTCGCGTACGGTGACCGTCGTGGTGCCTCACGAACCGGACTGCGAACTCTGCGAGGCAACGCCGTTCACCGAGTGGTTCCACAGCGACGAACTGTGCTGGATCGCCGAATGCGACTCGTGCGGCGTTCCGATGGTGGTGTGGCGTTCCCACGACCCGGCCCCGCCCGACGAGGTCCGTGCCGCACTGCACGAACGGCTGGCCCAGGTCGTCACCGCACGATCGGATGAGCCGTTCTGGATCGACGACGCGCTCCGATCGATTCCCGACCACTACCACGCGCACGCCCGCCGCCGACCAGATTGGATCCGATGATGCCCGCTGATCTCCCCAGCCCCGAGTCGTTGCTGCCGCACCGTCCGCCGTTCCTGCTCGTCGACGAGATGCTGTCGATCGTGCCGGGCGTGTCGGCGTCGGGTGTGTGGCGGCTGACCGGTGACGAGTACTTCTTCGCCGGTCACTTCCCCGGACGGCCCACCCTGCCAGGCGTGTTGATGTGCGAGGCGATCGCACAGGTCGGTGCCGCTGCCGTGCTCGCCGACGAACGGTTCGCCGGCAAGTTGCCGCTCTTCGGCGGCTTGGACAAGGCTCGGTTCCGACGACAGGTGGTTCCGGGAGACGAATTGATCCTCGAGGTCGAACTCGGCCGCATGTCGGCGCGTGCGGGCAAGGGCTCCGGCCGGGCCAGGGTCGGCGACGAGGTCGCCTGCCAGTGCGACCTCCTCTTCGTCCTCGCCGACGCGTAGCGATGTCATCGTCAGCTGAGCGTTACGCCGGGGGTCTGACCCCTGGCGTAACGCTCAGCTGGGTGGGGCGAGGACGACCGTGCCGTTGTGGCCGCCGAAGCCGAAGTTGTTCGAGATCACCGGGCCCGGCTCCCACGGGCGAGGATCGCCGATGACCAGATCGATCTCCATGTCGTCGCTGAGTACCGCGGTGTTGGCCGTCGGTGGGATCAGGCGATGCTCGATCGACAGCAGTGCCGCCGCCGCCTCCAGTGCGCCGGCGGCGCCGAGGGCGTGACCGGTCACGCCCTTGGTCGACACGACCGGTACGTTGCCGGCGCCGAAGACCTCGGTGATCGCCGCAGCTTCGGCGGCATCGTTGAGCGGGGTGGACGTACCGTGAGCGTTCACCTGCTTGACGTCGCTCGGTTCGAGGCCGGACTCGGCCAGGGCGAGACGCATGCAGGCGATCGCGCCGACCCCACCCGGCGACGGTGCCGTGATGTGGTGGGCGTCGGCGGTGCTCGCCCCGCCGAGGATCTCGCCGAGGATGGTGGCGCCGCGCCCGACGGCGTGCGACCACTCCTCGAGCACGAGGACGGCGGCGCCCTCACCGAGGACGAACCCGTCGCGCTGGGCGTCGAACGGACGGCTGATCCCGGAGCTGGTCAACGCGGTCATGTTGCCGAAGCCCGCGAGCGCCGTGGGCGTTGCAGCGGCTTCGCTCCCGCCGGTGGCGACAGCATCGACGATGCCCCAGCGGATCAGGCGCGCCGCGTAGGCGATCGCATGTGAGCCTGCTGCGCAGGCGGTGCAGATCGTCTCGGCAGGACCCTGCAACCCGTAGCGCATCGAGATCGATGCTCCCGAGGCGTTGGCCATCATCATCGGGACGAGGAACGGCGAGACCCGACGTTCTCCCTTCTCGAGGCGGACCTGCACCTGCTGCTCGATCGAGTGGAGCCCGCCGACCCCCGTCGCGAAGATCGTGCCGAACCGGGCCGGATCGACGCCGATGGCGTCGACACCACCGGATTGTTCGAATGCTTCGGCCGCAGCGGCGACGGCGAACTGCTCGACGCGGTCGGTTCGGCGCGACTGCTTGGGATTGTCGAAGTACGGGGAGGGGTCCCAGTCGTCGATCGTGATCGACTGACCGCTGGTGACACCGGGACCGAGCAGGCCGTTCCAGAACGCCGTGCGTCCGATGCCGGTCGGCGCGACGACGCCGAGACCTGTGACCGCGACCCGTCGGCCGCCGTTCATCAGACCTTGGCGACGACGATGTCGTACGCCTGCTGTACCGTCTCGACGCCCTCGAGCTCCTCCTCGGGAACCGAGATGTCGAACTCCTCCTCGAGCGCCATCACGAGCTCGACGAGATCGAGGCTGTCGGCGTCGAGATCGTCACCGAAGTTGGCCTCGGGCACGACGGCGCTCTCCTCGACGGACAGCACCTCGACGGCGCACTTGCGGAAACGGGCGAACAGTTCTTGATCCACGGTCTTCTCCTGGTTTGCGAGTGTGTCGAGAGTGTAGGCACACCGGGTCCGGCGTACCCATGATCGGCGCGGCCGACCGGTCGGTCAGTGTCCCATGCCGAGGCCGCCGTCGACGGGGACGACGGCGCCGGTGATGTAGGCGGCGTCGGGTGATGCAAGAAACGCCACCACGCCGGCGATCTCGTCGGGTGTCGCCATGCGCTGCAATGGCACCATCGCCGTCAGCTCCGCCAGCCGGTCGTCGCCGAGTGCCGCAGTCATGTCGGTGGCCACCGGCCCCGGCGCCACCACGTTGACCGTGATCGATCGAGAACCCAGTTCGCGTGCCACGGAGCGGGCGAAGCCCACGAGGCCGGCTTTGGAGGCGGCGTAGTTCGCCTGGCCAGCGGATCCGAGGAGCCCGACCACCGAGGACACGAGCACGATGCGCCCGGACCTTGCCTTGAGCATGCCCCGCGCCGCTCGCTTCACGACGCGATACGCAGCGGTGAGGTTGGCATCGATCACCGAGGTGAAGTCGTCCTCGCTCATGCGCAGGAGCAGGCCGTCGTGCGTGATCCCGGCGTTGGACACCAGGATCTCGACCGGGCCACCGAAGCGCTCCTCGACTGCGGTGAACGCAGCGTCGACGTCGTCGTTCGACGTCACGTCGCATCGCACACCGAACAGGCCGTCGGGCGGCGGTGAAGAATGGTAGGTGACCGCGACACGATCGCCGATCGACTCGAAGCGACGCGCGACGGCCAGCCCGATGCCACGCGACCCGCCGGTGACCAGGACGATGCGTGCGGTGTCGGCGGCGCGCCCGTGGATGTCGTCGGTCATGGCGGGGTGCTCCCTGGTCGCTCGTGAGCCTGGTGTTCGTGAGCCCGTTGGTTCCAGCGCACCACGGCGCTCGCGGAGGTCATGCCGGCGCCGAATCCGACGAACAGGATGAGATCGCCGTCAGCGACTCGGCCGGCGTCGAGCGCGGCGGCGAGGGCGAGGGGGATCGAAGCCGCCGAGGTGTTGCCGGTGTGATCGAGGACGATCGACGCCCGGTCGAGGCCGATGCCGAGGCGGTCGCACGAGGCCGAGACGATTCGGATGTTGGCCTGGTGTGGGACGACCAGTGCGATGTCGTCGGCGATGACGCCGGCCTGCGCCATCGAGGCGGTGGCGGACTCGACCATGATTCGCACGGCGCGGCGGAAGACCTCCTTGCCCTCCATCTGGAGGAACCCGCCGACGTCGCAGTACAGCGCTTCCTCGGCCGAGCCGTCGGAGTTCAGATCCCACCCCAGCAGCTGGCCAGGCCCGTCGACCGCTTCGATCACTGCGGCACCGGAGCCATCGGCGAAGAGGATCGCGGTGTTGCGGTCGGTCCAGTCGGTGATCCGAGCCAGCGTGTCGGTGCCGATCAGCAGGATCTTCTCGGCGCCGAGCCCGATGAAGCCGTGCGCAGCGACCAGCCCGTACACCCATCCCGAGCAGGCGGCATTCAGGTCGAACGCTCCGCAGCTCAACCCGAGTTCGCGCTGGACGCTCGAGGCGCTCGCCGGTACGGCACGGTCGGGTGTGGTGGTCGCCAGCACGAGGATGTCGATGTCGGCCGGATCGACGCCCGACATCTCGAGCGCTCGGCGCCCCGACTCGACCGAGAGCCCGACGGTGCTGCCACCGATGTGGCGCTCACGAATCCCGGTCCGCTCGACGATCCACGAGTCGCTGGTGTCCATCGTCTGTTCGAGGTCGTGGTTGGTGACCACGCGTTCGGGCAGCGCCGTTCCCCACCCCGAGATCACTGCGCCACGCACGCCGGTGGGAACCGCCGGCATCACGTCGCCTCGCTCCGCAGCCACGCGATCGGTTGGCGGGTCGTGACGCGCTCGGTGTCGAGGGCGATGTAGCTCTGGAGGATCCCGGCGAACGGCGAGCGCACCTCGATGTCGCCGACGTGGCCGAGCACGCTTCCGACGTCGATCGCCGACCCTTCGCGCAGTGCACCGATCGGGGTGAAGATGCCGGCGCCCGGGCTCACCACCAGCCGTTCGACGGCGAACAGGTGCTCACCCTCGAGATGTGCGGGCGAGGACGTGCTGCCCGCACCGACCCACTCGAGCAGTTTGTCGAGATCCTCCGGGGTCGCCACCGAGATCGTGCGGCAGTTCCTGACCGTGCGCTTGGCCATCCCGGTCAGCACCGCACCCGGCCCGAGCTCGGCGAAGTCGGTCACCCCGGCATCGGCAAGGGCGAGCAGGCCGTGTTTCCACCGAACCGGGCTCGACAGCTGCGCCGACAACAGGCTGGGCCAGTCAGCGGCTCGGTCGTGGGGGAGCCCGTCGACGTTGGCCACCACCGGCACATCGGTGTCGCGCGGGTCGGCAGCTGCCAGTGCCGCTCGGAGTCGATCTCGCGCCGCGGTCATGAACGGCGTGTGGAACGCCCCGGACACCTGAAGCGGCAGCACGCGCTTCGCGCCGAGATCCTTGGCGTGGCGCGCCGCGGCATCGACGCCGGCCGGCGATCCGGCGATCACCACCTGGCCAGGGGCATTGAAGTTGGCGACCCAGACATCGGCGTCGGCGCGTCGGCAGGCGACGTCGACCTGGTCGTCGTCGAGCCCGAGGACGGCTGCCATCGTGCCGGGTTGGGCGAGGCCCGCATCGTGCATCGCCGCGCTGCGCTCCATGACCAGGCGGATGCCGTCGTCGAAACCGAGCGCGCCCGTGGCGGTCAGCGCGGTGTACTCGCCGAGGCTGTGGCCCGCACAGAAGCTGGGCTCGATGCCGAGGCGTTCGACGGCATCGAGCACCATCAGGCTCGAGACGAACGTGGTCAGCTGGGCGTTGCGCGTGTCCTTGAGCTCGTCGGCGTCGGCGTCGCACAGCAGCGAGCCGACGTCGCGGCCCGCGATGTCGCTGGCCTCGTCGACGAGTTCCCAGCTCTCGTGGTCACGCCAGGGCAGTCCCATACCGGGGCGTTGCGAGCCCTGGCCGGGGAAGGTGAAAGCGAGCATTGCTCGCAGGCTAGACCTCTGCCCCGTGCCGCACGAGCTACCGCCCGGTAAGCCCGCTAACCTCGACCGGCGCACCCGCCCCGGTAGCCCAATTGGCAGAGGCAACGGTCTCAAACACCGTCAAGTGTCGGTTCGAGTCCGACCCGGGGCACCGCACGCGGCCGAGTAGATTGGCGGCGGCATGGGCAACTGGTTGGTCGAGCGGCGCCTCTCGCAGGTGGCGGTGCGCCTGAAGTCGCTGCGTAGCGAGCTGTCGGTGATCGACGAGCAGCTGATCCATCTCGGCGACGACGCGGAGGATCAGGCGATCCGGGCACTGGTGTCGGAGACGGCCGGTGCGTCGCACGAAGCACGCGATGCTCGGCGACACGTCGATGCGCTCGCCAAGCACCGGGCCAAGGTCGTCGAGGAGATCGCCACGCTCGAGGTCCGTCAGGACGAACTGCTCGACCGCATGTGACCGCCCGGAGCGCCCAGGTCCGGCGGGGCGTCTTCCGGATGCCATGCTCGGCCGATGGATCCCACGATTGCACGCAAGACCTGGCGGACGCTCGAACCGGTGCACGGGGCGATCTACTTCGTGCCCGAGGCCCGCGAGGAGTACGCCGCGCTCGGCATCGACGACCGGATGCGCGGCTACTTCGCATCCCGATCGGCACCGATGGGCGCTGTTCCGGGCTCGGTGGTGATGGCCACGTTCTTCAACTTCGACCCCGAGCTCGTCCGAACGAGCATGGACGGGGTGTGGTCCCTGGTGACCCCGGATGCGATCCTCGCCGCACGACTCCGCGCCGCAGATCGGATGCTCCGACGCTTCGCCCCCGAGGCCATCGAGTCGCCGGAGATGACCGAGGCGGCCGACCTGGCCCGTGCCGCGGCGCTCCTGGCGTGCGAGCGCCCCGAGGGCCGACCGCTGTTCGCCGGGCACGCGTCGCTTCCGTGGCCGGACGAACCGCATCTCGTGCTGTGGCACGCGCAGACTCTGCTGCGCGAGTTCCGGGGCGATGGTCACATCGCAGCGCTGACGGTCGAAGGGCTCAGCGGTTGCGAGGCACTCGTCACCCACGCGGCCGCCGGAGACGTCTCGGCCGACATCCTGCGGGCGACGCGACAGCGCAGCGGGGACGATTGGCTCGTCGCCGAGGAACGACTCCGTTCGATCGGATGGCTCGATCCCGATCTCGCGTTCACCGACCTCGGACGCGAACGCCGAGCGTGGATCGAGCGACGTACCGACGAACTCGCCGCAGCGCCGTACGACGCGATCGGCGTCGACGGTTGCGCGCGGCTGCGGGAGTTGATCCGGCCGGTCAGCGTCGCCGTGAGCGCGGCGTTCGGTTGATGTCGTCGCCCGACGAGTACACGGTGGCCGCGATCGGCCGGGTGGAGTCGGCGAGGGCCCGTCGCATCGACGGCGACTGGGGCGGTGTCGAGAGCCTCATCCGCCTCGACGGCGACCGCTTCACCCCGGACGCGCTCGCCGGGCTCGAGGAGTTCTCCCATGTCGAGGTGGTCTTCCTGTTCGACCGGTTCGACGAGGAGCAGGTCACCACCGGCTCCCGACACCCTCGGGGCAACCCGGCCTGGCCTCGCGTCGGGATCTTCGCCCAGCGCGCGAGTTCACGTCCGAACCGGCTCGGCGTCACCACGTGTGAGCTCATCGCGGTCGACGACCTCGACGTTCGTGTGCGCGGTCTCGATGCGATCGATGGCACGCCGGTGCTCGACATCAAGCCGTACGTCCGCGAGTTCGAACCACGCTCGGCCGTCCGCCAACCGGCGTGGATCACCGAGCTGATGACCGACTACTGGTGATCCGGCTCGGGCCGCTCGGGAGCGGATCTCGCCGGTCACCTGCTAGATAAGAGCCATGCCATTGCGTGTCGTGATCGCCGAGGACGAGGCCATCATCCGCATGGACCTCCGCGAGACCCTGGAAGAGGAGGGCTACGAAGTCATCGGAGAGACCGGTCGCGGGGATCAGGCGGTCGAGCTCGTGCGCGGGCTGCAGCCGGATCTCGCGATCCTCGACATCAAGATGCCCGGCATGGACGGACTCGAAGCGGCTCGCATCATCAACGGCGAGAAGATCTGCGGTGTCCTGATGCTCACCGCGTTCAGCCAGCGTGAGGTGGTCGAGCAGGCCCGCGATGCCGGCGCACTCGCGTTCCTCGTCAAGCCGTTCCAGAAGAGCGACCTGATTCCGGCGATCGAGGTGGCGATGGGTCGGTTCCGGGAACTGCGGTCGCTCACCGGTGAGATCGACGCGCTCGGCGAGCAGCTGGAGTCGCGCAAGGTCGTCGATCGCGCCAAGGGCGTGCTGATCGACGACGCCGGTATGTCCGAGGCCGACGCATTCTCGTTCATCCAGCGGACGGCGATGACCGAGCGCACCAGGATGCGCGACGTCGCCGACAGGATCCTCGACGGCTCGCTGCGGCCGAGCGCAGACTGAACGGACGACATGGGCCGATATCTCGTCGTCGACGGCAACTCGTTGACGTACCGCGCATTCTTCGCGCTCCCGACCGACATGGCAACGGCGAGCGGCCAGGTCACCAACGCCGTGTTCGGGTTCACGTCGATGCTGATCAACGTGCTCAAGGACCACACGCCCGACGGCGTGCTCGTCGCCTTCGACCGTCCCGAGCCGACGTTCCGTCACGAGGCCGAGCCGCTGTACAAGGCGCAACGCGAAGCCGCCCCCGACATCCTCCGCCAGCAGATGGGACTCGTCCGCGAGGTGCTCGACGCGGTGGGCATCACGGCGATCGACCTGGTCGGGTGGGAAGCCGACGACCTGATCGCCACCGTCACCGACAAGCTCGTCGAGGCGGGCAACGACGTGATCATCGTCACCGGCGATCGCGACAGCTACCAGCTCGTGAGCGACCCCGCCGTCAAGGTGCTCTACAACAAACGCGGCGTCAGCGACTACGCCCTCTACGACGAGGCGGGGATCGAGGAACGAACCGGGGTGACCCCGGCGCTGTACCCGCAGTACGCCGCACTGCGCGGCGACAACAGCGACAACCTTCCGGGCGTCCCCGGTGTCGGGGAGAAGACGGCGGCCAAGCTGATCAACACGTACGGCGGCCTCGACGGCATCTTCGCCCACGTCGACGAGCAGACGCCGAAGCTGCGCTCGAACCTCGCCGAACACGAGGAGCGGGCCCGCAAGAACCTCGACCTGATGCTGTTGCGTCACGACGCGCCGATCGAGTTCGAGATCGATGCGCTCGAGGTGACACCGAACGCCGAGGAACTGAAGCGGCTGTTCGACTTCCTCGAGTTCCGCACCTTGGCCGGACGGCTCGACGAGGCACTGTCCGCGATGGGAACGTCGGTCGATCTCGGACCGGTCGAGGAGCGCGCCGAGATCGTTGCGGAGGTGACGACCTCCGCGTCGGCGGCCGAGGCCGCCGCGGCGATCTCCTCGCTGCCGGCGCTCGACGTCGCGGCCACCTGGGTCGGTGAACCGGGCCGCAGCCCGCTCTCCGGGATCGCCGTCGTGACCGACGCATCGGTCGCCGACGTGTTGTGGATCCCCGCCGATGTGCTCGCCGACGACGCCGTGCGGTCGGCGCTCGGTGAGCACTCCGATCTGCACGGGCACAACGTGAAACCGCTGATGCGATCGCTGTTGGAGTTCGACGTCGAACTGCGGGGCCTCACGCTCGACACGGCGATCGCGGCATACCTGATCGATCCCGCCGAGGCGCGCTACACGCTGCCGGACCTGATCGAGAAGTACACGGCGTTCGCCCGCCCATCCGACGATGCCGCCGGCAGTGGACAGCTCGACCTCGACGGCACGTCGCTCGGCGATGCCGAGTTGGCGGCGCGTGATGCCCTGGCCGTGCACGCGCTCGCCGAGCCGATCGTCGCGAGCATGGAGGCCCAGGGGATGGCCGAGCTCTACCGCACGATCGAGAACCCGCTGGTCCTCGTGCTCGCGAAGATGGAACACGTCGGCATCGGCGTCGACGTCGAGGAGCTGCGTGCACTCGGCAAGCGCCTGTCCGACGAGGTGCAGACGCTGCAGGCGGAGTTGCGCGAGGTCGCCGGCCGCGACGACCTCAACCTGAACTCGCCGAAGCAGTTGCGCGAGATCCTCTACGACGAGCGCGGTTTGTCGCCGGGGAAGAAGACCAAGACCGGGTACTCGACCGACGCCGCGACGCTCGAGAAGATCAAGGACCAGTGGCCCGAGTTCCTCGGGCCACTGATGCGCTACCGCGAGGTCGAGAAGCTGCGCAGCACGTACGGCGAAGGTCTGCTCGCTGAGGTCGCCGACGACGGTCGGATCCACGCGACGTTCAACCAGACGGTCGCACGGACCGGCCGTCTCTCCTCCGACCAGCCCAACCTGCACAACATCCCCGTGCGCACCGACGAAGGCCGTCAGTTCCGCAAGGCGTTCGTTCCCGCCACCGGCACCACGCTCCTGGTGGCCGACTACAACCAGATCGAACTGCGGTGCATCGCCCATCTGGCGAAGGATCCCGGTCTGATCGATGCCTTCACGAGCGGGCAGGACATCCACAACGCAACGGCGGCCCGTGTCTTCGGGGTCGACCCTGCTTCGGTCACGGTCGAGCAGCGATCGAAGGCGAAGATGGTCTCCTACGGTCTGGCCTACGGGATGGAGGCCTACGGGCTCGGGCAGCGGCTCAACATCCCCACCGAGGAGGCGGCGGTCATCCTCGACGCCTACTTCGTGGCGTTTCCGAACGTGAAGGACTACATGGATCGCACGGTCATCGAGGCGCACGAGCGCGGGTACACCGAGACGCTGTTCGGACGCCGACGCCCGATCCCCGAGCTGATGAACTCGAACTTCCGTGTCCGCCAGGCCGGCGAACGCCAGGCGATGAACGCCGGCATCCAAGGGCTCGCGGCCGACATCTTCAAGGTCGCGCTGGTCGACATCGATGCGGCGCTGGTGGCAGGGGGGTACGACAGCCGCATCGTGCTCCAGGTCCACGACGAGGTGATCGTCGAGGTACCCGAGGACGAACACGATGCCGTCGGCGATCTGGTCGTCGGATTGATGCACGATGCCGCCGAGCTCGACGTGCCGCTCGAGGTGAACGTCTCGTGGGGTGACACGTGGGCATCGGCGAAGGGGTGAACGTGAGCGACGAGACCGCACCGGTCGGGGCGATCGTCGGCAGTGTCGACGAACTCGCCGAGCTGTATCGGGCGCCGAGCCGGCTCGTCGCGGCGAAGAAGACATCGGTCCTCGACGAGGCGAGCGCCGGGTTCGTCGCCTCGTCGCCGTTCGTGCTGATCGGCACGAACGGCGCCGACGGCGACCTCGACGTGTCGCCCCGTGGAGGCCCGCCGGGGTTCGTCCGGGTACTCGACGAGCGCCACCTGGCGATCCCGGATCTCAACGGAAACAACCTGATCGACAGCCTGCGCGCCGTCGTGGCGACCGGGCGTGCTGCGCTCCTGATCGTCGTTCCCGGCAAGGACGAGACGGTACGGATCAACGGGCGCGCCTGGGTCACGACCGATCCTGCGACGCTCGACCTGTGGTCCGAGGAACTCCGGCGCCCGACCACGGCGATCGTCGTGCGCACCGACGAGGTGTTCATGCACTGCGCAAAGGCCTTCCGGCGCGGTCGCCTGTGGGATCCGGCGAGCTGGGACGAACTGGCCGATGCCCCCGATGGCCTCGACGTGCTCAACGCCCAGGGGTTGGTCGAGGCGAACGACGCAGCGACACGTGAGTTCCTCGAACGCAGCTACGCCTCCGACCTCGCCGCCGATCAGCCGTCGGAGTGATGGCCGAACGCGACCACTGGTTCGAGGACCTTGCCGACCACATGGGCTCGGCGTACGACCGGTACGCCCACACCAAGGGCACGGTGCAGGAGGTCGACCACGTCGTCGCCGCCCTGGACCTCGCGTCCGGCCAGCGCGTGCTCGACGTCGGCTGCGGCACCGGTCGCCATGCTCTCGAGTTCGCCCGGCGGGGCATCGTGGTCCACGGCATCGACATCAGCCAACGGTTCATCGACATCGCTCGATCACACAGTTCAAACGATGAGCGAGACCCGCAGATCCGGGGTGCTCGCTCATCGCTCGCGAGCTTCGAGCGCGGTGATGCCCGGACGATGGTGTTCGAGGGTGAGTTTGATGCGGTGATCTGTCTCTGCCAGGGCGCGTTCGGGATGATGACCGCCGACGGCGACGACGATGCGGTCGTCGCCGGTATGGCCCGGGCGCTGCGGCCGGGCGGGCGGCTGGCGCTCAGCGCGTTCAACGCCTACTTCGCGGTGAAGTACCACGAAGATGCCGACTTCGACGCCTCCACCGGGGTGTCCCACGAGACCACCGAGATCCGCTCCGAGACCGGCGAGGCCCGCTCTGCGGATCTCTGGACCGGCTGCTACACGCCCCGCGAACTGCGTCTCCTGCTCGGCACCCACGGGTTCGTCGTCGAGTCGATCGCAAGTGTCGAACCCGGCGCCTACGCCGCTGACCCTCCGACGACCGAGTCCCCCGAGTTCCTCGTCATCGCCCACCGACCCGCCTGAATCCCCGAAAAGCGCCTGAGATGTCGCGCCCGGCGCGCACATTCGGGCATTTTTCGGGGTGTGGTTGGGTCGTGGGGGCACATTTCGGATTGGGCCGGGGGCTGGTACCATGGCCCGCTGCGTCGTTTGAGCGGCGCGCCTGTCCATCCACTCACACATCCGTTTTCGAAAGCAGTCCGTCCCTTGTCCGACACCGCAACCACCTCCGAGTCTCCCGCCAACCAGATGGGAACCTTCGACGACGAGGGCGTCTACACCCCCCGTGAGATCGTGTCCGACGATCTCGGCATGTCGTTCGCCGATGCGATCGACGGCACGATGGTCACCGTCGAAGACGGCCAGATGGTCAACGGCACCGTCGTCAAGATCGACAAGGACGAGGTCCTGCTCGACATCGGCTACAAGAGCGAGGGTGTCATCCCGTCGCGTGAGCTGAGCATCCGCAACGACGTCGACCCGTCCGAGGTCGTCTCGCTCGGCGAGCGCGTCGAGGCGCTGGTCCTCACCAAGGAGGACAAGGAAGGCCGCCTGCTCCTGTCGAAGAAGCGGGCCCAGTACGAGCGGGCGTGGGGCGACATCGAGGCCAAGAAGGAAGCCGACGCCGTCGTGTCCGGCCCGGTCATCGAGGTCGTCAAGGGCGGCCTGATCGTCGACATCGGCCTGCGCGGCTTCCTGCCCGCATCGCTCGTGGAGCTGCGCCGTGTCCGCGACCTCGCCCCGTACATCGGCGAGACCGTGCACTGCAAGATCATCGAACTCGACAAGAACCGCAACAACGTGGTGCTGTCCCGTCGCGCGTACCTGGAGGAGAACCAGAAGGAGACCCGCGACCAGTTCCTCAACAACCTCAAGGTCGGCGAGGTCCGCGAAGGCACGATCTCCTCGGTCGTCTCCTTCGGTGCATTCGTCGATCTCGGCGGCATGGACGGCCTCATCCACGTCAGCGAGCTGTCGTGGAAGCACGTCGACCATCCCGGATCGGTCGTCGCCGTCGGCGACCCGGTCAAGGTGCAGGTCCTCGACGTCGACTTCAGCCGCGAGCGCATCAGCCTCTCGCTGAAGGCCACCCAGCAGGATCCGTGGCAGGAGTTCGCCGAAGGCCACCAGGTCGAACAGCTCGTGTACGGCCGGGTCACCAAGCTGGTGCAGTTCGGTGCGTTCGTCCAGGTCGGCGAAGGCATCGAGGGTCTCGTGCACATCTCGGAGATGTCGGCGCACCATGTCGACTCGCCCGAGCAGGTGGTCACGCCCGGTGAGGAGCTGTGGGTCAAGATCATCGACCTCGACCTCGCCCGCCGTCGCATCAGTCTGTCGATCAAGCAGGCCGCCGAGGGTGGCGAACTCGCCGCCGAGTACCGCGAGCACTTCGAGGTCGACTCCGCCGGCAACTGGATCCAGGGCGAGGCGTCTGCGGAAGCCGAGGCCGCATGGTCCGAGTATTACGGCGAAGGCGGCGAGGGTGCAGCCGAGAGCGCAGCCGAGACCGTCGAAGCCGTCGAAGCCGTCGACCGATGACGAGGTCGTCGAGGTCGTCGAGGTCGTCGAGGTCGTCGAGGACGTCGTCACGGAGGAAGCTCCCAGCGAGTGATCCTGGTCGGTCTGACCGGAGGCATCGGGGCGGGCAAGTCGACCGTGTCGGCCATGCTGGCCGAGCGCGGTGCCGCCATCGTCGACGCCGATCAGATCGCTCGAGACCTCCAGTCGCCGGGGAGCCCCGTGCTCGAGGCGATGGCCGAGCGTTTCGGCCCGCACATCATCCGTGACGACGGCTCGCTCGACCGGGCCGCCGTCGCGGCGATCGTGTTCAACGACGAGGCGGCACTGAAGGATCTCAACGGCATCGTGCACCCCGCGATGCATGACGAGATCCAGCACCAGATCGACGTCCATCGCGACACCGATCGGGTCGTGGTGCTCGACTTCCCGTTGCTCGGCGAGAACCCGCGAACGGGCCTGTCCGCGACGATCGTCGTCGACATCCCGGTCGACGTCGCGGTCCAGCGGCTCGTGGAGCAGCGAGGGATGGACGAGGCCGACGCCCGGGCTCGGATCGCCAGCCAGATCAGCCGCGAGGAACGAAACGGTTCCGCCACCCACGTGATCGACAACGGCGGAGACCGCGACGCACTGATCCAGCAGGTCGATGCGCTGTGGTCGGAGCTGGTGGCGCTGCCCGCGTCAACCGATCATCGAGAGTGAGATGTCCACCACCGGGACATCGGGCGGTGGCGTGCGGTGGTACACCTCCACGTGGTCGTCGCCGAGCGCGGCGAACGCCGCAGCGACGAGATCCCAGTACGAGCGCCTGATGCCGGCTCGCTGCTCGTCGCGGGCCTGCTCGTAGCGTTCGATCGCACTCGGCCTCGGCACGTAGGTCACGATCCGGTCGCCGCCCGTGAGCCCGTCGGCCTGGATCCGGTCGGTGACGTCGGTGCGCTCGTAGTCACGTTCGCGCCAGTCGAGCGACGCGAGTTCGGCATCGGTGACCCGCACGGCCACACCGTTGCACGACTCGGCGTCGGCGGTGACCAGCCCGAGCGAGACCACCAGCCCCTGGCGCACGTCGGCGCCGTCGTGGATCCAGTCACCCCGCAGGTGCATCGACCCGTAGTTCCAACGGCGTCCGTACCCGTCGAGATGGGCGACCACCAGATCGGTCGCAGCGACCGGGCGACCGATCGTCGACTCGAGGGAACTCGGCGAGACGAGCGAGCCGTACCCGAACACCCAGATCCGGTCGGTCACGAGGGACGCATGCCGCCGTGGAACTCGTGCACGGTCTCGACGAGGAGGCGCACCCCGAGCGGGATCGCCCGCTCGTCGACGTCGAAGTGCCCAGCATGGAGATCGAGGGTCGGGCCTGCCGGGTCACGCACGCCGAGACGCACGTAGGTGCCGGGTACCTCACGCGTGAACCACGCGAAGTCGTCGCCGCCCCAGCTCTGCTCGACCGTGACGACCGACGCGGCGCCGACGACCGTCTCGCCGGCGCGCCGGACCGTGTCGGTGACGGCGGCGTCGTTCACCACCGGGGGCACCCCGTGGGTGTAGTCGACCCGCACGTCGGCGCCGGAGGCGTTCACGATCGCGTGGATCTCATCGTCGACGAGGCGGGGGAGGAGTTCCCATACCTGGAGCGACGGGGTGCGGATCGACGCTCGGAGTTCGACGTGCGTGGGGATCACGTTCGCGGCGTCACCGCCGTGGATCGACCCGAACACGAGCTTGACCGCGCCGGCGCTGACGCTGCCGTCGACGTGGCTGCCGAGTTCGTCGAGTCGGGCGGCAACCTTCGTCGGCAACTCGGAGACGATGCGGGCGGCGAGCGCAACCAGATCGACGGTCAGTTCGGGACGAGCGGTGTGGCCTCCGGGCCCGGTGAGTGTGATGCTGGCCATGTCGGCGGCTGACGAGATCGCGCCCGACCGGAGCCCGATCGTGCCGACATCGAGCTTCGGTTCGCAGTGGACGCCGACGATCGCGTCGAGATCGTCGATGCCGCCGTCGTCGATCACGTCGAGCGCCCCGCCGGGCACCCGCTCCTCGGCCGGTTGGAACACGAAACGCACGGGGCCAGCGAGTGCGTCGACGTGGTGCGCGAAGTAGAGGGCGGCACCGAGCACGACCGCGGTGTGGACGTCGTGCCCGCAGGCGTGCGCCACCCCGGGCGTCCGGCTCGCGTAGGGCACCGACTTCTCGTCGGCCATCGCGAGCGCGTCGAGATCGGCGCGCAGCGCGATCACGCGGCTGTTGCCGATCGTCGGCGGCTCCAGGTCGCACACGAGGCCGGTACCGACGGCGAGACGGCGGGGCTTGAGGCCGGCCAGCTCGAGCCGTTCGGCGACGAGTTCGGTGGTCGCATACTCCTCGCCGCTCAGCTCCGGGTGCGCGTGCATGTTGCGCCGCAGTGCGACGAGACCTTCGCCGTGCTCGGAGAGCCACGCGTCGAGCGGTGTCGGCCCGGCCGCTGCCGGGCGGTCGATGGCGGTCATGCGATCGTGTCGGTGGCGAGGCTGTCGACGAGGTGGTGCACCACGTCGACGAGCGTACCGCCGCGCTCGACGACCCTTCGCTGACGGATCGCTCCCGAACCGCGCTCCAACACGACGAGCAGGTCGTCGAGTTCGGCCCGAGCGCCGAGTTCGTCGGCGATCGGGGCGAGTTCGGTGTGCAGGTCGGCGACCAGGTCGCGCACCGGGCGGCGTTCCGGGCGGCCCCGGCCCGGATGTTCGACGATCAGCTCGGCATCGACCCCGAACCGCGCCGCCAGCCAGCGGTTCTCGCGCACGGTCCATTCACGAGCGGCAGGCGGGAGGCCGCCCGCGTCGAGGCGACGGTCGCACCACACCACGAGCGTCTGGGCGAGCGCAGCCAGCGCCATCGATTCGCGCACGGTCGGGGTGGCGTCGCACATCCGGAACTCGATCGTGCCGAAGTCGGGGTGCGGGCGGAGGTCCCACCACACCTCGCGGATCGAGTTGATGCACTGGGAATCCAAGAGCGTGGACATGAACGTCTCGAAGTCGTCCCAGTCCGCCAACGGGGGCGGGAGCCCCGCGGTGGGCAGCGACTCGAACACCTTCGATCGCGCGGACGCGAGCCCGGAGTCCTCGCCTTCGAAGTACGGGCTCGACGACGACAGCGCGAGGAAGAGCGGGAGATGTCGGCGCAGCTCGTTGATGATCGCAATCGCTCGAGCGCCGTCACGCACACCGACGTGCACGTGGAGGCCGCAGATCAGCAGGCGTCGCGCCGGCCACTGCATGGCGTCGATCAGGTCGTGGTAGCGCTGGGCAGGACTGACCTGCTGCTCACGGGCGAGCGAGAAGGGGTGCGTGCCCGAGGAGATCAGTGTGAGCCCCCGCTCGCTGCAGGCAGCGCGGAGTTCGCCGATGCTGAGCTGGAGGTCGCGGCGGGCGTCGGCAGGCGTCTCACAGACGCCGGTGATCACCTCGATCGTGCTCTGGAACAGCTCGTGCTTGGCCTTCGGGTGCTCGCCGCCGGGGTGTCCGACCCCGAGGTCGGCGAGGAGCTCGTTGGCCGCCGACACGAGCCCTCCCGACGTGGGGTCGACGACGTTGAGCTCCATCTCGACGCCCACCGTGGGCCGTTCGTTGTGGGTGAACCGGATCGTCACGTCGGGGTCCTTCGACGTCGGCCCGCCGTGTCAGCGGTAGGTGTCGAGAGCCTCGGCGACCTGTGCGGGTGTGGTCTGGGGGCCGAATCGCTCGACGACGTTGCCCTGACCGTCGACGAGGAACTTCTCGAAGTTCCAGGTGATCTCCGCGCTGTCGCCATCACCGGGCCGCTCGGACTTCAGCCATTTGTAGAGCGGCGCAGCGTCGGGGCCGTTGACCTCGATCTTGTGGAACATCGGGAACGTCACACCGTACTTCGACGTGGCGAACTCGAGGATCTCGGCGTCGGTTCCGGGCTCCTGTCCGGCGAACTGGTTGCACGGGAAGCCGAGGACGGTGACGTCGTCGTTGTCGTCGTGGAGCGCACGCAGACCTGCGTACTGGGGCGTCAGGCCTCAAGCGCTCGCGACGTTGACGATCAGACAGATCTGGTCCCGGAACTGGTCGAAGGAGACCTGCTCGCCGGTGATCGAGGTCATTTCGAACTCGTGGAAGGCTGACATGGGGCGAGACCCTAGCCGTTGGCGGGTCGCCGGTACTGCTGTGCCACGGCGAGTGCCTCCCGGTGGCTCGAGGGGGTTCGTTCGACGGCGTCGAGGAAGTGGCGCTGGTCGATCACGGCCAACACGCACGGCGTCGTGGCGGTCACCGAAGCGCTTCGTACGTCGTCGTGCAGCAGAGCGACCTCGCCGAACGACGCCGGCGCGACCATCGTCCCGACGACCGAACCATCGATGGTCACCTCGACCGTCCCGTCGAGCAGCACGAAGAAGTCCCGTCCGGGCTCTCCTTGGACGACGAGCCGCTCGTCGGCCTCGGCGGCTCGGCGTTCGAGCCCGGCGGCGAGACGCTCGAGCGTGGGCAACGGCAACGGATCCAGGAACGAGACCGTGCGGAGCCGATCGACCAGGGCGGTGTCGACGGACTGGGTCGACCGCTCGGTGGAGCGCAACGCCAGCGACCCGGCGAGGAGGCCGACTGCCGAAATGCATCCGATCGCCACCACCGTCACGGTGAGGTCGAGGTCGCTGATCATGGCACCGGCGACCGCGGCGCCGACCGCGGCGGCGGCGAGTGACGACGAGTCGAGCACGCCGAACGATCGGCTCGTCATCCGCTCGGAGCTGGTGCGTTGCAGCAGGGTCTGGGCTCCGATCTCCATCAGCGCGTGGCCGCTGCCGAGCAGGGCGACGAGCACCATGACCATCCCGATCTCGGTCGGCTCGCCGAGCACGGTCAACGGCAGCGTCGCCAGGAGCACGCCGCCGGAGATGAACGAGGTCAGTCTCCATCCGGTGCGGCGACTCACCGACACCGAACCCGCCAGGGCCCCAGCGGCGAACGCGGCGGCGATCAGCGCGGTGGCGCCGCCGCCGAGACCGAGTTGATCGAAGGCCACGGCAACGAACACGACATCGAGGGCGCCCAACATCATCTCGGTCGCAGCGATGAAGGCGATCGTGCGCCGCGGGCCCGGCGTCGATGCCACGTAACGCAGGCCGTTGAACGAATCGTGCAGGATCGAGCGCAACCGGAGTGTCGACGGCTGACGATCGTCCGGTGGGAGCCGCAGTGCGATCGTGGCGGCCGCCGCGGCGCAGACGATGCACAGCCCGACGAACACCGCGGCCGGGGTCGCGACCGCGAGCACGATGGCGGTGAGGAGCGGTCCG
Source organism: Ilumatobacteraceae bacterium (assembly GCA_963710625.1). Lineage (GTDB taxonomy): Bacteria > Actinomycetota > Acidimicrobiia > Acidimicrobiales > Ilumatobacteraceae > Sva-07. The sequence goes on along the minus strand of CAVQBG010000013.1, from coordinate 179,062 downwards.
AGCAGGCTGCCGGCTGCCCGGACGAAGGACTGGGCGACATTCCAGTGCATCAGTTCCATCGGGGTGCGGGCGTGGTGCACCAACAGACTCGCCACGGTCCCGGGGGTCGAGCAGAGCGCCACCGTGAAGACCGCAGCGAGGGCGTAGATCACGATCAAGTCCGCATCGGCAGCCAGGACGACCGCGATGCCGGCCGCCGATGCCGCGAGCGCCGTGAACGCGACGACCAGCACGAGATGCCGCGGGAAGCGGTCGCCAGCTGCGGTCACGATCGGAGCGAGGAGGGCGGCAGGGACCAGTTGCACTGCGACGGCGAATCCGGTCGCGGTCGCACCTCCTCGATCGAACGCCACGACGAGCACGGCGATCCAGGCGGAGAACTCCGCAACGGCGTGGACGAAAGTGATGCCGAACAGGCTGCGTCCACCGGGGAGCGAACCGCCCGCTCGAGTGGAGCGTCCATCGTGGGATCCCGTGCCGGTCACGTTCTCCACGTCTCCTTTCACCTCTGCACTCCACCGCGGCCCAGGAGCGTAGGTCGCAGCGGCCGCGGTCGGCGACCCGTTGCGTCACCGCATGGGCGGGTCGGCTGGGTAACATCGGGGCACCCATGTCCGCCGACCGAAAACGAAGTTGACGCCGTGCTGACTGCTCTCGGGCTGATCGGTGTCGTCGCCTTGATCGCCGCGAACGGGTACTTCGTGGCCGTCGAGTTCGCTTTCGTGGCGGCACGCCGGAGCCGGTTCGTCGAGCAGGCCGACGAAGGTGATCGCCGCGCGAAGCGAGCGATCCAGGTCCACAAACGCCTGAGCTTCATGCTCTCGGGTGCCCAGCTCGGCATCACGGTGACGTCGCTGGTGCTCGGCTTCATCGCCGAACCGGCGATCGCATCGGTGCTCGCTCCGATGTTCGAGGCCACCGGTGTGCCGGAACAGGCATCGATCGCGATCGCGCTCGTCGCCGCCCTGGTCTTCGCCACGATGGCGCAGATGGTCTTCGGTGAACTCGCGCCGAAGAACCTGGCCATCGCCCGGCCCGAGCCCGTTGCACGCCGGCTCGCGCCGTCCACGTGGCTGTTCATGCGGATCGCGGGCCCGGTGATCCGACTGTTCGACGGCGCGGCCAACCGTCTGCTGCGCCTCGTCGGAGTGGAACCCGTCGAGGAGCTGATCGGCGCCGTGTCGACCGAGGAACTCGACCTGATCGTCGATTCGTCGGCCGAGAGCGGACATCTCACGATGTTGCAGGCGCAGCTGCTCGAACGGGCGATCGACTTCGGCGACCTCGAAGCGTCCGACGCGATGGTCCCCTGGAACCGTGTCGTCACGATCGATGTCGGGGCGACCGCCGCCGACCTGCGCGAGCTGATGTCGTCGAGCCACTCTCGGTTCCCGGTCGTCGACGACGACGACCAGGTGTTCGGCATCGTGCACGCCAAGGACCTGCTCGGCGTGCCACGCGACGACTACGACATCACCAGCGTCGGCACGCTGGTCCACGAGATCCTCGCTGTTCCCGAGGCGGCCGGCCTCAGCGTCGTGCTCGCCGAACTGCGCGAGCACGCCACCGAGATGGCGATCGTGATCGACGAGTACGGCGGGCCGGCCGGTGTGGTCACCTTGGAGGACATCGTCGAGGAACTGGTCGGCGACATCGAGGACGAGTACGACCCGAGCGCCGCCGGCGAACACGTCGAGGTCGAGCCGGGAGTGTGGTCGATCGCCGCGAGTTCGCGCCCCGACGAGATCGAGCGGATCACCGGGTTCGATCTCCCCGACGGCGAGTACGACACCGTCGCGGGGCTCGTTCTCGAACGGCTCGAGCACATTCCATCGGTCGGCGAGGCGTTCGTGGTCGACGGCATCCTGATCGAGGTGCTCGACGTCGATGGGTTCGCGATCCAGCGGCTGCGGTTGCAGGTCGACCCCGACGCCGAACCGCGCGACGGCGACGAGGACGACCGCCCTCGCCAGCGCAACGGCGGTGACTCGTGACCGCCGCCACCGAGGGCATCGTCGTCAACTGGCCGAGCCTGGGATTGGCCGTCGTACTGCTCGCCTTCAACGGGTTCTTCGTCGCCGCCGAGTTCGCGTTGCTCGCATCGCGTCGCTCGCGCATCGAGCAGTTGGCGGCCGAGGGCGACAAGCGGGCCAAGCATGCGCTCGCCGGGCTGCGCGAGCTGACGCTGATGCTCGCCGGGGCCCAGCTCGGGATCACCATGTGCTCGCTCGGCCTCGGTGCGGTCGCCGAGCCGGCGGTCGCGAGCATCATCGACGGGGCGCTCGGCGAGATCTTCACCCTCTCCGACACCGCACGGCACCTGATCGCGTTCACGATCGCCCTGTCGATCGTCGTCTTCCTCCACATGGTCGTTGGCGAGATGGCACCGAAGTCGTGGGCGATCGCCCACCCCGAACGGTCGTCCCTGCTGCTGGCTCGACCCTTCCGGCTCTTCGCCCGGGTGTTCCGTCCGATCATCCGGCTGATGAACTGGCTCGCCAACCTCGCCGTCCGGCTCGTCGGTGTCGAGCCGCAGGACGAACGGGCGATGGCGCACTCGCCGAGCGACCTGCTGTTGCTGATCGAGGAGTCGGCGGGCCACGGCGGGATCGCCGCCGACGAACACGAACTGCTCGCGCGTTCGCTCGAACTGTCGGGTCTCACCGCTGCCGATGCGATGACGGTGCGGCGCGACATCATCGCGGTGAGCGCCGACGCCACCGCCGCAGTGGTGGCGGCCGAGGCCCATCGGACCGGGCGCACACGCATCGTGGTGCACGAGGGCGATCTCGATCACGTGCGTGGCTTCGTCCACGCCAAGGACGTCATCCGCCTCGAGCACGGGACGTGGCCGAGCACCCCGGCGGGCAGCATCGCCCGGCCGATCATGGTGACGCCCGAGCACCACGGCCTCGAGGACCTCTTGCTCGAGATGCGCACCCAGCGGCACCACATCGCACTGGTGGTCGACGAGCACGGGCTCGTGCTCGGGCTGGTGACGCTCGAGGACGTGATCGAGGAACTGATCGGCGACTTCGACGACGAGTCCGACCGTCGCCTGGACGACTGTGAGCGGCTCGCCGACGGCAGCTATCGGATGAACGGCACCACCCGCGTCGAGATCTTCGAGGAGTGCACGGGTGTGGCGCTGCCGGAGGGCGACTGGCAGACCGTCGCCGGCTACGTGATCGACGCGCTCGACGAGATCCCCACTGCGGGCGACCGGATCCGCACCGACGTCGGTGAATTCGAAGTGCTCTCGATGGACGGCTATGCCATCGACGCGCTGAAGATCCGGGTGACCGTGTCCGGTCACCACGGCGACTGATCGCGATGGCGTACCCACGGCGCCTGCTCGACGATCAGGAGTCGGTGACCGTCGACTTGCATCCGCACTGGTGGTTCCTGGCCGCTCCGGTCTCGGTACTCGTGGTCGTGATCGCCGCCGCCGTGGCGACCCTGCTGTTCACCGATGCGGGCACGACCGAGCGGACGACGGCGTCGTGGGCGGCGATCGTGGCACTCGCGGCCACGACGATCTGGCTCGTGGTCCGCTACTCGAAGTGGCTGACGACGCACTTCGTGATCACCAGTCGAAGGATCATCTTCCGGACCGGGGTGCTCTCCAAGCGGGGGGTGGAGGTGCCGCTCGACCGCGTCAACACGGTGCACTTCAGCCAGGGCCTGTTGGAGCGGCTGGTCGGCGCGGGCGATCTGCTGATCGAGTCGGGAGGGGAGTCCGGCCAGCAGCACTTCACCGACATCCGACAGCCCGACCGGGTGCAACGGGTGATCCACGCCGAGATGGATGCCCGGCGCGCCCGCCTCGGAGCGGACACCGTCCTCGACGTCGCCGGCCAGCTGGAGCGGCTCGAGTCGATGCTGCTGCGAGGCACGCTGACCCCCGACGAGTTCGAACGACAGAAACAACGGTTGCTCGGAGGGTGACGTCGGTGCGCATCGTCAGCCTGGTGCCCTCGTCGACCGAGACGCTGCTCGCGCTCGGGGCCGACGTCATCGCCTGCACCCGGTTCTGTGAGCAGCCGGCGATTCCTCACGTCGGCGGTACGAAGAACCCCGACATCGAGGCGATCGTGTCGCTCGGTCCCGATGTCGTGATGATGGACCGCGAGGAGAACCGGGTCGAGGATCACGACGCCCTGGTCGCACGGGGCCTCACGGTCCACGTGAGCGACGTCGTGTCGATCGCCGATGCGCTCGACACGGTCGAGGAGCTGCGTGCGCTCGTCGGATCGGCCGGCACCCGCCTGCCGATGCCGGCCCCGGCAGGCGGTCCGCGGCGGTCGGCGTTCGTCCCGATCTGGCGTCGCCCGTGGATGGCGATCGGCGCCGGGACCTATGGCGCGTCGGTGCTCGACCACATCGGTGTCGACCTCGTGACCGCGGATGCGGGCCGCTACCCGGTCGTCGAACTGGCCGACGTGGCATCGCGGGCGCCGGATCTGGCGGTGATCCCCAGTGAGCCCTACGACTTCGCCGAGCACCATCTCGACGAGATCCGCTCGGCGATGCCGGATGCTCGCATCATCCGGGTGGACGGACGCGATCTGTTCTGGTGGGGGAGCCGGACTCCGGAGGCGACCGCCACGCTCCTCGCCGAGATCGGCGGGTGGTGACCCACGCTCGACCGACTCAGAGGTGGTGGGCGCCAGCGGCGGGGCGGACGCGCCAACCGCTCGTCGTGGCGCCGGGTTCGCTGAGGACCACGACACACCCGCCGAACCCACCGCCGGTCATTCGTGCCCCGTACACGCCGGGTGCACTCGCAAGACGTTCGACGGCGTCATCCATCTCCGGTGTCGACGTGTCGAAGTCGTCGCGGAGGCTGCGATGGCTCTCGATCATCAACGCACCCGCCTCGGCGTGATCGCCGCGTGCCAGCGCTGCCGCGAAGTCACGGACGCGTCGGTTCTCCGTGACGACGTGGCGGGCGCGCCGGAACGACACCTCGTCGAGCTGTGCGCGTGCGGCATCGACGTCGTCGGGGCCGGCGAGTCGGAGCGGGCCGAGGGTCGACTCCGCCCGCGCGCATTCGGCCACCCGGTCGGCGTAGGGCGAGCCGACGAGCCGGCGATGCATCACGAACTCGACGACGACGTCGACGTCGTCGGGGATCGGCACATGGGTGATGTCGAGGTGGTGGCAGTCGATCATCGTGGCGTGCCCCGCGGTCGCGGCGGCGATGCACAGCTGGTCCATGATTCCCGTGGGCACGCCCGTGGCTGCGTGCTCGGCGCGCTGGGCAGCGAGCGCCAGTTCGGTCGGCGTCCCGTCGAAGCCGAGCGCAAGGCCGACCGCACACTCGAGGGCCGCACTCGACGAGAGCCCGGCGCCCGCCGGGATGTCGGATGTGACGGTGCCGACGACGCCACGAGCGGAACCGATCTCCCGGGCCATCGCGGCGACGTAGGTGCCCCACGCCGGCTCCACCAGCGACGGGTCGAGGTGAACGGGGAGATCGACGACCACTGCCGCCGGGTCGGCGTCGGAGCGGAGCTCGATCCGCCCGGCCTGCGGCACGTACTCGATCGTCGTGCCGCGATCGATCGCCATCGGGAAGACCAGACCGCCCGTGTAGTCGGTGTGGTCGCCGATCAGGTTCACCCGCCCGGGGGCGTGGACGTGGTGGATGTCGGCCATCGCGCCACGATACGACGATGACCCCTGGTCGCTCCGTTTGACGGGCGGAGCGAGCCTTCTGCAACACTCGCCGGCATGCCACGCGCCGCACTGCCGATGGGAATCGAACTCGAGTACCGCACCACGGGCAATCCTGGCAACCCGGCGCTGCTGGCCGTGTGCGGCTACACGTCGCAGATGATCTCCTGGCGGCAGGGCTACATCGACCGGCTCGCCGCGCAGGGCCTGTTCGTGATCCAGTTCGACAACCGCGACGTGGGACTGTCGACGAAACTCGACGGTCAGCACGTGTCGCCCGGTGCGGTGCTGAAGGCGGGGTTGGCCGGCGAGGCGCTCCCGGCCGTGCCGTACACGCTGTCCGACATGGCCGCCGACGGCATCGGGCTGCTCGACCATCTCGGCATCGAACGGGCCCACATCGCCGGGAACTCGATGGGTGGCATGATCGTGCAGACCATGGCGATCGAACATCCCACCCGCATCGCGAGCGTCACCTCGATCATGAGCAGCACCGGTGACCCACGCGTGGGGGCGCCGACCCCCGAAGCGCGCGAGGCGTTGCTCGCACCGCAACCGCCCGACCGTGACGACTACATCGCGGCGTCGTTGGACTCGAAGGTGTGGGCGTCGAAGAAGTACTACGACGCCGACGCGCTCCAGGAGATCGCGGCGGCCCAGTACGACCGCTGCTTCTACCCGGAGGGCGCCACCCGGCAGCTGGCTGCGATCTACGCCACCGGCGACCGCAGCGCCGGACTGGCCGCACTCGACGTGCCGATGCTCGTGATCCATGGCCGCGACGACACCCTGATCACACCACAGGGCGGCGAGCGGACGGCCGAACTCGTCGCCGGGTCCAAGTACCTGCTGCTGTCCGACATGGGCCACGACATGCCCGAACCGTTGTGGCCGACACTCGCCGAGGCGATCGGCGGCCACATCCGCTCCGCCATCGCCACCGACCGTTGACCGCCCCTCAACTCCGCCGACCACGCACGCCCCGAAGGAGCCACCATGGCTGGACCACTCACCGGATACCGCATCATCGAGATCGCCGGCATCGGCCCGGGCCCGTTCGCAGCGATGCTGCTCGCTGACATGGGCGCCGAGGTGATCCGTGTCGAACGTGCCGGAGCGGTACGCGGCCCGCTGCCGGAGGGCGCGCATTTCGACGTGCTGCTCCGCGGGCGCCGCAACGTCGCGATCGATCTCAAGCACCCCGATGGGGTCGAGGCGCTCCTGAGCCTCGTCGAGTCGGCCGATGCGCTGATCGAGGGATTCCGCCCCGGTGTGATGGAGCGTCTCGGCGTCGGCCCCGACGAGTGCCTCGCGCGCAACCCCAAGCTCGTGTTCGGTCGGATGACCGGGTGGGGCCAGGACGGGCCGTATGCCCAGGCCGCCGGCCACGACATCAACTACATCGCGCTGGCCGGTGCGCTCGCACACTTCGGCCGCGCGGGTGAGGCGCCGGTGCCCCCGCTGAACATGGTCGGCGACTTCGGCGGGGGAGGGATGTTCCTCGCCTACGGCGTGGTGTGCGCGCTCCTCGAGGCGCAACGCAGCGGTGAGGGACAGGTGGTCGACACCGCGATGGTCGATGGCGCAGCGGTGTTGATGTCGATGTTCTGGGCGTTCAAGTCGATCGGGATGCACGACGAGAACGCTCGCGGCACGAACCTGCTCGACACCGGCGCCCACTTCTACGACGTCTACCGGTGCGCCGACGGCGAGTACGTCTCGCTCGGCTCGATCGAGCCGCAGTTCTATGCAGAACTGCTCCGACTCACCGGCCTCGACGGCGACGAGCAGTTCTCCAAGCAGATGGACAAGGCCGAGTGGCCGGCGTTGAAGGGGCGCCTCGCCGAGCTGTTCGCCACGAAGACCCGTGCCGACTGGTGCGAGATCATGGAGGCGACCGACGTGTGCTTCGCTCCCGTGCTCACGATGAGTGAGGCCGCCGAACACCCGCACAACGTCGAACGTGGAACGTTCATCGAGGTGGCCGGCACCCGACAGCCGGCCCCGGCTCCACGCTTCAGCCGGACGGTCCCCGAAGTGGCCAGCCCGCCGGCCTTCGCCGGGGCGCACACACGAGAGGTGCTCGACGCGTGGGGCATCCCCGCCGATCGAGTCGCCGAATGGGAGTCGTCGGGCGCGGTCAAACAGGCCGACCCTGCGACCGCCTGATGGCCACGCTCGTCTGCTTCCACGCTCATCCCGACGACGAGGTCATCAGCACCGGCGGCACGATCGCGCGTGCTGCCGCCGAGGGGCACCGGGTCGTGTTGGTGGTGGCCACGAACGGCGATCACGGCGAAGTGCCTGACGATCTCGCCGACGGTGAGAGCCTCGTCGATCGCCGGCGCGCCGAGACCGAGGCCTCTGCGGCTGCGCTCGGCATCAGCCGGATCGAGTGGCTGGGCTACACCGACTCGGGCATGACCGGCTGGGAGCAGAACGCGGATCCGGCGAGCTTTCACCGAGCGGACCCCGACGAGGCGGGCGCCCGGCTCGCGGAGATCCTCCGCGAAGAGTCGGCCGACGTCCTGACGATCTACGACTGGCACGGCAACTACGGCCACCCCGACCACGTCGCCGTGTACCGGGTGGGTCTCGTCGCCGAACGGCTCGTGCCGTCGGTCCGGGTGCTCGAAGCGACGATGAACCGTGACGCTTTCGTCCGCATGATCGAAGCGGTGCGGGAGTCGGGTGCGTCGACCCAGAACCCGGGTGGCGACGACGTCGACGACTTCGATCCCAACGGACCGGCCGACGACGGCAACCCGATGGGAATGCCCGAAGCCGAGATCACGCTCGCCGTCGACGTGAGCGCTCACATCGCGGCCAAGCGGGCGGCGATGCGCTGTCACCGCAGCCAGATCGAGGACACGTCGTTCTTCCTCGAGATGCCCGACGAGACGTTTGCGCAGGCGTTCGGCGTCGAGTGGTTCATCGAGCACGACGGCGCACCGCCGCACCGCATCGGTTGGGTCTTCGATGCGCCGAACCGTGCGTCCTGAGTGGCCTGCTCGCGAGATCCCCGCAGGACGAGCAAGACTGGACCATGATGTCCGGCATGAATCGGCGACTCCTCCCGACCCTCGTGGTGCTCGGCCTCGCAGTGGCTGCATGCGGCGGCTCGGACGACTCGGCGAGCACGTCGAGCACGTCGAGCACCCAGTTCACGCTGCTTCCCACGACCACGACGCCCCCGAGCACCTCGACCACGTCCACGACGACCACCACGGTCCCGCCGACGACCACCAGCGCCACCACGACCTCCACGATCAGCCAGCCCTCGACCACCGTCGCCGATCCGGCGGTCGAAGCGCTCGAGCTCACCGGCGACGGCATCGGCACCGCCGGCTTCGGCGCCGAACCCGACGGTGTGATCGCCTACATCGGCTCCTATCTCGGCGAGCCGACCAACGACACCGGTTGGGTCGACCCGTTCAGCATCGGGTTGTGCCCGGGCACCGAACTCCGTCTCGTGTCGTGGGGCGTGTTGAGGCTGCTGTTCGGCGACGCCTCGACCGTGGTCGAGGGCCGGCGTCACTTCTTCGGGTACACCTACGGCGACCAGGCCGAGATCGGCGCCGAGCCGGTCGGGCTGGTCACGAGCCGGGGTGTCTCGATCGGGTCGCGGGTGGTCGACGTACGGGCGGCGTACCCGGCAGCTCAGATCTTCCCCGAAGACGACTTCACCCCGCCGTTCTTCGTCGTGAACGACACGCTGCGCGGCTTCCTCACGGGCGTCGACGACGACGCCACCGTCACCGCGATCATCGGCGGCGACGACTGCGGCATCTAGCCGCGAACACCGTGACCCTCTACGACCTCCACAACACGCTTGCGTGGTTCCTCGTGCTGTCCAACGCGGCGGTCGGTGCGTGGGCGCTCGCCGCGCAGTGGATGCCGTCGTTGCGGGTGAGGGTGATGTGGTGGGCGATCATCGCAGCCGAGCTCTCCACGTTTGCCATTGCGATCGTCGGCGTGCTCATCGTCAACCGCTACGACATCGAACTCGACTCGTTCCACGCCCTCTACGGGTTCAGCACGATCGTCGCCGTCGGGATCCTCTACAGCTATCGAGGAAGCCCGTTCGTGAAGGACAAGCTCTACATGATGTACGGGTTGGGGAGCCTGTTCATCATGGGTCTCGGAATCAGAGCGATGTACCTCGGAACGCACTGACGCCGATTCCCCGAGGCAGCTTGGCCGGATCCCACGACAGCTGTGCAAGGCCTTCCAGGCACGCAAAACGATCGGTCATCCCGGCGACGTAGGCGACCGCGGCACGAAGGGCGTCGGCGCTTCCGGCGTCGATGTGATCGGCGGCGCCGCCGAGCGCTGCCCGGCTGGTCTGGCTGGGGATCGCGTGGGGCCGGTCGGCGTAGTGCTCGACGAGCGCTCGCAGGAGCGACACCACCGCTGCAGCCTGCTGCTGGCTCGCCGGACGCAGGTAGACGTGCTCGTAGTTGAAGCGTCGGAACTCGGCGAGCGCCTCGGCGATGTCGGGGGACATCCCGATCCGGCCGGTGGCGACGGTCGCCGACACCATCGCACGCACGAACGTGCCGAGCTGGCTGGAGCGGTCGCGGCCGCAGCGTTCGGCGACGACGTCGGGGAGCATGTCGGCGGTGACGATCCCGGCGGCCACGGCGTCTTCGAAGTCGTGACAGACGTACGCGATCCGGTCGGCCCATGACACGACCTCGCCCTCCGGCGTGCGCGGGGCGGGAAGGCTCCAGGAGTGGTTGCGGATGCCGTCGAGGGTCTCGGCGCAGAGGTTGAGCGGTTGCAGCGTCACGTCGGCGCCCCACGGCGCGTGATCGAATCCACCGTCGAGGTAGGGCGACAACGCATCCTCGCTGGCGTGGCCGCCCGGGCCGTGGCCGCAGTCGTGGCCGAGCGCCATCGCCTCGACGAGCGGCACGTTGAGGCTCAACGCGTCCGCAACCGACCGAGCGACCTGCGCCACCTCGAGCGCGTGGGTCATGCGGGTGCGCTGGTGGTCGTCCGGGAACACGAACACCTGTGTCTTGCCGGCGAGTCGACGGAACGACGAGTCGTGCAGGATGCGATCACGGTCGCGTTCGAAGCAGGTACGGAACGGATCCGGCTCCTCGCCGATCGCCCGGTTGCCGGCGCCGCTCGCCCGGGTGGCGTTGCTGGCGAGCATGGCGTCATCGATCTCTTCGCGGTGCTGACGGGTGCGAACCCGGGCCTGGCCGACATCGGCATCGGAGTCGGCATGTGCGACCACGATGTCGTCGGTTCCGTGACCGGTCATCGTCGCTGCCCACCGGTCGGCCCGGTCGGCGGCAGCGTCCGGGAACGGAAGATCAGACATGGTTCCGACGATACGAGATGCCGTTCGCCCGACGGCGTTAGCCTTCGGGAAATGTCGCAGTTCGTCGACGAGTGCCAACTGAACGTACGGGGTGGTGACGGCGGCGCGGGCTGCGTCAGCTTCCGCCGGGAGGGGCCCGTCGTCATGGGTGGGCCGAACGGCGGCGACGGCGGCAACGGCGGCGACGTGTGGCTCGTGGCCGACCACAACGTCTCGTCCCTGCTCGCCTTCCGTGATCATCCGCACCGGCGGGCCTCCGACGGCGTGCACGGCAAGGGCAAGGACCTCCACGGACGTCGTGGGGAATCGCTCGACATCACGGTTCCGATGGGCACGCTGGTGTACGACATGTACACCGGCGACGTGCTCGCCGAGCTCGTGAACCACGGCGATCGTTGGCTGGCGGCCGCCGGTGGGCGTGGGGGCCGGGGCAACGCGAAGTTCCTGTCGAACAAGCGCCGGGCCCCGAGCTTCGCCGAGCAGGGCGAGCACGGCGAGGACCGCTGGCTGCGACTCGAACTCCGCTTGATGGCCGACGTCGCACTCGTCGGGTTCCCGAACGCCGGGAAGTCGACGTTCATCAGCGTGATCTCGGCCGCCAAACCGAAGATCGCGAACTACCCGTTCACCACACTGGAGCCCAACCTCGGCGTGGTGCGTCTCGACGAGGAGACCGACTTCGTCGTCGCCGACATCCCGGGGCTCATCGAAGGGGCGAGCGAAGGGCGCGGCCTGGGGCACCAGTTCCTGCGCCACGTCGAGCGGGCCCGGGTGCTGTGCCTGCTGCTCGACCTCGCCTCGATGGACGGCGTGAGCCCGCAGGAGCAGGAGCGGATCCTGCTGCACGAACTGGGCGCGTACGAACCAGAGTTGCTGGAGCGCCCTCGCGTCGTCGTGGGCACGAAGGCCGACGCGGTGCAGCCCGACGAGCTGGCCGAGATGGGTTGGGACGGGCCGATCATGTCGTCGGTGACCGGCCAGGGCGTGCCCGAGGTCGTCGGGCAGTTGGCCCAGCGGGTGCACGACGTGCGCCAAGCGACCGAGTGGCGGGAGGGCGTGGTGGTGTTGCGGCCCGAGGCGAGCGGTGCCGCGGTCGAACGGATCGCCGACGGCGAGTTCCGGCTGCTCGGCCGTGACGTCGAGCGCGTCGTGGCACTCAACGACGTGACCACGCCCGAGGCGTTGTCGTACATCGACTATCGACTCGAGCGGTTGGGCGTGCCGAAGATGCTCGCCAAGGCGGGCGCCCGTGAGGGCGACGTGATCTGGATCGGCGAGTTCAGCTTCTCCTACTCGCCGGACCTCTGAGGGCTCGCGATGCGTGTGGTGGCGAAGATCGGGACCGCTTCGATCACCGACGACCGCGGCGCGGTCGACCTGGTGGCGCTCGCCAAGCTGGCCGACGAAGTGGCAGGTTTGCGCAGCGACGGCCACGAGGTGATCGTGGTGTCGTCGGGGGCGGTGGCTGCTGGGGTGGCGGCACTCGGTCTCTCCGCCCGGCCGGCCGACATGCAGACGGTGCAGGCGCTGTCGGCCGTCGGGCAGAGCCGCCTCGTCGAGGCCTACAACCAGGAGTTCGCCCGGCACGGCCTGGTGGGGGCCCAGGTGCTGCTCGACCCGCACGACTTCGTGGACCGCGTGCAGTACCTGCACGCGCGCCGCACGATCGAGCGCCTGTTGGAACTCGGTTGTGTGCCGGTCGTCAACGAGAACGACGCGATCGCCAACGACGAGTTGCGCTACGGCGACAACGATCGCCTGGCCGCACTCGTGGCGAACAGCACCAGCGCCGACGTGCTCGTGCTGCTCACCGACATGGACGGCGTGTACACCGCCGATCCTCGCCGAGAGCCGTCGGCCACGCTGATTCCACTCGTCCGCTCGGGAGATCCGCTGCTCGCCATCCGGGCCGACGCAGGCGGCAGCGGGCGGGGGAGCGGTGGCATGGCATCGAAGCTGACGGCGGCGCGAATGGCATCCTGGTCGGGAATCCGCAGTGTGATCGCCCGCGCCTCGCGGCCGGACGTGCTGGCCGGTGCGGCGTCGGCGGAACTCGTCGGGACCACGTTCGAGGCCCACGACCGGACGCTCTCGGCACGCAAGCTGTGGATCGCCTTCGCGTCGGAGGTCACCGGTGTCCTGCGCGTCGACGAGGGGGCCGAGCGGGCGTTGACCGAACGTCTGAGCAGTCTGTTGCCGGCGGGCATCGTCGCCGCCGAGGGCGGGTTCGTCGTCGGCGAGACCGTCGACATCGCAGGGTTGTCGGGTCGGGTGTTCGCTCGCGGTCTGGTCGCCGTCGATGCGCCGGTGGTCCGAACGGTCCTCGGGCGTCGCACGGGTGAACTCCCCGCCGGCGTGAACCACGAGGTGGTCCACCGCGACGACCTCGTCGTCCTCCCCACCTGAGTTCTGCGTTTGCGTGAGGATTCGGGTGACCCGGCTCACGCAGAATGCATCGCAAACGGTGATGGCGGTGGTGTCAGGAGCGGCGGAGGCGACGGCGGACGGCGTCGAGTTCGGGCACGCCGAGCGCGAAGAGCACCCCGAGGTAGACCACCACGCCGACCACCGCACCGACGACCAGCCGCACCACGGCATCGGTGCCGCTGTTGCCACCGACCTGCTGGGTGACCAGCCACACGGCTTCGGCCATCAGGACCGCAGCGAGGATCATCGGCGCGATGCTGATCAGGATCGCGCCGACGGAGAACCCCGGCACCTTGTAGCCGAGCACCTGCATGCCCCACAGCGACGAGATGACGTAGGCGAGTGCGAACGCCAGGCCGAGGCCGAGCACGCCGTAGCGGTCGACGAGCACGAACGCGAGGATGATGTTGATCAGGTTCTCGACGACGTTGATCTTGAACGGCGTCTTGGTGTCCTTGTGGGCGTAGAACCCGCGCAACACGAACATGTAGATCGAGAACGCGCCGAGCCCGAGGGCGAGGCCGGCGAGGGCGCGCTGAGCTGCGTCGGCGTCGGCGGCGTCGAACTCGCCGCGCTGCAACAGCGCGCCGATGATCGGTTGACGCAGCACGAAGATGCCGACGCCCGCGGGGATCGTGAACAGCGCGGTCATCCGGAGCCCGAGCGACGCCTGATCGACGAAACCGGTGCGGTCGCGACGCGCCACCGAGCGTGACATCTCGGGCTGGAACGTGGTGGCGATCGACACCGCGAGCAGCCCGTGCGGGAGGACGAAGAACGTGAACGCCGTGATGTACGCGCTCGCATCGCTCGAGCCGGGCGCAGCCAGGTTCCGGACCACCAGGAGTGCGACCTGGTTCGCGACGACGAACCCGATCGTCCAGAACGACAGCGACAGGAGCTTGCGGACCGCAGGGTGCTTCAGGTCGAAGTTCGGTCGGAAGCGGAAGCCCGTGGCGAACATCGCCGGGACGAGGACCGCCGCCATCGAGGCGATGCCCACCGTGGCGCCGAGGCCGAGCGTCCAACGCAGTCGGTCGTTCGACAGCACCTCCTCCAGCTGCCAATCGGCCGAGCCGGGATTCGGCAGTGACAGGAGGAAGACGATGATGATCACGTTCGGCAGGATCGGTGCCCACGCGGCTGCGAAGAAGCGTCGGCGACTGTTCAAGAACGCGTTCGCGAGGCCGACCAGGCCGTAGAAGAGGATCTGGATCAGGAAGATCCGCGCCAGCGTGGAGCCGACCTCGCGGTACACATCGGGATCGACCCCGTCGGAGATGTTGACCGAGTAGAGCCCGAAGATCAGCGGGGCGGCGACGACGGCGACGATGGTCAGGAGGCCCATCAGCGCGACCGACACGGTGAGGACGACGTTGGTGGCGTCGTCGTCGTCGGTCTCGACGAAGGTGGAGAACAGCGGGACCAGCGTCGCCGACAGCAGCCCACCGAGGAGGAGGTCGTAGACGATGTTCGGGGTCTCGTTGGCGATCAGGTACGCATCCGACAGCGCGCTCTGGCCGATCACATAGAGCAGCACCGTCAACCGGAGGAACCCAGTGATGCGGGAGAGGGCCGTGCCGCTGGCAACGACGACGTTGCTCCGCAGCAGTCCACTCATCCGAGCGAACGCTAGTGCTGACGCGCCCACCCAGCCGGTGCATCTGTGACGCCAGGGGTCAGACCCCTGGCGTCACAGTCCACACGAGGAGAGGGTGGCGGTTGCGGCGCAGGCGGGGGCGGTCGGGGTCGGGGAGGGCTCGCAACTGGGCGATCACCGGTTCGACGACGGACGACCAGGCCGTCTCGTCGACGTCGAAGAGCGAGGAGTAGATCCGCTGCTCGATGGCGTCAGCCTCGGTCGACGGGACGGTCTCGAACTCGTCCCAGGTGGTGAAGCCGTCGTGGATCAGGTGGAGGTCGCGGTGGCTGTCGGCGACGACGGTGTTGTGGTCGAGTCGCATCCGG
Organism: Ilumatobacteraceae bacterium; assembly: GCA_963710625.1. GTDB lineage: Bacteria > Actinomycetota > Acidimicrobiia > Acidimicrobiales > Ilumatobacteraceae > Sva-07. The sequence continues at coordinate 163,653 of CAVQBG010000013.1, read as the reverse complement.
CGCAGCGGAGCGAGGCCGTCGACGATCGGAGCGATCTCGTCGTCGGGGGCGAAGGCGGCGTTGTTCGTGATCGTCACGATGCGGCCGCCCGGGCGGACGACACGCGCTGCCTCGGCGAGGGTGGCCGCCGGGTGGTGCACCAGGTGCAGCACCCACACGAAGTACGCACAGTCGACGCTGTCGTCGGCGAGCGGGAGGACATCGACGTCTGCCAACGCCACGCACGGCCCGACCCGCTCGACGGCCAGGCGCATCATCGGCTCGCTGAGGTCGAACCCCACCACGTCCCTGCCGTGACGGCGCAGACCACGGGCGATCAGCCCGGTCCCGATGCCCAGCTCGACGACCCGCTCGCCGACGATCCAGGGTGCGAGGTCGTCGGCGAAGCTGTCGCCCCGACGCTCGCCACCGCGTGTCTCGTCGTAGATGGCTGCAACTCGGTCGAACGAGGTCCCCGGCACGAGCCCGAACCTACTGGAACCTCCCGATCGCCGCGCCCGGGGGCGAAGCACGCTTGACACGTGGGGTCATCGTGCCGCTGACCGTCGAGGAGGCGCTCTGTGGGGCGGACTGGTGGGCGCCGACCCGACGCGCGGTGTTCGGTACCGACGACCCCACGGTCGGCGCAGCGTTGGTGCACGACTTCACGGAGGCGACGGTCGGTCGAATCCTCGGGGTCCGCTTCGCTCACGCCGGCACGGGCATCGTGCTGGGCCTCGACCTCGTCGAGGGATCGACCGTCGTCGTCAAGATGCTTCGCTGGAACGCATCGGTCGAGCGGCTCAGCGCCGTGCAGACCGTGCAGAGGCGGCTCGCGGACAGCGGGATGCCCGTTCCCCATCCCCTCGTCCACGCGACCCCGCTCGGACACGCCGTGGCGACGATCGAGACGTATCTGCCGTCGGCTCCGGCCGACGGCCATCGCGCGGAGGTGCGTTCCGCCCTTGCGGCGGGACTGGCGCAATTCATCGACACGGCGAGCGAGCTCGCACCGTCGCCGTCGGTCGGGGCCAACGTGCTGCTCGGTCCTCCGCCCGGTGAGGTCTGGCACGAACCGCACGACGTCCGGTTCGACTTCGACGCCACGAGGGCCGGAGCCGAGTGGATCGACGAACTCGCACTCGGTGCTCGCGCAGAGCTGGCCGCATGCGATCTGCCATCCGAGGTCGTCGCCCACCTCGACTGGCGCATCGACAACGTTGCGTTCGACGGCACGTAGGTCGCGGCCATCTACGACTGGGACAGCGTCGGTCGCACGCCCGAGGCCGTCGCTGTCGGCCAGGCGTCGCGCGGTCGACGCATCCAACCTCCTCCTGTGCGCATACGGAGCGCGATGTCAACACTCCGACCTCCGTCTGCATCCTGAACTCGGCGGTTCACCCGACAGCGGTTGGCTCCGTCTGCTCCGCGTACGTCGCGACACGCTCCTGTTCGCGCGCCATCCCAATTGACCCGCGGGTCAAGGGGACGGGTAGCGTGCGACGCATGACCACCACGGATGCCGGGGCGCCCGGTAGCACCACCAACCGCTTCGAGAGTGTGCAGTCGGTGCGCGACGCCCTGCGAGACGTCAACTACCTCGCCGACGAGGGCATTGCCGGCGTCGCCTACCTCGCCGACCGCCTGCAGAAGCCGATTCTCGTCGAGGGTCCGGCCGGCACCGGCAAGACGCAGCTCGCCAAGTCGATCGCCGAGATCACCGACGCCCGCCTCATCCGTCTGCAGTGCTACGAGGGGCTCGACGAGAGCAAAGCCCTCTACGAGTGGAACTACAAGAAGCAGCTCCTGCGCATCCAGACCGAGCGTGGCGACAACTCGGAGGACTGGACGGAGATCAAGGACGACATCTTCTCCGACGAGTTCCTGCTGACCCGCCCGCTCCTCGAGGCGATCACCGCCACCGATCCGGTCGTCCTGCTGATCGACGAGGTCGACCGTGTCGAGGTCGAGACCGAGGCGCTGTTGCTCGAGATCCTCTCGGACTACCAGGTCTCGATCCCCGAGCTGGGCACGATCACCGCCACCCAGATCCCGCTGGTGTTCCTGACCTCGAACAACACCCGTGAACTGTCCGAGGCGCTCAAGCGCCGCTGCCTCTACCTGCACGTCGACTACCCGCAGCTCGAACGCGAGAAGGAGATCGTGCTCGCCAAGGTGCCCGACATCACCGAGCATCTCGCGGACCAGGTCGCCCGTATCGTCCGCTCGATCCGTCAGCTGGACCTCAAGAAGGCGCCGAGCGTCTCGGAGACCCTCGACTGGGCCCGCACCCTGATGTTGCTCAACATCGACAACATCGACGAGCAGACCGCCAAGGACACGCTCAACGTGCTGCTCAAGTACCAGACCGACATCGCCAAGGCGGCGAAGGAACTGTCCGTCGACGAGTGATCGTCTGACCGTCTGATGCTCGATCTCCTCAACGGCTTCGTCGTCGAACTCCGCAACGCGGGGCTGCCCGTCAGCCTCACGGAGAACCTCGACGCGATGGAGGCCGTCCAGCACATCCCGATCGAGGACCGCGAGGCGTTCAAGTACGCACTCGGTGCCACGCTGATCAAGAACCATGCGCACTGGCGCAGCTTCGAGACCGTGTTCGAGGTGTACTTCAGCCTGCGCGGCCCCGAGTACAAGCTGGTCCAGGGCGGCGACGACGACACCGACATCGACGAACTGTGGCGCGAGCTGCAGGAGCAGCAGAAGCAGGACGGCTCGGGTGGCGCCGGCGGGCTCGACAGCCTGACCCCCGAAGAGATCGCCCAGATGCTGATGTCGGCGCTGATGAACGGCGATCAGGGCGTGATGCGGGCGATGGCCAAGCAGTCCGTGCAGCGCTTCGCCGGCATGGAGCCCGGCCGCCCGGTCGGCGGGACGTACTACCTGTACCGCACCCTGCGGAACCTCGACCTCGACGGCATGCTCGAAAAGATGATGGACCAGGCACGTCAGGACGCCGACGGCGATCTGACGCCGCTGGAGGAACGCCTCGAGAAGGAGGAGTTCGAGGATCGCATCGAGAAGTTCAAGGGCGAGATCGAGGCGGAGATCCGCCGGCGCCTCGTCGCCGATCGGGGCGCCGAGGCAATGGCCAAGACGCTGCGCAAGCCGCTGCCCGAGGACGTCGAGTTCATGCACGCGTCACGCGACGAGATGCAGGCGCTGAAGAAATCGCTCTATCCGCTCACCCGCAAGCTGGCCGCCCGGCTCGCCCGCAAACGCCGGCACGGTCGCAAGGGGCCGCTCGACTTCCGTAACACGGTGCGCCACTCGCTCAGCTACGGGGGCGTCCCGGCCGAACCGAAGTTCAAGTACCCGCGCCCGGCCAAGCCCGAGCTGGTCGTGGTCGCCGACATCTCGGGTTCGGTGGCGGCATTCGCCCGCTTCACCCTGATGCTCGTGTACGCGATCCAGAACCAGTTCTCGAAGGTGCGATCGTTCGTGTTCATCGACGGCATCGACGAGGTGACCGACTATTTCCGCGCGACCGAGGACATCACCGAGGCGATCCACCGGGTGAACACCGAAGCCGACGTGGTGTGGGTCGACGGCCACTCCGACTACGGCCACGCCTTCGAGGTGTTCTGGGAGCGCTACGGCAAGGACATCGGCCCGAAGTCGACCGTGCTGCTGCTCGGTGACGCCCGCAACAACTACCACGCGAGCCAGGCCTGGGTGGTCAAGGAGATCGCCCAGAAGGCGCGGCACGTCTACTGGTTGAACCCCGAACCGCGCAGCTACTGGAACACCGGCGACTCGATCGTCGGTGAGTACGGCACGCACACCGACGGTGTCTACGAGTGTCGCAACCTGCGCCAGCTCGAGGCCTTCGTCGAGAAGCTCGCCTGACTCCGCTTCCGGGCCAGCGTGAGCTTCCGCGTTCGGTCGCGGACGGACGAGCGCTGCGTCGTGTGATCCCAGGAGCCATGCACGTCCCGCGCACCGTGGTCGAGTGGCATCTCGATCCGGCGAACGGGTATCGCCATCCTGCCGTCGACTCGTTCGACCAGCCCCTGGTGCTCGTGTGCAACGGCGGCTACAGCTCGTCGTTGGCCGCAGCGAGTCTGCTCGATCTCGGCTTCACCGATGTCGCCGACCTCGTCGGTGGCCACCGAGCGTGGGTTGCCGCCGGCCTGCCCGTGGTGGCTCCCGACCACTCCCACCTCGACCTCTGACCGCCCTCTCGAGCGCGACCTCTGGCCAGAAGCCGAAATCTGCCCGGAATCGGTCGCTCAGCGTCCCGATCGCGGCATTTTTCGGGGTGTGGTGGTGGCCGGTCAGGAGCGTTGGTAGTTGGGGGCTTCCTTGGTGATGGTGACGTCGTGCGGATGCGATTCCTCGCGACCAGCGGTGGTGACGCGCATCAGCCGGGCGCCGCGCAGTGCGTCGAGCGTGGCCGCCCCCGCATAGCCCATGCCGGATCGCAGACCACCGACGAGTTGGTAGGCGACGTCGCCGAGCGGCCCGGCGTAGGGCACGCGCCCCTCGATCCCCTCGGGCACGAGCTTGTTCGACCCCGAACCCACCGCGGTCGACCCACCCGACGACTGGCCGGTGGCGTAGCGATCCTGGCTGTCGCCGGTCATCGCACCCATCGACCCCATGCCGCGGTAGCTCTTGTACCGACGGCCCTCGAACAACTCCATCTCGCCGGGGCTCTCCTCGGTGCCGGCCAGCAACGAACCGAGCATCACGGTGGACGCCCCTGCGACGATCGCCTTGACGATGTCGCCGGAGAACGTGATGCCGCCGTCGGCGATCACGGGAATGCCGAGTTCGCGGCCACGCTTGGCCGCGAACCAGACCGCGGACAGCTGCGGCATACCCGCACCGGACACGACGCGGGTGGTGCAGATCGAACCGGCGCCGACGCCGACCTTGACCGCGTCGGCGCCCGCGACCACGAGCGCCTCGACGCCATCCTCCGTGACGACGTTGCCGGCAGTGACGGCCAGGTCGGGCCACGACCCCTTGATCCGTTGGATCGCCTTGACGACGTTGGCCGAGTGCCCGTGAGCGGTGTCGATCGACACGGCGTCGACACCCATGGCAACGAGAGCCTCCACCCGTTCCTCGACGTCGGCGCCAACGCCGACCGCCGCGGCGCAGCGCAGGCGACCACGCGAATCGCGTGAGGCATTCGGGAAGTCGAGCCGCTTCTGGATGTCCTTCACCGTGATCAGCCCGGCGAGGCGGCCGTCGCCGTCGACGAGCGGCAGCTTCTCGATGCGGTGCTGTTGGAGGACGGCCTTGGCCTGGTCGAGCGACGTGCCGACCTCGGCGGTGACCAGTCCGTCGGCGGTCATGAAGTCGGTGACCGGTCGCTCGAAGTCGGCGCCCTCGCAGAAGCGGATGTCGCGGTTGGTGAGGATGCCCACGAGGCGACCGTCGGGATCGGTGATCGGCACGCCGGAGAACTTGAACCGGTGCATCAGGTCCTCGGCCTCGTGGAGGAGGGCGGTCGGCGGCAGCGTCACCGGGTCGGTGATCATGCCCGACTGGGAGCGCTTCACCTTCTGCACCTCGGCCGCCTGGTCGGCGATCGACATGTTGCGGTGGATCACGCCGATGCCGCCGTGGCGGGCCATCGCGACCGCCATGCGGCCCTCGGTGACCTTGTCCATCGCGGCGGAGACCAGCGGGACCGCCAACTCGATCTCGGCGGCGAAGGTCGCGGAGGTGTCGACGGCATCGGGGAGGGTTTCGGAGTAGCCGGGGACGACGACGACGTCGTCGAACGTGAGCGCCTCGAACCGGTCGAAGAACTCGTCGTTGGGGTTGGTGCGGTCGTTCATGCGGAGGCCTCCGTCAGATCGGGCGTTCGGTCGGGTGTGGCGTTGCACAGTTCGGAGAGCGTGTCGACGAGCAGGCGGTGTTCGGTGTCGTGGAGCAGCGTGGCGAAGGCGTCGAAGCCGGCGCCGACGTCGATGTCGATGGTGGCGGTGCCGAGCACCGGGCCGTCGTCGACCCCCTCGTCGGGAACGAGGTGGACCATCACTCCGGTCTGGGTCCGCTTGCCGGCCGTCGCCTCGTCCCAGGCCCGCTCGATGGCGCCGACGCCGGGCAGGTCGCCCGGCATCGCCGGATGTAGGTTGACGACCCGGTTCGGGAACCAGCCGAGGAAGCTCATTGTGAGGATGCGCATCCACCCGGCGAGCACGACCAGATCCGGGTCGAAGCCGGCGACCACGTCGGCGAGACGGGCGTCGTAGTCGCCGCGGTCTTCGCCGGGGTGGACCCCGACGTGCACCGCGGGGACGCCCGCCTCGTCGGCTCGCTGCAGTGCGAACACGTCGGACTTGTTCGACACGACGGCGACGACCTCGGCGGGCAGCTGCTCGTCGGCGCAGGCATCGATGATCGCCTGGAGGTTGGAGCCGGACCCCGACACGAGCACGACCAGCCGTGTCGGCCGGACCGGTCGGTCGGACTCGTCGGCGAGGGTACCCATGGGTCGAACCTAGCGACGGGGACGGCTGTCACTCCGCAGGGTGAACGAAAATTCAACGCGTCGAAGGCGACCAGTCGTCGGCGAGCAACTCGTACAGGGCGATCGCCGCGGAGTGTTACATCTGGGGTCAGACACCAGATGTAACACCGGGCGGGGAGCGGAGGGCTCAGGTGAGGTGGACCCGGCCGGTGCCGGGCCTGAGCTCGCCGACCACCCAGGTGGGTTCGGCGATCGTTCGCTGCAGCTCGTCGACGTCCCCCGCCGCACACACCACGACCATGCCGACACCCATGTTCAGCGTGCGGTAGAGCTCCTCGGTCGACATCAGCGGGGTCAGCTCGCGGACCAGTCGGAACAGCGGCGACACCGGCCACGAGCCGAGGTGGACCACCGCATCGACGTCGTCGGGCAGCACGCGGGGCAGGTTCTCGGGGAGGCCGCCGCCGGTGATGTGGGCCAGCGCCTTGACCGTTCCCGAGTCGAGCGCCGGTCGCAGCACGTCGAGGTACGACCGGTGCGGCTCGAGGAGGGTCTCGCCGAGCGGACGGTCGAAGCCGTCCGGGACCACGTCCATCGGGATCCAGTCGAACACCTTGCGCAGCAGTGAGTAGCCGTTGGTGTGCGGCCCGCTCGATGCGACCCCGACCAGCACGTCGCCGGCGGCCACGTCGGGTCGGGGGAGGAGCTGTGATCGCTCGGCCACACCGACCAGCGTGCCCGCGATGTCGAACGCACCCGGCTGGTACACCCCGGGCATCTCGGCGGTCTCGCCGCCCAGCAGTGCGCAGCCCGACGCCAGGCAGGCGTCGGCCATGCCGCCGACCACCTCGGCGACCAGGTCGGCGTCGAGCACGCTGGCCGCGATGTAGTCGAGGAAGAACAGCGGACGCGCCGACTGCACGAGCACGTCGTCGATGCAGTGGTTGACGATGTCCATCCCGACCCCTCGCACCATGCCGAGTCGAGCAGCCAACTCGACCTTCGTGCCGACACCGTCGGTCGACGCCACCAGCACCGGGTCGTCGAGTTCGAGAATCGCCTTGGCGGAGAAGACGCCGCCGAACGATCCGACCCCCTTCAGTACGCCGTTGCCGTGGGTTGCCTCGACCGCTGCTTTCATCTCGGCGACTGCCCGGCCGCCTTCGTCGATGTCGACGCCCGCCGCCGCGTACGACGCCAGGCCGGCACCGAGGGCCCGCCATCCGATGTCTCGTCGAACCTGCATGCCCTCGAAGTGGATTCGCCCGATGTGCTCGTAGGCGGCCGCTCGAGCCTCGGCGAGATCGAAGCCGACCCCGGTCACGGCGAGCACACGGCCCCCGGCCACGCGGCCGTCGTCGACGGCGGCGTCGAAGCGGATCGTCGTCGTGCCGTCGGGCCCGATGACGCCGCTGACCATGTCGTCGGTGATCGGGTCCCCGATCGTCGGCGTCGAGGGGTAGCCGGGTGCGGCGGCCACGACCGTCAGGGCCGCCTGAGCACGCACGACCACCGGAAACTCGTCGACGGCACCGCGTGTGCAGGCGAGAGCGAGCTCAGCGAGGTCGGTCTCCACCAGCGGCAGCACCGCTTGGGCCTCGGGATCTCCGAAGCGCACGTTGTACTCGATCAGCTTCGGCCCATCGGCCGTGAGCATCAGCCCGGCGAAGATCACCCCGACGTAGGGCGTCCCGGCCGCGGCGAGGTGGTCGAGCACCGGCTGGACGAACGTCGCCACCAGGTCGTCGCCCGTGTACGGCACCGGAGCGGGCGCGTAGGCCCCCATCCCACCGGTGTTGGCGCCAGTGTCGCCCTCGCCGATGCGCTTGTGGTCCTGGGCGAGGGGGAGGGCGACGGCGCGCGCTCCGTCACACAGTGCCAGCAGCGAACACTCCGGGCCCCGGAGACGCTCCTCGAGCAGGAAGACGCCGGTCGCGGCCGCGCTCTCGATCGCTTCGACGGTCGCTGCCTCGCCGTCGGGCACCGTGACGCCCTTGCCGCCCGCCAGCCCGTCGAGCTTGACGACGACCGGACGGTCGAGTTCGCGCCACCAGGCGAGCGCTGCAGCGGCGTCGTCGAAGCGGGCGAACGCCGGTCCGGGCACGCCGAGCGACGTCGCGAGTTCCCGGGCGTACGACTTCGACGACTCGAGCCGGGCGAGCTCGGCCATCGGCCCGAAACAGGGGATCCCCCGCCGTGCGCACTCGTCGGCCACACCGGCGACGAGCACCGCCTCGGGGCCCGGTATCACCAGGTCGGTGTCGTCGGCCGACGCAGGGCCGAGGTCAGCGGCGACACGGACGTCGTGGCCGTGGTGCCGGCACGCCCAGGCGATCGCCTGTTCGCGCCCACCGCCACCGATCACCAGGACCCGCATCAGGCCCCCGCCCCGCGCCGCCCCCGTCGATCTCGTGAACAAGTTGCGGCGCAGGTGCGCATCTTGTTCACGAGAAGGGTGGAGCGGGTCATGCGAGGACCCCTTCGAAGGAGAGTTTGGGCTGGGCGTCGCCGACGTGGATCGGGTAGTTGCCGGTGAAGCAGCCGTTGCAGTAGCCGTCGTCGTCGCCGGCGGTGGTGTCGGCGACTGCCAGCATCATGCCGTCGAGCGACAGGAACGCAAGGCTGTCGGCACCGATGTGGTCGCGCATCTCCTCCACCCGGAGTCGGGCGGCGATCAGGTCGCCGTCGTGGCCCATGTCGACGCCGAAGTGGCAGGCGTGGGTGATCGGTGGACACGTGATGCGCACGTGCACCTCGGTGGCTCCGGCGTCGCGGACCAGCTTCACGAGTGGGCCGGCCGTCGTGCCGCGCACGAGCGAGTCGTCGATCATCACGACCCGCTTGCCCTCGAGGTTCTCGCTGAGCGCGTTGAACTTGAGGGCCACACCGCGCTCGCGGATGTCCTGGGTGGGCTCGATGAACGTACGTCCGATGTACCGGTTCTTGATCAGCCCGTCGTTGAACGGGATCCCACTCTCGTTGGAGTAGCCGATCGCGGCGGGAATCGAGGAGTCGGGGACCGGGATCACGACGTCGGCATCGGCCGGTGCCTCCTGGGCGAGTTGCAGCCCGAGACGCTGGCGGACGTGGTGGACGTTGTGGCCGTCCCACACCGAGTCGGGGCGGGAGAAGTAGACGAACTCGAACGTGCAACGAGCGCTGCGAGGTTGGGGTGCGAGCACCTGCGAACGGCGTACCTCGGCGCCCATCAGCGTCACCATCTCGCCGGGCTGGACCTCGTCGACGTCGACGCAGCCGAGCGTCGACAGGGCGCAGGTCTCGCTCGCCACGGCGTGGCCGCCGTGCGGCAGGCGGCCGATCGAGAGCGGCCGGAAGCCCCACGGGTCGCGCACGGCGATCACGCGATCGGCCGCGAGCAGCACGAGCGAGAACGCGCCCTTCCACGCCGGCAGGGTGCGTTCGATCCGTTCCTCCCACGTCTGGCCGCCCGCCGCGGCGAGCATCAGGGTCATGACCTCGGAGTCGCTGGTGGCGGTCAGCCCGAAACCACGCTTGAGGAGTTCGTCGCGCAGCGCCGGGGCGTTGACGATGTTGCCGTTGTGGGCGAGTGCGAGCGGGCCGTGCATCGTCTCGACGAGGAAGGGTTGGATGTTGCGTTCGGCGTTGGAACCGGTGGTGGAGTACCGGGTGTGGCCGATGGCGTGGTAGCCCGTGAGCGGGGCGAGCGCCTCGGGGGTGAAGACGTTGGCGACGAGGCCGGCCTCCTTGTGCACCCGTGCCCGGGTGCCGTCGCTCACGGCGATGCCAGCGGCCTCCTGGCCGCGGTGTTGCAGTGCGAACAGCCCGAAGAAGGCGAGCTGCGCCACCCCTTCGCCGTGCGGTGTCGAGATGCCGAGCACCCCGCACTCGTCCTTCGGTGTGTCGTCGGAGGGCAGCGCCGTCAGCGGGATGCGCCGTTGTGGTTCGGACGTCATGTCAGTCGATCTCCAGTCCCGCCACTGCAGCGAGGATCCGTGGTTCGGCAGGGTAGACGCCCGGGACGAAGCGCTCGCCCGTCAGGCGTTGGTAGGCGTCGACGTACCGCTCGGACGTCGCGGTCCAGACCTCGGCGGGCAGGTCCGGTACCGGGCCGTTGCCGGTGTAGCCGACGTCGGCGAGCGCTCGTCGGACCACTTCTTTGTCGAGGCTCTCCGGTTCTGCACCGGCGGCGAGCCGCTCGTCGTAGCTGTCGGCCACCCACCAGCGCGACGAGTCCGGCGTCAATGCTTCGTCGATCAGGAGCAGCTCACCGTTCGCGGCGACGCCGAACTCGAACTTGGTGTCGGCAAGGATCAATCCGACCTCGGCGCCTCGCTGCGCGGCCCGACGGAACAGCTCGACGGCCGCCGATTCGACCCGGGCCCACAGTTCGGGTTCGACGAAACCGCCCGACACCACCTCGGCCGACGAGAGCGGCACGTCGTGTGTGCCGGCCTCGCCCTTGGTGGTGGGCGTGACGATGGGGTCCGGCAGGGGCGTGTTCTTGCGCAGACCCTCGGGGAACCGGTGGCCGTAGATCGTGCGGGCGCCCGCGGCGTACTGGGTCCACAGCGCGGTGTCGGTGACCCCGGTGATGTAGCCACGCACGACGACCTCGACGGTCAGCGGCGTCACCTCGCGAGCGATCAGCACGTTCGGGTCGGGCATGGAGAGCGCGTGGTTGGCGACGATGTCGCTTGTACGTCCGAACCACCACATCGACAGCTGATTGAGGACCTGGCCCTTGTACGGCACGCAGGCGATGATCCGGTCGAAGGCGGAGAGCCGGTCGGTGGTGACGAACAGACGACGGGCGTCGGGGAGGGCGTACGACACGCGGACTTTGCCGACGCGGCGATCATCGAGCGGGAGGTCGATGTCGTCGAGGGGCGTCGTGACCGGTGGCAACATGTGCTCAGAGTTCCTTGGCGTGGCGCACGCCGTTGTCGAACAGCCGCAGCCCGAGGTGTCGGGGCCCGCCGCCGCCGCGGCGATGGCTGGGGTGTTGGCGGGCGATGATGTGGTTCTCCGGATGTGGCATCAGGCCGAGCACGACCCCGGAGCGATCGCAGACGCCGGCGATGTCGGCGACCGATCCGTTCGGGTTCGTGCTGCGGTAGCGCAACGCCACCTGGCCGGCTGCGGCCAGCGACTCCGGATCGGGGTGTACGTAGCGCCCTTCGCCGTGCGCGATCGGGCAGTGGATCGGGTCGGTGATGCCCTTGGTCCACAGCGACGCGCTGTTGGGCACGCCGTCGAGGACGACCCACCGGCAGTCGAAGCGCCCCTGCGCGTTGTGCCCGAGCGCGCCGGGCAGCAGGCGTGTCCGCGTGAGGACCTGGAACCCGTTGCAGATCCCGATCACGGGGCGACCGCGTTCGACGAAATCCCTCAAACGGTCACCGACGCCGACGACCAGGTCGAGTGCGAGCATGCGGCCTGCGCCGAGGGAATCGGCGTAGCTGAACCCTCCCGCCACGACGGCGAGGCGGGCGTCGTCGAGCAGTTGGGGCTGGCGCACGAGTTCGGACGCCAGCACGATTCTCGGGGTCGCTCCGGCCAGTTCGAGCGCGGCCTCGACGTCGCGGTCGCGGTTGGTGCCGGGCCCGGCGATGATGATCGCGGGGAGGCGGCTCACGAGTGGCCTCCCGGCTGGGCATGGGAGTTGAACGCGTCGGCGAGCTGCTGGATCGTGATCGGCTCGACACCGACGATCTGGAGGATCGATGCGTCGTTCACCGAGCCGAGCGCCAGCGCCCGGCCGTCCATCACCTGGACGAACGCGTCGACCCGACGCGGTTGCACCTCCACGATCAGCCGCCCGCTCGACTCGGAGAACAAGGCGGTGGTGCGATCGTCGTGTGGCAGTTGGTCGATCGTGGCACCGAGGCGACCGCCGATGCACATCTCGGCGATCGCAACTGCGAAGCCACCCTCGCTCACGTCGTGGCACGACTCGACGAGCCCGGCGCGGACGGCCGCGTGCAGACGCCGGTAGGTGGCGGGTGCGTCGGGCACCGGTGCGGGCGCCACCCCGGGCCGATTCGGTTCACCTCGCACCTTGTCGAGGTGCGAGCCGGCGAACTCGACGTCGGTGTCGCCGACGATCAGCAGGGTGTTGCCGGCCTCGGCGAGGTCGGGTGTGACGGTGAGGTCGGCGTCGGGAACGTGCGCCACGGCGGTGATCACCAGGGTGGGCGGCACGGCGTGGCGCTGACCGTCGGCCCCGACGTATTCGTTGTTGAGGGAGTCCTTGCCGGACACGAACGGAGCGTTGTACATGCGGGCGGCGCCACAGCACCCTTCGACCGCGGCGACGAGCTCACCGAGCGTCGAGGCCCGCCGGGGGTCGCCCCACGAGAAGTTGTCGAGGAGTGCGATGCGATCGGGATCCGCGCCGACGGCGACCACGTTGCGGATCGCCTCGTCGACCACGGCGTAGGCCATCGCCTCGGGGTCGTGGAGGCCGTACCACGGGTTGACGCCGATGCCGATCGCCAGCCCGTCGGACGCTGCGGGGTCGGCGAGTACCACACCGTCGGCGGGACCGTCGGCAGCGGCGCCGACGAGCGGGCGCACCACGGTGGACCCCAGGATCTCGTGGTCGTAGCGGTGGATCGTGGCGGCCTTGGACGCGATGTTCGGGTGGGCGAGCAACTCGAGCAGCGTCGCGGCCGGATCCTCGACGGTGCGGCCGGTCCGCTCGCTGCGGTTCGGGTCGGGCAGCTCGGCGGACATCCGTCGTTGGGGGCGCCCGTCGTGGAGGAAGGCCGTGTCGATGTCGGCGACGACCGTGCCACCGTGACGTACCACGAGCTTGCCGTCGCCGGTGAACGCCCCGATGTCGGCGAGTTCGACCCCGACGCGTTCGCAACGCGCCCGGAGGCTGAACAGATCCCCCGGCGCGACGGCGACGACCATTCGCTCCTGGGCCTCGGACAGCCAGACCTCCCACGGCTCGAGGCCCGGGTACTTGCGCGGGACGAGGTCGAGTTCGATGTCGGCGCCGACGCCCTCGGCCATCTCGCCGACCGCCGAGGACAGGCCTCCGGCGCCACAGTCGGTGATTGCCGTGTAGAGCTCTTCGGCGCCGACGAGCGCGTCGATCAGCAGCTTCTCGACGATCGGGTCACCGATCTGCACGCTGGCGCCGGCGACCTCGCCGGTCGTCGCGTCCATCGTCGCCGACGAGAACGTCGCGCCCCGGATTCCGTCACGCCCGGTCGCTCCGCCGAGCACCACGACACGGTCGCCGGGGAAGGGGCCGTCGTGGAGGGGACGGGAGCGGGCGGTGCCGATGCACCCCGCGAAGACGAGCGGGTTCGTCGTGTACGCCGGGTCGTACAGGATCGCGCCCGCCACAGTGGGCAGCCCGATCTTGTTGCCGTAGTCGGCGACGCCGTCGATCACGCCCTCGCGGATCCGGCGCGGATGCAGCGCGCCGGCGGGCAGCTCGGCGAGCGGTAGGTCGGTGGGCCCGAAGCAGAGCACGTCGGTGACCGCGATCGGGCGGTGCGCGATGCCGAGCACGTCGCGGATCACGCCGCCGACACCGGTGTTCGCACCGCCGAACGGCTCGACCGCCGAGGGGTGGTTGTGGGTCTCGGCCTTGAGCGCCACGGTGGTGCCCTCGCTGAACTCGACCACGCCGGCGTTGCCGACGAACGCCGAGCGCACGAACGGGGCGTCGATCGACTCGGTGCACTCCCGCAGCTGGCCGAGCAGCGGCGGCACCTCGGCACCGCCATCGGGCCCGCCGGCGGCGTCGATCACCGCGCGGAACGTCTTGTGGGAGCAGTGCTCGCTCCAGGTCTGGGCGAGCGTCTCGATCTCGACGTCGGTGATGTCACGTTCGAGGCGGGCGTACTCGTCGCGGATGACGCGCAGTTCCTCGATGTCGAGGGACAGGGCTCGTTCGTCGTTCAGCGCGAGCAGTCCGGTGTCGTCGAGCTCGCGAATCGGGATCAGTTCGGCAACGGCAGGGGAGGGGTGCTCGTCGACGTGGGGTGCCTCGATCGTGCCGGCACACCACCGCTCGATCACCGGGTTCGCGATCAGGCGGCGGACGACGTCGTCGGCGACGTCGTCGTCGAGGGGCGGTACGAACTCGACCCGGCGGCCGGTTGCGGCGCCCGTGAGGGCGACACCCAGTTGTGCCGCAGCGTGACGGACGGCGTCAGCGGCGGTGTCGGTGACGCCCGGCAGGAGTGTGATCTCCACGCCGGGCGCGGTCGGGGTGTCCCAGGTTCCCCGTTGGAGCAACGGGTCGACGAGCACGGCGTGCAGGCGCTCGCGAGCGTCGGCGTCGATCTCGCCGTCGATGAACACGATGTCGGCAACGTCGACCCGGCCGCCGAGATCGAGTCCGAGGTGTTCGATGGCAACCACGATCGCCCCACCGCGTGGGTCCGGATCGAGGGTGCGAATGGTCAGACGATGCCGGGTGGCCACCACTGCGACCCTACGGATCGCGTCGCCCACCCGGGGGCCGCTTGTACGAAATGTTTCAGCCCGGCGTCAGAGCCCGAGGTTGAACAGCGCCGATGCAGTGAGTGGCTGCACCATGTCCTCGGTGGGGAACACCGGCTGCCATTCGTCGGTGGTCAGCGACGTGATCGTGATCGTCTCACCGCCGAGTTCGGCGGGCATGATCGACTTGCGGACGATGCCGGTGTCGTCGATCCACACTTCGATCACCAGCATCTCGACGGGGTCGGGACCGACCTGCAGCGTCACGCCGGGGGGGAGCACCGGCGCTGCGGGGAGCACCGGAGCGGCGGGGTCCGGGGCGGCGGGGTCCGGGGCGGCGGGGTCCGGCGCGGCCGGGTCCGGCGCAACCGCCGCGGCACTCGGGTCGGCCGGAGCAGGATCCACGGGCAGTGTCGTGGCCTGCACGATGGTGGCGGGATCGATCGAGACCAGGAGTCGGCGGGTCGAGACGGTTCCGACGGCGGACTCGGTCGCACGGTCGATGGTGGCCGACCCTCGGATCGACGGGGGAATCAGCTGGTCGAGCGTGCGGATCCAGCGGGCCTGGCCGAACTCGGAGTCGACGGGGAAGTTCCCCCGGTCGAGGCGGTACCAGGTCGTTTCGTCGACCCGGCGGATCACGGCCTGGTCGAAGACCGTGAGCACCTCCAGGTCAGGGGCATCACCGCGGTCGATGACCACGCGAGAGATGCCCCGTTCGAAATCGCTGGTGACCTCGTAGCGCTCGGGGCCGCGCATCGAATCCTGCCGTTCCACGGTGAACGTGGCGGTCCGTACGGGGATCGGGGTCACGGTGGCGGTGGGGAACACCAGTGGTGCCGATGGTTCGTCGATCGAGTCGTCCCCGGTGGCGAGCTCCATCAGTTGCGACCCATACGCGAACCCGGCGTAGGTGACTCCACCGATCAGGGCGAGCACGAGCAACCACGTGAAGGCGCGCCGGCCACGACCCTTGCGTGCCGCGGGCCGTTGTGGCGCCTGGTTCGGCGTCCACTGTTCGCTCATCGTCGCGAACGGGTTCGCCGTCGGAGCCGTCGCCGGACGAGGAACCGCAGCGGCCACCTGGGGCAGCATCGGAGCCTGGCTGACCTGGTTCGGAGGGGTGGGAATCGCCGTCATCGTCGCCGTCGCCGGCCGTGGCGGGGGGAAGCCGGAGTCCGCGGGAGCGCCGGTGGGCACCGCATGGAGTTCGGTCGTGTTCTGCATTGCAGTGATGTCATCGGCACCGTCTGCGGTGGTCTTGAGCAGCGGTTTCCCGCTCGGTCCTAGGCTCCAGTGATGGCCCGCTCCTCGACTCGAACGGTGGTGATCGGTGCCGGTTCGGCCGGCTGTGTGGCGGCATCGCGTCTCTCCGAGCGCGACGACCACGAGGTCGTGCTGCTCGAATCGGGCCCCGACCTTGCGCCCGGCGCCGTGCCCGAGGCGATCGAGGGGCCCGACTTCCTCCGGGCGCTCGATCTTCCGGATCGGACGATCGCCGGCCTCGTCGCGAGCAGGGTGACGGGTGGCCAGCGGGCCCCGTACCGACGCGGGAGCGGCATCGGCGGCTCGTCCGCCGTCAACGCGCTCGTCGCCCTCCGCGGTGACCCGGAGACCTACCGCCGCTGGGGGTGGGAAGGGGCCGCTGCCGCGTGGTCGAGGGTCGCCCTGCCGGAGGAGCCACCGCAGCACGACGAACTCGGCGCTGTCGATCGGGCGCTCCTCGCCGCCGCACCCGACGCGCACCCGGCGTCGCTCACGCGGCGGGCGGGCCGACGGGTCACCTCCGCGGAGGCCTATCTGTGGCCGGCGCTGGCTCGCACGAACCTGGATGTTCGTGCCGACTCACCCGTTGAACGGGTCGTGTTCGAGGGGCGGGCCGCCGTCGGGGTCGAACTCGTCGACGGCGAACACGTCGCTGCCGATCGGGTCGTGCTCGCCGCGGGTGCGCTCCACAGCCCGGCGCTGTTGTTGCGGTCGGGCGTCGACACCGCCGGTGTCGGCGAGGGTCTGCAGGACCATCCATCGGTGGCACTGACCCTCCAACTCCGTGCCGACGTGCCGTCGTCTCCGGTCGGGCTCGTCGTCGGCTCGTTGTGTCGCCGTGGGGGTATCCAGTTCCTCCCGATGAACCACGTGGGAGTGGACGCTCCCGGGCTGGGCGTGTTGCTGGTGGCGCTGATGACCCCGCACAGCCGGCGCGGGACCGTGGTGCTCGACCCCGACGACCCCTCGGGGCAGCCGGTCGTCGACTTCGCTCTGCTCGACGACCCCGCCGATGCCGACGCGCTCGTCGCCGGCATCGCCGGGGCGCGACGGCTGCTGGCGGCGCCGTCGTTCGCCGAGATCTCCGAGCGCGTGCTGATCGATGCCTGGGGGACGTCGATCGACGAGCTGGGCGACGAAGCGGCGGTCCGCCGTTGGCTGCCGACGGTGGTCGGCGACTACGTCCACGCATCGAGCACCTGTGCGATGGGCACGGTCGTCGACCGCGACGGCACGGTCAACGGCTACGAGCGACTCCACGTGTGCGACGCGTCGGTCTTCCCGACGATCCCCGACGCCAACACCCACCTCCCCACGACCATGCTCGCGGAGCTGCTGGTCAGCCGGTGGCTGGAGCGCGACTGACGCCATCGCGTCACCAGGACGACGTGGCAAGATGGCGGCATGCCCACGCCCGCCGACTACACCCTGGGACTCCACGAACTGGGCGACGGCTGCCACGCCTACCTCCAGCCCGACGGTGGTTGGGGATGGAGCAACGCCGGTCTGATCGTCGGCGACGGGCAGTCGCTCCTCGTCGACACGCTGTTCGATCTCGACCTCACTGCGGCGATGCTCGACGCGATGGCCGCCGTCACGGCGGGCGCTCCCGTCGACACCGTCGTGAACACGCATGCCAACGGTGATCACTGCTACGGCAACGGCGAAGTCACCCGTCGTCGTCCCGACGTGGAGATCGTCGCGTCGTCGGCGACGGCGCACGAGATGGCGGAGGTCCCGCCGGCGATGCTCGCTGCACTCAACCAGGCGCCCGGCGACGTCGGTGAGCTGTTCCGGTCGTTCTTCGGAGCGTTCCACTTCGACGGCATCGAACTCGTGCCGCCGACCCGAACCTTCGACGGTCGACTCGAGCTCGACGTCGCCGGACGACGCGTCGAGCTGATCGAGGTGGGTCCGGCCCACACCGCCGGTGACACGATCGTCCACGTGCCCGATGCCCGCACGGTCTACACCGGCGACATCCTCTTCATCGGCGGCACACCGATCGTGTGGGCCGGACCGTTGTCCAACTGGATCGCGGCGTGCGACCTGATGCTCGGGCTCGGGGTCGACACGGTGGTGCCGGGTCACGGACCGCTCACCGACACCGCCGGCATCGTGGCGGTACGCGACTACCTGAGCGTGGTCGGCGAACAAGCGGTCGCCGCGCACGATGCCGGCGTCGATGCCTTCGATGCTGCCCGCGACATCGGGCGGGTGCTCGCTGCCGATGATCGGTTCGCCGGTTGGGGTGAGCAGGGTCGGATCGCGGTGAACGTCGAGACCGTGTACCGAACGCTCGATCCGGCGCATCAGACCCCTGATGTCGTCGAACAGTTCCGCCGCATGGCGGCGCTCGAACGCGCATGATCCGTCGACCCCGATGAGCGCCGGCCAGCCGATCCGTCTCGTCGACGTGATCGTGATCGGCGACGGCCCTGCGGGGAGCGCGCTGGCCGCTGCATGCGGGCGACGTGGCGTCGACGTCGTGCTGGTCGGACCCGACCTCGCCTGGGCGCAGACCTACGGTACCTGGATCGACGACCTCGCCGAGGTGGAGGGATTGCCCGACGTGGCCGCCGTGCTCGCCGTCACGCTCGAATCGATCGCCGTGCACACCGACCGATCGCGCGAGCTCCGACGGTCGTACGGCCTCTTCGACAACGAGGCGCTCCGCCGGGTCGTGCGCGGCGACGTCGAGCACGTCCGTGGACGCGTCGACCACGTGACGTCGGCGCCCGAGGGCGCCACCCGCCATCGGGTCCACGTGGCGCCGGCCGCGTCCGGCGAGGCGATGTCGGGCGATGCGTCGGGCGAGGCGATCGAGTTCCGCGCTCGCTTGGTCGTCGACACCGCGGGGTGGCCGTCGTCGTTCGCCCGTCGATCGAGCACTTCCGCACCCGCGTGGCAGACCGCGATGGGTGTCGTCCTGGCGGAGCCGCCGGACGGTGAGCTGGGGCAGGCCACGTGGATGGACTTCCG
Organism: Ilumatobacteraceae bacterium; assembly: GCA_963710625.1. GTDB lineage: Bacteria > Actinomycetota > Acidimicrobiia > Acidimicrobiales > Ilumatobacteraceae > Sva-07. Next base: position 144,530 of record CAVQBG010000013.1, on the reverse strand, counting down.
GGCGGTGGGGGCAGGCGCGCCTCCGGCCCGGCGCTCGTCGATCGGTCCCCACGGCGTCACCACGTTCTGCTACTCGCTGCCGGTTCGCGACGGCTGGATGGTGGAGGAGACGGTGCTCGCCGCGCGTCCCGCCGTCGAGCCGATCGCGCTGCTTCCTCGTCTGGCCGCGCGCCTCGGCCGCCACCCCGACGACGTGCTCGCCGCGGCTGTGCGTACCGAGTACGTGCGAATTCCGATGGGCGGCGCCCGACCCGACGACGACCAGCCCGTCGTGGCGTTCGGTGCCGCGGCCGGGTACGTCCATCCGGCCACCGGGTTCAGTGTCACTGCGTCGCTGCGTGCAGCGCCGCGGGTCGGCGACGCGGTGGTGGAGGCGTTGGCGGCCACGAGTTCCTCCGCGGCGGCCGACTCGTCGCTGGTGAGTGACGCGGTGTGGACCGCTGCGATGCGACGCACCCGGGTGCTCCACGGCTACGGGCTCGAGGTCCTGCTGCGCCAGGAGGACGACGAGGTCCGGGCGTTCTTCGGGGAGTTCTTCGACCTCCCCACCGAGCAGTGGAGCAGCTACCTCCGGATCGACACGCCGCCGAGCGATCTGGCGGCGGTGATGATGCGGCTGTTCAGTGCGTCGTCGTGGTCGATGCGGCGTCGGCTGATGTCGGGGAATCCGCTGGCGTTCGCACGGCTGCTGCGTCCGTGACCGCGACGCCGGTGGCGCCGTCGGCGGCTTTGCGTCGGTGCGTGGCGATCGAACGCCGTATGGCGAGCACCCAGCCGATCAGCACCGCCGTGGCGAAGATGAACCACTGCACGGCATAGGAGAGGTGCGGGCCCTCGTCGAGGGTGGGGGGCGGCACCGGAACCGGGTCGTTCGGGGTGACATTGGGGACGCTGCCGATCAGGTCGAGGTAGACGGGCGCGAGTTCGCCGGGGAGCTGTGCGTCGAGCAGGTCGAGGTCGACGCGTCGGACCTCGGTCAGCGGTCCGTCGGCGGAGTCGGTCAGCTCGCCGAGTTGGCGACCCGGTGGCACCCGGATGCGGCCGAGCACGTCGATCGATCCGGTCGGCGCCGACGGCGTCGGCTCGCCGAGCGCGATGAATCCTCGATTGACGACGACGGTCGTGCCGTCGCCGCCGACGAGCGCCGTGAGCACGTTGTCGCCGGCGATGCCGTCCTGGGTTCGGTTGAACCAGAGGATCTGGTCGGCGAGGTACTCACCCGACACGGTGACCTGGCGCCACTCGACCGAGCGGGGGTCGGTGATGGCGTCGCCGATCAGCGTGTCGAAGGGAACCGGCGGCTGGTCGATCCGCTCGGTGACGGTCGCGTTGAACTCCTGGCGGGCATCGAGGCGGCGGAGCTGCCAGAACCCGAGCCACACCATCAGCGCGACCGAGACGAAGACGAGCACGTGGAAGGCGAGCCACTTCGGCCGCAGGAGGAAGGTGAGATTCGACCCGGACATCTCGGGCACGACGGTAGCGGCGGTCGAGCACTACCGTGCCGCGCCATGACTCCTGACCAGTTGACCCCGGAGTGGTTGTCCATTGTGCTCGGCGGAGCGATCGAGTCGATGACGGCCGCACCGATCGGTGACGGACATGTCAGCACCACGATCCGGCTGTCGATGGTGAGCGACGACCCGGCGATCCCGTCGTCGATCGTCGCGAAGATCCCCGCCGAGGACGATCGCAGCCGGCTGCTGGCGGCCTCGGTGCGCAGCTACGAGCGCGAGGTGAAGCTGTTCACCGAGCTCGCCGCGACCGTCGACATCCGGATGCCGCACTGTCACTTCGCGGACTGGGACCCGGCGACCAACGACTACGTCGTGCTGCTCGAGGACATGTCGCCGGCCGAACAGGGCGACCAGATCGCCGGATGCTCGCTCGATCGGGCCGAGCTGGCGGTACGCGAACTCACCCGGCTCCACGGGCCACGGTGGAACGACCCGACGCTGGCCGACGTGGAATGGTTGAGTGGCAACGATGTCGACACGGGCACCGACGGCTACGCCGTGGTCTGGTCGATGGTGTTCCCCGGGTTCGCCGCCACGTACGAGCGGTACCTCACCGCCGAGATGCTCGACCTGGCCGAGCGGTTCGGTCCGCACCTCGGCGCGTTCATCGGGGGCCGCAGCCGTCCGTTCTCGCTGGTGCACACCGACTACCGCCTCGACAACATGCTGTTCGGCACCGACGAGGGTGGCCCGCCGATCACCGTCGTCGACTGGGGGTCGCCGGCCCACGGGATGCCGATCACCGACCTGTCATACTTCTGCGGCGGCGGCCTGCTCGTGGAGGACCGGCGCACCCACGAGCGCGATCTCGTCGCGGCCTATGCCGATGCGCTCGGCGCCTACGACGTCGAGGTCGACCGTGACTGGCTGTGGGAGCAGTACCGCCGCGAGGCGTTCCACGGCCTGTTCATCACCGCGATGACCTCGCAGATGGTGACGATGAACGACCGCAGCATGGACATGTTCGGCGCCATGGCGTCCCGCCACCTCCAACACGCCCTCGACCTCGACTCCCTCTCCCTCATCTGAGTGCACCAGGGGTCAGTCTCCTGCTGCGCTCGCCGGGGCACCAGGGGTCTGACCTCAGATGCAACACTGGCGCGATGGAGATGCCGGACTTCCACATCCCGCACGCCGAGAAGATCGAGTGGATGGTCGAGACGACCGGGTGGGCGCTGGAGCCGGTGGCCGCCGATGTCGAGCACGATCCACCGACCCCGGGCTACGCGTACTCGATCGGCATGTCCGACGCGGTCGGATTCCCCGACATCGTCGTGTTCGGGCTCACCCCGGTCGCGGCCAAGGGCCTGATCGAACTCGTCGCCGACGCCTGCCGCGGTGGCACCGAGATCCCGCTCGGGGTCGAACTGGTCGGTCTGCTCGACAACGAACTGCGCTGCATCTTCGCCCCGGTCGATCTCGACGTGTGGGGGCCGTACTTCGCCACGGCGACGTCGTGGTACCGGGGTGCGCCGTTCGAGATGGTGCAGCTCCTGTATCCCGACCGCAACGGCTTCCTGCCGTACGAGGTCGGCTACGAACAACGCATGGCGCTCGCCCAGCCGGTCATCGGTACCGTGTGACGAACCCATGGACGTGACGCCACTGCTTCCCGTGACCGGCGCCTGGATGTCCGGCGACGAACCGGGTCACCGGCAGTTCTTCACGTTCGCCACCGATCGCCGGTTCGCCCTCGATTGCGGCGTGGCGCTGTCCGATGTGGTCGTCGCCTACGAGACGTGGGGGCGACCGGACGCCGACGGCTCCAACGCGGTCCTGCTCTGCCATGCCTGGACCGGCGACAGCCATGCCGCGGGACCCGCCGGGCGAGGTCATCCGACGCCGGGCTGGTGGGACGACATGGTCGGCCCGGGAAAGGCCATCGACACCGAGCGGTACTTCGTGGTGTGCGCGAACGTGCTCGGCGGCTGCCAGGGCTCGACCGGCCCGGCATCGCCGCACCCAGCCGACGGCCGCCCGTACGGATCGCGGTTCCCGGTGGTCACGATCCGCGACATGGTGCGCGCGCAGGCGCGCCTGATGGAGCATCTCGGCGTCAGCCGGTGGATGGCGGTGATCGGCGGATCGATGGGCGGCATGCAGGCATTGGAGTGGGCCGTGATGTACCCGCGGCGGGTGCGCTCGCTCGTCGCCATCGCCACGTGCATGCAAGCGACGGCGCAGCAGATCGCGTGGGGGGCGATCGGGCGTCGAGCGATCCGGCTCGACCCCAAGTGGAACGGCGGCGACTACTACGACGCCGCACCGGGTGGCGGGCCCGGTGAGGGGCTCGAGATCGCCCGAATGGTCGCGCAGGTCACGTTCCGCAGCGACAACGTCTTCACCGATCGGTTCGGACGTGAACTCGCCGACAGGGCTGCGGTCGGCGACACGTTGGGGATGTGGCAGCGTTTCGAGGTGGAGCGTTACCTCGAGTACCACGGCCAGAAGCTCGCCCGGCGGTTCGACACGAACAGCTACCTCGCGATCGGCAAGGCGATGGATCTTCACGACGTCGCCCGGGGGCGGGGCTCGCTCGATCGGGCGATGCTACGTGTCGTCGCCCCCACGATGGCGGTCGGCATCTGGAGCGACATGCTCTACCCGTCGTACCAGCAGCAACAGATCCACCACACGCTCGAGGCCAACGGCGTGCCGTGCGAGTACGTCGAGATCGATTCGCCGCACGGTCACGACGCCTTCCTGATCAACAGCGACCAGCTCGAGGAGCCGCTCGAACGGTTCCTCGGCGGGATCGCCAAGTCCGACGCCTGACGCCCGTCGACGAACGTGCCCGAAGGACTCGAAGCCGAGATCTGGCGGACGGCGCTGGAGGTGACCGTTGGCCGGATCATCACCGAGGTCTGGGTCGACGAACGGGTGGCGCCGGCCGACTTCGCCGACCTGGTCGTCGGCCATCGGATCGAAGCGATCCGGCGAGTCGGCAAGGTCGATCTCGTCGACACCGACGGCCCCACGATCGGGTTGCACTACGGCATGACCGGACGCCTGATCGTCGACGGCATCGCGCCGATCGATCGGCTCCAGTACGCCTCCGCCCGCGACGAGCCGGAGTGGGATCGGCTCCGGCTCCACACCTCGACCGCTCCGACGACCGCGACCGCCGCAACGCCGGCGATCCGGCTCAACGATCCGCGACGGCTGGGTCACGTGAGCATCGACTCCGATCTCTCGGTACACGCTGTCGACATGCTGGCGGTCACCCCCGCCCGCCTCCGGGCGGCGATCGGAACGCGTCGGGCAGCGATCAAGTCGGTCCTCCTCGACCAGTCGGCCGTGGCCGGGCTCGGCAACATGTGTGCCGACGAGGTCCTGTGGTGGGCCGGTGTCGATCCGCATCGGCCGGCGGTCGAGTTGAGCGACGTCGAGGTGCGGGCGCTGGCGTCGGCGATTCGACGCCGGCTGCCGGTCATGTTGCGTCGCGGGGGCAGCCACACGGGGGTGCTGTCGCCGGTCGTCCGCGCCGCATGCCCGCCGTGTGAGCGCGATGGGGCGCCGCTGCGCCGCGACGTCATCGGCGGACGCACGGCGGTCTGGTGCCCACGCCATCAGCTCTGACCAGCCGGGTACGCCCCGAAACGCTCCGGAACTGGCAGACTTCCGAGTCCGTGTCCACCCTTTGCCGCTCCACGACCCGACGCCGTCATGACCGCTCGAGGCTGGCGGCGGCGCTGCCGCTGGTGGTCGGCGCCGGCGACCCGGGATCGAGTCGGCTCGTGTATGTGATGGTGATCGGGCTCGTCCTGGTGGGGATCGCCTTGATCGTCCTCGCGGTGTGGCTGATCCGCCAGACCCGCTACGACCTTCCCGTGTTGGCGCCGCTCGAGCGCATGGGCGACAGGGATTGGCGACGCACGAGCGATCCGGCGACCCAGCGGCGCATTCTCGACGAGGTGCGACCCGAGGGCGCCGAACCGCTTCGTTCGGAGTCGTCACCGCCCTCACTCGACGCCGAGTTCGAACTCGCCGAGCGACCGGTGGTCCCGATGAGCGACCTCGCGCCCCCGGTCGCTGCGGGCCGATCGGCGACCCCGCACGGTCTCGATCGTCCCGACATGCTCGACTTCGACTTCGAGCCCGAGCCCGAGCCCGAGCCCGAGCCCGAGCCCGAGCCCGAGCCCGACGACCCGGCCGGTGGCGCCGTCGACGAACCCACCGAGGATCCGGTGGAGGAAGCCGCCGAGGATCCGGTGGAGGAAGCCGCCGAGGATCCGGTGGAGGAATCCGAGGCATCGTCGGAGGAGGGGGAGCCGGAGGAAGCTGACGAACCGGCTGAGCAACCGGGCGAGGCGCCGACGGCGACGTCTGAGGAGTCGGCCGAAGATGCTGCCGAGGAGCCGCCGGCGCAGGAGTCGCTCGACTCGGACGATCCGGCAGAGGGAACACCGCCGGAGCAGGACGACGAGCCGGTGGACGGCGCAGCGCAGGGTTCCACCGACGCCGCCGAGCGGTAGGGTCGACACGTGGCCACGTTCGACCCCAACGAGATGATCCAGCGATTCCAGGAGCGGGCAGCGGCGGTGAAGAAGCGTCCGATGCCGCCCGTCGAGGGGGAGGGGCGACGTCACTTCATCGAGCAGTCGAAGCTCGACTTCCAGGACTTCGCGATGCTCGGCGACGCCGACGCCAGCATCGAGGACGGCATCCTCACGCTGCGTGTCGACCTGCGTCCGCCGGACCAGCGCTGACGCGATTCGCCGCCATTCCCGTTGTCCGGTCCGCCGACCTGACTGCTAGATTGTGGCTCCCTAGCGGACGTGGCTCAGTTGGTAGAGCGCAACCTTGCCAAGGTTGAGGTCGCCGGTTCGATCCCGGTCGTCCGCTCCAGAACGGGCCCTGGTCACCAGCTGACCAGGGCCCGTTTTCGTCTTCGGCGACGTTCCGGCGAGCGCTCCTCGGACCGCTCGGCGCGTGGGCCGAGGACGAAACCGGTGGTCGGCGTTCTCGGTGAGGCGCCGATGCGTGGAACGACTGGATCGTCTCGAACCCGGCGTGGTTGACCAGCACGTCGACGGGACCGGCCGAGATCCCTCGCTTCCGTCCGTGTCAGAATCGTGAGATGACGTTGCGGCCGAGACCCATGCGAGCGACGGCAGCCGGCTGTAGGTGCTCGATCGGTGCCGGAAGCAGACGTCGTGATCACCGTGCCCCGGCTCCCGAGCACCGAATCGTCGCGACGTCCAGATGATCGGCGAACTGGTCGCGGAGATCCGCGAGGTCGTCGCCGATGCACGTGACCGCAACGACGCCAACGGCTACTTCGCAGCGATGTATCTCGGGGTGACCACCACCGTCGAACGCGGGCTGCTGGACGGCACGTTCACGACGCCGGATCGGCTGAGTGAGCTGACGACCGCGTTCGCACGCCGATACCTGGATGCCATCGGACTCCACCGCAACAGTGGGTTGCCGACCCAGTCGTGGCAGGTCGCGTTCGGTGCCGCTCGGACATGGCGACCGACGGTGCTGCAACATCTGTTGCTCGGGATGAACGCACACATCAATCTCGACCTCGGGGTTGCCTGCGCGTCGGTCGCGCCCGGAACCGAGATCATCGAGCTTGAGCCGGACTTCATGCAGATCAACACTGTGCTCGCCGGCCTCGTGAAGGTGGTCCAGGATCGGCTGAACCGGGTGTCGCCGCTCTACCGGTTCGTCGATGATGTCAGCGGCGATGCGGATCGGGCGGTCGTCAACTTCAGTATCGCCCGCGCTCGCGAGGAGGCGTGGCGGTTCGCCAACGAACTGGCCCCGATGGACCCCGCGGCTGCAGCTCGTCGGATCGTCGATCAGGATCTTGCTGTGAGCCGACTCGGAACGCGGGTGCTCCGACCGGGGTGGATCGCTTCCACCGGGCTGTTCGCGGTCCGGACGACCGAGCAGCGGCATCCGTCCGACATCATCGAGACCCTCTCGGCCACCGCCTCGTAGCACGGCGCGATCGACCCGCACCGATGGTGCGGACATGGCACACCGTCGGTGGGTGTGCGCGGGCCGTTCAGCGGAGCACGCCGGCGTCGCGGAGCCGGTCGGGCAGCACTCGTCCGTCTTCGTCGCGGAACTGTGCCTCGAAGGAGTAGGCCTCGGCCTCGAGCGGGTTGCGGTGGTAGGCCGTCGGCTGGTGGATGTGGTTCGGCAGGGATCCGCCGCCGCCGAGGTAGCCGATGCCGTACGCGCACGCGAATCTCGCCTCGCCACCGTGACGGCGGACCTGGTCGACGTGCACGATCTCGTGGATCAGTGCAACGAGGTCCCTCGGATCGAGCTCGTCGAGTTCGTCACGCCAGTAGATCGTGTTCCCGAAGGTCATCGCGTAGATCGTTCCCCGCTCCCGGAACCGGTTCGCCGGCAGCCGGCAGCGGGTGCGGATGCGGACCTGATGCAGGTCGAGGTCCGGGAAGAGCGGCTGGAGTCGTTGGATCGTGTCGGCACGCAGCGGACGGGTCGCACGACCGACGTTGGCGATCTGCGCCGATCGCTTGGTCTCCCGGAAGACGCTGCGTCCGAGTTCGCACCCGAGCGGTACGACACGACGCTTCCACAGACCGAGCGCATCGCCGATGGAACGGACGGTCGACCACAACGACATGTCATGATTCTGACACGGACGAACGCCACTGGTGGGAGTAGTCTCACTCTCTGTCGCCAACGGCACGCTCGGACGGCCGACAAGGGGGTGCGATGCCGAGACTGCAGCAGGACACGTTCACCGTGTTCGTGAGCCACAAGTCAGCGGACGAGGAGTTGGCCGACCTCGTCGCCGAGGAGTTGCGCAATCTCGCCCCCGGTCTCGTCGAGTGCTGGGTGTCCGGCCAGGCCCTGACTGCCGGCGTGGACTGGGAACGCCAGATCAAGAAGCAGCTCGCACAGAGTCATCTGCTCGTCCTGCTGTTCACCACGCCGCACCACACGTGGGACTGGTGTCTCTACGAGGTCGGGCTGTTCGTTCGTTTCGAGGTCGACGATGTGGTGTCGGTCGCCTGTCTGTTCGATCCGAACGGGTCGCCGCCGGCGCCGCTCGAGCAGGTGCAATGCGTGCCGGCATCGTGGGAGGACGTCGCCAAGCGTCTGGTCCGTCCGCTGTGCACCCAGACATGGAACATGTCCGACACCTGGCAGCGAGGCGCCCTCGCTCCGGATGTGTCGGACGACGTCGTCGAGGGCGCAGCCAAGCGGATCGCCGCCGCCTTCCACCGCACGATTGCCCAGTCGACATCCGGTCGGGGTGACGACGTCGACCGATACCAGCCCTGTCACCGGATCGTGCTCGACCTCCGTCACTGCTCCTCGAGCGACATCTGCGATGGGATCCCGCTCGACGCCCGGGTGGTCGAGGGGGCCGAGGACACCACCAGCTACACGCTGTCGCTGTTCCGAGCCCACGACGGCAAGGCCTCATGGACCTGGGCGGATCTCGTCGAGGAAGTCGACGGCCGGAACTCGGCGTGGCTTCGCGACCTCGACCAGAGCTTCGTGCAGAGCCTCAGCCGACACCTGTGGTCGCCGTCGATGGAGCTGATGGAGGTCTGGCGGCCTGATTCCGACAGGCGCCGCACCTACCGTCCGGTCGTCTACGAGCTGGTACGACGAACCAGCGACGGCCTGCCCGTCGAGGTGACGATCCTCCTGCTCCCTGACGACGTCCACGCCCCATCTGGGGCTGCGCGGGTCGGCGCGGAGAAGAACGATCGATCGTGAATCAGCCGCGCGGAGCCACCGGTCACACCGTCGCCGCGGTCTGCGTCCCATCGCGTACGTACCGCTCGGCGAACTCGTCGGCACCGATCACCATCAACTCTCCCGTGTGCTGACGAACGATCCAGTCGCCGGGCCGGGCGTGCACGGTCGTCTCGAGACCGTCGCCGACCACGGTGTCCACGACGCATTCGACGTTCGTCGGGTACGCCATCACGGGCGTGTTCTTCACCCAACGGTGGGGGCCGATCGGCACGTGCGTACGTTCGAATTCGCGGCGGGATGCGCCGTAGGAGGCGTCGCCTTCGGCCACGACGTAGAACGAACCCGTGAAGCGTTGCGTGCCGAACGGCGTGTCGATCACGGTCTCGGCCAGGGGATCGGTCAGCTCGAGGAGCACGGCGGTCTTCTCGAATCCGTCGCGCGGGCGGTAGCACGCTGCTCGGGCCTCATCGAACCGGTGCACCCGCTGCCCGTCGGTCATGTTTGCCAGGATAGGGATCGCGCCGAAGTCAACCCGTCGTCCCCGCCACGCCGGAGCGGAGACGGAACGCTCGCTGGAGGAGCGCGAACCAGAACGCCGCGCCGACCGACAGAGCCGCAGCCGTGATGAGCCAGCCGCTGATCGTTCCGGCGATCGCGCCCGCGTCCTCGAAGCCGCACAGCACGTCGTTGTCGTTCTGGTCGGTGCAGGTGCGCCAGAGCACCGGCAGGCCCGTGGCCACGAGCTTGCCGACCTCGTCTTCGACGCATTTCCGATTCGAACAGTCCTGGATGTTCTCCTGTGCCGCCTGCGTTGCGGCGAGCTCGGAGACGGTCTCGCGAACGACGTCGTTCTTGTAGAGCTCGGCGGTGACGTTGACGGCGCTCACGTTGAACAGGACCGCAACGAGCAGCCCGTAGGCGACCATCACCAGCCGGGTGCGCTTCTTGTACCAGACCGACACGCGGGCCATGCCGTCGTCGAACCAGCCCTCGATCGCCTGTCGGAACTGGAGGATGTTGCCCTGCGCCTCCTCGTGGAGCAGCTGGAACTGGGAACGGAGCGGACGTGGCAGTTTGCCGATCTCGTCGCCGAGCCGATCCCATTGCTTGTTCCCGTCGTCGTCGTCGGGTGTCAGGATGTCGACGAGCGCACGGGCGAAGTCCGTCGGCGGGATGTGGCTGATCCTGCTGGGCCGGTTCAACCGCGCCGGGTCGAGCCGGCTGATCGCCGGATGATCGAACACGCGGGTCGCCAGGGAGACCCCGGAGGTGCTCGATGGCACACCGGCCTCGAGCAGTGGTTGTCCCCGCGAGGGAGCGTCAGCCAGGCGTGCGGTGAGCCCCTCGGGCTGTGGGGCGAGTTCCGACTCGTCGAGCATGCGGCTGATCGCGGCCCACAACGCCTTGGCGCGTGTGTTGAGCACCTTGCGGACGAGTTCGTTGATGCCCGAAACGGCCATGCTGCACACGAAGAAGACGAACACCAGCCCGATCACGACGTCCAAGATGCTGTTCACCGACATCACCGACCCCCTTCGCTGCTCGGCACCGCCTCGAGGCGATGGCGCTCGTCGTCCACATAGGCACGATCGGAATGCCTCGTCAAGCATGACGCCGACACGACGATCGGAGCGGGACGAACGTCGAATGCGTTGTGTCGAACGCAGGATGTGACGGCTGACCAGTTCACAAGCGTCCGTCGATCAACTACTCTGCGTAGTCCAAGGGTCACTCTGCCGGTTGGTTATTGGGGGATCGGCACCGGTTGTCCCTGGGAAGGGGAACGCCATGAGTGTCGCCGCTCATCCACTGGGCACGCACGTCGACCCGGACGTGTTCATCAGCTACCGACGAAGCGACAAGGAGTTCGTCGAGCGGTTCGTGTCGGCGCTGGAGGAACAGGGCCCCGAAGTGTGGTGGGACGCCGACATCGGCGGGGGAGCGGACTGGCGGGACTCCATCGTCGAGAACCTCGTGGATTCCGACTGCCTCGTCATCGTCTTCTCCGAGTCGTGCAATGCGTCGAAACAGCTGGTGAAGGAGCTGGCGGTTGCCGACCACCTCGACAAGGTCGTGATTCCGATCAAGATCGACAACTCGGAACCGAAGGGCTCGTTCCTCTACGAGCTCGCCTGGCGCAACTGGATCAACGTCCATCCCGACCCGATGTCGAAACTCGATGCCGCGGCGGCGAGCATCGTGGCGACGCTCAAGGAAGCCGGTTGGACCCCAGCGGTCGCCGGAGCGACCCGCGAACCGCTGCAGGCGCCGCCACCGCCCACGCCTGACTCCGCTGCGGCGGGCGGTCTCGCTCGGCCGTCGGTGAGCTCCACTGCGACGACCGCCGGTCTGCCCCCGCCGGCCGCGACCCTGGCGTCGGTGCCACGAAGTGCCCTGCCGCCGCCAGCAGCGACGGCGCCGCCCGCACGAGCGGCAGCCGACACCCGAACCGCTCAGCTGGTCTCCAACCTTGGGAGATTCAGGTTGCGAGACGCGTTTCCGTTCCACTGGGCGGACTTCGTTCTGCCGGTGCTCGTCGGCGTGGCGGGTCTCTTCGGTCGGGAGGACGGCGACGGCTACGAGGTGGCCGTCGGTAACGCCCTGGGCGGGTTTGCGATGGCGCTGGCACTGGTCGGGTTGATCGTCTTCCCGATCCGGTACTACCGGCGACGGGCCAATCCGTTCGTCGTCGCCCGCAATCTCGTCATCTCGAACGTCACGTTTGCGATCATCGCTGCCATCGGCTCTGCGCTCGCACCGGTGGTGGACGAGGGTGAGACGGCCAACGAAGCACGTGCGTACACGTCCATCGGGCTGCTGATGTTCGCGTTGGGTTTCGCAGCGATCTCGTTCGTCATCTTCTTCGTGCTCAGCAAGAAGCGAGCCAAGCGCGAGCTCGAAGCCCACATGAGCATCGTCTGAAGGAGCAACACCATGACCGACTATCCGACGTACTGGGAAAAGCGCGTGACGATCGAGACGATCGTGGCGTCGAGAACGTTCGGGGGAATGCACCCGACGATGCAGGAACGCGTGCGGAGCCTCATCGAGGCGTCCGCGGGCAAGGTCGGGCTGGGCCAGGGCCTCCGTGATCCGAAGCAGCAGCTGCAGATGTTCCTCAGCCGCCACGCCCCGGACCCGACCGGGAAGTACTCCTACGACGGCAAGCGGTGGAGTCGGCTCCCGGGTGTCGCGGCGGCGGCACCGCCGGGCATGTCGATGCACGAGATCGGTCTGGCTGCCGACATGACGGGCGACATGAGTTGGCTGCGCGACAACGTCGCACGCTTCGACCTGCAGACCTTCGAGAAGGTCAACAGGGAGCCGTGGCACGTTCAACCGGCCGAGCTTCCGCGCGGCCGGTCGTCGTACCAGAAGAACCCGCAGTGGGGGATGCCGCCGTGGAACGGCTCGACCGGCACTGCGACGTCGACGGATTCGGGTCCGTCGACGACGGCTCCGACCTCTTCGGCGCCGCTCACGCCGGCACTCCGGGCCCGCCCGGGTGACAGTGGGCCAGCCGTCGAGGTCTTGGTCGAGGCGCTCATCGCCCGCGGGGTGCTGGCGGACTCGCCGGCGAGCCGGAGCGGCGTCTACGGGCCCGAGATCGTGAACGTCGTCGAGGAGTTCCAGCGCGACAACGGCCTCGCGGTCGACGGCATCGTGGGCCCGCAGACATGGGGGTCGCTGCTCGCGGTGGTGAAACCGGGAGACAAGGGCGCCCACGTGGTGGTGCTGCAGGTCACCTTGATCGTCCGCGGGTTGATCCGTGACTCCGCCGGCAACCGCGATGGCGACTATGGAAGCGCGACGCAGAACGTGGTCCGGCAGTTCCAGGCACTCGCCGGTCTGGGGACCGACGGCGAAGTCGGGCCGCAGACCTGGACCGCGCTGATCGGCACGAGGAAGCGCATCGCCGTGCAGACCCGGGGTGGTGGCGGCGCAGAGGACGACGACGCGGTCGACCTCGACGACATCGACATGCTCGCCATCTACGACGGCTTGCCAGCAGAGTGACGACCATGCGGATCGGCATTGCATTGTCAGGAGGCGGCCACCGGGCGTCGGTGTGGGCGACCGGTGTCCTGGCCGCAGTCGTGGACGCTGGTCTGGGTTCCGAGGTCGTCTCGGTCAGCTCGGTGTCCGGTGGATCGATCACGAACGGCGTCGTCGCCCAGAACCTCGATCTGCGAACCGCGACGTCCGAGCAGTTCGACACGGCAGTTCGCGCGTCGCTCGCCAACTATGCGCGGATCGGGCTGTTCCCCAAGGGCCCGCTCACGAAGGGATACCTGCGGCTCGTGATCGCCTCGCTCGTCGTTGCGCTCCTCGCCGTCGCGGCCCTGCTCGTCGCGTTCGTGGCCGCGGCGGCGTCATGGATGAACGGCGCAACGGCTGCAACCGTCCTGGCAGCGCTCGGGGTGTCGACGGTGGTCGCATGGGTCGTGCTGGCCGTTCTCGTGGCGCGCCGAGGCAGTGTGGTCCGATCGGCGATCGCGCGAACACACTTCGGCGGCGATCGTCGCTCGCTTGGCACCCGGCTCGACCAGGTGGACCGTCAGGTCAACCACGTGTTCCTGACGACCGACCTCGAAGCAGGCGACCAGTTCTACCTCTCGCCGACATTCCTGTACGGATTCCGTGAGGGGATCGCGGATCCCCGTGTGGTCGGGACCACGATCGCCGACGCCGTACAAGCTTCCGCTGCACTCCCGGGTGCGTTCCCTCCCGTCAGGCTGCACACGGGTCCGTTCCGGCGACCCTGGGACGTCCCCGGTGGCGTCCCCGAGACGCCGCCCGAACGCGTGATACTCAGCGACGGCGGTGTCTACGACAACATGGCGGATCAGTGGGAGTCCGGCCTCGCGGACCGCGTCCGCAGGTGGCCCGAACTGGCCGACGTCCAGGAGCCCGCCGACGTGCTGATCGTCGCCAACTCCTCCGCCGGCTGGGGCTGGGACCCGTTCGACGTGACGAGCTGGCCGAAACGCGAGATGACCGCGCTGCTGCGAAACCAAGGGGTCCAATACGACGTCTCGACGAGCCGTCGGCGTCGAGCACTGGTCCAGGCCTGGATGGACAACGAGCGCACGGGTTCCGGCCAACGCGGTGTGATCGTGATGATCGATCGCAGCCCGTACAGGGTCGCGGACGCATTCGCCGACGACCCTGGAGATCGCGGCGCCCGGGCGAAGCAGGCAATCCAATTCCTCGGAGACAGCAGCGAAGCACGGGCGGCTTGGGCACGACGGGCCTCGTCGAACGCATCCGTGCCGACCGTGCTCGACGCGATCGGAGCCGACGAGACGCTCGACCTGCTGGAGCACTCCTACACGTGCACGCTCGTCGGCCTCTACGTCGTCGAGGGTCTCGGCGCGCTGCGCCCGTTCGACCGCACACGGTTCGCCGGTCTGCTGCGTTGAGTCAGACGATCGCCGCGAGTTCGTCGCGGAGTTCGATGAGTGCTTTCGCCTGCTTCCTGTCGGGGTGCAGCGCCGCGAGATCGAGCAGATGGTCGAGCGTGGAGGAACGCTGGGCCCACGTCGACCGACTGTCGAACGCCGCGGCGTACAGCTCCACGAGCTCGGGCCGTGAGGTGTCGATCGCGTCCCCGAGCAGCGCCTTGGTCAGCTGACCGTCGGGTCGGGCGACCGCCGTCCAGTAGTTGCTGTCGTCGAACTTGTCGAGGAGTTCCTCGAACTGGTCGGCGACCTCGCGGACCCCCGAAGGTTCACCGGCGATCCGGCTGCGGAGTTCCTCGAGCTGCACGTAGTTGAAGAAGGTGTAGTCCCGGTGGTCCTGTCGATACGCCTCGAGGTAGGCGCGGGCTGCGGCGTCGAGCGCAGCGACGCGTTCTGCGCCCTTCGCCGTGGTGGCCTGCCGCTTGTAGTGACCTGCCCGGAGCGCAGCTCGTTCGCCGGACTCGCTGAGTTGCTCGAGCAGGGTGATCGTTCGGATCGACTGCTCGTTGAGGTCGGCGGCGCGCCGCCGATCCGCAGCGGTCGGCTTGCCGTCGCGCATGAGGCGCGCAGCCAGCCGGTCCCTGAGGTTGGCGAGCTGTTCGAGCCCCTGCAGGGTCAATTGGGCGTCGTTGGCTCGGAGCGCGCACTCGTACCAGTGGACGGCCTTGTCGAAGTTGCCGGTCGCCTTCCACCCTTCGGCGATCGCCTCGCACAGCCGTCCGCTGCCCAGCCATTCCTCCGCCGCGGCTTCGATCGCTGTCAGCTCGTTCTCGGTCTGCGTACGATCGTCGCCGGACGACGCCTCCAGGCCGATGCTCTCGATGCGGTTGACCAGTTTGTCGAGCCAACGGATGGCCTCTCTCTCGGTCCTCGGCTTCTCGACGCCGACCGGATCCGAGTGTTGGCCTCCGAGACGTGGCAGTGAATACCCGCCGTCGCCGTAGCACTGGTACGCCCCCCAGGTGCTGTGCTCCGGCGCCGTTCTCCATGCGGCCCAACGCGCGCCGTGCACTGCGGCGCCGAATGCGCTTCCGTTCAGCATCGCGCGGTAGAAGGAAGTGGCGAAGGCCGCGGCCGCTCGGTCGTGCACAGCCCAACCGGCGACGACGACCGCCCGCACTCCGCAGTCGATCAGTTCACGAGCCAGGCTTGCGCCGAGGCGATTGAAATTCCGTCGTGTGAACTCGACGGCTCCGCGCTCGATTCCGAATGCGACCGCGCCGAGATGGCAGCAGTTCAGGAACACCACGTCGGGGATGACGTTGAGCTGTCGGAACATGCTGGCGGTGAGGAAGTCGTCCGGCCCGATGGCGACCCCGGTCCTGGTCGGATCGTCGGGCTGGTAGAAGCCGTGGGCAGCAGCGTGGATGATCCTGTAGTCGTCCGCGAACAGCGCTGTCTCGATCGCCGTGGTCGTTTCAGCAGCGGCCGGCTGATGCTCGTCGTAGCAGAGCTCGGTGACGTCGTAGCCACCTCGGTGGAGCGTCTTTCCGACTGCGATCGCTTCCGCGTACGCCGCTGCGAGCGAATCTGCCAGTCCGCCGACCGGTGGATTGCCGATCACGAGCGCCGTCGGCTTGCTCGATCGGCGCACGGTGGGGAACTCGGGCAGTTTGAACTGTCGTACCAACGCCGCGCGAAGCGCCAGTTGGCCGCGCTTGCCGCTCTCGGGGTTCCGTGCCGCGAGCATCTCCCAGGGGATGTCGGCGGTGACGCCGTCGACTTCGAGTTGGATGTCCTGGGCGGCCATCAGGTCCCACTTCAGCTGGTTGGGGAACAGCAGCTCGAACAGGGTGGTGTGGAGCCCACTCGTCGCGTCGGTGGTGGCGACCGCTTCGTGCAGCATTCGTTCGAGCCGTCGCCGCTCGACTCGGTGGATCACGGTGCCGGTGCGGGCCAGTCGTCCGCCGACGGTGAATTCGAGCTCGAGCTCGGCAGGAGGCGTGTCGACGTCGACCCGGTCGGCGAGGCCGCTGCGGTCCGACACCCTCACGCGCCACCATTCCGCATCGTCGATGTGGACGGGCAGGCTCTCGGACAGTGAGCCGTCGGCCACCTGCAGCCCGGCGGGCGGAATGAATGCCGTTCGTACGGTGACGTCGTCGCTGTCGTCGTCCGGCGACCCTGCCGCGTCGTCGCTGGTGGGCGACCGGTCCTCGGCGAAGGACAGGAAGATCAGCTCGGCCTCCGGTGCGTTGCGTTCCCACAGCTCGAGTTCGGTGTACACCGCTCGCGGCTCGGCAGCGCTCGCGCGGAGGTCTCGGTTGGCTTCGCAGACGCCGTCGACCACGGCTCGCACCGATGCGAAGAGGCTGAGCCCCTGCCCTCCGGTACCGCCGAGCATCACGCTGCTGACCCCGAGCTCGACCGGCGGCGCGTCGTCGCGACGATCGGCCTGGTCCATTGCGTACCGCACCAGTGCCGCTCGCACCGTTTCCACGAGCCGGGTGGGTGTGAGTTCGCCGTACTCGCCGAGGCCGACCACGAGCACCCCACGGTGGGGATGCTTCCGACGGGGCGCCTCGATCAGCATCGATTCGCCGATGTTCCCTGGGTACTTGTCGGTGGCGAGACGGTCGAGCAGTCGGCCGCCGTACCGGCTGTTCACGAACCCCTCGGCGCCAGAGAGAGGTGTTGCCTGGTAGTGCCCGACCAGCACGGGGTGTGCCGCACGTTCCAGGCTGCCGTGAATCACCTTGACGGCGACCTTCACCGGGGTCTGCGCAGGCTCGACGCGACCGGATTGGATTGCGTCGGCAGCGTCGGCGGATGGAGGCCGATCGCGTGCCGAGTCCGCTTCGATGGACTCGACCGGGTCGGATGCAGGCTGCTCGTGCGCCCACGTCGGGAGTGTCATGGGTCCGGTGCTGCTTTCGTGTCGTCGGGCCGTCACGGGTGACGAGCCGGGAAAGGAGGAATCGAACGCTTCGGATGGTCCCGCCCATGGCTTCGTGAACTTGCTCCGGTAGTTGAAGACCAGCTCGGGATGGTCGGCGCTGCGAACGATCAGATCGAGGCAGGCGGCGTCGGGGTGTTTGAAGTACGCGCCATTCGTCGAGACGAGGAATCGCCGGCAGTCGATCGCCGCGAGGAGGTCCTGCGTGATGTTCCGCGCGCTGCCGTGATGGGGCAGCTTGAAGCCGTCGAGTCGTACCGGTCGCTCACCGATCTCCTTGCCGTATCGCAACAGCCCGGCGAGCAGAACGTCGTCGTGGGCGTCGCCGGCCAGGAGCCAGCGCTCGTCCTGATACTCGACGATCAGCGCAATGCTGCTTCCGTTCGCCTTCGAGCTGTCGCCGCCGAACACGATCCGGCCGCCCCTCGTGACCGCCTCGCTGGCTTCCTGCTCCGCGCGTTCCTCCGCCTTCTTCTTCGCGTCCGCGAGCGTTTGGTCCCACTCGCTGCGCAGCGCCAGCAGCTTCTCCGGCGTCGGCGAGAGGAGAACCAGCTCGACACCACCTGCCAGGCGAACTCGGGGGAGTGGTCGGTTCGGCTCGACACGCACGGGCCCGCCTCGGAACGCCTTGTTCCACGGTAGTTCGGCGTCGATCAGCACGTTTGCGAGGTACTCACCCTGCAACGCGCCGCGTGTCGGCGGTTCGTCGGACAGGTGGTGGTGATCGTTGAACCAGATGTCCTCGTAGCGCACGCCGAGCGTCTCGTCCTGGAGCAGTTCGATTGCCCCGCCGATGTGGTCGAGGTCGATGTGGGTCACCACCATCAGCTCGAGTTGTCGCTGGTCTGCGTCGAGTTGCTCGATGCGCCGTCGCACGTCGTCGTAGGCGGTCGTGGGACCACCGTCGATCAGCATCCGCCGCCGATGGTTCGGCTGGCCCCACTCGATCCACAACGCATCGCCGTGACGTGCCGGCAGCATCTCGATCGACAACCCCTTGGCGGCCATGCGCCACCTCCCTCGCCCACCTTAGCTCGCGCGGAACGTGGTCGATTCACCGCGGTGGGGGAGTTCGAGGTGCGATGCCGCGCAGTTCAGTCGTTGCTGTCGAACAGCACGGCCCCCGATGGGGACTCGACCACGAGCGCGCCGTCGTTCCGGATGGTGAGCACGGCACCGGCATTGCCCGCCGTCCCCGTTTGGAACACGACGGTTCCCACCAGATCTCCCGACGACCGATCACCGAAGATCACGAAATTGCCGTCGGGCTGCATCAGCGCCCCCGCATTCGGGTGGCCGTAGGTGCCTGACGCCCAGATCGGTGGCGCGGGCGGATCGTCGTTGTCCTCGACCACCAGGTTGCCGTCGTCCTGCAGGCACAGCCGGAATCGTCCGTTCGTCGACACCCGGCTGTCGCCGACGTACATCCAGTCGCCGACGTCGAGGCCGTCTGACCGCACGTCCGCTTCGGTCCGATCCGGCTCGTTGTCGTCGTCGCGCGACGGCGCGCTGGTCTCCTCGACCGTCGTCGATCGTGGATCCGCCAGGGGATCTGGCTGCTGATCGGTGGGCGATGAGTCCGATCCGGTCACGAGCGCGATCAGCCCGATGATCAGCGCCACCGCGCCGACGGCCACCACCGCATATGGCCATCGAAACCATGGCTCGTGGCCGACCGTTGCGGTGTCGTCGACGAGATCGGCAGTCGTCGAGCGTTCGTCGGGCCACGACGCCACGTCGACCTCGTCCGATCGGTCATCGTCCCCGGCGCGGTCCGGGGCTGCGGGAGCGGCACGTGGTTCGTCGACGACCTCGGCCCGCTGGAGGTTCTCCAACGCGCGTTCGAGTTCCTGGAGACGATCATCGACGGGTTCGCCGTCCCACTCCGACAGATCGAGCGTGTGCACGTTGCGGAACCGCAAGGGAACCCGGCACGGTTCGATGAGGATCGGGATCAGCACGTCTCGCTCGACCGCCGCCGTGGCTTCGGCGCGCACCCACTCCGACTGCGCCGATGTCGTCGACCACAGGACGATGACGGCGCGAGCCGCGTCGAGTTGCTCTTCGATGACTTCGTCGAACGAGGTCCCGGCGAACAGGCGGCGATCCCACCACACGTCCCAACCGCGATCGGTCAGGATCGACGCGAGCCGCTGGGCACTCCCCACGTCCTCGGCGGCGTAGCTGAGGAACACGCGGGCGGCGGATCGGCTGCGAGCCGAGTCCGTGACGTGGTCCATGTGTGCGACCCCCTTCCAGGTCCATCCTGCGCTGCAAGGGAACCGCTCGTCAAGGTCGAACGACCACTCTGCGTGGTGCGTGTCGGCGAATGGGCCTGCCGACGTCCCACGCTCGATGTCCGAGGGCGACGCTGCTGGTCTCAGTCGAGTCGGCTGCGGCGCTGGAGCGTCGTGGCGACCGAGGCGCCGGCGGTACACATCCCGGCGAACGCCAGCAGAGCGATCAACGGGCCGGTCCAGGCCCAGATGGCGAACGTCAGCGCGATGACCGCCACGATCAGGATCGGCACGATGATGATGAGCCAGATCGTCGCATCGCCTCGGTCGGTTCTTGGCACCCGGTGGTCGTCCCGCATCATCGGGCGACGATACCGCACACCATCGCCTCCGTTTGCGACATTGGGCTCTGGTCGGTCGTGTCCGGGGACGTCACGCTGGGGGCATGGGAGCTGGTGCGCACGCGGTTCCCGGCACCACGACGACCGCGGTGCCGTGGCATGCCCTCGACGTCGACGAGGTGTGGGAGCGCCTCGCGACCGACGCCCACGGACTCGGCCAGCGCGAAGTCGAGGCGCGCCGTGAACGGTACGGACCCAACCAGATGGAGGAGGAAGCAGCCCCATCGCCGGTGCGGGTGTTCGCGGAGCAGTTCCGCAGCCCGCTGATCTTCATCCTGCTGGTCGCCTTCGTCGTCACCGTCGTGTTGCGCGAGTTCCTCGACGCCGCGGTCATCGCCGTCGTCCTCGTGCTCAACGCCGTCATCGGCTTCACGCAGGAGCGGCGGGCGGAGGGCGCGGTCAGGTCGCTGATGCAACTCGTCGTGCCGCACACCCGGGTACTGCGCGACGGCCACGACCGGGAGATCGACAGCCGCGAGCTCGTCCCCGGCGACATCGTGCTGCTCGAATCGGGCATGAGGGTCCCCGCCGACCTGCGGATCGTGGCGGTCAACGCCCTCCAGGTCGACGAATCGTTGCTGACCGGCGAGTCGGCGCCGGTCACCAAGCGCATCGAGCCGGTCGTTGCCGTCGCAGGTCTGTCGGACCGACCGTGCATGGCCTACACCGGGGCGACCGTCACCGCAGGGCGGGGGAGCGGTGTGGTCGTGGCGACGGGGGAGGACACCGAACTCGGGGCGATCGCCGGGCTGATGCGCGACGAGGCGACGAGTTCGACGCCGCTGCAGCTGCGCATGGACCGCTTCGCGCGGGTGATCGGCATCGCCGTCGGGGGAGCGGCGCTGGTCGCGTTCCTGAGCGGCGTCGCACTCGGCGAGTCGGTGGAGGAGATGTTCCTCGTCTCCGTCGCCCTCGCCGTGTCCGCGGTGCCGGAGGGGTTGCCGGTGGCCGTCACGATCACGCTCGCCGTCGGGGTCCGCCGGATGGCCCAGCGGCACGCGATCGTGCGCCGTCTGCCGGCGGTCGAGACCCTCGGCAGTACCACCGTGATCAGCTCCGACAAGACGGGCACGCTCACCGAGAACCGCATGACGGTCGAGGATCTCCGGACGCCGGGCCACCACTACATGCTCGCGGGCGGCGCCCCCGACGGTGAGTTCCTCGAGGGCGCCGAGCCGGCAGCGGTCGACGACGAACGCGCTTTCCACCTCACGCTGCTCAGCGGCGTCCTGGCGAACGAAGCCGAGCTCTACTGGTCGGACGATCACCTCGTCACGTCGGGCGATCCGACCGAGATCGCCCTCCTGCTCTCCGCGCTGACCGCCGGGATCGAGCCGGCGGACGCCCGCGCCGCCTACCCGCTGGTCGCCGAGATCCCATTCGAGCCTGCCCGGCAGTACTCGGCAGCGGTCCGCTCACGTCGTGGTGAGCACATCGTGTTCGTGAAGGGGGCCCCGGAGCGAGTGATCGCGATGTGCTCCGAGATGCTCGGCGACGATGGCCCGGAGCCGTTGGACCCCGGCGCCGTGTCGATGGCGGCGGCGGACCTGGCTGCATCCGGTCGGCGGGTACTCGCGTTCGCGTACCGGCCTCTGGCGGAACCGCTCTCGGACCCCGACGAACTCGACGATCCCGAGGGTCTCGTCCTGGTCGGCCTGCAGGGAATGATCGACCCACCTCGCGCCGGCGTCGGCGATGCGATCGCCGGGTGCCAGGCAGCGGGCATCCGCGTGGTGATGATCACCGGTGACCACGTCGAGACCGCTCGCTCGGTGGCGGTCGAACTCGGCCTCGCCGAGCCGACCGCCGACGTCGTGACGGGCGCGGACCTCTCCACGCTCTCCGACGCCGACCTGCGCGATCGCGTGACCCGATGCGACGTCTACGCGCGGGTGTCGCCCGGCGACAAACTTCGTATCGTGCGAGCGCTGCAATCGCACGGGGAGGTCGTCGCCGTGACCGGTGACGGCGTCAACGACGCTCCTGCGCTCAAAGCGGCCCAGATCGGCATCGCGATGGGCGACAAGGGCACCGACGTCGCCCGCGAGGCCAGCGAGATGGTGCTGGCCGACGACAACTTCGTCACGATCGTCGCCGCGGTCGAAGAGGGGAGGGTGACGTTCGACAACATCCGCAAGGTCACGCTGTTCCTCGTGTCGACCGGCGCTGCCGAGGTGGTTGCGATCGTGCTCGCCGTCTGGCTCCAGTGGCCGCTCGTGCTGATCCCCGCCCAGCTGCTCTGGCTCAACCTCGTCACCAACGGGCTCCAGGACGTCGCCCTCGCCTTCGAGCCCGCCGAACCCGGGGTCCTCGCACGACCACCGAGACGGACGGGCGGTGGAGTGCTCGACCGGGCGCTGTGGGAGCGCGTGGGCATCGCCGGTGTGGTGATGGGGATCGGCATGCTCCTGATGTTCCGGTGGGAACTCGATGCGACCGGTTCGCTCGAGAGCGCCCGCACGGTCGCGCTCAGCACGATGGTGGTGTTCCAGGTGTTCCAGGCGGGCAACACGAGATCGGAGACCGAGTCGGTCCTGCGTCGCAGCCCGTTCTCCAACCCGTTTCTCCTGATTGCGACCGTCGCAGCGCTCGGCGTCCACGTCCTCGCGCTCTATCTGCCGGTCACGCAGTACGTCCTGCGTGTCGAACCGATCGGGCTCGATGCATGGGCCGGCATCGTGGCGATGGCGACGTCGATCATCGTCGCCATGGAGCTCGACAAGTTCGTGCGCCGACATCGCCGGGCGACCGACCGACACGACTAGCTTCGGGTCATGAGCGACCCGGGAACCGCCAGCCAGCCCAGCACTGCGGAGCCGGGGAGTCAGGCCTGGCTCGACTCCGTCGTCGAGGAGATCGTCGAACCCGATGCGCCGATCATCGACCCGCATCACCACCTGTGGCCGGCCGGAGGTTCCCTGCCCTACGGGCTCGACGATCTGATCACCGACGTGTCGAGCGGCCATCGGATCGTCGACACCGTGTTCGTCGAGTGTGGCGCCGCGTACCGGAGCGACGGGCCGGTCGAGATGCGACCGGTCGGCGAGACCGAGTTCGTCACCGCCGAGGCCGAACGCGCGCCCCGCCAGGTGATGGGGGGCATCGTCGCCCATGCCGACCTCACCGACCTCGGCCGCCTCGACGACGTGCTCGACGCACACGAGGGCGCTGCGCACGGCCGGTTGCGCGGGATCCGACACGCCG
This sequence comes from Ilumatobacteraceae bacterium, assembly GCA_963710625.1. GTDB lineage: Bacteria > Actinomycetota > Acidimicrobiia > Acidimicrobiales > Ilumatobacteraceae > Sva-07. The sequence goes on along the minus strand of CAVQBG010000013.1, from coordinate 121,112 downwards.
GCTCACACGCACTGCACCCCGAGGTGCTGACGATCCCGGGCGGGGCGCCGGCGGGCCTCTACGCGGATGCCGACTTCCGTCGCGGTGTCGCACGGCTGGGGGAGCGTGGCCTCACCTACGACACCTGGCACTACCACTACCAGAACCCTGACTTCGCCGAGCTGGCACGCGCCGTGTCGGGCACCACGATCGTGCTCGACCACTTCGGGACGCCGCTCGGGGTGGGGCCCTACGAAGTGCAGCGCGAGCAGATCTTCGAGCGGTGGACCGCCGACATCACCGAGATCGCCGGCTGCCCCAACGTCGTCGCCAAGCTCGGTGGCCTGGCGATGCCCGACAACGGCTTCGGCTGGCACACGGCCGAACGTCCACCGACCTCCGACGAATTCGTCGACGCCCAGCGCCGCTACTACCTGCACACGATCGAGCAGTTCGGCCCGCAGCGCTGCATGTTCGAGTCGAACTTCCCGGTCGACCGGTTCTCGTTGTCGTACCGCGTGGTGTGGAACGGGTTCAAGAAGATCGTCGCCGACTTCGCGCCCGACGAACGCGACGCGATGCTTCGAGGCACCGCCGCGCGCGTCTACCGCCTCGGATGAATTGCAGCAGGTGGTCGGACTCCTGCTGTAATTTCTCAGTCGGCGGGCGGGGTCATCGCTGCCATCACCGCCGTCATCTCGGCGATCATCTGCGAGCGCGGCGGCATGCCCGGGAACTCCTCCGGCTGTTCGGGATCGAGGCCCTCGCCGACGCTGTGGAAGCGCTCGATCGCGATCTCCAACCAGTCGGGATGGGGGAAGATCCAGTACCGGTCGTTCCGCACCGCGTCGACCACCAGATCGGCGACGGCTCCAGGCTGCATGCCTTCGTCGATGGCCCGCTCGAAGTGGACCCGTCCGACGTCTTGGATCGCATCGCGCTCGGGCACCTCGCCGAACTCGGCTGGCCAGTTGCGTTCGGACTGGGCGATGCCGGTCTTGACCCAACCGGGGCACAGGCAGCTGACACCGATCGGCACCTCCGCCATCTGCATCCCGTTGTAGAGGTTCTCGGTCAGCGCGACGACGGCGTGCTTGGTCGCGTCGTACGGTCCGGACAGCCCCGGGTACAGCCCGGCCATCGATGCGGTGTTGACGATGTGGCCGCCACCGGACATCGCAATGAGCGGTAGGAAGGTTCGCACCCCGTACACGACGCCCCACAGGTTGACGCCGAACACCCACTCCCACGACTCGATCGGCCCGAGCCACGGGTCGCCGGCGCCGGCGACGCCCGCGTTGTTGCACACGACGTGGACCGCTCCGAAGCGTTCCATCGTCGCCGCCGCGAGCGCCTCGACCTGGTCGGCCTTGCTGACGTCGGTGACGACGGCGAGTGTGTCGACACCGTGTGCGCCGACCTCGGCAGCAGCGACCTCGAGGGCGTCGGCCTGCACGTCGGCCAGCACGACGGAACATCCCGCCGCAGCGAACGCATTCGCCATCGCCAGCCCGATGCCGCTGGCTGCCCCGGTGACGACTGCCACTTTGCCTGGTCCGAGTTCCATCCATGCCCCTTTGGTCGTTGATCCCCTTTGGGCGAACTTACCATCGGGTCAGTGGTCGAACGACCCCGCCGGGTGGGCATTGATGACGTAGGCTGCCGACACCCATGGGAAAGGACCGCCGATGACCGAGAACTCCGTAATGACCCACCGAAACGTCGGGGTCCTGGCCATCGAAGCCGTGGAAGCGCCCGAGGTGGTGACGTCGGCATGGATCGACGAGCAACTCGCCGAAACGTACGAACGGACCGGCCTCAAAGCGGGCACGCTGTCCGAACTCGCAGGGATCGAGGCGCGCCGTTGGTGGCCCGAGGGTGTCACGTTCGACCAAGCCGCGGCGATGGCCGGTCAGGCCGCGCTCGACACCGCCGGCATCGACCCGAAACGCGTCGGGATGCTGATCTCCACGTCGGTCTGCAAGCACCATCTCGAGCCGTCGGTTGCATGCGCGGTGCATCACCAGCTCCAGCTCGGTCCCAGTTGTCTGAACTTCGACGTCGGCAACGCCTGTCTGGGCTTCATCAACGGCATGCAGATCGCCGCTGCGGCGATCGACGCCGGCGCCATCGACTACGCGTTGATCGTCGACGGCGAAGGCAGCCGGTACACGCAACAGACCACGATCGCCCGCCTGCAGCAGCCGACCACCGAGGCCGCGGACATCTTCGCCGAGTTCGCGTCGCTCACGCTCGGTTCGGGCGCCGCCGCCGCCGTGCTCTGCCGGCTCGACGAGCACCCCGAGGCTCACCGGCTGGTCGGCGGTATCGCCCGCTCGGGCACGCAGCACCACGAGCTCTGTGTCGGCGATCTCGATCGCATGACCACCGACACCCACGGTCTGCTCGTCGCCGGGCTCGACCTCGCGGAGGCGGCGTGGAAGCACTCCGGCCACGACTTCGACTGGGAAGTCGGCATGGACTGGTACGTCATCCACCAGGTCAGCCAGGTCCACACCCGGCTGATCACCGAACGCCTCGGGATCGACCCGTCGAAGGCGCCGCTCACCTTCCCGCAGTACGGCAACGTCGGACCAGCGGCGATCCCGATCACCCTTGCCAGCGTCGCTGACCGCGTCGAGGTCGGTGACCGGGTGCTCTGCATGGGCATCGGCTCGGGACTGAACACCAGTTTCACCGAAATCGTGTGGTGACGGAGGCGTCGACGAGCGCCACGGCGGGGGAGCCCGGCTGGTCGCCGGAACCGCCCTCGGACGCCGACTGGCAGCGTTGGGGACTCGACCCGTCCTGGTCGCACGTCGTCGACGTGCCGAGCCACGCGGGCGGAAGCCATCGCTGGCACGTACTCGACACCGGGGTGCCCGCCGGCGCCGAGCCCGCCGTGACACCCACGGTGTTGTGCGTCCACGGCAACCCGACGTGGGGGTACGCCTGGGCGACGTTCCTGCGTCAGTTGCACTCCCGCTACCGCGTGGTCGCCGTCGACCAGCTCGGCATGGGTTTCAGCGAGCGCACCACGCGCCGGCGTTTCGACGATCGCGTGCGCGACCTCGACGACGTGGTGGTGGCGCTCGGCCTTCCCGGGTCGGCGCCGCTCGTGGTGGCGGCGCACGACTGGGGCGGTGCGATCGCAATGGGGTGGGTGGTGCAGGATCCCCGCCAGGTCGCGGGCATGATCCTGTGCAACACCGGGATCGCCGTGCCGGAGGGACGTGAGGCACCGGGGATCATCCGGCTCGCAGCGTGGGCACCGATCCTCGATCTGGTGTGTCGGGGCACTCCGACGTTCGTCGAAGGCACGGTTCGCCTGTCCGGGCGACGGATCTCCAAGACCGACCGAGCGGCGTTCCGGGCGCCGTATCGAACCGCCCCGTCGCGAGCGGCGATCGCCGACTTCGTCGACGACATCCCACTTCGATCGGGGCACCCGTCCGAGACGGGGATCGCCGACGTCGCCGCCAGGCTGGTCGGCGTGAAGGCGCCGGTGCTCCTGGCCTGGGGCGCGAAGGACCCCGTGTTCGACGACGACTTCTGTGCCGACCTCGCAGGTCGATTCCCGAACACGACCGTTCATCGTTTCGCCAAGGCCAACCATCTCGTGATGGCCGAGGCCGACGTCGCCGAGGTGGCCGAGGCATGGTTGGCCGATCTGTTCGCAGGACGCCTGCCGGCGCCGTCACCGGCCGAGACGCCCGCGGCGATCGACGGGCCGGCAGCGAACGGTGGGACGGCGAACCTGTGGTCGGCGCTCGACAACCGACGCGACGACGATCGTGACGCGTTCGTCGACCTCGCCACCGACGAATCGATCTCGTTCGCCACCCTCGCCCGGCGCGTCGACGGCGTGGCCGCAGAACTCGTCCGTCGCGGCCTGCAACCGGGTGACCATGTCGCCATGCTCACGCCGCCGGGCGTCGACCTGGCCGCAGCGGTGTACGGCGTGTGGCGCGCCGGCGGGGTCACCGTGATCGCCGATCGCGGGCTCGGCCTGCGCGGGCTCGGTCGGGCGGTTCGTTCTGCACGGCCTCGCTGGGTGATCGGTCCGAAATCGGCGCTCGCCGCGGCCACCACGATGCGATGGGCCCCACGGGCGCAACGGCTCGACGTCCACGACCTGATCGCTGCCGCCGACACGACCGCGCTCGGCCCGCCGCAAGAACCCGGCCCCGACGATCCGGCCGCCGTGTTGTTCACGTCGGGAGCAACCGGGCCGCCCAAGGGCGTGCGCTACCTCCACCGACAGCTGATCGCGCAGCGAGATGCCCTGGCCGGCACCTACTCGATCACGGCGAACGACCGACTCGTCGCCGCGTTCGCGCCGTTCGCCCTCTACGGGCCCGCACTCGGGATCGCCACTGCGCTGCCGGCGTGCGACGTCACCAGACCGGCCGAACTCACGGCGGCGATGCTCGACGAGGCGTGCACCAGGATCGACGCGACGCTCGCGTTCGCGTCACCGTCCGCGCTGGCCAACGTCGTCGCGACCGACGCAGGGTCGCAGCGAGCGGGCCTCCTCGGCCTGCGCCTCGTGCTCTCGGCCGGCGCTCCGGTGCCGTCGGAGACGCTCCGAGCGGTCGCTCGACTCGCACCGGCCGCTCGACTCCGTACCCCGTACGGGATGACCGAGGTCCTCCCGGTCGCCGACATCGAGCTGGCCGAGATCACCGAGGCGGAGGCCGACGATCCCGCCGGTGGCGTGTGTGTCGGCCGACCGGTGGCGGGCGCCGACGTCCGGATCTCCGCGCTCGGATTCGAGCCCGACACCCTGCCCGATGCGCTCGCCCCGATGGCGCTCGGCGAGATCCTCGTCCGGGCGCCGTGGGTGTCCGACGGCTACCTGGGCATGTGGGCCACGCAGCGCGCTGCCCGGCCGGGCGCCGGCCGGTGGCACCGATCGGGTGACGTCGGCCATGTCGACGCCCTCGGACGGCTGTGGGTCGAAGGCCGCGCAGTGCATGTGATCCACACTGCTGCCGGACCGGTCACGCCGGTCCCGGTCGAGCGGGTCGTCGAGCGGGCGCTCGGGGTGCCGCGGGCAGCGGCTGTCGGCGTCGGACCTGTCGGTACCCAGCAGCTCGTGGTCGTCGTCGAGCAGCCCGGAGTCGACGACGGTCCGGCTCCGACCGACGTCGCACACCACGTACGGGCGGCCGTCGACCGGCCCATCGCAGCCGTCCTCGTCGTGGAGGCGCTTCCGGTCGACATCAGGCACAACGCCAAGATCGACCGATCCGCCGTCGCTGCGTGGGCATCGGCCCTGCTGGCCGGCAGTCGCACGCGGGCGCTGAGCTGAGGGCGCCGCCGTGCAGGTGCTGGTCACGGGTGCGTCGAGCCTGATCGGTGCCGGCGTCGCACGGACCCTGAGCACGCGCGGCGATTCGGTCGTCTGCCTGCAACGGCATCCGTCGGGCGCACTCGACGGGCTCGATCGTGTGACCCAGCGCCTCGGCGACATCCGTGATGCGGACGCCGTGCGGTCGGCCGCGGCAGGCTGTGACGCGATCGTGCACGTCGCTGCCAAGGTCGGTGTGGTCGGCGGCTGGGAGGAGTACCGGGCCGTCAACGTCGAGGGGACCGAGCACGTCGTCGCCGCAGCGCTCGAACACGACATCGACCGGATCGTGCACGTCTCGTCGCCCTCGGTGGCCCATGGCGGTGAGCCGATCATCGGCGGTGGCGCCGATGCCCCGGTGTTCGGCCGCCAGCGAGCGTGGTACGCCGAGTCGAAGGCGATGGCCGAGTACGTCGCGCTCGCGATGGCGTCCGACCGGCTCGGCGTGGTCGCTGTTCGCCCGCACCTCGTGTGGGGCCCGGGTGACACGCAACTCGTCGGACGCATCGTCGAGCGCGCAGCGGCCGGGCGACTCGCCCTGGTGGGCGGGGGTCGGGCACTGGTCGACACCACCTACATCGACAACGCCGTCGACGCACTCGTCGCTGCGCTCGACGCCGTCGGCCCCGGTGCCGCCTGTTCAGGACGGCCCTACGTGGTGTCGAACGGCGAACCTCGGATGATCCGCGAACTCGTCGAGGGGATCTGCCGGGCCGCCGGCGTGCCGTTCGCGCCTCGCGACGTGTCGCTGCGCGTCGGCCGCGCCGGCGGAGCCCTGGTCGAGCGGATGTGGCCAGTGCTCCGGCGCGCCGACGAGCCACCGCTGACACAGTTCCTCGCCGAGCAGCTGGGGACGGCCCACTGGTTCGATCCGCGCCCGGCGCGCGACGATCTCGGCTGGTCACCGTCGGTGTCGCTCGACGTCGGTCTCGCCCGACTCGCCGACTGGTACGCCTCGCTGGCCGGCCCGGGCGCCGACCAGGCGTCCGGCTGATCGGGCCTCCCGACGTCGTCGGGGCCCCGTTTGGCGGGAGGGCCCGCTATCCTCGGCACCTCATTGGCGACGTGGCCGAGTGGTTTAGGCAACGGCCTGCAAAGCCGTGTACATGAGTTCGATTCTCATCGTCGCCTCCAACCCCTGAGCAGGGGCTCCCTGCTCAGGGGTTCTTCGCGTTCGAGGTCCGCCGTCGCGCCAGCACGATGACCGCTCCGACCACCGCGAGCGCTCCGGCAGCGACGGCGAGTGCGACGACGGTGTTCGAGTCGTCCGTCGGCTGCTCCGAGGGAGGGCTGGTCACGGTGGGTTCGGTGGTGGGCTCGGTCGGGGCGACGTCGGTGGTCGACGGCTCGGAGTCGGTGGCACCCAGAACGTCGGCCATCGCTTCGGCGGCCGGTTTCGCAGCGCCAGACGCGTCGAACCAGAGCGCCCCGCCGAACGCGCCGCCGGTGGTGTCCGGGGTGGGCGGCAGCCGGTCGGTGACTCCCCAGACGACGAACGTGTCGCACGAGTCCGCGTCGAGACACGCCGACAGCGAGGTGGCGTACGCATCCGCTTGGAAGGCGAGCGTGTCGGGGTTGGCGATCTCCGTCACGGGGACCGGCACATCGAACTCGGTGATCGCCCACGCGAGACCGAGATCGGTGACCCAGCTCGAGAACGTGGCGAAGTCGACGGGGTCGGGCGACAACAGGTGCGCCTGGAACCCGATCCCGTCGATCGGAACCCCGGCCGCGGCCAACGAGGCGATCGTCGACTGCACGCCGACGCACTTCGCGACCAGTGCGCAGTCGGATCGATCGGCGGTGGCACCGGGCACGATCGTGAGCCCGCTGTCGACGGCGTCCTGTGTGACGGAGAGGTCGTCGTAGAAGTCGTCGTAGAAGAGGAGCGCACCGGGATCGGCGGCTCGGGCGGCCTCGAACGCAATGCGGAGATAGTCGTCGCCGATCACCTGGCGCCACAGCGAGTTGCGCAGGGTGCCGTCGGGGAGGAAGGCCTCGTCGACGACGTCCCACTGGGTCACGACCCCCGGGTCCCGCTCGGCGTAGTGGCTGACGACCTCGGTGACGTGGTCTCTCAGGACCGTCGCCAGCGTCTCGGCCGTCCAGCTTCCGCCGGTGATCCAGCCGGGGAGCCCGTCGGGGCTGATCAGCCCGTGGCCGCGAACGGTCAGTTCGTTCTCGGCGGCGAAGTCGACGAGTGCATCGGCAGCCGAGAAGTCGTACACCCCGGGCTCGGGTTGGACGACACCGAAATCGACCTCGGAGACAGTGGACACCATGTTGACGTTGTCGACGAGCAACTGGCGATAGGCGTCGTCGTCGAGCGCAGCGACCGTGACCGCAGCGCCGAAGTCGAGCCCGGCGGCGTCGGCAGCCGGACGCAGCCCCGCGCTCTGCGCGTCGACCTGGGAGACGACCGAGAGTGCGAGGAGGCCGCCGACCGCCAGGGTTCGCATGAGTGGTCGCTGCATCGCAGCCGCGACGGTAGTGCGGTGTCGAGCGAGGTTCGCGGCAGGGCAACCGACCACGTCGCCACACTCACACGGATCGAGAACCTCGTTGCGGGTCACCGGTCGGCGGCAAGTAACCTGACCCTCGGCAACTCGGCACTCCGTGTTCGTGTCGCTCCCATCCACCGCATGACCACGAGCACCTCCACCACGACCGTCGTCGTTCCCGGCACCCACGTGATGACCGCCCTGGTCGGCCCGCGTGATCGTCATCTGCGGAACATCGAGCAGCAGTTCCCCACGGTGCGGATCAGCGTGCGGGGCAACGAGGTGCGCATCTCGGGCGACGACTCCGCCGAGGTGGTCGGCGTCGCCGGCCTGTTCGAGGAGTTGTCGACCCTGCTCCAGAGCGGCCAGCAACTCGACGACTCGATGCTCGACCGTGTGGTCGCCATGGTGCGGGCGAGCGAACGGCCGAGCGAAATCCTCACCCACCAGGTCCTGCGCGGCGCGAAGGGACGCCAGGTGAAACCGAAGACCGCTGGGCAGAAGCGCTACATCGACGCGATCGACCAGAACGTGATCACCTTCGGTCTCGGCCCGGCGGGCACGGGCAAGTCGTGGCTCGCCGTGGCAATGGCGGTCCGGGCGCTCCAGGCCAAGCAGGTCCAGCGGATCATCCTCACCCGGCCTGCGGTCGAGGCGGGGGAGCGGCTGGGCTTCCTCCCCGGCGACCTGATGGCGAAGATCGACCCCTACCTGCGACCGCTGTACGACGCGCTGTACGACATGCTCGATCCCGACGCCGTGCAACGATTGTTGGAACGTCAAGTGGTCGAGGTGGCGCCGCTGGCGTTCATGCGTGGCCGCACCTTGAACGGCAGTTTCATCATTCTCGACGAGGCGCAGAACGCCACACCGGAACAGATGAAGATGTTCCTCACGCGCATCGGGTTCGGATCGCGAGTGGTCGTCACGGGCGACACCACACAGGTCGACGTTCCGACCGGCAAGAGCGGTCTCGCCGGCCTCGAACGGACGCTGGCGGGCATCGACGGGCTGGCGTTCGTCCGGTTGTCGGGCGCCGACGTCGTGCGCCACAAGATCGTCGCCGACATCGTCGCCGCCTACGAGCAGCAGGACGAGCAGCGCACGGCACAACAGGGCACCCAGGCAGCAAGCCGGTGACAGCTCGATCCGGCAGCGGCGTCACGGTCGTCGTCGCCGACGAACGCACCGCCGACGATTCGCCCGACGTCCCCGTCGACCTCGACCGCTGGGAACGACTGGCCGGAGCGGCGCTCGTCGCGGAAGATGCGGTCGGTGAGTTGACGTTGACCTTCGTCGATGCAACGGAGATCGCTTCGCTCAACGAGGAGTACATGGGCAAGATCGGCCCCACCGACGTGCTGTCGTTCCCGATGGACGACGAGCCGACACCCGGCGTCCCGACGCTGCTCGGCGACGTGGTGATCAGCCCGGCGGTGGCAGCGCAACAGTCCGCGGATCATGCCGGCACGCTCGACGACGAGCTCGCCCTGCTCGTGGTGCACGGCGTCCTGCACGTCCTCGGCCACGATCACGCAGAGCCTGAGGAGACGGCGTCGATGCGCCGGCGCGAACTCGAACTGCTCGAAGCGCACCATTGGTCGGCCACTGCCCCACCCGGGTTCCGTCAGACCCACGACTGAGCCGGGTACTGTCGGCCCGTGTCGTACCCGACGTCGCCGCCCTTGATGCCGCCGCCGGGCTGGTACCCCGATCCGGAGTTGGCCTGGACCTGGCGCTGGTGGGATGGCGCCCGCTGGAGTGATCTCCGTGCGCCGCAGACGCTGCCACCGGAGCGCAACCCCTACTCGTTCTCGGCATGGTTCGAGCAGTCGGTCGAAGCGTCGAAGCGGGTGATCGTCAGGGTCGGGCTCGTCGTCCTCGCCATCTGGGGCGTCGCCGCCGTGCTGGTCGGTGTGTTCGGGTTCTCGGTGTTCAACAGCGGCAAGGGTCGCGAACTCCGCACGCTGATCCAGTTCGATCGCGTCGTCGATGGCAGCGCCACCACGGTCGAACTCACCGACGCGGAGTGGGAGCGGGCAGGCGAGTTGCTCGGCGGCATCGCTCGGGCTGCTGTTCCGTGGATGGTGGTGCTGTTCGTGGTGCTGATCGTCGCGGCGGCCTGGGCAACCGCACTCGCTGCCCGGGTCGCCGATCGTGCCGGGTCCGGCACGGTCGAGACCGTGTCACGGCCCGACGACTCTGCCGATGCGGTTCGGCGCGTGCCGGCGGTCGTCGGTGCGTTGCTCGCGCTCTCGCTGATCGGGACGACCGTCATGGTGTTGACCCTGCTGCCGCTGGTCGTCGCCCTGGCCGCCGATGCCGGTGGTGGTGCGATCGCCGTCACCGGCATCTTCGGCTTCGTCGCCGCGTTGGTGTCGGTTTCACTCGTGTTCGTGCGCTTGTCGCTCTCCGTGGCCCTCGCCTCGCTCGGCGGGTGGGGCATCGGCATCCGCCGGAGCTGGCAGCTCACCGAGGGCCACTTCTGGGGCGTGCTCGGCCGACTGCTCGTCGCCGGTCTGATCGCGAGTGCGGCGTCGTTCCCGTTGAGCTTCGTCAACTCGTTCGGGTTGTCGTTCGGCTTCGCGACCTGGGTGGTGTCGCTCGTGGTCCTCCAGGCGATCGGCAACGTCGTGACCACCGTCGTGACCGTGCCCGCACAAGTGGTGCTCGTCCGCCACCTCACGGCCCGACAGGGCCTCGGACGGCTCGCTGCCTGAGTGCCGAGATGCTGGTGGCCGGTGGCCGCTGCTGCGACACCCCCAGGTGCTCGAGATGTGGGCCGCCACGACCGGTGCTGCGAGTACGGCACGCTCGGCGACCTGCCCAACGCCACGGCGATGTTCCCCGAGTTCGAGTTCATCGGTTCGTACTGACCGGTGCCGTCCACGTAGCTTCGGCGGCCATGGAGATCACACTCGACGGCAAGGTCGCACTCGTCACCGGCGCATCGAAGGGCATCGGCAAGGCCATTGCGGCGTCGCTCGCCGCCTCCGGCGCCAAGGTGATGATCAACAGCCGCAAGCAGGACCAGCTCGAAGCGGCGGCAGCCGAGATGACGGGCGAGGTCGAGATCTTCGCGGCGAACGCGGGTGACGCAGACGCCGGCGAACGAGCCGTGTCGGCGACGATCGAGCGCTTCGGCCGCCTCGACATCCTCGTCAACAACGCGGCGACCAACCCGTACTACGGTCGCACGCTCGACGTCGACAAGGGCCGCTACGACAAGACCTTCCAGGTGAACCTCGAAGCACCGCTGCTCTGGTGCAAGGCGTCGTGGGAGCAGTCGTTCAAGGACACGCCCGGCACGATCATCAACATCGCCTCTGTCGGCGGCCTGCGCACCGACGGTGGCGGCCTCGGCATCTACAACCTCACGAAGGCGGCACTGATCCACATGACGCGCCAACTCGCCTCCGAACTCGGCCCGACCCGCGTCGTCGGCATCGCCCCCGGCCTCGTCGAGACCGACTTCGCTGCCGTCCTCGTCGACAACTTCGGCGAACAACTCGCTGCTCGGATGCCGCTGCGGCGCCTCGGCGACCCGCAGGACATCGCCAACCTCGCCACGTTCCTCGCCAGCGACCTCGCGAGCTGGATCACCGGTGAGACGTACGTGATCGACGGCGGCGCCGGCGTCGCTGCAGCCGGCTGATCACCCCCCACCCCCGAATCACCAGAAATCCCGCAAAATGCCCGGATCTGCGCGCTCGGCGCGACGAGCGAGGCATTTTCGGGTGGGTTGGCGGCGGATCAGGTGGTCGGTGTGCGCCGGAGCTTACCGATCGAGGTCCGGGGGAGCGAGGCGACGATCTCGAGCCGGCGGGGGGCCATGAAGGCGGGATGGCGCTGCTTGACGTGGTCGCGCAACGACTCCAGCGACGGCGGGTCGCCGACGGGGACGACGACGGCTTCGACCAGCTGACCCCACTCGTCGTCGTCGACGCCGCGCACCATCACCTCGGCCACATCGGGATGATCGGCCAGCGCGGCTTCGACGGCTTCGGGCCAGACGTTCTCGCCGCCGGTGATGATCAGGTCGCCGCGTCGGCCCTCGACGTGGAGGCGTCCGTCGTCGAGCCAGTGTCCGAGGTCGCCGGTGGGGAACCAGCCGTCGGCGTCGACGGGTGTGGTGCCGTCGCGATAGCACCGCAGCAGCATCGGACAGCGCAGCCGGATCTCGCCGCGTTCGTCGATCTGCACCTCGACACCATCGAGGGCGACGCCGTCGTAGACCACGCCGCTGCCGGTCTCCGTCATGCCGTAGGTGGTGACGCAGTTGCTCGGCCGGTCGACCGGCGGACGGCTCCCGCCGAGCACGATCGTGCGGAACCGCTCGGTCCGGACGCGGGCGAGCGTGGCCGCGACGAGTGACACCAGCGTCGCGTCCGAGGCGTTGACCGCATCGGCGTCGAAGCCGGGCAGCACGGTGAGCCGGGTGTCGGAGTGCAACGCACGCGTCACGACCGACAGGCCGCCGACGTGCGAGAGCGGGAGGCATGCCAGCCAGTGGTCGTGTGCCGTCACGCCGAGCCGAGCAGAGGTCGCCGCCGCCGAGGCGGCGACCGCATCGTGGGTGAGCACGACGCCCTTGGGTTCGCCGGTCGACCCGCTGGTGGCCACGACCAGCGCATCGCCCGGTTCGACGGACTCGCCCACCCGCATCGCCGCACACACGGCCGCCTTGGCGGACACAGGAAGGCGCTGGTCGACCGGGAACGCGGCGTCGCCACGATCCCAGATCCGCTGGAGCTCGTCGACGAACTCGACACCGCCGGGTCGGTCGATCGCGACCAGGCGGGCGGTCGAGGTCACGACGTGATCGGGTCGATCGGCGTGATCGTACCGACCAGCGACTCGATCTCGGCGGCGATCGTCAGCACCCGGAGGTCGGTGAACCGGTCGCCCATCACCTGGACGCCGACCGGCAGGCCGTCGACGACACCGGCCGGGGTCACCGCCGCAGGGGTGCCCAGCAGGTTGGACGGGATCACCGGACGAATCGTGTCGACCATCATCTCGGTACCGGACTCCGGATCGAGGTCGGCGCCAGGTGCGAACGCCCGCTGCGCCCAGGTCGGACAGATCAACACCGGATGCTCCTGGTGGAACTCGGCCCATGCCCGCATCAACCCGTAGCGCTCGATGTGGAGGTGCTGCACCTCGGGCACCGTGGTCGGTCCCGAGGTTGCATCGAAGTTGTCGAGCAGCGCAAGGGCGTCGGCACCGAGCACCAGCCCGAGCAGATCACGCGCCGCGTGGACGTCGTCGATCATCAGCCGTCGCCACAGGTCGACGGTCTGCTCGTAGCCGGGCGGTGTCGCTTCGACGACGTCGTGGCCGGCGTCGGCCAAGCGATCGGCGACCGCACGGATCGCGCCGGCGATGCCGGGATCGGTGGCGCCACCGGGGGGATCGGCGAGCACGGCGATGCGCAGCCGCTCGTCCGGCGCCGCATCGGTGAGCGCGGCGGTGACGCTGCGGGGATCGCGCCAGTGCTGGCCGGCCAGGATCTGGAGTCCGGCCCGCACGTCGGCCACCCGCCGTGCCATCGGCCCCTCCACCACCATCAGCTGCGACGACAGTTCCATGTCCTCCGGCGGCACCACCGTGGCCATCGGGATGACACCGACCGTGGGCTTGAGCGAGGAGATGCCGCAGCAGTGGGCCGGGTTGCGCAACGACCCGCCGATGTCGTTGCCGAGACCGATCGGACTCATCCCGGAGGCGATCGCGGCACCTTCGCCGCCGCTCGAACCGCCTGCGGTGACGTTCGGATTCCATGGGTTCCGGGTGGGGCCGTGCAACTGGGAGTCGGTGTGGACCCGCAACCCGAAGTCGGGGAGGTTCGTGCGAGCGAACGGGATCGCACCGGCTGCTCGCATCCGCTCGACGGTGGGTGCATCGATCGGGGCGATCGCCTCGGCGAGTGCATTAACGCCGTTGGTGGTCGGTGTGCCCGCGACGTCGATGTTCTCCTTGACCGTGCACGGAACGCCGTGGAGCGGGCCGAGGTCGGCACCGTCCGCCACGGCCGCGTCGGCGCGGTCGGCGGCGGCGAGTGCCTCCTCGGTGAGCAACCGCACAATGGCGTTGAGCGAGTGGTTGCACGCCTCGACGCGCGCCAGGTGCGCCTCGAGCACCTCCCGGCTGGACACCTCCCGAGCGCGGATCTTTCCGGCCAATTCGAGCGCTCCCTGTTGCCACAGCTCCGTCATGGCCCCATCATGGCGCACACATGAATCGTTGGATCACCGGAGCGCGTCCCCGGACCCTGCCCGCCGCCGTCGTTCCGGTCGCCGTCGGTGCCGCCGTCGCCGTCGGTGAGCCGACCGGCGTCGTGTGGTGGCGTGTCGCCGCGGCACTGCTCGTGAGCCTCGCCCTCCAGGTGGGGGTCAACTACGCGAACGACTACAGCGACGGCGTCCGTGGCACCGACGACGTGCGCGTCGGGCCCACCCGACTGGTCGCCAGCGGCCTGGCCTCGGCGTCAGCGGTGAAGAAGGCGGCGCTGCTGTCGTTCGGGGTCGCCGCCGTCGCAGGCCTCGCGATCGCACTGTCGACATCGCTGTGGTTGCTGGTGGTCGGCGCGGCGGCGATCGCCGCCGGATGGTTCTACACCGGCGGACCCAGGCCCTACGGCTACATGGGGCTCGGCGAAGTGTTCGTCTTCGTGTTCTTCGGCCTGGTCGCGACCGCCGGTACGACGTACGCCGCGATCGAGTCGGTGCCGGCCCTGTCGATCGTGATGGGCTCCGCGGTCGGGTCGCTCGCGTGTGCACTGCTGGTGATCAACAATCTCCGTGACATCCCCACCGACCGGGAGGTCGGCAAACAGACGCTCGCCGTTCGCCTCGGCGACCAGCGCACCCGGTGGTTCTACGTGCTGCTGATCGCGACCGCATTCGTGCTCAGCGCGATCGCAGCGGTCTGGCAGGTTCCGGTGTTGCTCGGTTTCCTGGCCTTGCCGCTCGCGATCCGTCCGGCACGGACCGTGCTCGGTCGAGCGGTCGGACCGGCGCTGATCTCCGTGCTGGGCGAAACGGGTCGGCTGCAGCTCGTGTGGGGACTGCTGGTCACCCTCGGTCTGGTGCTCTGAGCAGCGACCAGTCGGCGATCGCATCGGCGGTCGCCTGGGGCTGCTCGAGGTGCACCGAGTGCCCGGCACCGGGGATCACGCGGAACGTCGCGTCGGCAAGCGAACTCGCCATGCGCTCGCCGATGTCGCGGAACTTGGCGTCGCGCTCGCCGGCCAGCACGAGGACCGGTGCGGTGATCTCGTGCAGTCGGTCCCAGAGCGGTACCTGGGTTCCCGTTCCGGTCGAGCGCAGGCTCGAGGCGAGCCCGGCGGCGGTGTTGCGGAGGCGATCGTCGCGCTGTGATGTCTCGGCGGTCAGCCCGGCGAACAGCGGGTTGCGCAACCACTCGTCGATGAAGGCCTCGACACCCACCGACTCGATGCGAGCGGCGAGGTGCTCGTCGGCCTCACGTCGAAGGGCGCGTTCGGCCTCGTCGTCGATTCCGGCGGTCGCCCCGATCAGCACCAGTGCGCGAACCGACTCGGGATGGCGGATGGCCGCGTGCAACGACACCCTGCCTCCCATCGAGTAGCCGACGTAGCACCCGGTGCCGCCGGCGGCCACGAGCCGGTCGGCGCTCGCCCAGAGGTCGCTGTCGGTCGGTGGGGGAGCGTCGCCGTGGCCGGGAAGGTCGACGGCTCGGATCTCGGCGCCGGGACGGCGTTGCTGCAGCAGCCGACCGAACCCGGACCACGAACGGGCCGTCTGAGTGAACCCGTGCGCCAGGACGAAGCGATCGCCGGGGGTGACCGCGTCGTGACGTCTCACGCGGGCTCGGCGACCGCCTGGGCGGCCATCTTGCGCAGTACCTGCGCGAACGTCTCGGGTTCCTGGGCGCCGGGCACCGCCCACCGGCCGTTGATCACGTACGTCGGCACCGCCGTGATCCCGTTCTCGTGGGCGAACTGCAGTTCCTGGGCGACCTCGGTCATCCCCCGGTCCGAGTCGAGGAACGCGATCACGGTCTCCCGTGCGAATCCCACCTCGGCGGCACAGTCGGCGAGCACCTCGGGGTCGCCGATGTCGAGACCATCGGTGAAGTACGCCTTGAGCAGCCGTTCCTTCGCGACGTCCTGGGCGACCGGCGAGTCGGGCTGGGCCGCGAGCCAGATCACCCGGTGGGCGAGCAGCGTGTTCGCCCGCAACGCCTTGTCCATGTGGAACTCGAGGCCGACCTCCGCCGCAGTGGCCGACACGTTGGCGATGATCGCCTCGGCGCGTTCGATCCCGCCGAACTTCTTGGCGTAGGCGTCGACGACCGGGCCGGACACGCCCGGCGACGCGGTCGGGTCGAGTTGGTACGGGTGGTACGACACGTCGATGTCGACGTCGATGCCGTCGTCGGTGAGCTGCTCGTTGGCCAGGGCGAGGCCCGACGCAAACCTCCGCTTGCCGATGTAGCACCACGGGCACACCACGTCGGACCAGACCTCGACGGTCACGGTCGGGCGGGTGGCGGGCGGGGCGGAAACGTTCGTCGGGTCGACCGTCATGTTCGACACGGTACGCGCCTATCGTCTCGTGTCGATGGTCGGCGCCGCGGTTCCTCCTCCCGAAGACGTCCAGGCGACGTTCTGTGCCACCCTCGTCGACGAGTGGATCCGCCTGGGCGTCACGCAGGCCGTTGTCGCACCGGGATCCCGCTCCACGCCGATGGCCCTGGCGCTGGCCGAGCGACGCGAGATCGGGGTGCACGTGGTGCACGACGAGCGTTCGGCCGCGTTCGTGGCCCTCGGCATCGGCCTCGACGGCGATCCGGCACTGCTGCTGTGCACCAGCGGGACGGCGGCGGCCAACTTCACTCCAGCGGTGGTGGAGGCGGGGCTGTCGGAGGTGCCGATGATCGTCCTGACCGCCGACCGTCCCGAGGAACTGCGCGGCGTCGGCGCCCCCCAGACGATCGATCAGGTCGACCTGTACGGCCGCCATGCGGTGTGGTCCCGCGATCCCGGCGTGCCGGAGCTGGCCGAGTCGAGCCTCTGGCGGGAGCTGGCGGTCGACGCGTGGGCACACGCCAAGGCTGGGCCGGTCCAGTTGAATCTCGCCTTCCGGGAACCCCTGGTGGGAACCGCCGGGCCGCTTCCGGACGCCGTGGAGCGTCCCGTGCCCACGACGGCGACCCGTCGACTCGACGCCACCCCGAGCGGGCTCGACTGCGGGCGCGGTGTGATCCTCGTCGGAGGCCGCAGCGGCGTCGACCGCGCGGAGGTCCTGGCGCTGCAACGAGCGACCGGCTGGCCGCTGATCGCCGATCCCATCTCCACCGTTCGTCCGCTCGGCGGGTCGATCACCTCGGCCGACTCGATCCTGCGTCACGAGCCGTTCGCATCGTCACATCTCCCGGACGCGATCGTCCGGATCGGCCGTCCTGCTGCCTCGAAGGTTCTCGCGCAGTGGACCGCTCGCGCGACGGCGAACGGCGCGGTCCTGGTCCAGGTCGGCGGGCCCGGTGTGATCGATCCCGACCACGACGTCGCCGCCGTCTGCTCGCTGGACGCCGTGCGTTCCGCGATCGGATCCGGGCAGGCCGACGGGTGGCTCGATGCGTGGACCGAGGCGGACCGCCGCGCTGACGGGGCGATCGTGCGGATGCTCGACGAGTTCGACGAGCTCACCGAACCGGGGGTCGCGCGGTCGCTCGCCGACCACCTACCCGCCGATGCGGAGTTGACGGTGTCGTCGTCGATGCCGGTTCGCGACCTGGAGTGGTTCGGCGGCCCGCGTGCGAGCGCGCACGCCAACCGTGGCGCCAACGGCATCGATGGTGTCGTGTCGACGGCGTTGGGTCGAGCACTCGTCGGCTCGACGTCGTTCGTGCTGGTCGGCGATCTTGCATTCGTGCACGACAGCAGTGCGCTGATCGCGTTGCACAGCCGCGACGCCGATCTCCGCATCGTGGTGGTCGACAACGATGGCGGCGGGATCTTCTCGTTCCTGCCGCAGGCGACCGCCCTCGATCACGACCGCTTCGAGTTGCTGTTCGGCACGCCCCTGGGCGTCGACGTCGTGGCGCTCGCGACCGCGCACGGCCTGGAGGCCCGCACGGTGCAGGCGGTCGACGAACTCGTCGACCAGCTCTCCCGGCCGGGTCCGTGGGTGTGCGTCGTGCCGACCGATCGTCGCCACAACGTCGAGGTGCACGCGCAGTTGCACGCGGCGGTCGCGGCGGCCCTCGGCTGATCAGGGGCGCACGATCGCGCCGAGCATCGCCTGGAACTTCGCCTGGGTTTCGGCGAGTTCGGCGAGCGGGTCGCTGTCGGCGACGATGCCGCCCCCGGCCACCAGGCGCGCGCTGCGCCGATCATCGGCGAGCTCTGCACACCGGATCGCGACCGCCCAGGTGCCGTTGCCTGCGGCATCGACCCAGCCGACAGCACCGCCGTACCGCCCGCGTTCGAAGCCTTCGACGTCCTGGATCAGCTCGATCGCCGCGTCGCGTGGGTGGCCGCCGAGCGCGGGCGTCGGCGAGAGCGCCCGCACCAACTCCACCACGGTCGGGCCCGGCTGCGACAGCATGCCCTCCATCCGCGTCCCGAGGTGCTGGACGTTGGCGACGGTGACGATCGACGGCTCCGGTTCCCAGTCGAGGTAGCTCGCCCACGGCAGCAGCGTGTCGTGGACGACGTCGATCACGATCCGGTGCTCGATCTGGTTCTTGGTGCTCGCGATCAGCGACGCGGCGATGCGGGCGTCGTTGTCGACATCGCCGGTGCGCGGTGCCGTCCCCGCGAGCGGATGCGAGCGGACGACCGGCCCGTCGACTTCCACGAGGAGCTCCGGGGACGCGCCGATGAAGCCGTCGATCGAGAACCGGTAGCTCGATCCGAAGCTCGCCCGCAGACGCTTCAGCACGGCACCGACGTCGATCGGCGCGCTCGACCGCACGACGATCGGCCGTGCGATCACGGCCTTCGTGAGCACACCGGCGCGCACGGCGTCCCGTGCGTCGGTGACGGCCCGGAGATACCGCTCGACCTCGACCCCCGGATCGATCGTCCAACTGGCGGCGCTCGGCGATTCCTCCAGCCTCGGCCGCAGTGCCGCTCGGACGTCAGCGTCGGACTGGTCGAGCTGCGCGTCGCCGCTGACCGTGGTGACCACGGTGGTGCCGTTGGCGAGTTTGCGGACCAGGATGCGGGGAATCGCCAGTTCAGCCGGGGCGCCGGGGACGAAGGGAAGCGAGCCGAGCGCCACCGGCCCGGTGTTCGGCACACCCGCCGCGTCGTGGTGGTCGATCGAGTCGAGCACGGCGACGGCCTCGTCGATCGGCACACGCGTGGCCACGCCTCGCCCTGCGAGACCGACCGCATTGCGCACGAACAGATACCCGTCGCTTCCGGCGACGTCGTTGAGGTCGATGACGCCGTCGACGTACGCGGCGAGCGGGCGGGTGACCGCGCGCATCACGACCGTGTCGCGACCATCAACTGGGTGAGGCCGCCCGACAGCTGCGCATGCGTGGCATCGTGGAACCCGGCGTCGCCGAGCGACGCGAGCATCTCGTCGGGCGTGGGGAGATAGGCGACGCTCTTGGGGAGGTAGCGGTACGCCGCTCCGTCGGACAGGAGCGCGCCGATGCGTGGGACGACCTTGCCGAAGTAGATGTCGTTGCCCCACCGGACCACCGCGTTGCTCGGCACGCTCACATCGAGGAGTGCGATACGACCGCCGGGTCGGACGACACGTCCCAGCTCCGTGAAGAACGTGGGGAGATCGAGGAGGTTGCGCAGCGCGAACCCGCAGGTGACGCCATCGACGGACGAGTCCGGCACCGGGAGGCGCAGGATGTCGGTCTGCACCCGCGGGACCCCGGACCGGTCGGCCGAGAGCATGCCGAAGCTGAGGTCCATCGAGATCGGTCGGATGCCGCCCGCCGCGAGATCGATGCAGAGGTCACCGGTTCCGCTCGCGAGGTCGAGCACGACGCTGCCCGCCGGAAGTGCGAGGTCACGGACCGCCCGCTTGCGCCAGCGCACGTCGAGACGGAACGAGATGATGCGGTTCAGCCGGTCGTACTTCGGCGCGATCGCATCGAACATTCCCTGCACCGCGGCGACCTTCTCCTCGCCTTGCGGAAGCTCCTCGGTGTCCCACGAGGGGCGCGACGTCGCTGGTTCGTTCACCCGGTCGAGGCTACGGCTGATCCGCCACCGACGCGGCGACCTGCTTGGCCCACCGGTAGTCGGCCTTGCCGCTCGGCGAGCGGACGATCTCGTCGACGTAGCGGATCTCCTTGGGCAGCTTGTACCGGGCGATGTGCGCGGAGGCAGCTGCGCGCAGCGCGGCATCGTCGACGTCGTGCCCGTCGCGGACGCGCACGATCGCCACCACCTCGTTGCCCCACCGTTCGCTCGGCCGGCCGGCAACCACGCAGTCGTACACGCCGGGATGGGACTTGATCGCCGCCTCGACCTCCTCCGCGAAGATCTTCTCGCCGCCGGAATTGATCGTCACCGAGTCGCGGCCGTGCAGCTCGACGATGCCACCCTCGAGCAGGCGGGCTCGATCGCCGGGGATGGCATACCGGACCCCGTCGACGATCGGGTACGTGCGGGCCGTCTTGTCGGCGTCGCCGAGGTAGCCGAGTGCGAGCCGGCCGGTCTTCGCGAGCCAGCCGATCTCGGGGTCACCCTCCTCGAGGACCCGGTCGAGATCGGCCGAGAGCACCACGTTGCCGGGCGCGATCTCGAACGTCCCGGTGGTGGCGCCGCCGCCGACGGACACCTTGCTGACCTGCCCGCCGGCCTCGGACGAACCGAGCCCGTCGACGATCATCAGCGTCGGCAGGTGCGCGAGGAACTCGTCCTTCAGGTTCGCCGACAGCGGCGCCCCACCCGACAGGAGCACGTTGAGCGACGACAGGTCGTAGGGCCGCCCGCCGGTCGGCTCGTCGAGCTCGTCGAGGAGGGGACGCGCGAAGGCATCGCCGACGATCAGCAGGAAGTTGACCTGCTCGCGCTCCACCAGCGACCAGATGTCGGTCGGATCGAGCCGGTCGGTCACCGACTGCACGAACACGGTTCCGCCCGCGAGCCACGTCAGGAAGCTCATCCAGTGCCCGGCACCGTGCATGAACGGCGGAGCGAGGAGTGCCTTGGTGCCCGCGCTCGCGGCGGCGACGAACTCCTCGATCGAGGTCGCAGTCTTGGAGCCGCCGAAACACTCGACCATCGCGTCGCCGTTGCGCCACATCACGCCCTTGGGCATGCCGGTGGTGCCGCCGGTGTAGAGCAGGTACAGGTCGTCGGGGCTCCACTCGACGTCGGGACGCTCGGGTGACGCGGCCGCGAGCGCGTCCTCGTACCACACCGCGCCGGGCAGGAGGGGATGTCCGGACTCGTCGGGGACCTGGAGGATCACCTGGAGGTTCGGGAGCTGCGGCAGCACCTCGGCCAGGGTGGGCGTGAACACCGAGTGCACGACGACGGCACGGGAGTTGGAATCGGTCAGCAGATAGAGCAGCTCTTCGGCGACGTACCGGTAGTTGACGTTCAGCGAGGCCACGCGGGCCTTGAGGGCGCCGAGCATCGCCTCGAGGTACTCGTTGCCGTTGTGCAGGTAGATCGCGAGGTGGTCCTGGCCGCTCTCGTGGCCGGCGAGATCGGCTCGTTCGACGTGACACCCGAGGCCCTGTCCGATCAGGTGGTTGGCGAGGCGGCGGGTGCGTTCGGTGATGTCGGCCCACGAGAACCGCTGGTTGCGGAAGACGAGACAGTCGGCATCCGGCCGGGTCGCGGCGATCGCCTCGTGGACCTCGGCCAAGCTGAACTCGGCGGGCGCGACCGCCGCGGGCTCGTTCACGCGTAGTACCGGAAGATCACCTCGGCGACGCACGACGGCTTGCTCGCACCCTCGACCTCGAAGACGAACTCCATGGTGACCTGGGCGCCACCGGCGACGTCCTCGACCGACATCAGCGTGGCTCCGAGCCGCAGCTTCGAGCCGACCGGCACGGGTGACGGGAACCGGATCTTGCCGGCGCCGTAGTTGACGCCCATCGAGATGCCGTCGACGACGAACACCTGCGGCGACAGCATCGGGCCCAGTGAGAGGGTGAGGTAGCCGTGGGCGATCGGCCCACCGAACGGACCCGCCTTCGCGCGTTCGGGGTCGACGTGGATCCACTGGTGGTCGCCGGTGGCGTCGGCGAAGGTGTTCACCTGCTCCTGGGTGATCTCGACGTACGGGGAGTAGCCCAGGTGCTCGCCGACGAGGGTCTTCAGTTCATCGATTCCGTTGATCGTGCGGGTCATGGCCCCGAGCTTGGCAAACTGAGCCGATGCCCGACGAAACCAGCCGCCCGGATTCCGAGCACCGATCGGGTTTCGTCACGTTCGTCGGCCGGCCCAACGTCGGGAAGTCGTCGCTGGTGAACTCGATCTGTGGTCGCAAGATCAGCATCGTGTCCGACAAGCCCCAGACCACGCGGCACCGGATCATGGGGGTCCTGACCAGGCCGGGCACTCAGCTCGTCTTCGTCGACACCCCCGGTCTCCACAAGCCGGTGACCGCGCTCGGCGAACGTGTCAACGCCACCGCCCTCGACAGCGTCGGCGACGTCGACGTCACCTGTCTCGTCCTCGACGCGACGGCGCCGTTCGGCAAGGGCGACCGTTGGGTCGCCGACCGGATCGACATCGCCAACTCGGTCGTGATCGTCAACAAGACCGACATCGCCAGTCGTGAGCAGGTGTTGCGGATGCTCACCGCATCGAGCGATCTCGGGGCACAGGCCTACTTCCCGGTGTCGGCGGTCACCGGCGACGGCATCGCGGCGCTCGTCGCCGACCTGACCGGTCGGGTGCCGCCCGGCCCGAAGTACTTCCCCGACGACGAGGTGTCCGACCTCCCGGAGGAGCGCTGGGTCGCTGAGCTGGTTCGCGAGCAGCTGCTCGCGGTGACCCGTGACGAGTTGCCGTACTCGATCGCCACGCAGGTGGTCGAGTGGGAATGGCCACGGATCCGCGTCGACATCCTCGTCGAGCGCGACAGCCAGAAGGGCATGGTGATCGGCAAGGGCGGTCAGATCCTCAAGCAGGTGGGGGAGCGCACCCGGGCCCAGCTGCCCGAGGGCGTGTACCTCGAACTGCGCGTCAAGGTCGACAAGGACTGGCAGCGACGTCCCGAGCGGGTGGAGCGGTTGGGCTACTGACCGCCCGGCCGGTCACGGTGCCTGCGTCGTCGGTGGCGCGGTCGGCTCGGTCCGCGAGGGATCCTCGACCGCTTGAGGTCGCGGTGCGGCCAACAGGATGGCGTAGTCGTCGAAGGACACCGGCTCGCCCGCCCCGGACGAGAGGCCGTTGCCCTTCTTCACCGGAATCGGGTCGCCTTCGAGGGTGAAGGTGACCTGGCCGACGAGGCGCAGGCTGGAGGTCATCGTGAGGACGATCTGCCCGATCGCCTCCGTCTGTTCCGTGCTCGGGATCCGGTCGAAGACGTCGCCGTCCAGATCGACGGTCAGCACGCCACCGGACTCGACCGAGCTGACGATCAGGCCGTCCTCGATCAGCGTGTCGAGCGCGACGTCCGGCGGGGGCCCTTCCTCGAGCTTGTCGGCGACCTGATCGGACGAGAAACCGGCGGGCAGCTCGATCGTCACGGGTTGGAGCCGGCCGCGCGACAGGAAGTAGATGAAGGCGGGCTCGAGCCGGATCGTCGTGGTCGTCTCGAGCTGCGTGGTCTGCGGCAGCTCCGGCACCGTGGACGTGGTGGTCGTCGTCGACGTGGTCGTCGAGGTGGCGTCGAGGCCGAACTGGATCTCGTCGGGCGGGATCTCGCTGAAGGTGTCCGCTCCGGTCGGTACGCCGCAGGCGGCGAGCAGCGCGAGTGCGCCGATCACCAACGGCACGGCCGTGACGACACGAATCCGGCGAATCCGGCGGACCTGGCTGTCGCGGCCGCTCACGACATCACCCGCTGGTGTTGCGTCGCCTGGACCCGTGCCGGGAGTTCGACGAGGAAGCGGGCTCCTCCGCCGATGCGGTCCTCCACCCACGCGGTGCCACCCATCGCCGCTGTGTGTTCGGCCACCAGCGCCAGTCCGAGGCCCGTGCCGATGCGATGTCGCGCGGCGCTGCCGCGGGCGAAGCGTTCGAAGATGCGGTCACGTTCGCCCTGTGCCACGCCCGGGCCACCGTCCTCGACCGCGAGGCGAAAGCGGCGTTCGGGGGCCGGTGTCAGCTCGATCCGGAGGGCACCTCCACCATGGTTGCGGGCGTTGTCGAGCAAGTTGCCGAGGATACGTTCGAAGCGCACCTTGTCGAGCGCGACGTCGTCGGGCGTGCCGTTCGCCACGACGATCGGGACGTCCGGTTCGCCGAACCGCGCGGCGATCCGGCGGGTCACGTCGGTCAGGCGGAGATCCTCCACGTTGAGGTCGGTGGCGCCGGCGTCGAGTCGAGCGAGTTCCAGCAGGTCGATCACCATGCTGTCGAACCGGCGGACCTGACTGACCACCACGTCGAGTGCCTGCTGGGTTCGTTCCGGGAGTTCGTCGCGGCGGGCGTCGAGCACCTCGACGGCCGCGGAGAGCGCGGTGATCGGCGATCGCAGCTCGTGGCTGACATCGGACGCGAACCGTGCCTCGCGTTCGATGCGGGTCTGGACGGCGTCGGCCATCTCGTTGAACGAACCGGCGAGGCGGTCGAGGTCGGGGTCGGACTCGGGCGCGAGGCGCGTGTCGAGACCTCCCGAGGCGATCTCCTCGGCGGCGTCGGCGACCTGGCTGAGTGGTCGGAGGAGGCGACGGCTGGTGGCGAGTCCGAAGAGTCCGGCGAGCACGAGTGTGCCGAGCGCGCCGAGTGTCAGCGCGGTGAGGATCGCGGTGAGGGTCGACTCGGTGTCGTCGAGCGGGAATGCCTCGTAGTAGCCGGTGTCGTACTCGGCGATGTACACGCCGACGGTCAGATAGTCGGACCCGTCGATCGTGGCGTTCTGCGTGGCCGGATCGCCGTCGCTCACGGCGTCGACCAGTTCGGGCGGGAAGTCGCTCAGCGGGTGGCGCAGGTCGGTGAGGATCGAGCGCGGCGCTGCGGGGTCGGTCCAGCTGAGCACGGCGAACCCGCCCGGGTCGGTGCGGAGTTCGTCGTCGATGAACACCCCGATCCCGTCGGCGTCGACGGTGAGCTGCTCGCGGACGGCGTCGGCGTTCGAGAACGCCTGCTGTTTCGCCGCGACCTCGTCGTCCTCGAGCAGGTTGCTGCGTGCGAATCCGTAGGTGACGCCGATCAGGACCACGCCGGCGAGCAGGGCGATGAACGCGAAGAAGAGCGTGACGCGCGTCCGAAGACGGAGGGTACGACGCCGGGCCACGGAGACAGAGTGTTGCACGTGGGCTCCGAGTTCTGCTTTCGGCGGAGTTGCCGAGGTGCTGACGCATTCGCTTCGGCGGGTTCACCCGCTGCCGGTGAGGTACCAGGGGGAGGTAGGCACCTCACCGGGGCAGCGTGAACGCCCATGATGATGACGGCTCTGTGTGACAGGCCGTTGCGTGGAGTGTGCGATTTCGGTAACAAACCCGGGCGGATCGTCACCAACGGCGCAACACTGGAGCCCACATGGAAACACTGCTGTTCATCGAGGACGACGACGGGATCCGACTCGCGCTGTCGATGGCGCTCGAGGACGAGGGGTACTCGGTGCGTGAGGCAGCCAACGGCGCCGACGGTCTCGCGTCGTTCCGGCAGGCGCCTCCCGATCTCGTGCTGCTCGACCTCCGACTTCCCGACATGTCGGGGTTCGACGTCTGTCGCGCGCTGCGCGCCGAGAGCATCGTGCCGATCATCATGATCACGGCGCAGACCGACACGCACGACATGGTCGCCGGGCTCGAGGCGGGCGCTGACGACTACGTCACCAAGCCGGTCGTTCCCAAGGAACTCGCGGCTCGGATCCGGGCGTCGCTGCGCCGGGTGGCGTTGCACGGCAAGGCCACCACACCGCTGGCGTCACGATTCGGCGACGTCGAGGTGCGCCGCGAGCAGGGGATCGTGCTCAAGGGTGGTGTCGAGGTCAACCTCACCAAGACCGAGTTCCGGTTGATGTGCGAGTTCGCCGACCACGCCGGCGCGGTGTTGTCCCGTGACCAGCTGCTCGAACGGGTCTGGGGCTACGAGTACCTCGGCGATTCGCGCCTCGTCGACGCCCATGTCCGGCGGCTGCGCCTCAAGATCGAGGATCACCCCGACGACCCACGGCTGATCGTCACCTCGCGCGGCGTCGGCTACCGGTTGATGGCCGGCTGATCACCGCGAGAGTTCTCACTTGGCGTAGAGGGCCTCGATCTCGTCGGCGAACGTGGTGAGGATGCCACGTCGCTTGAGCTTCGAGGTCGGGGTGAGCAGGTCGGAGTCGGGCAGCCATTCCTCACCGAGCACCCTCACCTTCTTGACCGCCTCGGCGTTGTTGAAGCCCTTCATCACCTCGACGAGCCCGGCGTCGATCTCGGCGATCACCTCGGGGTTCTCGGCCAGTGCGGCCATCGTGGCGTCGTCGCCGGTCAGCCCGTGGTCGCGTGCCCACGCCGCGGCGGCGTCGGGGTCGAGCACGACCAGCGCTGACATGAACGGGCGCTGCTCTCCGATCGCACAGGCCTGACCGACGAGCGGAATCATCTTGAGTTCGGCCTCGAGGTTCGCTGGGCTGACGTTCTTGCCGCCGGCGGTGATGATCAGTTCCTTCTTGCGGTCGACGATCTTC
This sequence comes from Ilumatobacteraceae bacterium, assembly GCA_963710625.1. GTDB lineage: Bacteria > Actinomycetota > Acidimicrobiia > Acidimicrobiales > Ilumatobacteraceae > Sva-07. The sequence continues at coordinate 94,503 of CAVQBG010000013.1, read as the reverse complement.
AGGTATCCGTCGTCATCGAGCTCGCCGATGTCGCCGGTGTGGACCCATCCGTCGTTGTCGAGGGTCTCAGCGGTCTTCTCCGGCTGGCCGAGGTAGCCGACGAAGTTGTTGCCGCCTCGGCAGAGCACCTCGCCGTCGTCGGCGATCTTGAGCTCGACGGCGGTGGCCGCACGCCCGACGCACCCGGGCTTCGGGTCGTTGGCCCACGTGAGCACGGCGGTGGTCTCCGACATGCCGTACCCCTCGGTGAGCGGCACGCCGATCGCTCGGAACCACGACAGGATCTCCGCAGGCAGGGGAGCGGCGCCGGTGATGCAGATCTCGGCCTCGTCGAGGCCGATCAGGCCCCTGACGGTCTGGAACGCGACCTGGTCGAGGAAGTTCCAGGTGTCGATCTCCTCCTGCGTCGCCGTCCCGCGGGTCATCTTCTCGACGATCGGCAGCGCGGCATCCACCGCATCGTTGAAGGCCTTGGCCTTCTCGGGGTCGGCGCCGACCGCGGCGTTCACGCCCGCATAGAGCTTCTCCCACACTCGCGGCACGCCGATGAAGACGTTCGGCCGGACCTCGCCGGTGTAGGCGGTGAGCTGTGACGTCTCGGGACAGCAGGTGACCTGGGAGGCGAAGTCGAGCAGGTAGTAGTGACCGAGCAGGCGCTCGAAGATGTGGGCCATCGGCAGGTACGAGACGTGCTTCTTGCCGGCGAAGTCCTCGATGTCGGTCTGCTCGCGCATCGACTGGCCGACGGACTCGAGCGTCCAGGCGATGTTGCCGTGCGACAGCATCACGCCCTTGGGCGGACCGGTCGTGCCCGAGGTGTAGATGACCGTGGCGATGTCGTCGAGCGTGGCGATCTCGGAGAGCGCGTCGAGGTCGGCGGGCTCTGCTGCGGCGAGATCGGCGTAGCGGACGACGTCGCTGCCGGCGACTTCGGAGTCCTCCAACATCACGATGTGCTCGAGCGTGGTGAGCGAGGCCCGCACCTTCAGGAACCGCTCGAGGAACCCGCTGTCCTCGACGACGGCGACCTTGGCCTTGCAGTCGTTGACCAGGTACTCGATCTGCTCCGGCGCGGACGAGTTGTAGATCGACACCGGCGTGGCACCCAGGAACAGCACGGCGAGGTCGAGGGCATGGAACTCGGGGCGGTTGCGCAGCATCAGCACGACCGTGTCGCCCTTGCCGACGCCGAGGCCGGCGAGTCCCGTGGCGAGGCGAGCGGTGACGTCGGTGAGCTCCTGGAGAGTCCACGACTGCCAGGCGCCGTCGTCATCCTTCCAGCGCAGCACCTCGACCGCAGCGTTGCGTTCGAGGTTGGTGAGATAGCGCTTGGGGAGGTTCGATCCTGCGATGCGGTCCTGGAGTTCCTGGCTGGTGGTCATTCCCCCAGTCTCGCACGTGCGTCCGGCGACGCGTCAAGGCCTGCGGATCAACCGGACGTCGGAACACCGGTCAGCCGTCGAGGAAGCCCACCACCGCGTCGGTGAAGACGTCGTTGCGGTCGCCCGCGATCATGTGCGCGGCATTCGCCACGTCGACGTATTGCGCGTGGGGAACCATCCGGAGGAACTCCTCGACTTCGGCCTCCGTGACGAGGTCGGACAACTTGCCGCGCACGAGCAGTGTCGGCAGTGTGAGCCGTCTGGCGATCTCCTCGAGTTCGTCGTGGTGCAGGTCACGGGCGTGTTCGCTCGTCCCGCCGGTGCGAATGCTGAGGAACGCGGGGTCCCAGTGCCACCGCCAACGACCGTCCTCGCCCAGGCGGAGGTTCTTCGACAGCCCCGACAGGTCGGACGGTCGCGGCCGGTGCGGCTGGTACGCGGCGATCGCATCGGCCGCATCGTCGAGCGTGGCGAACCCGTCGACGGCGTCGCTGGCCATGAATTCCAGGATCCGGCTGACGCCGGCTGCCGCGGGCCGGGGCGTGATGTCGACGAGCACGAGGGCGCTGAACAGCTCGGGTGCTGCATCGACGGCGTGGAGGCCCGTCATCCCGCCGAGCGACGCACCGACCCACGCAACCGGCGACCCGATTCGGTGGACCACGGCCAGACCATCCTCGGCATAGGCCGACATGTGGTAGTCACCGTCGGGCGCCCACTCCGAGTCGCCGTGGCCGCGCAGGTCGATCGACACGACCCGGTGGCCGTGGTCGGCGAGCACGGCCGCCGTGCCGCCCCACGAGTGCCGGGTCTGTCCGCCCCCGTGGGCGAGGACGACCGCTGGCCGGTCGGATGCCTCGGACGACCACTCGTCGGCAGCGATCCGCACACCCGACGGGGTGACGATGTCGATCCGCTGCGGCGTGATCGCAGGCGTCACGGCGCAGCCCAACGGGGTCGTCGCTTCTCGACGAACGCCGCCATCCCCTCCGCGGCATCTTCGCTGTTGAACATCTCGTTCGACAGCGCGCCCATCGCGTCGAACGCGGTCGAGCGTTCCATGTCGGCAACGGTGTGCAGCAACCGCTTGGTCTCGGCGACCGCTCGGGGAGCGCCGGCGCGTATTCCCCGGACCAGTTCGTCGACCGTTGCGTCGACGTCGTCGGCGACGTGCGTGACGAGGCCGATCGACCGCGCCTCAGCGGCGTCGAACTGCTCGCCCGTCAGCATCGCAGCGGCGATCCTGCTCGGGGCGACGCGGCGCAGGATCGGCACGGAGATGATCGCCGGTGCCACGCCGATGCGAACCTCGGTCAGCGCGAACGTCGTCGCCGCATCGACGACGACGAGGTCACACGACGCCATCAGGCCGATCCCGCCCGCCCGCACGGACCCGTTGACGGCGGCGATCGTCGGACGTGGGGTGTCCATCAGTCGCTCCAGGATCTGCACGAACGGCCCGGAGTCCGTGGGCGTGCTTCCCTGAGACGAGCGTTCCTTGAGGTCGGCGCCCGCACAGAACGCCGGGCCGGCGTGCGTCAGGACGACGGCACGTACCTCGGCGGCCTCGGCATCGTCGAGCGAGCGGTGGAGGTCGGCGAGCAACTGCCGCGACAGGGCATTGCGGTTGTGTTGGGAGTCGAGAGTGATCGTGGCGATCTCGTCGGCCACGTCGAGGTGCACGACGCGTGGTTCGCTCATCGCGGCGACGGTAGCCATCGTCGGGTCGTCACGTCCCACCAGTCGGGACCTTCGGCGCCGCCACTCGGGACCTTCGGCCCCACCGGTCACGTTCGCCCCCCGCCGCGATCTCGCTACAGTCGACGAGGTGAACGACGACATGCTCCAGAAGGTCCGTACCGGTTCCGGGTTCATCGCTGCGCTCGACCAGAGCGGTGGTAGTACCCCGAAGGCCCTCTCGCTGTACGGCGTCGGCGACGACGCATGGTCGACCGAGGACGAGATGTTCGATCTGATGCACGCGATGCGGACGCGGATCATGACCTCGCCCGCCTTCACCGGCGAACGGGTGCTCGGGGCGATCCTGTTCGAACAGACGATGGACCGCAAGGTCGAGGGTCGGGGCACGGCGGACTACCTGTGGTCGGTCAAGAACGTCGTGCCGTTCCTCAAGGTCGACAAGGGTCTCGCCGACCAGGCGTACGGCGTGCAGTTGATGAAGCCGATCCCCGGACTGTTCGAGCTGTGCACACGCGCCGGCGGTCTCGGCGTGTTCGGTACCAAGATGCGATCGGTGATCCATCTCGCCGATGTGGTCGGCATCCGTGGCATCGTCGAGCAGCAGTTCGAGGTGGCAGCCGAAATCATCGGGGCGGGGCTGGTGCCGATCATCGAGCCGGAGGTCGACATCAACAGTGCGGAGAAGGAGGCTGCCGAAGGGATCCTGCGCGACGAGATCCTCGAGCAGCTCGAGTCGCTCCCCGCAGGCCAGACGGTGATGCTCAAGCTGTCGATTCCGACCGTCGACGACTTCTACGCGGATCTGATCGCTCATCCGAAGGTGCTGCGGGTGGTCGCGCTCTCCGGCGGGTACCCGCGTGACGAGGCCAACGAGCGCCTGTCGCGCCAGCACGGCATGATCGCCAGCTTCAGCCGGGCCCTCACCGAGGGCCTGAGCGCCAGCCAGTCGGACGACGAGTTCAACTCGACCCTCGGCACCACGATCGACGGCATCTACGCCGCCTCGATCACCTGATCACGCCAGGGGTCAGACCCCAGGCGTGACAAGGTCGCGGAGGAAGGACTCGGCGTCGGCGCGATTCCTCGTTCGTTTCATCGGCGGCAGCGCCTTGACGATGTCCCAGCGGTAGCGCGCGGTGCCGAGGCGTGGATCCATCACGGCGACGACGCCCTTGTCGGTCGCCGAGCGGATCAGCCGCCCGCAGGCCTGCGCCAACATCATCGACGCCCTGGGGATGTCGATCTCGGAGAACGCCGTCGGGCCCAGTTGCTCACGTCGAGCACTCAGGAGCGGGTCGTCCGGGCGGGGGAACGGGATCCGGTCGATCACGACGAGTGAGAGCGTCTGGCCGGGCACGTCGACGCCCTGGAAGAGCCCGGCAGTGGCGAACAGGCAGGTCTCGGCGCTGTCCGAGAAGGCCTTGATCAGGGCGGTCTTCGGGAGGTCTCGCTGGGTCAGGATCGGGTGGTCGATCCGCTGGCGGAGTGCGTCGGCGGCCTCGTCCATCGACCGGTAGCTGGTGAACAGCGCCAACGTGCGCCCGCCGGCTGCGGTGATCAGCGCTTCGAGTTCGTCGTGGACCGCCGCCCGGAACCCCTCGCTGTTCGGGTTCGGCAGGTGCATCGCACAGTAGAGCATCGAGTTGTGCTCGTAGTCGAACGGGCTGCCGACATCGGCGACCACCACGTCGTCACCGGCGATACCGACGCGAGCGGCGAGCGACGACGGGATCGTCGCGCTCGTGAGGATCGCCGTTCGCTGTGACCACACGCCCTCGTTCATCGCCGGGCCGACGTCGAGCGGGGCCACCTCGAGGCGTGGGGAATCGGGTGAGCCCGACACGAATGCGACGTAGCCCTCGCGTCCCTCGATCGCCACGTCGAGTTGCTCGATCGCACGGCCGGTCATCGTCTGGGCGCGCAGCTTGCGCTGTTTGGCGTCCTCGACCGATGTCTCGATGGCGAGGAGCACCTCGTTGGCCCGCCCGAGCCGCAACCGTGCATCGGTCAGCACCTCCTGCACCGAATCGGGAAGGGGCGTCGACAGCCGCTCGCCGACATGGCCGGACAGCGCATCCCGCAGGCTGTCCGCGATCTCGGCGATCGAACCGATCAGCGTCGGGTCGTCGAGGATGCGCCGCACCACGCCGGACAGCGCGGTGAACCGGCCGGGTGCGATCTCGACGCCGACCGTGTCGCTCATGATGTCCTCGAGGACGTGCGCCTCGTCGAACACGACGACGTCGTGCTCGGGCAGGATCGCTCCGCCGCTCGCCACATTGAGCCCGTACAGGTGGGTGTTGACAACCACGACGTCGGCGACGGCCGCTCGCCGGCGGGCCTGTTCGGCGAAGCACGGGTCGCCGAGCGGGCAGCGATCCGCCCCCGGGCATTCGTCGCTGCCGACGCTGACCGACCGCCACGCGTTGTCCGACGGCGTCCAGTCGAGTTCGGCCATGTCGCCGGTCTCGGTCGTGCCCGACCACTCCGCCAAGCGCCTGATCTCGGCCCTGGTCTGCACCGCCATCGTCTCGAGTTCCAACTGCCCCTCCGCGCCGGCGCTCATCTCGCGGAGCCGCTGCAGGCACACGTAGTTGCTGCGACCCTTGAGGATCGCCCAGTCGAAGTCGACGCCGAGGTGCTCGGCGAGGAACGGCAGGTCCTTGGTGGCGAGTTGGTCCTGGAGGGCTTTGGTCGCCGTGGCGACGACGATCCGAGCATCGGCTTCGATCGCCGGCACGAGGTAGGCGAGGGTCTTGCCGGTGCCCGTACCGGCTTGGACCACGAGGTGGTGCTTGCTGACGATGGCGTCGGCGACGAGGCCGGCCATCTCGCGCTGGCCGGCGCGATCCTCGGCGTTGGCGAGTTCGGAGGTGACGCGACCGAGTGCGTCGACGGGATCGTCGCTCATCGAGCGAGCGCCAGCGCCGCATCGAGTTCGGCGGCGTCGAAGTCCGGCCACGGCGCCTCGGTGAAGTAGATCGCGGCACCGGCGGCCTGCCAGAGCAGGAAGTTCGACACCCGCTGTTCTCCACTGGTCCGTACGAGGATGTCGACCGGCGGGAGCTCCGGAAGATAGAGATGCTGGCCGATCGTGTCGACGGTGATTCCCTCGGGAGAGGTCCGGGCCGCCTCGACCGCAGCGACGAGTTCGGAACGTCCGCCGTAGTCGAAGGCGACCGTCAGCACCATGCCGGTGTTGTTCGCCGTGTCGGCGATCGCCTTGCGGATCGCCCGCTGGACGTATCTCGGCGTGCGTGCCATCGGCGAGTCGAACGGGCGGCCGATCCACTGGATCCGCACGTTCAGCTCGTTGAGTTCGGCGACACGGCCGAACAGCTTCTCGTGCAACCCGAGGATGTGGCGGACCTCGGGCCGGGGCCGCTGCCAGTTCTCGGTCGAGAAGCCGAACACCGTCAGCCAGCCGATGTTGCGCTGCACCGCGATGCGCACGAGGCGAGCGAGATTCTCCTCGCCCTCGGTGTGCCCCTCGGTGCGGGGGAGGCCGCGCCGGCCCGCCCAGCGACCGTTGCCGTCCATGATGCAGGCGACGTGGAGCGGACGCTCGGGTGAGTCAGGTGGCACGGATTCCCACGCTAGCGAGCCCGGCATCGGTGAGCGTGGCGTGGAAGAATGTCGGCATGGCCACCTCGTTCTCCGCCACGGCGACCGGCGCCGCCACGGAGACGGCGCGTGCCGGTGACACGACGCGGCAGTTGTTGCGGCACATCATGGTCGTCGGTGGGACCCTGCGCGACTGGGAACGGCTGGGTGATGTTCGCTGGAACGATCGTGTGGAGCGGCTCGGAGCGATCGCCGATCAGGCGGGAGCGTCGTTCCTGACCCTGCGAGCGTTCGAGCCCGGCGTCGATCCGGTGGATCTCGAGTGGTGGCAGCGCCAGGTCGGGTCGTGTCGGGTGATCGTCGACCCGTGCGGCGACGGCCGCGAGCGCTTCGCCGAGGCGATGCAGCGGTTGCAGCCCGACGAGCCGGTCAACGAGGCGACCGTCACCGAGGTCCTGTACGCACCGGCCGACTGCGAACCAGACCTGATCGTGGTGCTCGGCGAGTCGACCAGGTTGCCGCCGTCGCTGGTGTGGGAGTTGGCGTACGGCGAACTCGTCTTCCACCCGATGGCCTGGGACGAGCTGAGTCCCGACCACCTCGTCGATGCCATCGCCGACTTCGCTCGCCGCGAACGCCGTTTCGGCGGTCTCGACGACGACTCGTGAGCGAGCTCTACCGCGACACCGGCGTCGTGTTGCGCACGTACAAGCTTCGCGAGTCCGATCGCATCGTCGTGTTCCACACGGCCGAGAACGGCAAGGTGCGGGCGGTCGCGAAGGGTGTCCGCAAGACCAAGTCGAAGTTCGGGGCCCGGCTCGAGCCGATGAGCCACGTGCGGCTGCTCTTGTACCGCGGTCGGGAACTCGACATCGTCAGCCAGGCCGAGGCGGTCGAGCCGTTGTCACCGATGCTGTCGTCGCTCGATCGGGCGTCGCAGGGTCTCGCCGTGATCGAGGCCGTCGATCAGCTGTCGCTCGAACGCGAACCGAACCCGCAGCTGTACCGGATGCTCGTGGGTGTCCTGCGCACGATCGCGGCGACACCGCCCGGGCAGGCTCCGGCGCCGCTGAACGTGGCGGCGTTCTACTGGAAGCTCCTCGCCGCGGAGGGCATGCGCCCGGAACTCGACCGTTGTGTGCGCTGCGGCGACACCGAACCGGCGGTCCAGTTCGTCGCGTTCGATCTGAACGAGGGCGGCGTGCTGTGCCGGTCGTGTCGATCGGGTCAGGCGATCAGCCCCGGTGCGCTCGAGGTGCTGCGTGAGATCCTCGGTGGCCAGCTGATGGCAGCGCTCGCTCGCGAGGAGTCACCGAGCACCCACGAGGTGTCGTCGCTGGCGACCCGAGCCCTCGAATTCCACATCGAGCGCCGGCTGAAGGCCGTCGCCATGTTCGAAACCCACTGACCCCGCACACACTCGCCGTTTGCGTTGCGTTTCGGGTGGGGCGGGTCACCGAATCTTCGACGCAAACGGTGTGGGCGGCGTGCACTCGCCGTTTGCGTTGCGTTTCGGGTGGGGCGGGTCCCCGGATCTTCGACGCAAACGGTTTGGGGGGCGTGCACTCGACGTTTGCGCTGCATTCCGGGTGGGACGGGTCACCGAATCTTCGACGCAAACGGATTGGGGGGATCGGTAGCCTCCGGGGCCTATGCCTGCCACCGACCTCGAACAGATCGTCAGCCTCTGCAAGCGCAGGGGCTTCGTCTACCAGTCGGCGGAGATCTACGGCGGCTTCCGCTCGACGTACGACTACGGCCCGCTCGGGTCGTTGCTGTTGCGCAACGTCAAGGAGGCGTGGGTGCGTTCGATGGTGCAGCAGCGCGACGACGTCGTGCTGATCGACGCCGCGATCCTCAGCCCTCCGCAGGTGTGGCAGGCATCTGGGCACCTCGCCAACTTCACCGACCCGCTGGTCGACTGCACCGAGTGCAAGCAACGCTTCCGCCTCGACAAGCTCGACGACCCCGACACGTGCCCGAACTGCGGCTCGAAGAAGTCGTTCACCGAGGCGCGTGAGTTCAACCTGATGTTCAAGACCCAGGCCGGCCCGGTCGAGGGCACCGGCGCCGACGCCTACCTTCGCCCCGAGACCGCCCAGGGCATGTTCACCAACTTCGGGCAGGTCCTGCAGACGTCGCGCAAGAAGCCGCCGTTCGGCATCGCTCAGGTCGGCAAGAGCTTCCGCAACGAGATCACCCCGCAGAACTGGATCTTCCGGACGCGCGAGTTCGAGCAGATGGAACTCGAGTTCTTCGTCCCTCCTGACACCAGTTCGCAATGGTACGAGTACTGGTGCGATGCCCGACTGAACTGGTACATCGACCACGGGATTCCCGCCGACATGTTGCGGCTGCGCGCCCACGACGACGACGAGCTGTCGCACTACTCGTCGGCCACGTCCGACGTCGAGTTCGCCTTCCCGTGGGGCTTCGACGAGCTCGAGGGCATCGCGCAGCGTTCCGACTACGACCTCAAGCAGCATGCCGAACACTCCGGCGAGAAGCTCGACTACTTCGACCCGCAGACCAACGAGCGCTATGTGCCGTACGTGATCGAGCCCGCCGCCGGCGCCACCCGCACGATGGCGGCATTCCTGCTCGCTGCCTACGACGAAGACGTGGTGAACGACGAGACCCGTACGGTCCTGCGCCTGCACCCACGCCTCGCCCCGTACAAGGTGGCGGTACTGCCGCTCTCGAAGAAGGACACGCTGACACCACTCGCTCACGAGGTTCGCAAGCTCCTCGCCGACCGATACATGGTCGACTACGACGAGACGCAGAACATCGGCAAGCGCTACCGCCGTCAGGACGAGATCGGCACGCCGCTCGCGGTCACCGTCGACTTCGACTCGCTGGAGGACAACGCGGTCACCGTGCGCGATCGAGACACGACCGAACAGGTCCGCGTGCCGATCGACGAACTGCTCACCACCATCGGTGACCGGCTGGGGTTCTAGCCGGGCCAAGCAGTACCGTCGGCGCTCATGAGTCAAGTTGCCATGATCGCCAAGTTCACCTGCATCGACGGAAAGCGCGACGACCTGTACGCCGGCCTCGCCCCGATGATGGACCACGTCGGATCCGAGGAGGGCACGCTGCTCTACCAACTCCTCGAAGACCCGAACGACGCCAACGTCGCCTACATGTACGAGCTCTACGCCGACGGCGACGCGCTCCAGGCGCACAGCACCAGCGACGTGATGAAGCAGATCATGAACGCCTTCGGGGGCATTCTCGCCGGCCGGCCGGAGCTCACGATGCTCACGCCGGTCCGCGGCAAGGGCCTCTGACCGGAGAGAGCGTGGTCGCGACGTATCTCGATCGCATTCTCGAACGACATCGCGAGACGGCCGCCGCCGACACCCGATCGATCGAGCGGCTGCTCGACGAGGCGCGCGGGACGGAACCCGCGCGCGGCTTCCGGGCCGCGCTCGTGGGCAGAGAACAGCTCGGTGTGATCGCCGAGATCAAGCGTCGTTCACCGTCGAAGGGCGATCTCAACGCGAGCCTCGATCCCGCCGGGATGGCCGCCACCTACGAACGCGGGGGAGCGGCATGCCTGTCGGTGCTCACCGATGTCGAGCACTTCGGTGGCTCGGTCGCCGACCTGCAGGCGGCCCGTGCGGCGTGCTCCGTGCCGGTGATTCGCAAGGACTTCACCGTCAGCGAGCGCGACGTGCTCGACGCCCGGATCATGGGGGCCGACTGCGTGCTGCTGATCGCCGCTGCGCTCGATCCGGCCGAACTGTCGTCGTTTCACGCGCTGGCGGTCGATGTCGGCCTCGACGTCCTGGTGGAGATCCACGACGAGCGTGAGCTCGAGCATGCGCTCGCTGCCGAGGCGACGCTGATCGGAGTCAACCAGCGTGACCTGGTGACCTTCCAGGTCGACCACGAACGTGCCGTCCGGATGGCGGGTGCGATCCCGGACCAGGCAGTGAAGGTCGCCGAGTCGGGGGTCCGTGGTGTCGCAGACGCCCGATCGCTACGGGCGGCCGGCTACGACGCCGTGCTGGTCGGCGAGACCCTCGTCACCAGCGTCGACCCGGCTGCACTGATCGCCGAGTTCGTCGCCTGACTCGCGGTCGGCGAGCTGTCGCCCACCTGTCGCGCACCTGTCGCGCCGGAATCCCATCGCAGTGGTGCCGATGAGCCTCGGCGAGGCTCAGCCGGTCGGGGTGTTGAGCATCTCCCAGCGAGCGATGCCGTCCTCGACGCGTTGATTGAGCGTCTCGAGGATGGTGACCCGGGCCCACTTCTTGTTCTCGCCCGACACGATGTCCCACGGGGCGAGCTGGTGATCGGTGCGCTCGAACATGTCCTCGGCGGCTTCGATGTACTGGTCCCACTTGTCGCGGTTGCGCCAGTCCTCCTCGTTCAGCTTCCACTTCCGCAGTGGGTCGTCCTGGCGGCTCTCGAACCGCTTCATCTGCTCGTCGGCACTGATGTGGAGGTAGAACTTCACGAGGATGACGCCCTCGAGCACCAGGCTTCGCTCGAACTCGACGATCTCGTTGTAGGCGCGGGTCCACTGTTCGATCGTGGCGAACTTCTCGACGCGCTCGACGAGCAGGCGGCCGTACCAGCTGCGGTCGAACACGCACATCCCGCCGAGCCCGGGGATCTTGGTCCAGAAACGCCACAGGAAGTGGTGGCGTTTCTCGCGGTCGTCGGGCTTGGCGTAGGCGTACACGCTGAAGTGGCGGGGGTCGAGCCGCTCGACGATTCGTCGGGTGGCGCCGCCCTTGCCACCGGCGTCGGCGCCTTCCATCACGACCAGGAGCCCTGGGCCGACACCGCTCTCGCCGATCTGACCGCCGAGGCTCAGGCGGAGCTCCACGAAGCGTTCCTGTGCCGCTGCCAGCCGCGTCTCGTAGTCGTCGCCCGAGAGCTTCGCCGACAGATCGATCTCATCGAGTCGTCCCATGCATCGACGACGTTAGGCGCGCGACGTCGGCCGCAATGAATCTCTCGCCCGGGCCTGCCCGCCGGTACGGTGGCGCTCGATGTTCGTCAAGATCTGTGGGATCACCAACGAAGACGATGCGCTGCTGTCCGTCGCGATGGGAGCCGACGCGGTGGGGTTCAACTTCGTGCAGGGCTCGAAGCGGCAGATCGCCGCACAGGTGGCGTACGACATCACGCGCCGGTTGCCGCCCGAGATCCTCACCGTCGCGATCTTCCGCGACGAGCTGCCGAGCCGCGTCGTCGACGTCGCTCACCGGGCCGGTGTCAAAGCGGTGCAGCTGCACGGACGGGAGTCAGCCGCCGACACCCAGGAGGTCGCCAAGGCGTTCCGCTGGGTGATCAAGGTGTTCAACGCCCGCGATCCCAACCTCCCGCGAGCGGACGAGTACGGCACCGACCTGATCATGATCGACGGACCCGAACCGGGCTCGGGCAAGGTGTTCGACTGGTCGCTCGCCGGCGACGCCCCCGACTCGGTGAAGCTCATCCTGGCCGGCGGCCTGACGCCGGACAACGTCGGCGCCGCGATCACCGAGGTGCAGCCCTGGGGCGTCGACGTCGCCACCGGGGTCGAGCGGGCCCCCGGGAAGAAGGACGCCCTCGCCGTCAAACGATTCATCGAGAACGCCCGCGCCCACGCCGCCGAGCCGTACATCGGCGACGACGACCTCCCCTACGACTGGGACTTCGAATGACCGCACTCGATCAACCACCCACCCTCACGGCACCCCCCGACTCCACTGGCCGCTTCGGCGAGTTCGGCGGTCGATTCGTCCCCGAGACCCTGGTGCCGGCGTGCCAGGAACTCGAAGCTGCGTTCGACGACGCCTGGGCCGACCCGGCGTTCCGTGCCGAGCTGACGCGGGTGCACACTGAGTATTCGGGACGGCCGTCGATCATGACCGAGTGCCACAACCTTGGCGAGCAGCTCGGCATCCGGCTCATTCTCAAGCGCGAGGACCTGAACCACACCGGTTCGCACAAGATCAACAACGTGATCGGCCAGGCGCTGCTCGCCAAGCGGATGGGCAAGAAGCGCATCGTCGCCGACACCGGCGCCGGCCAGCACGGCGTGGCGTCCGCCACCGCCGCCGCCCTGATGGGTCTCGAGTGCACGGTCTACATGGGTGCCGTCGACGTGGCCCGCCAGGAACTCAACGTCTTCCGCATGAAGCTGCTCGGCGCCGAGGTCCACTCGGTCGAGAGCGGCAGCCGGACGTTGAAGGATGCCGTCAACGAGGCGATGCGGCACTGGGTGGCCAACGTCACCGACACCTACTTCTGTCTCGGATCGGTGGTCGGCCCGCATCCGTATCCCTACATGGTGCGCCAGTTCCAGTCGGTGATCGGCGACGAGGCCCACCGACAGATCGAGGAGATGACCGGGGCCATGCCCGATGTCGTCGTCGCCTGCGTCGGCGGCGGATCGAATGCGATGGGGATCTTCAGCGGGTTCGTCGACGAGCGGGACACGCGTCTCGTCGGGGTCGAGCCCGCGGGCGGCGCCGCGATCGGGCGGGGCGTGCCGGGGGTCGTCCACGGGATGCGGAGCAACCTGCTGCAGGACGAGGTCGGCCAGGTGGAGGAGGCATTGTCGATCTCGGCCGGGCTCGACTACCCGGGTGTCGGCCCCGAGCACTCGTACCTCGCCTCGATCGGGCGCGCCGAGTACCCGTCGGTCACCGACGACGAGGTGATCGAGGGCTTCCAGCTGCTGTCGAGGACCGAGGGGATCATCCCGGCGCTCGAGTGCGCGCATGCCGTCGCCTGGATCTCCCGCGAGGCGGCGAACCTGCAGGGCCAGACGGTGCTGATGAACCTGTCGGGCCGTGGCGACAAGGACGTCGCCCAGATGATGGACATTCTGGCGGAGCGCCTGTGACGGCGGGCGACAACGCGTACGGGCGCCTCGAGACCGAGTTCCGCGCCAAGCGCGACGCCGGCCGCAAGCTGCTCGTTCCGTACATCACCGGCGGCTACCCGGGCTGGCAGGCGGCGATCCGCGCCTGCGCGGCCAACGGCGCGGACGCGGTCGAGATCGGCATCCCGTTCTCCGATCCGGTGATGGACGGCCCGGTGATCCAGCAGGCGTCGCAGGCCGCATTGGAGAGTGGCGTCACCCCGACATCGATCCTCGACGAAGTGCCGTCGCTCGACGTCGACATCCCGCTCGCCGTGATGACGTACTACAACCTCGTGCACCACCCGGGCCCGACGCGGTTCGCCGCGCAGTTGAAGCGGGCGGGCATCAGCGCCGCCATCCTTCCCGACCTCCCGCTGGAGGAGTCCGGCCCGTGGTGTGAGGCGGCCGACGCCGAGGGCATCGAGACGATCATGCTCGCTGCGCCGACCGCTCCGGACGAACGATTGCCCCGGGTGGCGGCGCGTTGTCGCGGGTTCGTGTACTCGGTCGGCCTGCTCGGCGTGACCGGTGAACGCGAGTCGCTCGCCGAGACGGCGACGGCTCTGGCCGCGCGGTTGAAGCAGATCACCGACACCCCGGTGCTCGTCGGCGTCGGCGTGTCGAACGCCGAGCAGGCGTACCAGGCCACCCGGGTGGCCGACGGCGTCATCCAGGGTGCGAGTGTCGTGCGTCGCCTGATGGACAGCGGCCCCGATGCGGTCGGCGACTACGTCGCCGAAGTCCGCGCCGCCATCGACGCCGCCTGAGGTCGGCCTCAGCCGAACGAAGGGCCGTCGAAGCGGTTCCGGGTAGCGAACGTCGCGACCGGCTTGCGCTTGAGCCTCGTCGGCTGGTGCACCGGATGGCCGAGGAAGATCGTCGTCACGAGTGCGTGATGATCGGGAAGGCCGAGTGCAGGAGCTGCGGCCGGCTCGACTCGGCTGAGGAACGTGGTCATCACGCCACCGAGGCCGTGGGCGCGAGCCGACAGCATCAGATTCCAGCAGAACGGATAGATCGACGCGCCACCGGTGACGGGCTTGCGGTCGAGTTCGGCATCCATCATCGCCACGTTGGCCAGATCGGCGGCGACGGCGAGCACCACGGGGATGGTGTCGATGTGTTCGAGCAGCGCGTTCGTCTTGTTGGGCGTGATGTCGAGGGGCTGGACGTAGTCGACGACGTTGAACGGTGTTCCGCCGACCATCGAGGTCTCGAGGTACTCGTCCCACACCGGCTGCATCAGCGTTGCCAGCTCTCGACGCAGGGTCACGTCCTCGACGACCGCGACTCGCCACGGCTGGCGGTTCCCGCCCGACGGGGCGAACCGCGCATCGTCGAGCACGCTCGCGATCGTCGTGTCGTCGACCGGTTCGTCGGTGAAGTCCCTGACGGTCCCGTTCGTTCGTATCGCCTCGCGTATGTCCATGTGCCGAACGGTAACTGTTACGCCGGGGGTCTGACCCCCGGCGTAACAGTCAGTTGGCGGCGGCGACCTTCTGGCGGACGATGTTGAGGGCGGAGCCGGCCTTGAACCACTCGACCTGCTCGGGGCTGAAGGTGTGGACCGCCTCGAAGTCGATCGTCGTCCCGTCGGGCTTGACGATCTGGCAGTGCACGTTCTCGCCCGGTACCGGGGGCAGGCCCAGCACGTTGATGCGGTCGTCCTCCCCGATCAGGTCGTAGGTGTCGGGGTCGGCGAAGGTCAACGGCAGGAGACCCTGCTTCTTGGCGTTGGTCTCGTGGATGCGGGCGAAGGAGCGGGCCAGGATCACCAGGCCGCCGCGGAAACGGGGTTCCATCGCCGCGTGCTCACGCGAGGAGCCCTCGCCGTAGTTGCGGTCCCCGATCGCCACCCAGTTGATGCCGGCCTCTTGGTAGCGCATGGCGATCTCGGGGTACGGGCGGGTCTCTCCGTCGGTGATGTCCTTGCCGGCCCCGACCTCGCCGGTGAACGCGTTGACCGCTCCGGCGAACAGGTTGCCGGAGATGTTCTCCAGGTGCCCCCGGTACTTCAGCCACGGTCCCGCAGCCGAGATGTGGTCGGTCGTGCACTTGCCCTGCGCCTTCATCAGCACGGGCAGGCCGGTGTAGTCGTTGCCGTCCCAGGCGAGGAACGGTGCGAGCAGCTGCAGCCGGTCGCTGGTGGGCGACACGGCCACCTCCACGCTCGAGCCGTCGGCGGGGGGAGCGGTGTAGGTGTCGACGCCCGGGTCGTAGCCGGCGTCGGGCAGGACCTCGCCGACCGGTTCGGCGAGGGTGATCTCGGTGCCGTCCGGCGCGGTGATCGTGTCGACGATGGGGTCGAAGTCGAGGCGGCCGGCGAGTGCGATGGCGAGCACCGTGTCCGGGGACGTGACGAAGCTCAGCGTCTTGGCGGAGCCGTCGTTGCGCTTGGGGAAGTTGCGATTGAACGAGTTGACGATCGTGTTGGGCTTGCCGGTGATCGACTCGGGGCGCGACCACTGGCCGATGCACGGGCCGCAGGCGTTGGCGAGCACCGTGGCCCCGATCGCTTCGAGGTCGGCGAGCAGTCCGTCGCGCTCGATCGTTGCCCGCACCTGCTCGGAGCCCGGTGTGATCAGCAGTTCGCACTTGGCGGTCAGCCCAGCGGCTGCAGCCTGGCGGGCGATCGAGGCGACCCGGGTGATGTCCTCGTACGACGAGTTCGTGCACGAGCCGATCAGGCAGGCCGACGGCTCCAACGGCCAGTCGTTCTCGCGGGCGGCAGCGCCGACACCGGCGGCGCCGACCTTGTGGGCACGGTCGGGGGAGTGCGGGCCGTTGATCAGTGGCTTGAGCTCGTCGAGGTCGATCTCGATCAGCTGGTCGTAGAGCGCGCCGTCGTCGGCACGCAGGTCGACGGCCACCTTGTCGGCGGCATCGGCGATCGCCTCACGGCCGGTCGCCTTCAGGTAGGCCGCCATGTTGGCGTCGTAGGCGAAGTGCGACGTGGTGGCACCGATCTCGGCACCCATGTTGCAGATCGTCGCCTTGCCGGTCGCCGAGATCGAGTCGGCGCCGGGGCCGAAGTACTCGACGATTGCGCCCGTGCCACCCTCGACGGTCAGGATGCGGGCTACTTCGAGGATGACGTCCTTCGGGCTCGACCAGCCACTGAGCGTGCCGGTGAGCTTGACGCCGATCACCTTGGGCCAGCGGACGTTGAACGGGAAGCCCGTCATCACGTCGACGGCGTCGGCGCCACCGACCCCGATCGCGATCATGCCGAGGCCGCCGGCGTTGGGGGTGTGGCTGTCGGTGCCGATCATCATGCCGCCCGGGAAGGCGTAGTTCTCCAGCACGACCTGGTGGATGATGCCCGAGCCCGGACCCCAGAAGCCGAGGCCGTACTTGGCCGACACCGAGCGCAGGAAGTCGTAGACCTCCTTGTTGGTGTCGACGGCGACGCCGAGGTCGATCGCGGCGCCGACCTTGGCCTGGATGAGGTGGTCGCAGTGCACCGTCGACGGCACCGCCGCTTCGGACAGGCCCGCAGTCATGAACTGCAGGAGCGCCATCTGCGCGGTCGCGTCCTGCATGGCCACCCGGTCGGGGTGGAAGTCGTTGTAGGTGCCGCCGCGCTCGATTGCCTCCGCGGGGTCGGCAAGATGGTTGATCAGGATCTTCTCGGTGAGGGTGAGCGGGCGCCCGAGGCGCTCACGGCCGGCGGCGACACGCTCGGAGAGGCTCGCGTAGACGCTCTCGACGAGTTCGATGGGGGTGGTGGCGCCGTTCTGACTCATGTAGACAACTATAATACAAGTTGACGCAACTTCAAGTTGACGCTCGTGCAACCCGTCGGGAGAGTACGTGAGACACATCCGCTACCAGGAGATCGCCGACGAGCTGCGGGCGCGGGTGCTCGCTGCGCCTGCGGGGTCGGTGTTGCCATCGGAGGCCGAGATGTCCGAGGAGTTCCGTGCGTCGCGCGTCACGATCCGTCGGGCGTTGGAGCTGCTCCGCGAGGAGGGCCTCGTCGCCGCGCGGCAGGGCTTCGGGTGGTTCGTCGCCGCCGATCCCGTCCCGCAGTCGCTCGAGTCCCTGGCGACGATCGAATCGCACGTCGAGGGCGTGGGCAAGCTGTCCCAACGCAAGATCGAGGAGTTCGCGTACGAAGCGTCTCCCGAGCGCGTCGAGCGCATCCTCGGTGTCGATCAGGTCCTGCGCGTCAAGCGCGTCAACCTCGCCGACGGCGAGCCGTTCGCCGTGGTCACGGTGTGGTGCCCGTCCGAGCTCGGCGCCCATCTCTCGCGCAAGGACGTCGAGCGCCGCCCGTTCTACGAACTCCTCGACGTCGACCTGCACGGCGCAACGCAGACGATCGCCGCCGATCTCGTCGACGCCGACGACGCCAGACTGCTGGGTGTTCCGGCTGGGTCTCCCGTGCTGCGGTGCCAGCGCGTCACCACCGATCGCAGCGGGTCGCCCGTGCTCGTCAGCGAGCACATCTTCCCCGCCCATCGCACCGAGTTCGTCGTCGACCTTCCCCAGGCCGAACCCTCGATGACCCCCAGCGGTCTGCGCATCGTCGACTGACGCGTTCCCACGTACGCTGACGCGATGGGAATGATCGAGACGTTCCGATCGGTTGTGCGATTCAGGAGGCCGACGCTCAACCCGGTCGAACGCCGGCTGCGGCAGTGCGTCTCGGTCGACGACATGCGTCGAATCGCGAAGCGACGCCTCCCCCACGGGGTGTTCGACTACATCGACGGCGCAGCAGAGGACGAACGCACGATGGCCCGCAATGTCGAGGCGTTCGCCCGGTACCAGTTCGAGCCGCGGGTGTTGCGCGACGTCAGTGATCTCGACACGTCGGCAACGCTGTTCGGCCGATCGATGGAGATGCCGCTGATCATTGCGCCCACGGGGTACACCCGTATCGCCGATTCCGAAGGCGAACTCGCCGTCGCCCGCTCCGCCCAGCGTGCAGGGATCCCGTACTCGCTGTCGACGATGGGAACTCGATCGATCGAAGAGGTCGCGTCGGTGTGTGACGGCGACAAGTGGTTCCAGATCTACACGTGGCGAGATCGCCCGCTCGTCGAGGAACTCGTGGGCCGGGCGAAGGCCGCCGGGTACACCACCGTGTGGCTCACGGTCGACACCGCTGTCCTGGGACGCCGGGAGCGAGACGTTCGACGGGGCTTCACGCTGCCGCCCAAGATCGGCCCCGAGACGCTGATCGACGGCGCGCTGCATCCAGGGTGGACGCTCGACTTCCTCCGCCACGAGCCGATCAAGTTCGCCAACGTCGTCGGACGCAGCGAGATGGATGGTTCCACTCCGATCTCGTTGGCGAACAAGGTGGCGAGTCACTTCGACCAGTCGCTCTCGTGGAAGGACATCGAGTGGCTCCGGTCGATCTGGGACGGCCCGATCGTGCTCAAGGGAATCCAGACGGTCGCCGACGCCAAGCAGGCGGTCGCGATGGGGGTGCAGGGGATCGGGCTGTCGAACCACGGCGGGCGCCAGCTCGACGACGCTCCGGTACCGCTCGAGCTGGTCGAGCCGGTCCGCGACGAGGTCGGCGACGAGGTCGTCGTCATCTGCGACGGCGGTGTGCGGCGGGGCAGCGACATCGTCAAGGCGATCGCGCTCGGCGCCGATGCCGTGACGATCGGGCGCCCGTACCTGTACGCGCTCGGTGCCGCCGGCGAACGCGGCGTCGACCAGCTGCTGTCGTTCATGCGCGAGGGCATGGAGCGCACGATGGCGCTGACCGGCGTCCGCTCGGTCTCGGAGATCGACCGCGCTCTGGTGCGCCGTCGCGCCTAGGTCAGCTGCCAGACTCGCGCCCATGTCCGATCGCGTGCTCATCACCATCACCGACGGCGTCGCCGACGTCGTGTTCAACCGTGCCGACAAGCGAAACGCACTCGACAACGCCATGTTCTCGGCGATCGCCGAGGCGGGGGAGCAGCTGAAGTCCGAACCCGGCGTCCGCGCCGTGGTGCTCTCGGGAGATGGAGCGTCGTTCTGCGCGGGGCTCGACTTCTCGTCGTTCCAGGCGATGGCCGGCGGTGACGATGCTGCGAGTGCGGCCACTCGTTCCGACGGCAACCTCGGCCAGATGGACGGCGATCGCATCACGCATCTCGGCCAGCAGGTCTGCTGGGTGTGGCAGGAACTGAACGTGCCGGTGATCGCTGCCGTGCACGGCCACGCCCTCGGGGGCGGTCTCCAGATCGCGCTCGGTGCCGACATCCGCATCGTCCACCCCGACACCAAGATGTCGGTGCGCGAGGTCTATTGGGGTCTCGTCCCCGACATGACCGGCACGTTCATCCTCTCCAAGCTCGTCCGGCCGGACATCGCCAAGGAACTCACGTTCACCGCCCGGATCTTCACCGGCGCCGAGGCGGCCGAACTCGGCCTCGCCACGCGCCTGAGTGACGACCCGAAGGCCGATGCCCTCGCGCTCGCCCGCGAGATCGCGTCGATGAGCCCGGGAGCGGTGCAGGGCTCGAAGGCGTTGTTCAACCGGATGCTCGACGAGGGAGCAGCCGAGCAGTTCGCCGCCGAGCGCCGCACGATCGGCGCCCAGATCGGCACGCCGAACCAGATCGAAGCGGTGATGGCCGGCTTCGAGAAGCGCCCCGCGGTCTACGCCGACGTCTGACCGTTACGCCGGGGGTCAGACCCCCGGCGTAACGGTCAGGGCCAGAAGGCGTGGAGGCGGGCGACGAAGCGGTCGGGGTCGACGAGGTGCGGGTAGTGGCCGAGAGGCTGCTCGCCGTCGGTCCAGTACTCGACGGTGCTGTTGGCGATGCGATCGCGCAGCCACTCGCCGTAGCCGTCGCCCGGATCGATGCCGAACAGGGCGAGGTACGGCACGTCGTTGCCCGCGTACCCGGCCAGCGCCGCGTCGACGGTCGCGGCGATCTCGTCCTCGGGTTCGGTGAGCAGGAGTTCCCACACCCCGAACACCACCTCGTGGTCGGCGTGGCGCAGCGCGTTGACCCTGGCGACCTCCTCGGCGGGCAGCTCGTCGCCCATCATCATCTCGAACATGGCGTCGACGACGAGCCGGTACTGCTCGGGGTCACGCAGCATCGCCTCGGCCGGCATCAGTTGCGCCTTGAACGAGTCGAGCTGCAGCGACTGGTCGACGTCGACGATGCTGGCGAACGGGAGCATCGCGCCGGCGGCGGTTGCGACGATGCCGCCCAGCGAATGCCCGACGATGTGGGGTCGCTCGACTCCCGCCGCGGCGACGACGGCGGCGACGTCGCCGGCCATCGAGGCGAGGTCGTAGGTGGCGGCGTTCGCCGACTCGCCGTGGCCGCGCAGGTCGAGCGTGATCACCTCGTTGGTGGTCGCCAGTCGCTCGGTGACCGGAGCGAACGACGCGGCCGACTCGGTGATGCCGTGCACGAGCACGACGGGACGTCCCGATCCGGTTCGGCTCCAGGCGATCGTCGTCCCATCGGCGGCAGTGGCTCGTTGCTGATGACCCATGGCGGAAGTGTCGCGCAGCGACGGTCTGGCGGCAGCGTCACCGCGGCGGGCGCTGCCGAGGTCCACGATGTGCTTCGAATCCCGAGGCCAGCGCGATCAGCGTGGGTTCGCTCCACGCAGCACCCATCAACGTGATGCCCACCGGCAGGCCCGCGGCGGAGCCGGCCGGAACCGAGATCAGCGGGTAACCCGCGGTGGCGGCGAGTGTCGACGTGCCGCCGAACCGAGCGTCGCCGTTGACGAGATCGATGGGCGTCGCCGGGGCTCCGGTCGGAGCGATGAGCGCGTCGAGGTCGTGCTCCCCGAGCGCCCGGTCCAGGCCCTCCGTGCGCGACAGGCGGGTGGCCGTCGCCACCGCTTCGAGATAGACGTCGCTCGTCAGCGGGCCCCGCGCGTCGGCCGATTCGAGCAGGTCCTGGCCGAAGTGCTGCAATTCCCGATCGGCGTGGGCGGCGTTGAAGGCGATCACCTCGCCGAGTGTGCGTGGCGAGTCGCTCGTCCGAGTCGCCAGGTACGCCTCGACCCCCGCCTTGAACTCGTGGAGCAGGATCTCGAACTCGGCGTCGCGCAGCTCGTGTCCCACGCGCAGCTCGGGCACGTCCACGGTGACGGCCCCTGCGGTCCGGATCAACTCGATCGCCTCGCGGGCGACCCGATCGGCGTGTTGCGAGAACCCGAAGAGACCGGTCGCCACACCGATGCGCCGGCCCCGCAGGCCGTCGGCATCGAGGTACGTCGTGTAGTCGTCGCGCGTCGAGCCGCTCGTTGCCGGATCGCGGGGATCGGGACCAGCGATCGCGCTGAGCACGGCGGCCGCGTCGGCGACCGTCCGGGCGAGGGGGCCGACCGTGTCCTGTGAGCGAGAGATCGGGATGACGCCGGCCCGGCTCGTGAGCCCGACCGTGGGCTTGAGGCCGACCACCCCGTTGGCGCTCGCCGGCGACACGATCGATCCATCGGTCTCGGTGCCGATCGCAGCCGCCGCGAAGTTCGCCGAGGCGGCGACACCCGACCCCGAACTCGAGCCGGCGGGTGAGCGCGTCGGCTCGTAGGGGTTGCGGACCTGGCCGTTGCGTCCGCTCCAGCCGCTCGTGCCGGTCGCCGAGCGGAAGAAGGCCCACTCGCTCATCGCGGTCTTGCCGAGCAGCACCGCGCCGGCGGTCCGCAGCCGGGCGGCGGCGGTCGAGTCCTCCGTCGACATCGAGCCCACCAGGGCCAGCGATCCGGCGGTGGTCAGCATGTCGTCGGCGGTGTCGATGTTCTCCTTCAGCAGGATCGGAATCCCGTGCAACGGTCCGCGGGACGTGCCGGACCGGCGTTCGTCGTCGAGCGCGGCAGCGATCGCCCGTGCGTCCGGGTTCGTCTCGACGACCGAGCGGAGGTCGGTGTCGAGCACGGCGATGCGGGCGAGGTAGGCGTCGGTGATCTCGGCGGCGTTTCGCTCGCCCGACACCATCAGGTGCTGGAGATCGATGATCGGCTGCTCCACGATCCACGACGTCGCTGCCGACACCGGCTCATCCACGAGGCGGCGTGAGGGTCGGGCGCGCGTCGAGTTCGTCGCCGGAGTCGGCGACCACGAAGCGGGTGAGACGTCGACCGAACTCCGACAGGCCCAGCCAGTCGGCGTGGCTGATCCCGGGGATCATCGGCTCGCGGAACCACGGGGCGTAGTACTCGACGTTCGGGATCGCCCGGATGTCGTCGCTGAGGTTCGGAGTGCCTCCGTGCCAGGCGCGCACGTCGCGGATCTGCACGGCGCCGGCCGGAGCCGGACAGACGGTGCTGAGACGCATCCACTCCGGCTCCTCGGATCGCCGCGGAATCGGTGCCCGGGAGCGCTGCGTACCGGGGATCTGGCGCGTCGGCCCGTTGAGCGCGGTCATGTCGACCGGCAGGAAGTTGACGCACACGTACGGGCACGGCAGATCTCGGATCGACACCTGGCCGGTGGGATCGTGGAACGAACTGAACGGGGTGGACTCGGCATCGACGAAGTCGCTCATGTCGGCATGCAACGGCTGGTACTCGGTCGCCCCCGGCAGGCAGAAGTCACCGCTGGCTGCGCGCACGATGTAGTCGGTGGAACCGAAGATCGCCGCCAGGACCGGTGTCACCGTCGGAAGGTCGATCAGCATCCGCCACTCGGGCCGGTGCAGCATGCTGCGTGTCGTGCTCGAACCGCCGAACGAGTAGCGGCGCGACCCACGATTGCCGGCGCGATCGGGATCGAGCGCCACGATGGCGTCGACCGCCGCGGCGACGCCGGCCCGCAGGAACTCGAGCTGTTCGGCGTCGAGTGCATCGCGCACGACGACGAACCCGTCGCGATGGAACAGGCGCACCGCCCGGTCGACGTCTCCTGGCTCGACGATCTCCAGCCCGACGATCCCGTTGTTGGCCAGGAGGTGCTCGCGGAGATCCACGTCCGGAAGTGTCGCACAGCGCTCACCCGCCACTCTCGTGAACATGTGCGCAGCCACAGTGCGCACGGGTTCAGGAGAAGGGTGGGCGAGAAGGGTGGGAGGAGAGCTTTCCCATCGGTCGAGGCGTCCCCTATGCTGTGCGTTCCCCCGCCTCGAGCCAGCGTTGTCTCGAGCGAAATCGTGACCCGTCGTCGCAGCGCTGCGACGACGAGCCGCCGCAACGTTGCGGAGCGACTCACGACTCGTTCAACCTCGACCCTCGTGGATGTGATGATGCAACAGCCTCCGGGCCCCATCGGCCTGTACGACCCTCGGAACGAACACGACTCGTGTGGTGTGTCGTTCGTGGCCAACCTCAAGGGCGTCCGTTCCAACGAACTGGTGCTCACCGGTCTCAAGGCGCTCACCAACATGGAGCACCGGGGCGCGACCGGTGCCGAGCCCGACACCGGCGACGGTGCCGGGATGCTGATGCAGATCCCCGACGCCTTCCTGCGCGCGGTGGTCGACTTCGAGCTCCCCGCCGCCGGTGCCTATGCGGTCGGCGTGGCATTCCTGCCCGCCGATCCGATCGCGAGCGAGAAGGCGATGGCGGCGATCGAGGCGACGGTCGCCGACGTCGGCCTCGTCACGCTCGGCTGGCGCGACGTGCCCGTGAACCCGGACTGCCTCGGAGCCACGGCGCGCGCCGCGATGCCGACGTTCAAGCAGCTCTTCGTCGCCGACCCCGCCGGCGCGACCGGCATCGATCTCGACCGCAAGGCCTTCGTCGCTCGCAAGCGCAGCCGCCGCGAACTCGACGGCGAACTCGACACCTATTTCGCCTCCCTGTCGGCGCGTACGATCGTCTACAAGGGCATGCTCACGACGCCGCAGCTCAGTGAGTTCTTCCCCGACCTGCTCGATCCGCGGGTCGAGTCGGCCCTCATGATCGTGCACTCGCGGTTCTCGACCAACACGTTCCCGTCGTGGCCGTTGGCGCACCCGTACCGGTTCGTCGCCCACAACGGCGAGATCAACACCGTGCAGGGCAACCAGAACTGGATGCGCGCCCGCGAGGCGATGCTCGAATCCGAGGTGCTGCCCGGCATCGATCGGGCCTTCCCGATCTGCACGCCGGGTTCGTCCGACACCGCTCGGTTCGACGAGGTGCTCGAACTGCTCCACCTCGGCGGCTACCCGATCCACCACGCGATGTTGATGATGATCCCCGAGGCGTGGGAGAACCACGAGACGATGTCGCAGCAACAGCGCGACTTCTACCGGTTCCACGCTGCGATGATGGAGCCCTGGGACGGCCCGGCCAGTGTCGCGTTCACCGACGGCGACGTCATCGGCGCCGTGCTCGACCGCAACGGCCTGCGGCCGAGCCGGTACTGGGTGACCGACGACGACCTCGTCGTCATGGCCTCCGAGGTCGGCGTGATCGACGTCGACCCCTCCAAGGTGGTCGCCAAGGGACGCCTCCAGCCCGGCAAGATGTTCCTGATCGACACCCGCCAGGGCCGCATCGTCGCCGACGACGAGATCAAGTCGGAACTCGCGTCGCTCCACCCTTATGCCGAATGGTTGGAGGCCGGCATGGTCGAGCTGGCCGACCTGCCCGAACGCGAGCACGTCGTGTTCAGCCACGACAGCGTGCTCCGACGCCAGCAGATGTTCGGCTACACCCATGAGGAACTCAAGATCCTCCTCACGCCGATGGCGGCAACCGGTGGCGAGGCGCTCGGCTCGATGGGCACCGACACACCGCTCGCGGTGCTCTCCGAACGACCTCGGCTCCTGTTCGACTACTTCAAGCAGCTCTTCGCGCAGGTCACCAACCCGCCGCTCGACGCGATCCGTGAGGAGGTCGTCACGGCGGTGTCGTCGTCGGTCGGTCCCGAGGCCAACCTCCTGGCCCCCGGCCCCGAGAGCTGCCGGCAGCTGGCCCTGCCGTTCCCGATCATCGACAACGACGAACTCGCCAAGATCATCCACATCAACGACGACGGCAACCACCCCGGCCTGCAGGCGCGGGTGCTGTCGGGCCTCTACCGGGTGGCCGACGGCGGCGACGGCCTGCGTACGGCGCTCGATCGCATCTGTCTCGAAGCGTCCGAGGCGATCGAGCACGGAGCGCGCATCATCGTTCTGTCGGATCGCAACGGCGACAGCATCGACGCCCCGATCCCGTCGCTGCTGTTGACCGCAGCGGTGCACCACCACCTCGTACGCACCAAGCAGCGCACCATGGCCGGGCTGATCGTCGAGGCCGGCGACGCCCGCGAGGTACACCACATGGCGCTGTTGATCGGCTACGGAGCCGGGGCGATCAACCCGTATCTGGCATTCGAGTCGATCGAGGACCTGATCGCCGAGGAGATGCACGGCCTCGGCGGCAAGGACGCCCACGAGGCGGTCAAGAACTACATCAAGGCCTGCGGCAAGGGCGTCCTCAAGGTGATGTCGAAGATGGGCGTGTCGACGGTCGCGTCGTACACCGGCGCGCAGATCTTCGAGGCGATCGGGCTCGGCCAGAGCGTGGTCGACGAGTACTTCACCGGCACGATCTCGCAGCTCGGTGGGATCGGCCTCGACGAGATCGCGGCCGAGGTCGGGGCCCGTCACGCCATGGCGAATCCGACGCGTCCCGAGGAGCGCGCACACCGCAAGCTGGAACTCGGCGGCGAGTACCAGTGGCGACGCGAAGGGGAACTCCACCTGTTCAACCCGGAGACGGTGTTCAAGCTCCAGCACGCCGCACGTTCCAAGCGCTACGACATCTTCAAGGAGTACACCTCGAGGATCGACGACCAGTCCGAGAAGTTGATGACGCTTCGCGGGCTCTTCGAGTTCACGGGTGACCGCAGCCCGATCCCGATCGACGAGGTCGAACCGATCGAGAAGATCATCGAGCGGTTCTCGACCGGCGCCATGAGCTACGGATCGATCTCAGCCGAGGCCCACGAGACGCTGGCGATCGCGATGAACCACCTCGGCGCCAAGTCGAACACCGGTGAGGGTGGCGAGGACGTCGATCGTCTCTACGACCCCGAGCGGCGCTCCTCGATCAAGCAGGTCGCCTCCGGTCGCTTCGGGGTGACCTCGGAGTACCTCACCAACTCCGACGACATCCAGATCAAGATGGCGCAGGGCGCCAAGCCCGGCGAGGGCGGTCAGTTGCCGGGCCACAAGGTGTACCCGTGGATCGCCGCGACCCGGCACTCGACGCCGGGCGTCGGTCTGATCAGCCCGCCGCCACACCACGACATCTACTCGATCGAGGATCTCAAGCAGCTGATCCACGACCTCAAGAACGCCAATCCCGCCGCACGTGTCCACGTCAAGCTCGTCGCGGAGACCGGGGTCGGCACGGTCGCTGCGGGCGTGTCGAAGGCCAAGGCCGACGTGGTGCTGATCTCCGGTCACGACGGCGGCACCGGCGCCAGCCCGCTCACGTCGCTCAAGCATGCGGGCGGACCGTGGGAGCTCGGCCTCGCCGAAACCCAGCAGACCCTGCTGCTCAACGGTCTCCGCGACCGGATCGTCGTGCAGACCGACGGGCAGATGAAGACCGGTCGCGACGTCGTGATCGCCGCGCTGCTCGGCGCCGAGGAGTACGGCTTCGCCACCGCACCGCTCGTGGTGTCGGGCTGCATCATGATGCGGGTCTGTCATCTCGACACGTGCCCGGTCGGGATCGCCACCCAGAACCCGGAGCTGCGGGCACGCTTCTCGGGCCGGCCGGAGTTCGTGGAGACGTTCTTCGAGTACATCGCGACCGAGGTGCGCGAGCTGATGGCCGAACTCGGCTTCCGGACGATGGACGAGATGATCGGTCACGTCGAGGTCCTCGACACGCGACGGGCGATCACGCACTGGAAGGCGTCCGGCCTCGACATCAGCCCGATCCTGGCCGTGCCCCAGAACCCGTACGGGCAGACGATGGTGCAGAGCGTCGGGCAGGACCATGGCCTGGACGAAGCGCTCGACCAGCAGCTGATCGAACTCGCCCAGCCGGCGATCAACGACGGCCGGCACGTGTCGATCGACCTGCCGGTGCGCAACGTCAACAGAACCGTCGGCACGCTGCTCGGCCACGAGGTCACCAAACAGTGGAAGGGAGCGGGACTGCCGGACGGCACGATCGACATCATGTTGACCGGTTCCGCCGGCCAGAGCCTGGGAGCGTTCCTGCCGGCGGGCATCCAGATCCGCCTGGTCGGCGATGCCAACGACTACGTGGCGAAAGGCCTCTCCGGTGGGCGCGTCATCGTGCACCCCCACCCGTTCTCCCCGTTCGTGGCCGAGGAGCAGATCATCGCCGGCAACGTGATCGCGTACGGGGCGACCGGTGGGGAAGTGTTCCTGCGCGGCGTCGTCGGTGAACGGTTCTGTGTCCGCAACTCCGGTGCCACGGCGGTGAGCGAGGGTGTCGGCGATCACGGGTGCGAGTACATGACCGGCGGTCGTGTGATCGTCCTCGGCCCCACCGGCCGCAACTTCGGTGCCGGGATGTCCGGAGGGATCGCGTACGTGTACGACCCGGCCGAGGTGTTCGCCAGCAAGGTCAACTACGAGATGGTGGCGCTCGAGGAGCTCGACGACGACGACCGTGACTTCCTGCGCGACACCGTCATCCGGCATCGCGACCTCACCGGGTCGGCGGTCGCGGAGCGGATCCTGAGCTCGTGGGAGACGGAGCTGCCCGCGTTCCGCAAGGTGATGCCGAAGGACTACAAGCGGGTTCTCACCGTGATCGCCGAGTCGAAGGCCGCCGGCCTCGACGAGAGCCAGACGGTCGACAGGATCATGGAAGCAGCCAGAGCATGAGCGTCAACGAGAAGGGCCACGGACATGGGTGAGCCGACCGGATTCCTGAAGTGGGATCGTGAGACGCCGCAGATGCGGCCCGTGCCGGTGCGCCTGCGCGACTGGAACGAGGTGTACGAGGACTTCGATCCCGACGCACTCAAGCACCAGGCGGGCCGGTGCATGGACTGCGGCATCCCGTTCTGCAACAACGGCTGCCCACTGGGCAACCTGATCCCGGACTGGAACGATCTCGTCTACCGAGATCACTGGCAGGACGCGATCGAGCGACTGCACGCCACGAACAACTTCCCGGAGTTCACCGGGCGTCTCTGTCCCGCGCCGTGCGAGTCGGCGTGTGTCCTCGGCATCAATCAGAACCCCGTCGCGATCAAGCAGGTCGAGGTCGAGATCATCGACCGCGCCTGGGACGAGGGGTGGGTCACCCCACACGTGCCGGCGGTCCGCACCGGCAAACGGGTGGCGGTGATCGGTTCGGGACCCGCCGGTCTCGCCGCTGCACAGCAGCTCACCCGAGCGGGCCACGACGTCGTCGTGCTCGAACGCGCCGACCGGATCGGTGGGCTGCTGCGTTACGGCATCCCCGAGTTCAAGATGGAGAAGCGCCACATCGATCGGCGCATCGCACAGATGGAAGCAGAAGGCACCGAGTTCCGAACCAATGCCGTCGTCGGAGAGAACGTCGACATCGAGGTGCTGCGGGCGTCGCATGACGCGGTCGTGCTGGCCTGTGGGGCCACGGCATGGCGCGACCTGCCGATCCTCGGCCGAGAACTCGGCGGAATCCACCAGGCGATGGAGTACCTGCCGTACGCCAACCGGGTGCAACTCGGCGACATCGAGACCTCGCCGATCGACGTGGCCGGCAAGCACGTCGTGATCATCGGCGGCGGCGACACCGGTGCCGATTGTCTCGGCACCGCGCACCGCCAGGGCGCCGCATCGGTGACCCAACTCGAGATCCTCCCCAAGCCCCCCGAGCACCGGGGCCCGAACAACCCGTGGCCGCAGTATGCGATGACTTACAAGGTCACCTCGGCACACGCCGAGGGCGGCGAACGGCTCTACAGCGTCAACACCGAGCAGTTCCTCGACGACGGCAACGGACGCGTACGAGCGCTGCGGCTGCACGAGGTCGAGCTGATCGACGGAGCGTTCGTCAAGGTCGAAGGCACCGACCACGAGATCCCCGCCGACTTCGTGTTCCTCGCGATGGGTTTCGTCGGCCCGGAGAAGGGTGCCTGGCTCGATTCGCTCGACCTCGACTACGACCCTCGAGGCAACGTGGCCCGCGACGATCGCTACATGACCAACCAGCACGGCATCTTCGCCGCCGGTGACATGGGGAGGGGCCAGAGCCTGATCGTGTGGGCGATCGCCGAAGGGCGTGCGTGCGCCGCCGGCGTCGACACCCATCTCATGGGCGAGACCCGGCTCCCGTCGCCGATCCGACCGACCGAACGACCGCTCGTGTAGCACGCGTCACGCGTGACGACGCTCCGTGTGGCCGGGCGCCTACGCTGGCGGCCATGCAATCGACCAGAGCACGCCGACTCGGCGTGGTAGCAGGCCCCGTCCTCGTCGGCGCGCTCTTCATGGCATCGTGCGGCGCTGACGACACCGCCGCGACCCAGTCGACGATCGACCTCAGCGCAGCGTCGACGGCCTTCGTGGTGCGCCCTCCCGCCACGACCACCCCGCCGACCGACTCGGTGGCAGCGGGCGACGTCGTCGCCACCGAGCAGGAGTACGTGGTCCAGGCCGGCGACTATCCGCTGAAGATCACCGAGATGTTCGGCGTCTCGCTCGACGACCTCGTCGCGTACAACGAGTGGGGGAGTGCGAACGAGTTCCCCGGCCCGGGCACCACGATCAAGATCCCGCCCGGCGGTACCGTGCCCGCGGCCACCGCCACGGCCGAGAGCACCGACACGGCGACCGACACGGCGACCGACGCACCCACCGCCACGATCCCCGATGCCGGCGACAACTGCGGCGAAGGCACCTATGTCATCGTCGCCGGCGACATCCCGAGCCGGGTGGCAGCCAAATTCGACGTGACGCTCGATGCACTCAACGCCGCCAATGCGGGAACGCCGGGTTATGCCGGGTTCGTCGTCGGCATCGAGATCGTCATCCCGGCGAAGGCGGATTGCTGAGCGAGTCGAACACGAAGTTCGTCTCCTTCACGATGTCCATGGTGGCGCTGCTCGCGATCGAGTAGCGGTGGCCCGGGAACAGAATGGTCGAATCCGGGACCTCCGCGAGGCGTCGCAGGCTCTCGACCATCTTCGACGGGTCGGAGCCGGGGAGATCGGTGCGCCCGCAGCCCTCGAGGAACAGCGTGTCACCGGCGATCAGCCGGTCGTCGACGAAGAAGCACTGGCTCCCGGGTGTGTGGCCGGGCGTGTGCACGAGCGTGATCTCGATGTCGCCGACCCGGAGGACGTCGCCCGAGTCGTGCGCGACCAGGTGATCGGCGGTGACCGACGTCGACTTCGAGACCCACTCCACCTCGTCCTGCTGGACATGGATCGGGCAGTCGACGTGGTCGAGCAACTCCGAGATCCCTTCGATCGAGTGCCCCATCATCGATCCACCGACGTGGTCGGGGTGGTAGTGGGTGGCGAGCGCACCGGTCACGGTCATACCGTCGGCACCGACCAGGTCGACGAGCTCGCGCACGGCGTAGGCCGGATCGACCAGCACGCACTCGCCGGTGTGGCGATCGCCGACGGCGTACACGAAGTTCACCATCTGTGACGCGAGCGGATCACCGACGGCGAAGTCGCGACCGGAGAGCAGCTGACGGAAGTAGAGCGGAGACGGGGGCACACGCCTACGCTAATTGCGATGTCGGCGGGACCAGAGATCGCACCACTGCTCGGACTCGTCGTCGGCCAGGAGATTCCGTTCGGCGGCGACCGGGTGGTGCGTGTCGACGCCGATCTCGCCGCACGTTTCCGCGCAGGTGACCGACTCGTGGTCGTGCAGTCGACGGGTGCACTGCTGCACGTTCCCGCTGAGGTGCACGCTGTCGTCGACAGCGCAGTGGGTGCTGCCGTCGACGGCTTCGTCGGGCTCGCAGCCGTCAGCGACGAAGCGATCTCCGACTTCTTCGATCGATTCGCGGCTGCGCTCGCCGACGACGACGCGTTCGCCCTGATCGCTGCGGCCAACGCTGCGGACGTCGTGCTGGCGGAGCAACGGGGCCGATCGACGACTCGCCTGCGACTCGACGCCGGCATGCGGCGTGACATGGTCGCCGGGCTGCGCGGTTGGCGCGATTCACCGAGCCGGCGGGACGGAACGGTCGCCCGCGTCGACCATGCCCAGTGGTCGGTCGAGGCCGACCGGGCGCCACTCGGCGTCGTCGGCTTCGTGTTCGAGGGTCGCCCGAACGTGTTCGCCGATGCATGCGGTGTGGTGCGTACCGGGAACTCCGTCGTGTTCCGGATCGGCTCGGATGCACTCGGCACCGCACGGGCGATCGTCGATCATGCGCTCGAACCGGCACGGTCGGGCGCCGGACTCCCGCCGGGCGTGGTGCAACTCGTCGACTCGCCGACGCACGCCGCCGGGCATGCGCTCTTCAGCGACCGCCGACTGGCGTTGGCGGTTGCTCGCGGGTCGGGGCCCGTCGTGGCCGAACTCGGTGCGGTGGCATCGCAGTCCGGCATCCCCGTCAGCCTCCACGGCACCGGCGGGGCCTGGATGGTGGCGGCGGCAGATGCGTCAAGCGCGACGTTCGGCACGGCGGTGCGCAACTCGTTGGATCGGAAGGTGTGCAACACGCTCAACGTGTGTGCGATCGTGCGCGCACAGGCCGGCCGGCTCGTGCCGGTGTTCCTCGATGCGATCGACGCTGCCGCCGCCGCACGCGGGGCGTCGCCGCGACTTCATGTCGTCCAGGGCAGCGAGCCCTACGTGCCGGCCGAGCGGTTCCGGTCGGTCGTGGAGATCACCCGACCGGGCGGCGTCACGACCGAACCCGCCGCGTCGACGATCGAGGAAACGACGCTCGCCGAGGAATGGGAATGGGAGAACTCCCCCGAGGTGAGCCTCGTCGTGGTCGACTCGATCGAAGAGGCCGTCTCGCTGTGCAACCGCTACAGCCCCCACTTCGTGGCATCACTCGTGAGCGATGACGCCGCTGCCCAGTCCTGGTTCGCTGCGACAATCGACGCGCCCTTCGTCGGCAACGGCTTCACCCGATGGGTCGACGGGCAGTACGCCCTGAGCGCTCCGGAGCTCGGCCTGTCGAACTGGCAGCACGGGCGCACGCTCGGGCGGGGGGCGATCCTCTCCGGCGACAGCGTGCACACCATCCGGTACCGCGCGACGGTCACCGATCACACGGTCGAACGCTGAGTTCCGACGTTCGAGCGCCTCAGGTCCACACGCCGGTGACGTCGACGATGACGTGCGTCGGCGCACTCGTGGTCACGCACACGGCACCATCGGTGTCGAGCATCACGTTCGCCCCGTTGGCGACCGCGGCGATGCCGGGATAGTTCAGGTTCGAGACGTCGGACGCACCCCCGCACGGCACCACCCGTAGCCAACCACTGGAGGATCCGTCGGTCGCCACGAGGTTCAGCGTCACCGCCCGGGCATCGGCGGCGATCCCGCGTGAGCCCGCGACCTGCACACGCAATGCCCGGCCGGGCTCGAGCAGACGGGCCCCGCCGCCACCGTTGAGATCGGGGTGTGCGGACCGTGTGTCGGCGAGGCGAATCGGCGTCACGGGAACGAACCGCTGGCCCGACTGCTCGCCGAACCAGCCGGTGATGTCGATGATCACATGGGTCGTGATGTTGCTCGTGAGACAGATCGTGCCGTCCGAACCGGTCGGGACGATCGCCGAGTTGGCACGATCGCGACCGACACGAGGATTGAGCGACGAGGCGTCCGGTTCGGCGACCCCGCACGGGAACGCCTTCACGTAGCCGCTCTCGGTGGTGCCGGTGCCGGTCAGGTTGACGGCCACCGCCACCGCCGCATCCGGTACGGGGCTCGCACCTCCTTCGACGTCGACGCGCAGGACCGAACCGGGCCGCAGCGGTTGCCCCGAGCGGGTGTCGAACATTCGGCGTGGCGTCACCGGTGTGAGCACCTGGCTCGCTCCCGGTGCGACGTAGCCGTTGACGTCGATGATCACGTCGGTCGCCGTGCTCGCGAACAGGCAGACGTCGCCGCGGTCGAGGGGGATGATCGCCTGGTTCGGAACCGAGTCGCCCGCTTCGAAGTTGAGGGTGGACACCGACGGGTTCGCCTCGGCGCAGTTGGATGCGGTGAGGTAGCCCGCGGCACTCGGACGGTCGATCGTGAAGTTTGCGCTCACGGCCGAGATGTCGGCGGGAAGGCCTCCCTGGCCGGCGATGCGCACACGCACCTGCTGGTTCGCGGCGAGCCTCCCGAGGCCGAGCCCGCGGCGTGAATCGGCGAGCCGGAACGGCGTCACCGGCTCGAAGGGCGTCGGTTCGCCGAGTGCTGCGGTGTTCACCAGCGGCGCTGGAACTTCTGCCGACGGGACGGTCCCGGTCAGCGGGGCGTTCGGGTCGACCGTGAACGACCAGTTGGCGCCCTGGCCGTTGTCGGTCAGCGCGGCGACCCGGTAGGAGCCTGCGGTGAGCGGTGTGGCGGGGATGACGACGACGGCGTTGTCACCTCCGAGGATCGAACTCGCCACCCCGGAGGTGTTGGACCGGGTCAGCACACATGTCGGGATCGGCCCGTTGGGCCCATGGAGGGTGGCGACGGCACCGTTGTGCGGTGACGGCAGCAGTGCGATCAGCGGCAGCCCGACGCTCTGGCCGCTCCAGCCGCAGAAGGTACGCGGGTCGGGTGACTCGGCGATGAAGCGGGTGAGCCTGGTGGTGGCGCCGTCGCCGGGGAAGTAGACGGGTGACGCGGGCTTCGGTGCGGCACCATCGATGCCGCGCACGACGTCGAGGGTGGCGGCCGAGCGCCACTGGGTGTTGGTGGGATTTGGCGGGCTCGCGCAGGTGCCGAATCCGGCCTGACGCCATGCCGGTCGCAGGACGCCGATGGCGTGGAACGGGCCGGACATCCAGAGTTCGATGTGCGAACGAGCAACTGCCCCGGTGTTGCTGGAGACGGCGACGTTCGCGCTGTTGCCGGCGGCGTCTCCATCTGCGCTGTAGCCCGCCGTCCCCGGTTGTTCGTCGTGGGCGATGCCGTTCAGCAGCATCCAACACGAATGGTTGCGGCTCCCACTGGACCAAACGGCGTTCTCGACGACCGGCGTGAGACCGGAGGCCGCCCGATAGGCGTTGACGACAGCGAGCCAGTCGTTCTCCGACGAGGCCGCCTCTGCGGTGGTCTCGGCGGCGGCGGTGACGACGACGAGGCCGCCGGCGACGACCGCGAGGGCGGCCGCCGCCACGGCGAGACGGCGGCGCACGATCCGGGTGATCGGGAACTCGGGTGGCGGAGTCGCTGGCACGGAGGCCTTTCGGGCTGGGTCGGTTGTGCTGGATGCCCGTGCCGTCGTCGCTGGCGCACGACGTATCGACACGAAGACACAGCAGGATCGGCATCGACCGGTACGTTCTTGAGCGTTGTGGCGAACCTTGACCTGCGCTTGACGGGCCCTTGACCGAACCGTGAGCCGCCCGCTGCCGCCGCCCGTGCCCGGTACCGCCGTGTCCCCGCCGATCGGCCCTCCGACCCCGCCGCACGTCCAGTCGACGCTTCCCGTCGCCGCCGCGATCGGGGCGATTGCGGTGTTGACCACGTCGCTCGTCGCCTCGAAGTACCTGCTCGACGCAGTGGTCGACCTGGGTTGGCCCGTCGCCGTGTACGTGCTGCTCCTCGCCACCGCCGGCTACGGGCCGTCGGTGTTGTGGTGCTGGTACGCGAGCCGCCGGTGGGCAACGGGTCGGCTCGGTCCGGACATCGGTCTGTCGCCGCGGTGGGCCGATCTCGGCTGGGGGCCGGTCGTCTGGCTCGGGGCCGTGGGAGCGCAGCTCGCTGCCGCGTCGTTCGTGATCGCCCTGGGACTTCCGATCTCCAGCAACACCGACGCGATCGGCGACATCGACGTCGATCGGACCTATGTGGTGTCGATCGTGATCACCGCGGTGATCGCGGCGCCGTTCGTCGAGGAGATGGTGTTCCGGGGTGTCGTGATGCGCGGGCTGCGCAGCCGTCTGCACATCGTGGCCGTGGTGATCCTGCAGGGCGTCCTCTTCGGCGCGGCGCACGTCGATCCCGTGCGCGGGGCCGGCAACGTCGGGCTGGTGGTCGTGCTCTCGAGCGTCGGGATCGCCTTCGGTGTCTCCACTGCGCTGCTGCGTCGGTTGGGGCCCGCCATCGTGGCCCACGCGCTGTTCAACGGCGTCGTGCTCCTCGTGGTGTTGACCGGGGTCGCCGACCGGTTCCAGGACGGCGCGGCGGTCCGGTCAGATCGTTCGGTCGTCGAACAGGTCGGCGTTGTCGATGAGGCGGATGTCGCCGAACCGCACTGCGAGTGCGATGCGGTAGTTGCCGGGCCGTCGGCGTTCGGGGTCGAACCTCTCGACTTCGGTGAGGAGGCGGGCGTCGAACACCGCGACGTAGTCGAGCGCGGCGACCGGTTCGGCCGCGATCGGCCTCCTGGCCGCATCGAGCACGTCGCCGACGGACGCTGAGTGCTCGGCGGCACGGTCGAGCGCAGCGCGCACGGCCCGGGGAACGCAGTGGGCCGCTTGGCGCTCGGCTGCTGTCAGCCGACGATTCCGGCTCGACATCGCCAGGCCGTCGGATTCCCTCACGGTGCGGTGGCCGACGACGTCGACACCGAGGTCGAGATCGAGCGCCAGCCGACGGATCACGGCGAGCTGCTGGAAGTCCTTCTCGCCGAACACCGCCACGTCGGGTCGGACAGCGGCGAAGAGCTTCGTGACCACCGTGACCACCCCGTCGAAGTGCCCGGGGCGACTGCTGCCCTCCATCGTGTGGGCGAGCGGCCCGGGAACGACCCGTGTCTGGAAGCCGTCGGGGTACATGACGGCCGCCGTCGGCGCGTAGACGGCGTCGACGCCGGCGGCGGCGCACGCTTCGAGGTCGTCGTCGATCGATCGTGGATACCGATCGAAGTCCGCTGGCTCGCCGAACTGCAGGGGGTTGACGAAGATGGACACAACGACCAGGTCGGCGCGCGCTCTCGCTGTGCGCACGAGTGCCAGGTGTCCCTCGTGGAGCGCACCCATCGTCGGCACGAGTGCGATGCGTCGGCCCGATCGGAGCGCGTCGGCGGACCACCCACGCATCGCGGCCGGGTCGGTGAGCACCCGCAGTGCCGGCATGCCGGGCGTCGTCATGGGTCTCCTCGACGCATTCGGGGTGACGCCTGCGCCGACGGGCAGAGTTCGAGATACGCCGGGGCGTGCGCGGTGCCGGTTGCGCTGATGATCGCGTGCGTGCACGCCGACGCGAAGGTGTCGGCGGCGGCGGCCAGGAGGAGATTGAACGCCCGCGGTCGCGACGCGATCGAACGCATGGCGGCTGGACCGTCGCCGAGGTCGACGTCTCCGGTCGCGAGGCCGAACACCGTGTCGCCATCGGTCATCGAGTGGGCCGGGCGAATGGCGCGGGCGAGGCCGTCGTGGGCGACGCCACACAACTTGCCGACCTCGGACTTCGACAAGCGGGCCGAGGTCGCGACGACACCGACCGTGGTGTTGAGGCTCGGCTCAGCGTGGCCGTCGAGCGCGGCGCGGAGCGCGGCGCGGTCGATGCTCGAGGGCTGCCGCAGCCCGGAGCCGTGCGGCGCCCACGGAAGGCCGGTTGCACGATCGACGGGTGAGCCGTTCGCGTTCACCACGGCCAGCGCGCCGAGGGTGACGTCGACGTCGCTGTGCTCGACGCCGATCATCGCGCCCGGGATCGTCACGACGGTGCTTGCGGTGCCCACCCCTCCCTGGAGGCCACCCGCCTTCGCTCCTGCGCCCGCGCCGACCGACCCCCAACGGCGCTGGTCGACACGGGTGGAGTCGATCGCACGACGCCCGAACGTGGCGTCGGGTCGGTGGTCGAAGTGTCCGGCGCGGCCCAGGTCGAAGATCACCGCCGCCGGAACCACCGGGACGACGCCGATCGGGTCGCGCGGGTCGCCGATGGGGAACCCCAATCGGCGCTCTGCGAGCCAGGCGACGACCCCGTCGGCTGCTGACAGCCCGAACGCGCTCCCACCGGTGAGACAGATCGCGTGGATCCGTTCGACGAGGTTCTCGGGATGGAGTGCGTCGGTCTCGCGGGTGCCGGGACCCCCACCGCGCACGCTGACGCCGGGGGTTGCTCCTTGCGGTGCGAAGACCACGGTGGTGCCGGTCTGCCAGCCGCGGCCAGTGCGCTGGTGGTGGCCGACCTCGACGCCGGCGACGTCGGTGATCGAACCGAACGGCGGCCGCACTGCGGACGCGGTGGTCGACGAGGCAACGGGGCGGCTGGTCACTGGGCTCTCACTGTAGGGACCAACGGTCGGCGCACTAGCGTTCCCCGGCGTGCTCGAGCGCCCGCCTGTTCCCGACACCGTGGTGCAGCGCGTGCGCACCGGCCTGAAGCGGGCGACGGGCGAGCTGGTGATCCGGGCCTGGGAAACGGCCGTCGAGCTCGGCGCAATCGGCCCGGATACT
Organism: Ilumatobacteraceae bacterium; assembly: GCA_963710625.1. GTDB lineage: Bacteria > Actinomycetota > Acidimicrobiia > Acidimicrobiales > Ilumatobacteraceae > Sva-07. Next base: position 56,633 of record CAVQBG010000013.1, on the reverse strand, counting down.
CGCCGGGGCCGACGGTTCGGTGCGTTCGGACCCGGCAGTGTGATCTGTTTCCCTGCGAACGCCGTCTTCAACGAGCGCTACATCCACATCGGCACCGGGACGCTGTTCGGCCCTCAGATCACACTGTCGGCGGGCATGGTGCCCGGCCAGGAGATGGTCTCCGATCCGGTCATCTCGGTCGGCGACCGGTGCCTGATCGGCAAGGGGAGTGGCATCGTCGGGCACCTGCAGATCACGATCGGCGACGACGTGTGGACCGGCCACCACGTGTACATCACCGATCAGAATCACGGCTATCTCGATCTCGATCTACCGATCTCGAAGCAGATGATGCCCGAACGCCCGGTGTCGATCGGTGACGGGTCGTGGCTCGGCCACGGCACGGTCGTGTTGCCGGGTGCCGTCATCGGACGACACGTCGTGGTGGGAGCGAACAGCGTCGTCACCGGGCGCCTGCCGGACAACTGCGTCGCGGCCGGGGTGCCGGCCAGGGTGATCAAGACGCTCGCGTGATCAGACGATCGAGCCACGCGGTGGCGCACAGCTGGGCATCTCGTTGTCGCCGGCGAAGGTCTCGATCCGCTCGGTGATCGGCACGCCCTGCACGGCGGTCTCGGTGAACGGGCCGTCTTCGCCGCGCGCCAGTTGCTCCGCGTAGCGGTAGCGATCGGCGAGCAGGGTGAGGTAGTCGTCCTCCCAGGCCGGGACGATCGCCTGGCCCTTCTCGTCGGAGGGCGTGACCGCCATGACCTCGTCGAGCATGTCCGACAGGAGGTCGGTCGATTCGACCACGAGCGCTGCGCGCACCTGGAGATCGGCGGAGCTCTCGGCCTCGAGAGCACGGATCTGCAGGTCGTAGCGGGCGCAGATCGATTCGGCTCTGTCGGCCCACGCCCGGTCGTCGATCTTGTTGACGGCCTCCTTCGACGCGAAGAACAGGGCCCAGATCCAGAACACGATCAGCCCGACGACCGCGGTGACCAGGAGCACCTTGCGGGTCCGGGACCGACGCCAGGGCCCGGGTTCGGCCCCGGGGATGTGACTCGGGATGGTCGACTCCGGCGGAGGCTGCGTCGTCGAGTCGGTCGTCACAAACCTTGACGATATGGCGGGCGGTCGCTGGTAGAAACGTCGTGTGAGCGAGCAGGTCGACGAATCCGGCGCGGTGGACGTCGACGGACGCACCGGTGCGACTGCGCGTGCTCGGCGCAACGCCCACTTCATCTGGTCGATGGTGCGGCTGCAGCCGAAGCTCTTCGCGATCGCCGTGAGCGGCGCTGCGGTGTTTGCCCTGCTCACGGTGGCGTCGAGTTTCGCGATCAGCTGGGTGATCGACAACGTCGTGGTGCCGCGGTTCGAAGATGGCGAGGTCGCCACCGCCACGGTGGTGGCAGGGCTCGCGCTCGTCCTCGGCATCGGGGTGGTGCGGGCGGTGGCGATCGTGGTCAGGCGTACGTTCGCTTCGATCACGCAGTGGCGAGTCGCGCAGATCTACAGCAACGCGGTGGTCGACCGGTACATCCACCAGCCGATGAGCTGGCACAACCGCCGCGCGGACGGCGACCTCGTGGCCCGAGCGGGCGTCGACGCCGAGGCCACCGTCGGCGTGCTCGCTCCGATTCCGTTCGCCACCGGCACCGTGATCATGGTGGTCGTCTCGACGCTCTGGATGCTGGTGATCGACTGGCCGCTCGGCGTGGTGGCGATGGTCGTCTTCCCGCTCCTGGTGGTCACCAACGTCGTGTACGAACGGTCGGTGTCGGCGCACTTCGCCCGGGCACAGCACCAGCTCGGCGAGTTCTCCGCCGGGGTCCACGAGAGCTTCGAGGGAGTGCAGCTCGTCAAGTCCTACGGGGCCGAGGAGCGCGAGACCGAACGGTTGGCAGGTCTCGCCGATCAGGTGCGCGGGTCTCGTGTCAAGGCGATCCGCCTCCGTACCTGGTTCGAGGCGTTGCTCGACGTGATCCCGTCGCTGACCAACATCCTGTTGGTCGTCATCGGCGCCGTGCGTGTCCGGTCCGGCGATGTCACCGTCGGCGAGGTGTCCGGCGTGATCTTCCTGTTCACCCTGCTCGTGTTTCCACTGCGCCTGATCGGCTTCACGCTGTCGGAGCTCCCTCGATCCATCTCGGCCTGGAACCGGATCCAGGAAGTGCTGCAGGAACCGATCGAGCCGGACCCGGTGGACCGGATCGCGACCGCGCCGGCCGGTGTGGGCATCGCGTTCGACGGCGTGTCGTTCGCCCACGAGGGCGATGGTCCGCCCACTGTTCGCGACGTGTCGGTCGTACTGCCTGCGGGCAACGTCACCGCTCTGGTCGGCCCGACCGGGTCAGGGAAGTCGACGCTCGCACAGCTCGCCATCGGGCTCGTCGGACCGACGACCGGCGCCGTCGCACTGGCCGACGGCTCGCGGTGCATCGTGTTCCAGGAGGCGTTCCTGATGGGCGGAACCGTCCGCGACAACGTCTGCCTCGGCGAGGCGTTCTCCGACGACGAGGTGTGGGAAGCGCTCCGCCTGGCAGCCGCCACCGAGTTCGTCGAGCGGCTCCCGCTCCGGCTCGACACGATCGTCGGCGAGCGCGGCGTCAGCCTCAGCGGTGGCCAGCGTCAACGACTGGCGCTGGCTCGTGCCCTCGTGCGGCGGCCGTCGCTGCTCGTGCTCGATGACACCACCTCGGCGCTCGATCCGTCGACGGAGGCGATCGTGCTCGACAACCTGCGCCACGATCTGGCCGACTCGTCGGTGCTGCTCGTCGCGTCACGTCCCTCGACGATCGCCCTGGCCGACGACGTCGTCTTCGTGGCCGACGGGCGGGTGGCGGCGCATGGCACACACGACCAGCTGATGGCGTCGACCGCCCCGTACCGGGATCTGGTGGAGGCGTTCGAGGCCGACCGTTCCGAGGTGCCGGAGGCGGGGCCCGCGCCCCAGGTCGCGCCCGGGGCGGTGATGTCGTGAGCGTGCTCGATCCGACCATCGCCGTGAAGGCCGGCACCATGCCGCCGACCAGCGAGGACTCGGCGGTTCGCACGATCGGCAGGGGTCTCGAGACCGCGCCGATCCTGCGGCAGGGGCTGGGGGTCACCTGGTTGTTGGCTGCGATCGGGGCGGCCGGCCGCGTCGTGGTGCCGCTGCTGATCCAACAGGCCATCGACAACGGGCTCGCCGACGGCGACGTCCAACTCGACGTGATCGTGCAGATGGCGGCGATCGCCGTCGTCGCCGTCGTCGTCTCCGGCCTCGCCTACCGGATGGCCGCACTGCGCCTCGGCGAGCGCAGTGAACGGGCCCTGCACGACCTGCGGGTACGGCTGATCCGCCACATCCACCAGCTCAGCCTCGCCGACCACAACGACGAGCGCCGAGGTGGTCTGGTCGCTCGGGTGACGAGCGACATCGAGACGCTCGCCCAGTTCTTCCAGTGGGGTGGCCTCGCCTGGCTGATCGACGGCACCCTGATGCTGATCGTCGCCAGCGTGATGCTCGCCATCAACTGGCAGCTCGCTCTGGTGGCGTTCGTCGTCGCGTTGCCGTTGGTGTTCGTGCTGCGGTTCGTGCAGGCACGCCTGTTGGTCGCCTACGATCGCGCGAGGCACGGCAACGGCCAGATGTTGGGCACGATCGCCGAGGTCGTGTCCGGCGCACCGACGATCCGGGCGTACGGTGCCGGGCCCACGATGGCCGCCGACGTCCGCGACGCCGTCGAGGTCAAGACGACCGCCCAGATCAAGGCGGCCCGTCTCGGGGCGTTCCTGTTCCCGTCGGGTGAGGTGTTCTCGGCGCTGACGGTCAGCGCAGTCGTCGGGGTCGGCGTCTGGTTGGGCCCGGCGAGTGGGCTCACCGCCGGAGCGCTGATCGGCTTCATGTTCCTCACGTACCGGTTCCTGGAACCGATCGCGGAGTTCACCGAGATCATCGACACCACGCAGATGGCCGTGGCCGGCCTGCGTCGCGTGCTGTCGGTGCTCGACATGCCGGTCGGGCCGCCGGAACCCGACGATCCGATCCCGCTCCCGGCGGGCAAGCTGCAGATCGACGTCCGCGACGTGACGTTCGCCTACCGGAGCCGTTCGGACGACAGCGCCGACGATGCGGTGCTCAAACACCTCGACATCACGATCCCCGCCGGGCAGCAGGTGGCGTTGGTCGGTTCGACGGGTTCGGGCAAGACCACGCTCGGTCGCCTGATCGCACGGTTCGCCGACCCGACGATCGGCGAGATCGACCTCGGTGGCGTGCCGCTGCGGAGGGTGAGCCGAGCGGAGCTGCGCAGCCGTCTCGTCGTCGTCTCGCAGGAGCCCTTCCTGTTCGACGACACCGTCGAGGCGAACATCGCGTTCGCCTGGGAGCACGCCAAGCACCGTGACGTCGAACAGGTGGTCGCCGACCTCGGCGTGCAGGACTGGGTCGACTCGCTCGGCGAGGGGTTGTCGACGCGCGTCGGCGAGCGCGGCGACCAACTCTCGGCGGGGGAGCGGCAGCTCGTTGCGCTGCTCCGCGCCGGTCTCGCGGACCCCGACGTGCTCATCCTCGACGAGGCGACGTCGTCGGTCGATGCGCTCACCGAGGTCCGCATCGCCCGAGCCCTCGAACGGCTCGCGGCGTCTCGTACCACCATCGCCATCGCTCATCGGCTGTCGACGGCCGCCCGCGCCGATCGGGTCCTGGTGCTCGACCACGGCGTCCTCGTCGAGGACGGCCACCACGACGATCTGATCACGCGCGACGGCGTGTACCGCAGCCTCTACGACGCCTGGGTCTCGGCCACCACGGTCTGACGGGGCGTGTGCCCACTGTGTCGTCGGTCAGTCGACCGCGATGCCGAACGGCAGTGGTCCGTTGACGTCGACGACGATGCAATCGATGTCGTCGAGGTCGACCTGGCTCTGGGCGGTGAACTCGGACGTGGCTCCGGGGGCGACGTCGTCGACATCGACGCGCTCGGTCCGGTGCGTGTTGTCGGTGCCCGGACGAACGAAGCCGACCAGCACCGAGTAGTCCGCCACCCGCTCACCGGTGTTCGTGATCTCTCCGGTCATGGTTGCCCGCGCGCCTTGGAGCTCACACGAGGTGACCTCGACCTCGTTCGGCGCAGGGTTCAGATAGTCGTCGTACACCTCGAGCACGGTCCCGGTGAGCACCACGCCGATGACGGCCGCGGCGAGCGCAGCGACCGCAGTGGTGAGGCCGGCGATGGCGTACGAACGGCCGGTGCCCGTGACGCGTGAGCGTCGGAGACCGATCACGCCGAACACGATCGCGAGCACCGCAGCGATCGCACCGAGCACGACGAGGAAGGGCAGCCAGGCGATCGAGACGGCGACGATGCCGAGCACCATGGCGGTCGTCGCCGCGGCGTTGGTGCCCGATCGTTGCCGAGTGGCCGACCCGGCCGCGGGCGCGCCGCCCGTCGGCTCCAGCCCGAGCTGATCGACGAAACGCTGGCCGCCGGAGGCGACGTCGGCGGTCCACTCCCGGCCGTTGTAGTACCGGTGCTCGTAGCGCCGCATGGGATCGGCGTACCAGCCCGGAGCTGCGCCGGTCTCGTTCATCACTGGCGGCAAGCTATCGCTCGACCCGCACGCCCGGGCCCGCCCGTCCCCTCGACCGACCAGCACTCCGAGCTTTCGTGTCGGCGTCGACGTCGACCCCGGCGATCTGGGCCGACGCAAACGGTCCGGTCGGGCCGGGGCGCGACGGCCGTAGTGTCGAGCGTCATGGAGATCGTGTTGATACGCCACGGCGAACCGGAGTGGGTCCGCGAAGGTCTGACCATCGTTGACCCGCCGCTCACCGACCTGGGGCACCACCAGGCGCAGCAGTTGGCCCAGGCACTGGCCGGCGAGGAGTTCGACGAGGTGCTCGTGTCGCCGCTCGTGCGCGCACGCCAGACGGCGGCGCCGTTGCTCGAGGCGCTCGGACGAGGGGAGGTCGTCGATCCCTGGCTCGAGGAGATCCGTGATCCCCTGTGGCACGGCACACCCGCCGAGAAGGCGGCAGAGGCCTACGCCGAGCTCAAGGGTCGCAAGGCCGAGGACCGTTGGCACGGCTTGAACGGCGGCGAGTCGATGCGCGATTTCGTCGCCCGCATTCGAGCCGGTGTCACGCAGTTCCTCGCCGATCGCGGGGTGGTGCGCACGGAGATGGAACTCCCGGTCTGGCAGATCGCCGAACCAGGTGCCCGGATCGCGCTCGTCGCGCACGCCGGAACGAACTCGGTCACGATCGGCCACATGCTCGGGCTCGATCCGACACCGTGGGAGTGGGACCGGTTCGTGCTGGGACACACATCGATCAGCCGGGTCGAAGCAATGGAACTCGAGGACGGCTACTCGTTCGGTCTGTCGAAGCTGAGCGACGTCGAGCACCTGCCCGCCGACCAACGCACCCGCTGACGGCGAGCGACAGTACCTTCGTGAGATGGCTGAAGCTCCCGATCCCGATCGACTGAAGTACTACTCGTTCTCCGTCTTCACCCAACTCAGTGGGGCTGTGACCGCCGGTATGATCCACCTGGGTGACCGGCTCGGCCTCTACAGCGCTCTGGCCGCCGCGGCCGAGCCGCTGTCGACGCAGGAACTCGCCGACCACACCGGCCTCGACGAGCGATGGGTGCGTGAGTGGGCGTACAACCAGGCCGCGTCGAAGCTGATCGCTGTCGACACCGCGGCCACGCCCGAGCGCTTCTGGTTGACGCCCGAGGCGGTCGCCGTGTTGGCATCGCCCGATCATCCGGCCTTCGGGATGGGGATGTTCCATCGATTCCCACAGACGATGGCGGCGCTCGAGGTGATGCCGGACAGCTTCCGCAGCGGTCTCGGCCACGACTACGACAGCCACGGACCCGAAGGGGCCGTCGGTATCGAGCGCAGCTTCGAGCCGTGGAACCGCCATCACCTGATCCCCACGGTGCTGCCCGAACTCGACGGTCTGGTGGAACGGCTCAGCGACGGTATCACGGTGGCCGACATCGGCTGTGGCGCCGGGGGAGCGGTGCTGCTGATGGCCGATGCATTCCCGAACAGCCGTTTCGTCGGCTACGACATCTCGCAGTACGCACTCGAGCGTGCGGAACACCGCCGCCGTGAGGAGCAGGCCGACAACGTCCGTTTCGTCGATCCGCGCGACGAACCGCTGCCCATCGACCACTCGGTCGATTTCGTGACGACGTTCGACTGCATCCACGACATGACCGACCCGCAGGGCATGATCCACGCGATCTCCGCCGCGCTGGCCCCGGACGGCACCTGGCTGCTCGTCGACATCAAGGGGCGCGAGACCTTCGCCGAGAACGTCGAGAAGAACCCGATGGCGTCGCTGATGTACGGCATCAGCGTGCTGTCGTGCATGTCATCTGCGCTGTCCCAGCCCGATGGTGCCGGGCTCGGAACGCTCGGCCTGCCCGAGTCGCGCGCCAGGGAGATGGCGCACGCGGCGGGATTCACCCGATTCCGGACCCTCGGCGTCGAGCACTCGGTCAATTCGTTCTACGAAGTGCGCCACTGACGCCAACTCGCCCAGCGATGTCGAATCACGTCCCGACGCGTCGCCAGAGCCCATCATCCGCGGGAGCGGTACGGTTCGCTCATGAATGAGCGAACCGGACTCCACGCCGTCAGGATCGCTGGAACCCGGCGTTGGTGGACGTCGTGACGCGTCTCAGTCGGCTGTCGCGGTCGATCGACGGCAAGGTTGCGATCGTCACCGGTGCGGCCAGCGGGATGGGGTTCGCCACCGCTCGGCTGTTCGCCGACGAGGGTGCCCGCGTCGTGGTTGCCGACCTGGTGCCGGACCGCGTCGCCGAGGTCGTCGACGAGATCCGCTCGGCGCACGGCGACACGTCGGCGTTGGGCGTGCCGTGCGACGTCGGTGACGTCGCCGGGCTGCGATCGCTCGTCGACCGGACGATCGCCTGGGCGGGACGCCTGGACATCGTGGTCAACAACGCCGGTGTCTCGCTGGTCAACTCGGCTTTCCAGGACGAGGCCGAGTTCGAGGACAACTGGGCGCGAACGCTCGATGTCAACCTCACGTCGCACGCCAGGCTCGTCCGCTCGGCCGCTCCGCACCTGATCGAGTCGGGAGCGGGGCGCGTGGTCAACATTGCGTCGACCGAGTCGATCGTCGCCACGGCCGGCCTCGCCGCCTACGCCGCCTCGAAGGCGGGCGTCACCGGCCTCACCCGCAGCCTCGCGGTCGAGCTCGGCCGTCACGGTGTGACCGTCAACTGCATCTGTCCCGGTCCGATCGACACCGGCATGACCCAGGCGATCCCGGCCGATGCGAAGGAGACCTACGCCCGGCGTCGCGTCCCGCTGCGTCGCTACGGCGACCCGGAGGAGGTGGCGCACATGACGCTCAACCTCTGCCTGCCGAGTTCGAGCTACGTGAACGGCGCGACGATCGTCGTCGACGGTGGGATGACGATCCGTCACACGTGACGACCGGGTCCCGCGGCGCGGCGATCAGCCGGCGAAGCCGTCGAAGATGCCCTCGAGCCCCGTGGGATCGTGGCGCCCGATCGCGAGCTGTTCCAGCACCCCGAGCCCGACGTGCTCCCCGATGCCGCCCGAGGTGGTCGCTCGAACGATCGACTGCACGTGGACGTTGTTCGGCGCCAGCGGGTCGTCGACCGGGAGGTCCCAACGCTCTCCGCCCACGGCGAGTTCGCCCTTCCACACGCCATGGGACCACTCGGGCGACAGGTAGCCGAGACCGGACATGTGGAACTCGAACAACGGCTCGAGCCGAATGGTCGACGCCTCGCCGTCCCAGGGCGTCATCACCAACTCGAACGACGAGGCGGTCCGCGTGCCCGGGCGCCAGGCGATCTCGTAGTCGACCGAACGCATCGCCACTGCCGGATGGGAGCCCTCGTGATCGGAGATCGGGACGACGAAGCCGCTCTCGTGCCACCGCTTGCCGTCGAAGTACTCGTTCACGTCGAAGTGCGTCGAGAACGTGTCGAAGTTGACCGGCGCCCACAGCCAGAAGAACTGCGGGTCGGCGACCGGAGCGCCGGTCGAGCCGCGTTCACCGACCGGTCGGATCCCCCACGAGCGATCGCGGCTGCCCACGGTCTCCCCCGGGGCGAGATCGGTCAGTTCGCCGTCGACCTCGATCCAACCCTCCCAGCCGCCGAACTGCGTGAGCCGGGTGTAGTCGAACGTGACGCGGAGTCCGATCTGCTGGCGGAAGTGATCCTCCTCGATCGGCGCCGAGCGACGCACGAACGTGAGGTCGGCTCGCAGCCCCTGCTCGGGCGCCTCGACCACGAGGCGCAGCGCGTTCAGCGGTTCGAGCACCTCGACGCGGATCGGTCCGACCTCGTTCGCGTCCACGCGGTCGGCGGGAGCGCGACGGGACGCGTGGACGCTGATCTGACGCGCATCGACGGTGCCGCCGTCGACCACGACGCTGAACGATGCGTCGGCGACGTGGCGGTTCGGGTACAGCCCCATCGCGAGTGCGAAGAACAGTCGGGTGTCCTTGGTGTAGCCGTTGAAGAAGTACCGGTCGTAGTGGTTGATGTCGGTCGACGCCGTCTGCACGATCGGGTGTGACGTCTGATGGATCGGAAAGTCGTCGAACGAACTCAGCACCCGGCCGACGCTAGTCGTATCGTGTCGGATGTATGGCCAGTGACGGGATCCGACCGCGTTTCACGTTGTCATTGCGCCGGTTCCGGCAGATCGCGATCATCACCGTCGTCGGCGTCTGTTTCCTCACGGTGGCCGGTGCCGTCGTCCGCCTCACGGGGAGTGGGCTCGGGTGCGACGATTGGCCGAACTGCAACAACGAGCGCTTCATCGACGTGTCGAGCGGTCACGCCGCCATCGAACAGATCAATCGTCTCCTCAGCGGGGTCATCGGCATTCCGACGCTCCTGCTCGCGGTCGGATCGTTCCGAGTGTGGCCCCGCCGCAGCGGGTTGAAGCTGCCTGCGGTGGCCGTCCTGCTCACGATTCTCGGCAACGGTGTCGTCGGCGGGCTCGCTGTGCGGGGTGACCTGCACCCAACGCTCGTGCAGTCACACTTCGTCCTCGCGATGATCTCGATCGCGTTCGGCCTCGTCGCTGCGCACCGGTCCCGGCCCGAACCGGTCGGCGGTCGGGCCAGCGTGGGCGTCACACGGTCGATCACCGCACTGTTCTTGGCGCTCGGCGCATTCGTCGCGGCGTCGCTCGTCACCGGCACCGTCGTCACCGGTGCCGGCCCGCACGCCGGCGACGAGACGGCGAGGCGCTACGGGTTCGACATCTCCGCGGTCGCGGAGATCCACAGCGTCACCGTCTGGATCGCCGTTGCGGTGTTCCTCGTCCTCGCCGTGATGCTGCGGCGCACCCAGGGGCCGTCCGGACGGCTCTCGGATCAGCTGTCGTGGTACGTCACCACCTGGATGTTCCTCGCTGTGGTGCAGGGCGGCGTCGGATATCTCCAGTACTTCAGTGGGGTGCCCGCCGTCCTGGTGGCCGCGCACGTCGCGGGCGCCACCGCGCTCTGGGTCGTCACGGTCAACTTCCTGCTCGCCGGGCTCGAGCCGTCCGGCCCCGGTGACCGCAGAGTTCACGCGTCGGAAACGCTCGATGAACGCCGTTTCTCGTTCGACACGACCGCAACCGCCTAAGCTCCTGCCGCTATGTCAACATCCCACGCCGCGGGGCGGCGGAGTCTCAGCCTCATCGGGGCGCTCCTGTGCGTGATCGGCATGCTGGGGCTGCTGCCCTCGGCGTCGGTCTCGGCGCAGTCGAGCGGTGAATCGGTCGAGACCACATTGCTCGCGAAACCCGACGACGGCTCCGAGCGCGACCCGGTCGAAGGTACCGACATCATCGTGTACGAAGCGGTGATCGTCGACCGTGAACTCCAGTCGGTCGGGTCAGAGATCGGTCGGGGAACCTCCGACGCGACCGGGTACGTGTCGGTGCCGCTGCCCGGACCGGGACAGTACGCCGTCGAACTCGACGTCGACACGCTGCCCGAAGGGGTCGAGTTGGTGCGCGCCGACAAGCAGGTGCTGCCGGTCGACGCTCGCATCGGGCAGCCGACTCGGGTGCTGTTCAACCTCGCCGAGGGTGATGCCGCAGGAGCCGCACGCGACAAGACCAGCGACAGCCTGCTCACGCGAGCCGCCCGGCTCATGTTCGAAGGCGTCATCTTCGGCTTGATCATCGGCCTCTGTGCGATCGGCCTCTCGTTGATCTACGGCACGACCGGGCTGGTGAACTTCGCGCTGTCGGAACAGATCGTGTTCGGTGCGCTCGTCGCGTACTTCTTCAACTCGATCCTGGGGATCAACTTCGTGCTCGCCGCGATCCTGGCCTTCTTCTTCGGCGGCCTCGGCTCGGCCGCCGTCGACATCGGGATGTGGCGGCCGTTGCGCAAACGGGGGACCGGGCTGACCGCGATGATGATCATCTCGATCGGCCTCGCTCTGTTCCTCCGCTTCTTCTTCCTGTTCCTCTTCGGCGAGCGGTCACGCCCCTACGAGCAGTACGCCGTGCAGACCGACATCTTGTTCTCGGTCGGTCCGGTCGACGTGCTGCCGAAGGAGCTGGCGATCATCGTCGTCGGTGTGATCCTCCTGGTCGGCACCGCGATCGGGCTCCGGCGCACGAAGATGGGCAAGGCGATGCGCGCCGTCGCCGACAGCAACGACCTCGCCGCATCGACGGGTATCGACGTCGATCGCGTGGTCACCTCGGTCTGGTTCGTCGGCGGTGCACTCGTGAGCGCCGGGGCGATCTTCTTCGGCCTCAACAGCCAGATCAACTGGCTGATGGGCCAGCAGCTCCTCCTCCTGGTGTTCGCCGCCGTCACCCTCGGCGGCTTGGGCACCGACTTCGGAGCGATGGTCGGCGGACTCGTGATCGGCGTCTTCACGTTCATGGCAACGCTCGTCGTCGCCCCGGAGCTCAAGAACGTCGGTGCGCTGCTCGTGATGATCGTGATCCTGCTCTTCCGGCCGCAGGGAATCTTCGGACGAGCGGAACGGATCGGATAGCCCCGTGGACTGGAACTCGATCATCTCCAACTCGTTCCGTTCGGGCATCTCCCAGCAGGCGATCATCTTCGCGCTCGCCGCGATCGGGCTGAACCTCCACTTCGGCTACACCGGGCTGCTCAACTTCGGCCAGGTGGCGTTCATGGCGGTGGGTGCCTACGGCGTCGGGATCACGACGAACACGTTCGGCGCGCCGCTCTGGGTCGGCATCATCGTCGGTCTGCTCGCCGGCGTCGTCCTCGGCATCCTGCTCGGCCTGCCGACGCTACGACTCAAAGCCGACTATCTCGCCATCGTCACGATCGCGGTCGGCGAGATCATCAGGCTGATCGTGCGCGCCGCCGTGCTCAGCGACACCACCGGTGGGTCCAACGGGATCAACGGGTTCGCCAACAGCTTCCAGAACTGGAACCCGTTCGACAACACGAACACCTACGGCTTCCGCCTGTTCGACCGCCTCAACCTCGAGTTCAGCGGCGCCGACCTGTGGGAGCTGACGGTCGGGTGGACACTCGTCCTGCTGTCGGTGTTCCTGGTCTGGCGTCTCGTCAAGTCGCCGTGGGGACGGGTCCTGCGCTCGATCCGCGAGGACGAGGACGCCGCAACGGCGCTCGGCAAGGACGTGTTCCGATTCAAGATGCAGTCGCTGATCCTCGGCGGCTCGTTCGGCACGCTCGCCGGCATCTTCTACGCCGTCCAGCAGAACTCGGTGCAACCGGACAACTACGCGACCCAACAGACGTTCTTCGCACTGACCGCGGCGATTCTCGGCGGCCTCGCCACGATCTGGGGTCCGGTGATCGGTTCGATGCTCTTCTGGATCATCCTGTCGTTCACGGAGAACATCCTGATCGAGCTGATCGACAACGACATCATGCCGGATGCGATCATGGAACGATCCCAGGTCGGTCCGGTCCGATTCATGCTCGTCGGACTCACGCTGATGCTGTTGATGATCTACAGACCACAGGGCATCTTCGGCGACAAACGAGAGATTGCGATCGATGCCAGAAAGTGACAAGACGTCCGACGACCCGATCCAGTTCGGGAGCACCTCGGGGGGTGGCGGGGCCGCGGGGCTGCAACGCGACTGGGAGAACCCGGCCATCGGGATGTTCGACGGCGTGGTCAAGGAGCCCGGTGCGGCGAAGCCCGACCCGATCCTCGTCGCCACCGACGTCAGCCGGTCCTTCGGCGGCCTGCGCGCCGTCGACGTCGAACACGTGGAGATCCAGCGCGGTGCGATCACGGCGCTGATCGGCCCGAACGGTGCGGGCAAGACGACGTTCTTCAACCTGCTCACCAACTTCGATTCGCCCGACACCGGCACCGTCGTGTTCAACGGCGAGACGACGAGTGGCGTGCGCTCGTACGAACTCGCCGAGAAGGGCATGGTGCGCACCTTCCAGCTCACCAAGGTCCTCGCCAAGATGTCGGTGCTCGACAACATGATGCTCGCAGCGCAGGGCCAGACCGGTGAGGGGATGGGACGGGCACTGTTCAGCGGCTGGCGGGGGCAGGAACGCGAGGTCGAGCAGCGGGCGCTCGAGATCCTCGACGAGTTCAACATGATCCACATGAAGGACGAGTACGCAGGCGCCCTCTCGGGTGGTCAGCGCAAGTTGCTCGAGATGGCCCGGGCGATGATGGCCCAGCCGGCGCTGATCATGCTCGACGAGCCGATGGCCGGAGTCAACCCGGCGCTGACGCAGTCGCTGCTCGGCCACGTGAAACGCCTTCGCTCCGAAGGCATCACCGTGATGTTCGTCGAGCACGACATGGACGTCGTGCAGGACATCTCCGACTGGGTGGTCGTCATGGCCGAGGGCACGATCATCGCCGAGGGCCCGCCGCGTTCGATCGGTGAGAACCAGGCGGTCGTCGACGCCTATCTCGGGTCGTCCCACGCGGCGCTCACCGAGGAGATCCGCGAGGTCGTCGCCGACGACGAACCGGATCCGGCGGATGCCGCTGGAGACGAGCCGAACCAGGGGAGCGCCAACGATGTCTGATCCGCTGATCCACGTCCAGAACGTCGTGGCCGGATACGTCCCCGGTGTCAACATCCTCAACGGCGCCGAACTGGTGCTCGGCGACGGCGAGTTGATCGGCATCATCGGCCCCAACGGTGCCGGGAAGTCGACGATGCTCAAGGCCCTGTTCGGCTTGATCAAGATCACCGACGGCACCGTGTGGTATCGAGGTGACGACGTCACGGGCAAGAAGGCGAACTTCCTCGTGGCGCGGGGGATCGGATACGTGCCGCAGATCAACAACGTGTTCCCGTCGTTGACCATCCGTGAGAACCTCGAGATGGGGGGCTACCTCCGCAAGTCTGGTGTCGACGAGATGATCGACCAGGTCGTCGACATCTTCCCGCGCCTCGGAGAACGGATCGATCAACGCGCCGGCTCGCTCTCGGGCGGCGAGCGACAGATGCTGGCGATGGGCCGTGCGCTGATGATGGAGCCGTCGGTGCTCCTGCTCGACGAGCCGAGCGCCGGTCTCTCACCGGTCCTGCAGGACCAGGTGTTCGACCGTGTGAAAGAGGTCAACTCGACCGGCGTGTCGATCATCATGGTCGAGCAGAACGCCGCTCGGTGCCTGCAGATCTGCGATCGGGGATACGTCCTCGACCAGGGCCGCAACGCCTACACCGGCACCGGCGAGGAGCTGCTGCACGACCCCAAGGTGATCGAGCTCTACCTCGGCACCCTGGCCAAGGCCCGCTGATCGCCGGGGTCGCCCGGATGGCCCGCCCTCGACGTCGAACGGCGGTGGTGGCCGCGGTCGCGACCGCCGGTCTCGTGGCGGGGTGTTCGGCGTCGACGACGGACGCAACGACCAACTCCACGACGGCGTGGTCCAAGGTGTCGTCGGCATCTGGTTCAACGCGGTCGAGAAGGTCGTGTCGTCCCTGGAACCCGAGATCTTCCGGTTCGAACGCCGTGAGTTCAAGCAGGCATTCCTCGACGAAGCCGACTGCCGCAACGTCGTCCAGCAGTTCGTCAACGACTGAGGTCGGGGCGCGAAACGGGGGCCGCCCGAAGGCGGCCCCCGTCACGGGGTGTTCAGTTCAGATCCGAGTGATCAGATCTTGGCGAAGCGGAACTCGGTCGGGGTGCCGGCCTCGACCTGGTTGTTCGCATCGTAGGTCAGGATCTTGAAGCTCGCTTCGGTCGGCTCGCCTTCGGGGCCGAACGTCTGCGGGCCCGAAGGTCCGTCGTAGTCGATGTCGGTGCCGGCTTCGATCAGCGCCACGCAATCTGCGTACGTGGTGCACTTCTCGCCGTCACGGGTGACGCCGTTGATCTGAGCAGCGATCGCTGCAGGATCATCGGTGCCGGCGATCTGCGCAGCGAGTGCCACGATGACCACCGCGTCGTAGGTCTCCGGGCCGTAGCTGAAGTCGATGAGCTCCGGGTCGACGGCCAGGAGACGATCCTGGAAGTCACCGGTGATCTCGGCTGCAGGCAGGGTGCCGCGGATGCCTTCCATCGACCCGACGGGCAGCTGCTCGCCGAGTGCGTTGCCGACGTTGCCGTCGACCAGGTAGATCTTCTTGCCCGCCGCGGGGGTGTAGCCCGCCTCGAACAGCGACGTCAGGATCTTCGAGGTCTCCTCGAAGCCGATGATCACGAGCGCTTCGGGATCACCCGACACGACGCGGTCGACCTCGGCCGAGAACTCGGCAGCCTGCGGGTCGTACGTGAACTGGTCCACGATCTCGCCGCCCTGATCCGCGAACGGCTCGGTCGAGTACTTGAGCAGACCTTCACCGTACGGGTCCTGCAGCGCCATGAAGCTGGCCGTGGTGACGCCCTCTTCGATCATGAGATCGGAGAGCACGCGACCCTGCAGCACGTCGGACGGGGCGGTACGGAAGTACAGGCCGTCGTCGGCGTAGTCGGTGAAGTCCGGCGAGGTGTTGGCCGGGCTGAAGTGGATCTTGCAGTTCTCGACGAGCTTGTCGATGAACGTGAACGACACACCGGACGACGCCGCGCCCACGAACGCGTCACCACCGGCAGCGAGCTGACGGTCGACGGTCTGGTTGGCGATGTCGGTCGAGGTGTCGCCGGAGTCGCCCTGGTCGAGGACGACGTCGGCGCCGAGTGCGCCGCCGGCTTCGTTGATCTCCTGGATCGCCAGTTCGGCACCGGCGAACTCGGGCGGGCCGAGGAAGGCCAGGTTGCCGGTCTCCGGGAGCACGGTCGCGATGGTCAGGACACCGTCGCTGTCGCCGGTGCACGTCGGGGCGGCCTGGACGGTCTCGCTCTCGGCCATGTCGTCTTCGGCCATGTCGTCGGTGGTGTCCGGGGCGGTGGTCTCCTCGGTCATGTCGTCGGTGGTGTCCGGGGCGGTGGTCTCCTCGACCGCTGCGTCGGTACCTGCCGGTGCTTCGGTGCTCGACGAGCTGTCGTCGTCGCTGCCGCAGGCGGCGGCAACGAGCGTCAGCCCGACCAGCAGTGCACCGACGCGCTTCACGCGTGATTTCTGCATGTTGTGGTTTCTCCCCCTTGTTGGGGTACGGGCGGGATGCCCGTACTCATAAGGTGCGGAAAGTGTAGGCGTCGTCGGGCCCGAAAGGAAGCCACTACGTTTCGGGACTGTGAACGATGCCGCAGCTCAGATGCCAGAAACGACACCAGCCGCCCTTCATGACACCCTTCACGACACGGGGCGCGACGAGGTCCGCTACGAGGTGGTGGAGCACGTCGCGACGCTGACACTCGACGCTCCGGAACGGATGAACACGATTTCCGGCATCATGCTGCAGCAGATCAGCGATCTCCTGCTGCGTGCCGATCGCGATCCCGACGTCCGCTGCATCGTCCTGACGGGCTCGGGGCGTGCGTTCTGCGCCGGTCTCGACCTGCAGGCCCAGATGGCAGGCCCGAAGGGTGGCCTCGGCAACCTCGGCGGCGGTGACGGTGACACCGCCGGCTTCACCGGTGAGTTCGATCTGCGTTCGGCACCGCCCGTCGTCCTGCACAACCTCGACACGCCGACGATCTGTGCGCTCAACGGCGGCGCGGCCGGTTACGGCCTCGACCTCGCGCTCGGGTGCGACATCCGCATCGCCGCCGAGAACGCCAAGCTCAATCCGGGCTTCGCGAAGCGCGGCATCCTGCCCGAGAGCGGCGGCACCTGGCTGCTGCCGCGGATGGTCGGCTATGCCAAGGCAGCCGAGATCGCGTTCACCGGGCGCACGCTAAGCGCCGCCGAGGCATTCGAGCTCGGTCTCGTCAACCAGGTGGTGCCGGCCGAGGAATTCGCCGAGCGCATCGAGGAGATGGCGACCGCGATCGCCGCCAATGCACCCCTGGCCGTACGGGCGATCAAGCGGATGATGCGGGCCGCCGAGACCGAGACGTTCGAGCAGAACGTCCACCACGTGTTCCTCCAGCTGCTCCCGCTCCTGCGGACCGACGACTTCACCGAGGGCGTCACCGCCTTCATGGAGAAGCGCGATCCCGAATTCCAGGGACGGTGACCGAGCCCAGCGGCGTTCCTGCAGTCGCGCTGCTCGAGGGGCTCGCCACCACGCGGGCGATCCGTCGCTACACCGACGAGCCGGTCCCCGACGACGACCTCGCAGCGATCCTCTGGCACGCCGGTCGCGCCCCATCGGGTTCCAACCGTCAGCCGTTCCGGTTCCTCGTGTTGCGCGACGGCGACCGGGCGGTGGCTGCGAAGGCCATCCTCGGTGAGGCGTTCCGGGCCGGCTGGAACGCCAAGCGGGAGACCGACGGTTATCGGCCGTCGCGTTTCGCCGACTCGATGCAGCGCTACGTCGACCGGTTCGAGCACACGCCGGTCGTGATCCTCGCCTGCCTCGACCGCTATCGATCGCCGTCGCCCTACGAGGGTGCGTCGATCTATCCGGCGTGCCAGAACCTGCTGCTGGCCGCCCGCGCACTCGGGTACGGCGGGGCGCTCACGATGTGGCACCTCGGCGTCGAGGCCGAACTCCGCGAGCTGCTCGAGATCCCCGACAGCGTTGCGCTGTCGGCGTGCATCACGCTCGGCGTACCCGAGGGCCACCACGGGTCGCTGAAGCGCAAGCCCGTCGCCGAGATCGTGTACGACGACGCGTGGGGTCGGGCCGCAACCTGGATCGCCGACACTCACGACTAGCTTGCAGGCGTGCCCTTCGTTGCCGGCGTCGACTCCTCCACCCAGTCCACCAAGGTCGAGATCCGCGACCTCGACACCGGTGGGATCGTCGCGTCGGCCGGTGCGGCCCACCCGGCGGTCACGCCGCCGCGCAGCGAACAGGATCCCGAGAGCTGGTGGAAGGCGTTCCAGCGGGCGTGGGACGAGGCGATCGCCCAACTGCCGGCCGGAACCCCGGCCGGCTCGGTGGTCGGTGTCAGCGTGGCGGGCCAGCAACACGGGATGGTCGCGCTCGACGCCGCCGGCCGCCCCGTGCACGCGGCCAAGCTGTGGAACGACACCGAGTCGGCTCCCGACGCCGGGTGGTTGCTGACACGGCTCGACGGTGCTGAGGCATGGGCAGACGCGGTCGGCAGTGTGCCGGTGGCGGCGTTCACGGCCACCAAACTGTCGTGGCTCCACAGGTCGCACCCCGACGAGTGGGCGCGTCTCGCCAGGGTGATGCTCCCGCACGACTACGTGACCCACCGCATGACCGGTGCCTTCACGACCGATCGAGGCGATGCATCGGGCACCGGCTACTGGTCGCCGTCCTCCGGTGAGTACCGATGGGACATCCTCGCGATCATCGACGCCGACCGCGACTGGAGCGACGCGGTGCCCGCCGTGCTCGGCCCGCTCGAAATCGCCGGCCACTGGAACGGCCTCGCGGTGGCGCCCGGCACCGGCGACAACATGGGCGCGGCGCTGGGACTGGGGTTGCGCGGCGGCGATGCGGCGATCTCGATCGGGACCTCCGGCACCGCCTTCGCGGTGTCGGAGACGCCGACGGCCGACCCCAGCGGTGCCGTCGCCGGATTCGCCGATGCGACCGGCCGGTTCCTCCCGCTCGTGTGCACCTCGAATGCGGCCAAGGTTCTCGACGCCACGGCTCGGCTGCTCGGCGTCGATCACGACGAGTTCGACCGGCTGGCGCTCGCTGCCACCGGGGAGCGTCCGCTCCTGCTGCCCTACTTCGACGGGGAACGGACACCGAACCGCCCGAACGCGACCGGCGTCCTGAGCGGCATCCGCAGCGACGTCACCCGCGAACAACTCGCCCGAGCCGCCGTCGACGGGGTCGCCTGCGGGCTGCTCGATGCACTGGACGCGCTGCTCCGGCACGCCCCGGTGAGCGGACGTGTGGTGCTGACCGGGGGCGGAGCCCGCTCGTCGGCGCTTCGGGCGGTGATCGCCGGGCTGTTGCGTTCGTCGCTCGACGACGTCGCCGTGGTCCTCGCCGACGTCGAACAGGCGGTGGCGACCGGTGCCGCCGTCCAGGCCGCGGCCGCCGTCGAGGGGACCGACCACCAGAACGTGCAGGCGCGGTGGGGGCTCGGCACGGGAACGCCGATCGACGAGATCGTCGACCCGGGGAACCTGCGCGACCGGTACGCCGAACTCCGTGACGCAACGACCCGTGACTGACGCCGCCGACGCATTCGCCGTGCTCGGTCTCGCGCCGAACGCTACCGCCATCGAGGTCCGCTCGGCCCGCCGCGAGCTGGCGAGACGGCATCACCCCGATCAGGGTGGCGATGCCGCAGTGATGCAGGCCGTCAACGAGGCGGCAGACCGTGCGTTGAGCCATCTGGAGGTGGCGCCGGCGATCTTCGCCGAGTCGGCTGCTCCGGCGCCGAGCCGGCCCGAGCCGGACGACGGCTCGTGGTCGGGAGCGACCCGTGACATCCCGTCGTTCACGGTCGAAGCGCTCCCCGTCGAGACGTTCGAGGGCCTGCTGGTCGCAGCGTCGTGGATCGGCGAGGTGCTCGACGACGATCCTCCTTATCGCCTCGAGGTGCATCTCCACGCCCCACTCCGGTGTTGGTGCAGGCTCGATGTCGTCCCCGACGCCGGAGCGTCGACCGTGAGCCTGACCGTCGCCGATTTCGACGGCGCACCGACGCCGGACATCATCGCCGTGCGTGACCTCTGGATCGCGAGCCTCAACGCGGTCGACTGGGACTGATCGCCTCGCTGCCCAGCCGGGCATCGAGCTGGGGCCTCAGTGGCGCGGAGCGGCGGCCTTCGTGAGGCGGTCGCGGATCGCGTGGCCGAGTCCTTCCGCCGGCGGGAGCACGGCGATCACCGTGGCGACACCGCGGGCGTCGGCGTCACGCAACCGTGCGTAGAGCTCGTGGGCGTAGACGACCAGGTCGTCGGTGAGGTCGAGGATCTCGCTCCGTGGCGTCCCGGCCCGCAAGGCGTACGCATCGTCGGCGTGGTCGACCAGGCGGACCGAACAGCGAGGCGCATAGTGCGAGGCGAGCATCCCGCTCGCCCGGCTCGGTCCGGCCGCAGGAGCGATCGCGCCGTCGAGGAGACGACTCACTTCCTCCTCCGTGACGCTGCCGGCACGGAGGATCTGCGGCGGATCGACAGCGCAGTCGACGATCGTGCTCTCGACACCGATGGTGGACGCGCCGCCGTCGAGGATGACGTCGCGAGCGGGATCGAGAAATGCCCCGAGTTCGTCGAGAACGTGCAGCGCTGTCGTCGGGCTGACCGAACCGAAGCGGTTGGCCGACGGCGCGGCGAAGGCGAGGCCGGACCGGTCGAGCAGCGCCTGCGCGACCGGGTGGGCGGGCACGCGGAGGCCGACGGTGCCGCGACCGCCCGTCACCTCGTCGAGGACGCGTCGCCCGCGAGGCAGGATGACGGTCAGCGGCCCGGGCCAGGCGGCGTCGACGAGGCGCTGGGCGGTCGGTGGGACGGTGGCGGCCCACTCGTCGAGCTGTTCGGCCGATCGGAGGTGGACGATCAGCGGATGGTCGGCGGGCCGACCCTTCACCGCGAAGATCCGGCGCAGTGCGCCGGGGTCGGTGGCGTCAGCGGCGAGGCCGTACACGGTCTCGGTCGGTACGGCGACCAGGCCTCCGGTCCGCAGCGTGTCGGCCGCCCGTTCGACGTCGGTCGTGATCAAGGAGTGGTTCAACAGACGGCGTCGAGGAACTCGAGGGCGGCGTCGAAGAAACCGAACGATTCGGTCGTGGCGAAGTGGTCGACGCCGCGAAGGGTCTCGCACCGGCCGTCCGGGAAGGCAGCAGCGAGTTCGTCGGCCGGGTACACGAAGTCCTTGTCGCCGACCACGACGAGGACGGGACAGGTCACCCGTGCGCAGCCCTCGGGGGTGATCGGGTCGGTCGGGCGCTTCATCACGGCGGTGAGCGCTGCGATGTCGTTGCCGGGTTGGCCGGCGTACTGGGTGAACAGGCGCACCGTGTTGTCGAGGGTCGATGGGTCGCCGCCGCCGGCCACCGTCTCGAGGCCCGCGACGATCGCACGCGTGCCGGCCTCGTCGCGCTGGAAGATGTTGGAACCGATCCCGGCGAGCACCAACCGCTGAAAGCGCTCGGGATGGTCGATCGCCAGCCGCAGGAGCGTCATGGCGCCGAGTGAGAATCCGATGGCGTCGACCGGTTCGTCGGGCAGGGACTCCACGATGCGGGCGGTCAGGTCGGCGTAGGCCTCGGGTTCGTGAGGCTTCGGTGCGGTCCCGTGCCCGAGCAGGTCGACGCCGATGATCCCGACTCCGGCATCTTCGAGCAGGGCGGTGAATCCGTTGCGTTGCCAGGTCGATGCGAACGATCCACCCCACCCGTGGACGAGGACGACGGGTGAGGCGGTTGCAGTCATGGAGGGGCAAGGTTACGGCCTAGCCTGTGGTCGCTTCCACCGTGGGTGACTCCGGTGAGGGCTTCGACGGGGAGAAGGACCGAACCACCACATGCGCATGCTCCATCCCGACCCGGGACACGACCTCACCTACAGCGACGTCTTCATGGTGCCGAGCCTCTCGGACGTGCGTTCTCGCATGGACGTCGACCTCCGCACCCCGGACGCCATCGGGACGACGATCCCACTGGTCGTGTCGAACATGACCGCGGTGGCCGGACGCCGCATGGCCGAGACCGTCGCTCGTCGGGGTGGGATCGCGATCCTCCCGCAGGACATCCCGGTCGACGTGGTCGCCACCGTGATCGACTACGTCAAGCGATGCCACACGGTGTTCGAGACCCCGATCACCCTGACACCCGATGCCACGATCGCCGATGCGCTGTCGCTGATCCACAAGCGTGCGCACGGGGCGGTGGTCGTCGTCGACGACGGCGTCCCGGTCGGCGTGTTCACTGAGCGCGACGGCGACGGATTCGACCGGTTCACGCAGCTGCGCAACGTGATGAGTTCGAGCCTCCACATCCTCAGCCCCGACATCGAGCCTGCCGACGCCTTCGATCACCTCGGCCGCAACCGGCTCCGGGTCGCTCCCGTGGTCGGCGACGACGAACGCCTGCTCGGCGTGATCACCCGAGAAGGTGCGCTGCGCTCGACGATCTACACCCCCGCCGTCGACGCCGACGGCCGCCTGATGGTCGGCGTCGCCGTCGGGATCAACAGTGAGCCTGCCGCTCGCGCCAAGGAGTTGGTCGGCCACGGCGTCGACGTCCTGGTCATCGACACCGCACACGGCCACCAGACGAGGACACTCCACGCGATCGAAGCGGTGCGTTCCGAACTGCCGGACGCCACGATCATCGCAGGCAACGTCGTCACGGCGGAGGGCACCCGCCAGTTGATCGAGGCCGGAGCCGACATCGTGAAGGTCGGTGTCGGGCCCGGCGCCATGTGCACCACCCGGATGATGACCGGTGTCGGACGACCCCAGTTCTCCGCGGTGCTCGAGTGCGCGGAGGAGGCCAGGCGGCTCGGCCGTCACGTCTGGGCCGACGGGGGTGTGCGCTTCCCACGCGATGTGGCGCTGGCGCTGGCGGGTGGCGCCGCGAGCGTGATGTTGGGATCCTGGTTGGCAGGCACCCACGAGTCGGCCGCCGACACGTTGCGCGATCCCGACGGCCGGCTCTACAAGGAGAGCTTCGGCATGGCATCGAACCGGGCGGTCAAGCACCGCACGCAGGGCGACCACGGTTTCGAACGGGCTCGAAAGGAGCTGTTCGAGGAGGGCATCAGCACCTCGCGGATGTACCTCGACCCGGAGCGTCCGAGCGTCGAGGACATCATCGATCAGATCGTCGCCGGGCTGCGCTCGGCGTGCACCTACGCCGGCGCCGACTCGATCGAGAAGTTCCACGAGCGAGCCGTGGTCGGTGTGCAGAGCACGGCCGGATACGACGAAGGCCGTCCGCTGGGGGTGTCGTGGTGAGCGCGGGAGATGCGCCGATGATCGTGGCGATCGACGGTCCCGCCGGAGCCGGCAAGAGCACCGTCGGACGCGCGGTCGCCGATCGGCTCGGGCTGCAGTATCTCGACACCGGTGCGATGTACCGCGCGATCACGTTCGCCGCACTGCGCCGAGGTCTCGACCCCACCGACGAGGACGACGTGGCCGAACTGTCCGCAGCGGTCGATCTGTCGGTCGACGCGGGTCCGAACGGCACGGTCGTGATCGTCGACGGTGTCGACGCAACGATCGAGATCCGTGGGCGGGAGGTGACCTCGGCGGTCAGTGCGGTCGCCGCGAACAGTCGTGTGCGCTCGGAGCTGGTTCGCCGTCAGCGTCGTTGGGTGATCGACCACGACGGCGGCGTGGTCGAAGGCCGCGACATCGGATCGGTGGTGTTCCCCGATGCGACGCTCAAGCTGTTCGTGACCGCGTCCCCGAGGGTGCGCGCCGAGCGACGGGTGGCCGAGATCGGTGGCGACGTCGCCGAGGTCGAAGCGTCGATCATCGAACGCGACCGCAAGGACTCCACCCGCACCGACAGCCCCCTGACCGAGGCGAACGGATCGGTGGTGCTCGACACGAGTGGCCGGTCGATCGACGAGGTCGTCGACCTGGTCCTGGCTCTCCTCGCGCCGTGAAGTCGACCGCTTCACCCAGGCGACGGCAGCTGCCGACGGCGGAATCCCGTGCCAGTCGAGTGGCCTACGTCGTGTTCCGCAGCATCGTGTGCTGGTTCACCCAGGCGTTCACACGCATGCGCATCGACGGCAAGGAGCACCTGCCCACGACGGGCGCCTACGTGCTCGCCCCGGTCCACCGCAGCTACGTCGACACGCCGATCACGGCATGTGTGTCCACGCGGCGCATCCGGTTCATGGGCAAGCAGGAGGTGTGGAAGTACCCCAGCGTCGGCTGGCTGGTGTCGGCGCTCGGGGCATTCCCCGTCAACCGGGGCCACGCCGACCGTGAGGCACTCTCGACCTGCATCAAGGTGCTCGAACACGGCGAGCCGCTCACGTTGTTCCCCGAGGGCGAACGCAAGGACGGCCCGACGGTGCATCCGCTCTTCGACGGTGCCGCCTACGTGGCCGCCAAGGCCGGGGTGCCGATCATCCCGGTGGGCATCGGCGGATCGGCGCGGGTGATGCCCCGACACGCCAGGTTCATCCACCCCCGTCGGGTGCGGGTGGTGATCGGCGAGCCGATCTGGGTCGAGCCCGCCGACGATCCTTCGGGCGAGGCGGCCGGATCGAATCGTCGGGTTCAGCGCCAGGCGGTCCGCGCCGCCACCGAGAAGCTGTCGATCGAACTGCAGCGCCTGTTCGACCTCGCGGAGTCCCGCGTCGGCTGACGGCCGACGCCACGACTCAGCCGTCGAGGAACGCGCCGAGTGCGCGGGCCAGGTGAACGGGGTCGTCGGCACCGCACAGCTCTCGGGCGGAGTGCATCGACAGCTGCGGGACCCCGACGTCGACGGTGGCGATCCCGAGCCGCGTCGCGGTGAGCGGGCCGATCGTGGAGCCGCAGGGCATGTTGTTGCGTGACACGAACACCTGCCACGGCACCCCCGCCGTCTCGCAGGCCCGTTGGAACTCGGCCGCGGTCTCGGCCGAGGTCGCGTACCGCTGGTTGGAGTTGACCTTGATCGCAGGCCCGGCGTTGACGATCGGGCCGTGCCCGGGCTCGTGACGCTCCGGATAGTTGGGGTGCACGGCATGTGCGTTGTCGGCCGAGATGCACGACGAGGCGGCGAACGACCGGTGGCGGTCGTCGGCGGACCCGCCGCGGGCGGTCACGAGCCTCGACAGCACCGTGTCGAGGAAGGGCCCGGCGGCACCGGTGGAACTCGACGACCCGACCTCCTCGTGGTCGTTGAGGACGATCACGGACGCGTGATCGCTCGGTGCCGCCCCGACCAGCGCGGTCACGGCCGCCCAGCACGACAGCTGGTTGTCGAGTCGGCCGGACGCGAGCAACGACTGGTCGGCGCCGAGGACCGCGGCGCCCTGGATGTCGTAGAGACAGAGCTCCCACCACGCCGGCGGCGCGTCGAGGTCGGCAGCGGCACCGATCCAGTCGGCGAACTCGCCGGGGACTGCGGCCCCCACGCCCCAGACGGGGGAGAGATGCTGCTGCGTGTCGAGCAGCAGGCCACCACTGTTGACCTCGCGGTCGAGGTGGACGGCCAATTGTGGCACGCGTGCGACGGGCTCGGCGACGTCGACGAGAACCGATGCGCCGTCGGCATCGACGAGTCGACCGGCGATGCCGAGGTCACGATCGAGCCAGCTGTTGTTGAGGATGCCGCCGTACACCTCGACGGCGAGCTGCTTCCAGCCCAAGCCGCCCGCGTCGGGGTGTGGCTTCACCCTCAGGCCGGGCGAGTCGGTGTGGGCGCCGACCAGGCGGAACGGTGCATGGGCCGGCGCCGAGGCCGGGAGCCGCCAGGCGATGATCGCTCCACTGCGAACGACGTAGCCGGCGTCGGGGACGTCGTCCCAGGTGTCGGCTTCCCCGACGCGTTCGAATCGGTCGAGGCGATCGATCGTCGACGCCACCGCATGCCACGGCGACGGGGACGAATCAAGGAAGGAGATCAGGTCGTCGAGCACGTGGTTCCTCTCAACCGCGCTGGAAGAGGCCCATGGGGAGGCCGGTGCCGCGCAAGTGGCTGGTTTCGTTGATGGTGACGACGGATCGCTCGCCGCTGGAGGCAGCGGCGACCCGGTTGATCGACGTGTAGTTCGGATAGAAGAACCCGCGGGCGAACGTGTCGAGGCCGAGGACGTGGGAGAGGTAGCCGTTGATCACCCCACCGTGACACACCACGGCAACACGCTCACCGCCGTGGTCGGCGATGATGGCCTCGATCGAGTCCACCACGCGGGAGCGGAACTCCTCCTCGGTCTCGTCGGCGTCCCACTCACCGGCCAACATCGCATGCCACCGGGGATCGTTCGCCGCCTTGAGTTCTTCGACCGGAACGTACTCGGGGCTGTTCTGGTCCCACTCGGCGATGCCGTCCGAGGTGCGGATGTCGAGACTCCGCTCACGTGCGAGCGGCGTTGCTGTCTCCTGTGCCCGGGTGAGCGGGCTGGCGTACACGGCGTCGATCCGTTCGGTCGCGAGGTACCGCGCGAGGTGCGCGGCCTGCTCGTGACCGGCATCGGAGAGCTCGGGGTCCGCAGCACCGGTGTCGAGCTCGCGGCGCACAGGCAGGGCATGGCGGATGATCAGGAGTTCCATTGCGCGATAGACGGGCAGTCCGAGCGACTGCGGGTCGTTCTCCGAGTCTGTGAGCAGGGCTTCTGGGTTCTTGTGGTGACCGAACTTCGCGTTCTCTTGGAGAACTGTGGGCGGAACCACGCTCTCGCAGCGCGTGCAGCAATCTAGTCCCAATCCTCGAACCAGGAGGCAGCCATGGCACAGACCCCTCGTTCTCAGGACGGCATCGGGGTCCAGCCTGTCAGGCGATCCGGCCCGCGGTAGCCGTCGCGAGGCTCGAGCTGCGTCCCATCGCACAGGGAGCTGGTCGAGTTGCGCAGACCGGCCAGGCAGTCTTCCAGCCAGGTCGTCTGGATCGTGTTGTCCCATGCTCCGAACCAGTCGGCGTGCCACGAGTGCCCACGAGCCCCTGGTGCCATGTCGTCCGTGGACAGCTTCCACTGGCCGATGTCCGACGCCCACGGGAAGTGGGCGAATTCGGTGAGCGACGGCAGCAGCACCGGGAATTCCGGCGGGCAGGAGGTCCATTCCGAGTCGCCGTTGCCGTACGAGACGTGGGCGTTGCCGTCCAGCCACAGGTTCTCACCATCCCAGCAGTGCGGGAACTTCGCTCGGGCGACCAGAGCAGAACCGCTCGGGCACGACGCTGGGATGCCCGCCGTGTAGACGCCGACCGTCTCGCACTTCCAGGAGATGCCCTGGGTCGCCCCCGACGCCCAGTTCGGGTTCGTGAGGTAGCGGAAACCGTTGGGGTACTCCGCCGTTGTCCGGAGGTAGTCCTGCTTCGCGGTGAGTCCGCCGAGGTCCGATGCAGTCTCTGCCTTGTAGTAGGCGATGAACAGTTCGGGCACGACGACCTGGTCGTTGGAGTCGAACATCGCAGGCATCCAGTACGCCGTGCGGTTCAGAGGCCCGCCATCGCATGTGCTGTCGCCAGTGGAGCGCAGTGACGCGTACGTCGAGTTCTCGTCCGTCAGGGTGTTGCCCCAGAACATGTGCAGGTGCGGGAATGCCGCGCTTCCTGGCGCGAGGATCGGGTCGACATAGTCGACATGCGAGAACTCACACAGCACACGGAAGTTGCCGGACGGCTCCGATGCCGAGCTCGGGAACGTGCCGCCGATGCTGCGGTACGGGCCTGCGGTCGTGATGTCGAACTCGGACGGGACATCGTCGAACGTCCCGGGCGGCGACATGGTCATGGTCGTGGTCGTGGTGTCGGGTGCGGCGGTCGTCGCGGGAGGCTGGGTGGTCGGAGGGTCACCGATCGCGCCGCAGCCGACGTTGTGGCCGTCGATGTCGATGGTCGACGGCGGACCGACATCGTCGGCGCAGGTCAGCGATTCCTCTGGCGACGACCCGCCATGGACCACGACGAGGGTCACGACTGCGGTGAGAATCACGCCCGCGCCGGTCAGCGAGGCTGCGCGGCGGTTGGTGATTCGGGCCATCAGGCGGCCACCGTCCACGACCTGGTGACCGTCACGTCATCGGCAGGCAGCGTGGACCCGATCTGATCCACGTCGATGGTCACGGGGTCCTCGTCCCGCAGTTGTCCCGGGATGGTCACAACGGGTGCCATGTGATCCCATTGTGTCTGTCTGATCGGGTTGTACCACCCCCCCAAGAACCCTCACGACTTCCGGGCTCTCCCATTGCTCCTGTGACCCGTTCAGGCAGGGGCTGTCTGCGTGCGGTGTCGTTGCCGTCGAGTGTCGTCGTTGCCGTGTCGGACATCCGGGAGTGAGTGTGCAGCAACACGGGCCGCCGATCGGATGATGCAGTGCGATCGAAGGACGAGCACCGCTCATGCCACCCGGCGGGCGGCCGTTCGTCGGATCCAGGCCGGTTGTGATCGAATCGTCCGAGATCGCGTCGGTTCACGAAGAGCGTCTGCCACTAGGGAGTGGTCATGCGACGACCAGAGGTTCTCCATTGCACGATAGACAAGCAGAGATGACCGGACGAACGAAGATCGTGGCGACCATCGGCCCGGCGAGCGACTCGGTCGAGATGCTCGGTGAGCTGATCGATGCCGGTGTCGATGTCGTCAGACTCAACCTCAGCCACGGCTCGCTCGAAGGGCATCTCGAACGGCTCGCCCGTGTCCGAGAGGTGGCAGCGCAGCGCGGCCGACCGGTCGGCGTGCTGGCGGATCTCCCGGGTCCGAAGATCCGGGCGGGATCGTTCCCCGACGGCGGTGCCAGGCTCGAATCCGGCGACGTGATGAGCCTGCGCTCAGGCGACGGAGGGAGCGACGCCGCGGTCATCACGGTCGACTATCCGACGCTGCTCGAGGATCTCGTCCCCGACAGCCGGATCCAGCTCGGCGACGGCGGGATCTCGCTCCGTGTGCTCGACATCGGTACCGAGTCGGTGACCGCGGTGCTGGAGACCGGGGGAGAGGTCAACGGGCGACCCGGCGTCAACCTGCCGTCGGAACGCCTGCGGCTGCCGTCGCCGACCGAGACGGACCTCGTGCTCGCCGATGCGGTCGCGGCCGCCGGAGTCGAGTTCATCGCGGTGTCGTTCGTGCGTTCGCCCGACGATGTCGGACAGGTTCGGGCGGTCGTCGGTGATCGCGCCCGGCTCGTCGCCAAGATCGAGACGCGGTCGGCGATCGATCAACTCCATGAGATCATCGCCGTGTCCGACGTGGTGATGGTGGCGCGGGGCGACCTCGGGATCGACTGCCCGATCGAGGACGTCCCCCACCTGCAGAAGCGCATCGTGCGGCACTGCGTCGAGGCGGGCGTGCCCGTGATCACCGCCACCCAGATGCTCGAGTCGATGATCACCGCGCCGTCGCCGACGCGCGCCGAGGTGAGCGATGTCGCCAACGCCGTGTTCGACGGCACCGATGCGGTGATGTTGTCCGGGGAGACCGCGATCGGTCGAGATCCAGCGGGCGTCGTGCGCACGATGGCCCGCGTCGCCGCGCGCGCCGAGTCGGAGGCCGCCTACCGCCAGTGGGCCAACCGGCTCGGCCGGATCCAGCGCACCGAGCACCACGAAGCGATGTCGACGATCGATCCGATCACGGCGGCGCTCACTCACGCCGCGTCGCTGGCGGCGATCGACGCCGACGTCTCGGCGATCCTGTGCTGCACGCGCAGCGGGCGCACCGCACGGGCGATGGCGCGCTTCCGGCCGGCCGCTCCGATGATCGGCCTGTCGCCGCACCCGTCGGTGGTGCGATCGCTGGCGCTGTGCTGGGGGGTCGAGCCGGTGGAGGTCGACATCTACGGCAGCACCGACGAGATGGTGTGGTTCGCGGTCGAGACCGCGCTCGGCGCCGGACTGATCGAACGCGGCGACACGGTGCTCGTGCTGGCGGGGGCGCCGGATCACGACCGTCCACGGCCGGCGGACGCGGCGACCGACGTCCTGCGGATCGTTCGCGTCGAGTGATGGCCGGAGACGCGCCGGCGACGGCGGTCTGGTCGGAGGCCGCCGGCGACGCCGGCGCCGATCCGGTCGTGATGGTGCACGGGTCGATGGACCGCTCGGCCGGCCTGCTGCGACTGAGCCGGCGGATCGACGGCGAGTTCCGAGTGGTCCGCTACGACCGCCGCGGCTATGGCCGCTCCGCCCACGTCGGTCCGCCGTGGACGGCACCGGCCAACGTGCAGGACCTCGCCGGCCTCGTCGAGCGGACGGCACACGGAGGTCGAGTGGCGATCGTGGGGCACAGCTACGGCGGCAACGTCGCGCTCGCGCTGGCGGCGTCTCGCCCGGACCTCGTGCGCGGGGTCGTCGTCTACGAAACGCCGCTGTCCTGGCTCGACTGGTGGCCGGGAACCACCGCCGGCGCGGCAGCGATGGGTGCGGCGGGTCCCGGCGATGCGGCGGAGGCGTTCATGCGCAGGCTGGTCGGTGACGAGGCGTGGGAACGCCTGCCGACGTCGACGCAGCAGCAACGACGGGCGGAGGGGCCGGCGATGGTCGCCGAGTTGGCCGACCTGCGTCGTCAGGCGCCTTGGCAGGCCGGTGACGTGCGGGTCCCGGTGCTGGCTCTGTACGGCGAGCGCGGTCGGCCTCATCATCGAGCGGC
Organism: Ilumatobacteraceae bacterium; assembly: GCA_963710625.1. Taxonomy (GTDB): domain Bacteria; phylum Actinomycetota; class Acidimicrobiia; order Acidimicrobiales; family Ilumatobacteraceae; genus Sva-07. Next base: position 26,005 of record CAVQBG010000013.1, on the reverse strand, counting down.
GATGGAACATCTCGGTGAGACCCTTCCGGACTGCCGGGTCGAGATGGTGGGGGACTGTGGCCATGCGGGACCGCACACGCACGCCGGCGTCGTCGCCGCGCCGATCGTCCGGTTCGTCAGGTCGCTTGCGGTGCCGTCCGCTCGAGCCGTGACGTCCGGCGGCTGACCAGCAGGCAGATCCCGGCGGTGGTTGCTGCCACCGCAGACAGGGCGGCGGTCCCGTCGATCCCGTGGGCGCCGAACAACCAGCCGCTCAGGATCGCCCCGACGGCGCGGGCCACCGTGCCGACGGCGTTCGAGACGGCGAGGGTGGTCCCGCGAGCGTCCGGCATCGCCTCGCTCACGAGGGAGAGTGACGTGACGAAGGCGAACTCGAAGCCGAGCAGGAACGCGAGCAGCCCCGCGACGCCGATCCCGAGCCGATCGTCCGCCATCAGCATCACGCCGAGCCCGAGCAGGAGCATGACGATCCCGCTGAGCGTGCTGCGGAGCTTGCCCACGTTGTCGGCGACCGCAGCGCTCGTCAGGCTCGCCACCAGTTCGACGCCGCCGAATCCGACGGCGACGATGCCGACGCCGCCCGTCGACACGCCGAACGCGTCGTCGAGCCAGCTGCCCGAGATCACGAACACCGACAACCCCGCCATTGCGGTCGTCGCCGATCCGACCATCACCAGCCAGGCGGTCGCGGTGATCCGCTGACGCGGCGCGGTGGGTGCGACGGGCGAGGGGACCGGGTCGTCGGCGACGGGTCGGATCGGCGAAACGGGGACGTGACGGGGCAGCCGGCGTGCGACGACTCCCGCCCCGACGAGCGCAGCCGCTGCGAGAGCGATGAACGGTCCTCGCCAACCGAACCCGTTGATCAGCAGGGCGACCAGCGGTGCTCCGATCAGCAGCGCAATGGCCCACGACGTCTCGTAGAGCCCGAGCGCTCGGGCCCGCGCCCGGTAGTCGACGCGATGGCTGATCCAGGCCTGGCCTGCGACCGTGTAGTTGGCCACGCCGGTCACGAGCACGAAGAACGCGATCGCGAACGTCGTCAACGATCCGCCGAGCGCGATCACCGACGACGCAGCGACCAGCAGCAGCGACGTGACCAACACGATGCGCTCGCGCCCTCGGTCGAGCTGGGCGCCGACCGCCATCGTGGACAACCCGGCGATCTCGCTGGCCCCCAGCACGGTGGTCAGCTGAGCCGTCGTCGCTCCGAATGCGCGTTCGAGCGTCGGAAGGAACAGCGGCACCCACCGCAACGCGGTGTTCGCGACCGTCTTGGCGCCCGTCAGCTGCGCGAGGGTGCCACCGATCGCCTCCGGCGCAACCGGAGCGGCGTCGCGACTCTGCTCGTCGGCGCTCACTCCGATCGGGGGTCGGAGATCGTGATCGTGGTGCCGAAGAACGAGCACTCGGTGTCGAACACCGTGACGGCCGTGCCGACGCGCTCGTAGTTCGCCTCCACCTTGTCGGCGCAGTCCTGGAGGGCGGTGCGCTGCGACCACACGGCGAACGCGAGCACCGCCAGCAGGACCGCCACGACCAACTTCTGGGCCAGCGACTTCATCACCCAGAACGAGAGGATCGCTCCGACCACGAGCGCAGTGGTGGCCACGACGGCGATCGTCGTGGCCTGTTCGAGCGTGATCGCGAGCACGGGGCTGCACTGTAGGCCGCTGCACCGGCGGCGCATGGGTACGCTCGCCGCGGTGAGCGACCAACCGATCAACCTGTCATCCGGCCTCCCGACCACGGTGCTCCCGGCGCCGGACCCCGCAGTGGCTCGGGCTCTGGCCGATGCGCTCGAGCAGCCGCCCGCACAGCGGCGGGCGGCGGTCGCGGCCGTCGTGGGATCGTCGCCCCGTTTCCTCGACGGCTGGGCGGCGCTCGGTGATCTCGGACGCGACACGATCGAGCGTTACGCCGCCTATCGGGTGGGCTACCACCGAGGATTGGACGCCCTGCGGGCCAACGGCTGGCGCGGGAGCGGATACGTCCGGTGGTCCGAGCCGACCAATCAGGGGTTCCTGCGCTGCATGCGGGGGTTGGGCGACATGGCCGCCGAGATCGGTGAGGCCGACGAAGCCGATCGTTGCCGGACGTTCCTGCTCCAGCTCGATCCGACCGGGATCCCGACCGGCTGACCAGTGTTCGGTGTCGTCCTCACCGGTGGTGCGAGCCGGCGCATGGGTCGCACGAAAGCCCTGGTGGAGATCGACGGCGTCCCGATGGCGGCGATGGTGGCCGCCTCCCTGCGAGCAGCCGGCTGCGCCCATGTGGTTGCGGTCGGTGGCGACCCCGACGAGCTGGCGGCACTCGACCTCCCCGTCCTGCCCGACGATGCTCCGGGAGAGGGGCCGCTCACCGGACTGGTCACGGCGATGCGGGTCTTCGAGACGCAGGACCTCGCCGACCTGCTCGTCGTGGCCTGCGATCTCCCTTTCATCGGCCCCGACGACCTCGGACGTCTCGTTCAGGCGGCCCAGCAGCACTCCGATGTCGACGTCGTCGTTGCTCGCACGCGTCATCGCGAGCCGGCGTGTGCCCTGTGGCGCCCGTCCTCACGATCGGCGGTCGGTGCAGCGTTCGACGCAGGCGAGCGCGCCGTGCACCGGGTGCTCGATTCGCTGGTGGTCGTCGAGGTGACCCTGCCGGCCGCTGCGCTGCGCAACATCAATGCCCCGGGCGATCTCGATCGGTACCCTTGAGCCCGTGACAGTCAAGGAGATCTCGGTTCACGAACTGGCCGCGCTCGGCCCGTCGATCACGATCGTCGACGTACGGGAGCCTCACGAATGGGAGGCCGGCCACATCGGCCACGCCGTGCTCGTCCCGCTCGGCGCAGTCGCCGACAACGCCGATGCGTTCGCCGGTTCCCCCACCTACGTGGTCTGTCGCTCCGGAGCGCGCAGCGGCCGAGCCTGCGAGTTCCTGATGTCGCAGGGGCTCGACGTCGTCAACGTGGCGGGCGGCATGTTGGCATGGGCCGAGGCCGGCCTCGACGTCGCCACGGGCACCGCGTCGGGTGCCGACGGTGGCTGAACGCACGCTCGACTACCGCTGGATCGACCGGCAGGACGACGTCGATCAACTGGTCGACGTCCTGCGCGCGCAGCCCCGCTACTCGCTCGACACCGAGTTCCACCGCGAGCGGACCTACTACCCGAAGTTGGCGCTGGTGCAGGTGGCATGGCGGACCGATCAGGGTCAACTGCTCGCCCTCATCGACCCCCTCGCCATCGACGTGACCGCATTCGCGTCGCTGTTCGCATCGGACGCACTGTGCGTCATCCATGCCGCTCAACAGGACCTCGACGTCCTGACCCACGCCGTCGGTTCCGTCCCGGAGCGCATGTTCGACACGCAGCTGGCAGCCGGATTCGTCGGCTACGGGACACCGTCGCTCGTGTCGCTGCTCCAGGGCGAGATCGGTGTCACCCCGGCCAAGGGCGACCGGTTGACCGATTGGCTGCGGCGGCCGTTGAGCGACAGCCAGTGCCAATACGCCGCTGTCGACGTCGAGTACCTGCTCGAGGTCCACGAACGCCTCGTCGCGAAGCTGGCCGACGCCGATCGGCTCGGCTGGGCCGAGGATGCCTGCGAAGAACTGCGGACGCGCCCGACGAGCGGGTCCGCCCCCGACGATGCCTGGTTGCGACTGAAGGACGCCAGGTCGCTGCGTCCCAGTGCCCGCGCCGTGGCGCAGAGCGTGGCCGCCTGGCGCGAACGGCGAGCGATGCGCACCGACATCCCCGTGCGCCAGGTGCTTCCCGACCTGGCGATCCTCGGGATCGCGCAGCGCGCGCCGTCGACGGTGAAAGAACTCGCTCAGGCCCGCGGGGTCGACGAGCGCCATTCCCGCGGCGGTCTCGCCGAGGAGATCCTCGACGCGGTCCGTGCCGCCAAGGGGGTCGCGGCTCCGAGCGCTCCGCCCTCGGCCGATGATCTCGATCGATCGCTGCGGCCGGCCGTGACGTTGGTGTCGGCCTGGGTGGCACAGCTCGCCCGTGACGAACGGCTCGATCCGGCGCTGTTGGCCACCCGCGCCGACATCGTCGCGTTCCTGCGCGGTGACGACGACGCCCGCCTGGGGACCGGTTGGCGCAACGACCTCGTCGGCGACGGCATCCGACGGCTCGTCGGCGGTGAGGCGGGTCTGACGTTCGACGGCGAAGGTCGGCTCCGGTTGACCACCGTGTCCGACTGAGGCGCGGTCGGACCGGCCAACGGCCCTGTTCGCCGACCGATCGGTCGGCATTTCGGCGGATCCAGAGAAATCCCTGCGGCCACCGCTACCCTGTGCCCGAATGTCAGCTTTCTAGTGTCTGGGAGCCCTGTCGTGAAGAAGGGTCGTCATCGCCGTTTCGAAGAGGCGAGAAAACTGAAGCAGAGCGGTCCGGGAGCCTTTGATCTCGGCTTCGGTGATCGCTCCGCGTCGTCAACCACCGGCGACGAGGACGACGAGGACGAGTACGCCGCGCTCGCCGAGAAGTACGGCGTCACCTTCGACGACGACGACGACGCCGACGACTGACGGCCTCACCGACCGCGGACTGCCGGGTGGGGGAGTGGCACCCACCCCGGGCGCTCCAACTGCTCGACCATTGCGTCGTAGACGTGCGCTCCCACCAACTCGACGATGTCGTCGCGTGCCGACACGTAGAGCGGCTCGGCGCCGACGAAGGCATCGGGCTCCTCGGTGCACCACCAGCCGAACTCGGTGCCGCCCTCGCCCCAGTCGCGCCGCTTCCATTCGCGTAGACGCGATGTCACGTGGCCGGACTCGTCGGTCGAGTGCTCCAGACGGAGCGGCACCTGCCAGCACACCGACGGCTTCCAGTCCATCGGCCGCTCGCCTGCGTCGAGCGCAGCGATGTGCAGCGCACACCCGACACCACCCTCGAAGCCGACTCGGTTGAGGAAGATGCACGCATCGTCGACGCGCCGGGTCAACGTGACCGGTGAACCGTCCGCCTCGGGCTCGCCGTCCGCGAGGTAGCCCTTCTTGCTGTTGCCCTTGCGGTGGAACTGCCACTGGTTGGGCGTGAGGCGCTCGGCATGACGGCGGAGATTCACGATGTCGTCGTCATCGGCGAAATGGGCGCCATGGCTGCAGCAGCCGAGTTGCAGCTCCGGAGCGGGCTCGTCGAGGATCCCCTTGCAGCCGCACCCGTAGATGCACATGTAGTTCGAACGGAGGTACGTGGCGTCGAACACCCAGGTGCGGTGCTCGTCGGGGTCCTCGAAGCTGAGCCACTCGTGCAGGTCGTCGGGCGGGGTCGGGACGGTCGACCGTGTGCTGCGCGGGGAGCTACTCACTCGGGAGCACGCTAGCGGCGTCGATAGGCTCGCCCGGGATATGACGAGCATGCAGGCGTCGATGAACGCCGACCAACTTCGCGACTCCTTCCGTGACTTCTTCGCGGCGAGGGATCACACGCGCGTTCCCTCGGCGAGCCTGATCCCGCACGATCCCACGGTGTTGTTCAACGTGGCGGGCATGTTGCCGTTCAAGCCGTACTTCGTCGGCGACGAGGTTCCGCCCTACAAGCGCGCCGTGAGTGCCCAGAAGTGCGCTCGCGCCGGCGGCAAGCACAACGACCTCGACGACGTCGGCCGTACCAAGCGCCACCTCGTCTTCTTCGAGATGCTGGGCAACTTCAGCTTCGGCGACTACTTCAAGGAGTCGGCGATCCCGTGGAGCTGGGAGCTCGTCACCGGCGATCCGGCATCCGGTGGATGGGGCTTCGACGGCGACCGCCTCTGGATCACGGTGCACGAATCCGACGACGAAGCCGAGGCGATCTGGCACGAGGTCGTCGGTGTCCCGATGGAGCGCATCCAACGCCTGGGCGACAAGGACAACTTCTGGCAGGCCGGGGACACCGGGCCATGTGGTCCCTGCAGCGAGATCCACATCGACCGCGGCCCGGCGTTCGGACCCGAGGGTGGACCGCTCGGCGATCCCGCCGGTGACCGTTTCATGGAGTTCTGGAACCTCGTGTTCATGCAGTTCGACCAGGCTCCCGACGGCAGCCGCACACCGCTGCCGAAGCCGTCGATCGACACCGGTGCAGGGCTCGAGCGGATCCTGGCGCTCGTCCAGGGCGTCGACTCGGTGTGGGAGACCGACCTGATGCGCCCGATGATCGACGAGGCGTGCTCGCTCACCGGCAAGTCCTACCGGGTCGGCGACTACGACGACCGCGACAGCTTCGCGATGCGGGTGCTCGCCGAACACGCGCGCTCCGGCGCGATGCTGATCAACGACGGAGTATTCCCGTCCAACGAGGCCCGCGGCTACGTCCTGCGCCGCATCATCAGGCGAGCGGTGCGCTACGCGTACCTGCTCGGTACCGAGTCGTTGGTGATGCCGCGGCTCACCGAGACCGCCATCGACGTCATGGGCAACGCCTATCCCGACATCGTGAAGAACCGCGACTTCGTGGTCAGCGTGATGACGAAGGAGGAGGAGCGGTTCCGCCAGACGCTCAAGAACGGCCTGAGCATCCTCGACACGGAACTCGAAGCCAGTCCCGCCGCACTCTCCGGGTCGACGGCGTTCCTGCTCCACGACACCTACGGGTTTCCGCTCGAGCTCACGCAGGAGATCGCCGGCGAGCGCGACGTCGCCGTCGACCTCGAGGGCTTCAGCGCCGACATGACGGCCCAGCGCGACCGTGCCAAGGCCGCCCAGAAGGGTGCCGGCGACGGCGTCGACCTCGACGCCTACCGCGACGTCGTCGAACAGTTCGGTGTCACCGAGTTCGTCGGCTACGCCCACGACGAGACCGAGGCCCGCGTCCTCGCCGTCGTGCCCGTCGTGATCGACGACGTCGACGCCGAGCCGCTCGTCGACATCTTCCTCGACCGCACCCCGTTCTACGCCGAGTCCGGCGGCCAGATCGGCGACACCGGAACCATCGTCACCGAAACCGGCGTGGCCGACGTGGTCGACACCACGTTCGCACTCCCGAACCTTCGCCGGCACCGTGCGCGGATCAGCGAGGGCACGATCACACCGGGCCAGACGGCGACGGCAGTGATCGACGGGGCTCGGCGCGCCGCGATCCGCCGGAACCACACCGCCACCCACCTGCTCCACCACGCCCTGCGCCACGTGCTCGGTGATCACGTCAAGCAGGCGGGTTCGATGGTCGGCCCCGATCGGCTGCGGTTCGACTTCAGCCACTACGAGGCCGTCACCGACGCCCAGATCGCCGAGATCGAGCGGCTCGCCAACGCCGAGACGCTCGCCAACTCGCCGACGCGCACGTTCGAGACGACCAAGGAGGAGGCCGAGGCACTCGGCGCGATCGCGTTCTTCGGCGACAAGTACGGCGACATCGTCAGGGTGCTGGAGGCGGGCTCGTCGATCGAATTGTGCGGTGGCACACACGTCCGGGCGACCGGCGACATCGGCACCGTCAAGGTGGTCAGCGAGTCCTCGATCGGCTCCAACCTGCGGCGCATCGAAGCCGTCACCGGTGCGGCCAGCGTCGCACTGCTCCAGCGCGACGAGCAGGTGTTGGCCGATGCCGCTCGCCTCGTCGGTGCGCCCACCGACGATCTGCTCGACGGTGTCCAGCGCAAGCTCGACGAGATCAAGGAACTCCACGACGAGATCAAGGTGCTGCGCGGTCAGCTCGCGGCCGGTCGGGCCGCCGAACTCGCCGCCATCGCCCACGAGGGCGTCGTCGTCACCCGCCTCGACGGGCTCACCCCCGGCGACCTCCGAGACCTCGCGATCGCCGTGCGCCAGCAGCCAGGGATCCGCTTGGTCATCCTGATCGGCGAGACGACCACGGGCGGTGTCGGTCTGGTGGCGGCCGTGCAGCCCGGTGGCGACCGGCCGGCGTCGGAGTTGATCAAGGACGCTGCCCGAGCCGTCGGCGGTGGTGGTGGCGGCAAGGGCGACATCGCCACGGCCGGCGGCAAGGACGTCACCGGGATCCCCGCGGCGCTCGAACTCGCCGCCCGCGCGGCCGCCGAGGCCGTGTCCGCGGGAACGTGACGGCCTCGCCGTCGGGTGCCTCGCCGGCTCGTGTCCCGGGCGTCCGGGCGCTCGGCATCGACCTCGGGTCGAAGCGCATCGGGATCGCGGTCAGCGACACCTCGGGAACGATCGCGTCCGCCCTCACCACGGTGCACCGATCGTCGTCGCGCCGCCACGACCACGCCGAGATCGTCCGGCTGGTGCGAGACGAGGAGGCCGAGGTGGTCGTCGTCGGGCTGCCCCTGTCGCTCGACGGAACGTCCGGCCCCGCTGCACGGTCTGCCGAGACCGAGGCGCGACAGCTCGCTAGCGTGGTCGGGGTGCCGGTGGAGATGTACGACGAACGGTTCACGACCGTGACCGCCGAGCGCGGCATGCTCGAGGCCGGCCTCGACGCTCGTCAGCGCCGCAAGGTCGTCGACAAGGTGGCAGCGGCGGTGATGCTGCAGGCCTGGCTCGACCATCGCCGGTCGACGTGGGGCTCCGGAGCGCCAGGGACGGCATCAGGGACAGCATCGGGGACGACGTCGTGAGGCGGCCCGATCCGCTGCTGCCCGAGGCGCAGGTCGATCCCGACAGCCGCCCCGCCGTCGCCTGGCCGACCGATCCGTGGGACGACACCGACGCGACGGGCTCGGTCGAGCGCCTCCGCGCACAGACCCGTCCGATCAAGTGGATCGTGTGGACGTCGATGGTCGTCGCGGTCATCGCGATCCTGATCGCCGGCGCTGTGGGATGGTGGTACCTCGGAAAGATCAACCCTGCGGGTGCCCCGGGCGACGTCCAGAGTTTCACCGTCGACGAGGGCGACGACCTCGAGGCGGTTGCCGCGCGGCTCGAGGAAGAGGGTCTGGTCTCCGATGCGGGCATCTTCGAGTGGTACGTCGAGCGCGAGGGTGGCATCGAGCTGATCCCCGGCTACTACGAGATCCGCCCGTCGGACCACATGGGCAACGTGCTGGGGCGGCTCCGCACGCCCCCCGCGCAGACCTACACCAAGGTCACGTTCCCCGAGGGCTTCACCGTCGCCCGCATGGCCGACCGGCTCGGGTCGTCGATCGACCGGCTCAGCTCCGAGGAGTTCCTGGCGGCGGCCAACAGCGGCACGATCCGCTCGTCGTTCCAGCCGCTGGGCGTGACGTCGTTGGAGGGGATGCTGTTCCCCGACACCTACAACGTGTCGAACGCGGAGAGCGAGGGCCAGGTGATCGAGCGGATGATTGCCCTGATGGAACGCGTCGGCGATCAGGAGGACATCGGCAACCGTTCAGCGGCGCTCGGGCGGACACCGTACGAGATCCTGATCATCGCCTCGATGATCGAACGCGAGGCGAAGATCCCCGAGGATCGGGCGAAGATCTCCCGCGTGATCCACAACCGGCTCGGCATCAGCGCGCTCGACCCCGAGAACCCGATCCCGCTGCAGGTCGACGCCACCGTGCTCTACGGGCGCGACCTCGCCGGGATCGATCCCGAGCTGCCGTTCTCCCAGCTGCGCCAGATCGACGGCCCGTACAACACGTACCTGCGCAACGGGCTGCCGCCGACACCGATCGCCAACCCGGGCCGGGCGTCGATCCAAGCGGCGCTCAACCCGGCACCGAACCCGCCCGCCGGCGACCCGATCTGCGCCGAATTGGCGAACCAGACACAGTGCTTCTACCTGTACTACGTGATCGCCGACGAGGACGGCGGCCACGTGTTCGCCTCCGAGTTGTGGCAGCACGAGCGCAACGTCGAGCAGGCCCGCCAGGCCGGCCTGCTGTGAGTCGCCGCCTCGCGGCGCTGATCGGTTCACCGGTCGCCCACAGCCTGTCGCCCGCGATCCATCAGGCCGCGTTCGACGCCGCCGGTGTCGACTGGTCGTACGTGGCCTTCGACGTGGCCGAGGGCCAGGCGGCGGCGGCCCTCGACGCCATGCGGGTCTTGGGGATCGCCGGGATGTCGGTCACGATGCCGCACAAGCGTGACGTCGCCGATGCGGTTGACCGGCTGGAGCCGGCCGCACGGGCGCTGCAGTCGGTCAACACCGTGAGCTGGGACGGCGACGACCTCGTCGGGTCGAGCACCGACGGCGCCGGGTTCGTCGCCTCGCTCGCCGAGGTCGGCATCGACGTGGCCGATGCACGCGTCGCCGTCATCGGGGCGGGCGGCGCCGCCCGCTCGGTGGTCGACGCCCTGGGTCGTGCCGGTTCCACCGACATCACGGTGCTCAACCGCACGAGGGAACACGCCGAACTCGCGGCCACGCTCGCGACCGCAGCATCCGTCGGTATCGCCAGCGACATCGGGCGCGCCGACATCGTCGTCAATGCCACGAGCATCGGGATGGGGGGCGACGCCGGCGACGGTGCAATGCCCTGCGATCCGTCGATGCTGCACGCCGAACAGATCGTGGTCGACCTCGTGTACCACCCGATCCGCACGGCGTGGCTCGGCGCCGCCGAAGCGATCGGGGCGCGAACGGTCGACGGGCTCGGGATGCTGATCCACCAGGCGGCCCTGCAGCAGGAGCGCTGGATCGGTACCCGGCCGGACACCGTGGTGATGCGAGCGGCCGCCGAGGCAGCGCTCGCCGACCGGTAGCCTCGATCCGATGTTGCGCTATCTCACGGGAGGTGAGTCCCACGGTCAGGCGCTGGTCGTCGTGATGGAGGGGCTGCCGGCGGGTCTCGAGATCACGGTCGAGCAGATCCAGTCAGAGATGGCGCGGCGTCGCCTCGGCTACGGGCGCGGCCCGCGGCAACGGTTCGAGGCCGACGAGCTCACCCTGGTCGGCGGCGTCCGTCACGGGCGCACGCTCGGGTCGCCCGTGGTGATCGAGATCAAGAACAGTGAATGGTTCCGCAGCGACAAGTGGCACGAGGAGATGGATCCGGCCCCTGGAGCCACCAAGGACCCGCTCACCCAGGTACGGCCCGGACACGCCGACCTCGCCGGCATGCAGAAGTACGGCTTCACCGACGCGCGCGACGTGCTCGAACGGGCGAGCGCCAGGGAGACCGCCGCTCGCGTGGCTGCCGGCGCCGTCGCCAAGGCCCTGCTCGCTCCGCTCGGTGTCGAGATCATCTCCCACGTCATCCAGATGGGGGAGGCCCGGGTGCCGGCCGGGGCGGCACGTCCGACGCCGGACCAGCTCGATCGGGTCGACGAGAACCAGGTGCGCTGCTTCGACATCGAGGCGAGCGAGGCGATGATCGGCGAGATCAAGGCGGCCGCCAAGGACGGCGACTCACTCGGTGGGGTCGTCGAGGTGCTCGGTTTCGGTGTGCCGGTCGGCCTCGGCAGCCACGTGCACTGGGATCGCAAGCTCGACGCACTGCTCGCCCAGGCGATCATGAGCATCCAGGCGGTCAAGGGCGTCGAGATCGGCGACGGGTTCGAGGTCGCCGGCCGCCGGGGGAGCGCGGCGCACGACCCGATCTCGTGGGACGCCGACGCCCACGCCTACCGCCGCGGCAGCACGCTCGCCGGTGGCACCGAGGGCGGCATCTCCACCGGCGAACTGCTTGTCGTGCGGGCCGCCATGAAGCCGTTGGCAACGCTCAACAAGCCGACGCTCGAGACGGTCGACACCCGGACCAAGGAGTCGGCGGTGTCGTTCAAGGAGCGCACCGACGTCACCGCCGTCCCGGCGATGGGTGTGGTGGCCGAGACGATGGTGGCGCTCGTGCTCGCCGCCGAGGCGCAACGCAAGTTCGGCGGTGACTCCGTCGACGAGTTCGTGCGCAACGCCGAAGCGTTCACGGCCTCGCTGTCGTGAGCGGTTCCGACGCCAGGCACCTCGTGCTCGTCGGGATGATGGGTGTCGGCAAGTCGACCGTCGGTCGCGCCGTCGCCGCGCAGCTGCAGCGACCCCTGTTCGACTCCGACGAGATGATCCAGGAGCGTGTCGGACGGACCGTGCGCGAGATCTGGCTCGACGAGGGCGAACCGGTGTTCCGGGCGCTCGAGACCGACGTGTTGCGCGAGGCGATCGAACAGGAGGAACCCTCGGTGATCGCTGCCGCCGGCGGCGTGGTGCTCAGCGAGGCGAACCGGGGGATCCTCGCGTCGTGCGACGCTCACGTGGTGTGGCTGCGCGCCGACGTCGACGTCCTGGTCGACCGGGTCCGCAACGGACCGCATCGGCCGTTGCTCGACGACGATCCCGAAGGCGCGCTCCGGCGCTTGTACGAGGAGCGCGAACCGCTCTACCAGGAGGTCGCCGACGCGATCGTCTCGGTCGACAACCGCACGGTCAACGACGTCACCAAGGCGGTGCTGCGATGCTGCGCGTGACGGTGCCCCTCGGCGACCGCTCCTACGACGCCGTCGTCGGCGACGGAGCGATCGCCGAGCTCGACTCGATGCTGCCGCCGTCGGCGTCGCGGGTTGCGATCGTGACCCAGGAGGGCATCCCGCTCGACTGGACGCCGTCCCACCGCTCGGCCGAGACCTACGTGATCGGCACGGGGGAAGCCGCCAAATCGCTGGCGACGATCGAGACGCTCACCCGGGGATTCGCTCGGCAGGGTCTGACCCGCAACGACGTCGTGGTGGGCATCGGCGGCGGGATGGTCACCGACGTCGCCGGATTCGCGGCCGCGTCGTGGCATCGGGGCACGCCGGTGGTGCACGTCGCGACCACGCTGCTCGGCATGGTCGACGCGGCGATCGGCGGCAAGACGGGCGTCAACCTGCCCGAGGGCAAGAACCTGGTCGGCGCCTTCTGGCAGCCGTCCGGCGTGGTGTGCGACCTCGCCGCCCTGGCCACGCTGCCGGAGCGCGAGATGCGCTGCGGCCTCGGCGAGATGTCGAAGTACCACTTCCTCACCGGCGACGACCTGCTGGCGATGGACCTCGACGCTCGCATCGCCCGCTGCATCGAGATCAAGGCCCACGTGGTCGCGTCCGACGAGCGCGAAGGCGGGCGCCGGGCACTGCTCAACTACGGCCACACGCTCGCCCACGCCATCGAGATCGCCACCGACCACGACATCGCTCACGGCGAGGCGGTCGCGATCGGGTTGATCTTCGCTGCCGAGCTCGCCGAGGAGCTGGGCCGGATCGACGAGGGCTGGGTCGACGAGCACCGCCGGATCGTGGCGGGGGAGTACGGGCTTCGGATCACGCCACCCGAGCGCCTCGACGTCGACACGCTGATGTCGCTCATGGCACGCGACAAGAAGGCGCTGAACGGGCTGACGTTCGTGCTCGACGGCCCCGATGGCGTCGAGGTGGTCCAAGGTGTCCCCGAGGCGGCGGTGCGGGCCACGCTGGAACGGTTCGTGGCGTGAGTCTCCGGCCGATCGATCACGGACGACGGGTTGCGATGATCCAACCCAGGTTGCCGCTGCCGAACGGGTGCGACGCCTTGCTGTTCACCGATCTGGTCGACGTGCGCTGGCTCACCGGGTTCACGGGCTCCAACGGGTGGGCGGTGTTGACGGTTGACGAGCTGATCCTCGGCACCGACGGCCGCTACGGCGAGCGGGCCCGGGCCGAGACCGCGTCGGGTTGCGCCACGGTGATCGCCGAGACCTCGAGAGCAAAATTGCACGAACGCCTGGTCGAGTCGCTGGCGGGTTGTCGACGCGTCGGCCTCGACCCGTCGTCGACGACCCATGCCGAGTGGCAGCGTCTCGCTGCGGAGATCGTGCTGGAGCCGACCGACTCGCTCGTCGGGCTGCAACGCCAGGTCAAGGACGACGCCGAGATCGAGCGGATGGCGGCAGCCGCTGCCGCCGCCGACACGGCGCTCGCCGAGGTCGAACCGATCCTGTTCGCCACGGTCGACGAGCCCGTCACCGAGGCCGACGTCCGCAACGAACTCGAGTACCGGATGCGCCTCCACGGTGCCGACGACCGCAGCTACGACACGATCGTCGCCACCGGACCCGTCCACGCCGCTCGACCGCACCACGAGGCCACGAACCGGCGCATCGTCGAGGGCGACACGGTGATCATCGACGTCGGTGCGCTCGTCGACGGCTACCACTCCGACATGACCCGCTCGTACGTGATCGGTGAACCGACCGACGAGCAGCGCGAGATCTACGGCCTCGTCGAGGCGTCACATGCGGCGGGGGTCGCAGCGCTGCGACCCGGCATCTCCGCTCGCGACCTCGACTCGGTGTGCCGTGACGTCTTCGACGAGGCGGGCCGGCTCGACTGGTACCTCCACGGCACGGGACACGGCGTCGGCCTGCAGATCCACGAATCGCCGTTCCACTCCCCGGCCTCCGAGGAGGTCATCATCGCCGGCAACGTGGTGACCGTCGAGCCGGGGCTCTATCGTGTCGGTTTCGGTGGATTCCGCATCGAGGACCTCCTCGTCGTCACCGAAACGGGCTCGCGGCCCCTGACGCACACCGTGCCGCGGCCCTTCCCGGGCTGAACGCCCCGAACCGAACCACCCTGCCCGAACGACAAGGACCGACCATGCCGCAGATCTCCGTGAACGACCTGAAGAACGGAATCACCCTCGAACTCGACAACGGACTGTTCCAGGTCGTCGAGTTCCAGCACGTCAAGCCCGGCAAGGGCGGCGCGTTCGTCCGCACCAAGATCCGCAACGTCAAGAACGGCTCCGTGATCGACAAGACGTTCAACGCCGGCATCAAGGTGGAGCAGGCGATCGTCGACCGTCAGGACATGCAGTTCCTGTACAAGGACGGCAGCGACTACGTGTTCATGAACACCTCGACCTACGACCAGATGAACGTCCCGAGCGTCGCGCTCGGCGAGGCCGCCGACTACCTGACCGAGCAGATGGTCGCCCAGATCGCGTTGTACCAGGGCGAGATCATCGGGGTCGAGATCCCGGCATCGGTCGAGCTGACGATCGCCGAGACCGAGCCCGGTGTCCAGGGCGACCGCGTGTCGGGCGCCCGCAAGCCGGCGACGCTCGAGACCGGCAAGGTCCTCCAGGTGCCGCTGTTCGTCGAACCGGGCGACAAGGTCAAGGTCGACACCCGCACCGGCGACTACATCACCCGGGTCTGATCCGGACCACCCCAGGAACTGGACCCCCGCCATGGCTGCCATGCCGCGCCCCGACGATCGCTCCGACGCGCGCGAGCGTGCGCTCTACCTGCTGTACGAGGCGTACTCGAAGGGCATCACCCCGTCGGATGCGCTCAGCCTGCAGGTGCTCGAACCCGACGAGCTGACCGTGCTGCTCGCCACCGGCGTCGGTGCGCACGTCGACGAGCTCGACGCCGCGATCGCCGCACGGGCGAAGGGGTGGACGCTCGCTCGCATGCCGGTGCTCGACCTCAACGTCCTGCGCCTCGGCGCCTTCGAGCTGGCCCACCGCCCCGACGTCCCGGTCGCCGTCGTGATCGACGAGGCGGTCGAGTTGGCGAAGCGCTTCTCCACCGACGACAGCGGCCGCTTCGTCAACGGCGTGCTCTCCGCACTGGTCGACGACCTGCGAAAGTAGGTCGATGACCGAGACGTCGGCGCTCGATCCGTTGACGGACGAGCTTGCCGACGCGCCTTCACCGGCGCGGTGGTGGCACCGGATCCCGCCACCGCCCGCCCCGCAGGTCCTGCTCGCCGCCGCGGTGCTCGGCTGGACGTGGTACTTCAGCGTTCGCTCGCTCGACACCCACCACGCCCTCGGAACCGCAACCTACGACTCGGCCCTCTACGACCAGGGCATGTGGCTGCTCTCGAGGTTCGAGGCGCCGTTCGTCACCCTGATGGGTCGCAACCTCTTCGGCGACCACACGTCGTTCGTGCTGCTGTTCCTCGTGCCGTTGTACTGGATCGCCCCCGGGGCCTGGATCATGTTCACGGCCCAGTCGGCGGCGATCGCAGCGGGCGCGATCCCGGTGTTCCTCTACGGTCGCCGACGGCTCGGTTCCGAGTGGCTCGCCCTCGTCGGGGCCGCGACCTATCTCCTGCATCCAGCAGTGGCCTGGACGAACCTCGAGAACTTTCACCCGGACGCGTTCGTGGGCGTCTTCGTCGGGTTCGCGATCTACGGCGCGCTCGAACGCAAGTGGCGGCTCTACGCCGCGTTCGTTGTGCTGTCGTTGCTGGTGAAGGAGGACGTGTCGCTGGTGGTCGTGCCGCTCGGGATCTGGGTGACGCTCCGGCGCGATCGGCGCATCGGGTTGCTGACGGTGGCCGGGAGTCTTGCGTTCATGGCGGTGGCGATGCTCGTGGTCATGCGCAGCCTGATCGGCGTGCCGACGCGCAACGGGTGGCGCATCCCGTTCGGTGGTCCGACCGGCGTGATCGACACCGCGATCACCAACCCGACGCAGCTCGTCGAGCACCTCCGCAGCGACGGGAGGCCGTGGTACCTGGTGCAGATGACCGCGCCGTTCGCGTGGCTCTTCCTCCGGCTGCCGGACGTGGCGTTGATCAGCGGTCTCGTGCTGTTCACGAACATCCTGAGCACCTTCTGGTACCAGTACCAGATCGACTACCACTACAGCCTGATCGCGGTGCCGGCGCTGGCGATCGGCACGGTCTATGCGATCGGGGCGATGCACGACCGTCGCCTGAGCGTCCGGGGTCGGGAGTTGCCGGTGCACGCCCGGCATCTGGCCGTGGCCGTGCTCGCCCTCGCATCGATGACCGGCGCGTACCTGTGGGCACCGTCGCCGCTGGGGCGCACCGAGTCGTGGCACGGCGATCCCGACAACGTCTTCGCCGTCGCGGCGCGCGAACTCCTCGACGACATCCCGAGCGACGCGGTCGTCGCGGCCAACTACCGGCTGACGCCCCATCTCGCGTACCGCGACGAGATCTACCAGTTCCCGGTTCCGTTCCGTGTGGTGCTCTACGGCCCGGACGATTCGATGGAGGGCACTCGCCTCGACGGCCGGGCCGACCGGGTCGACTACGTGATGCTGCCGGTCATCCGCGACGAGCAGCTCGTCGCCGACTGGACGGCGATCGAGGACGCCTTCGTCGAGGTCGACCGCAACGACCTGTGGGCGCTGTACGAACGCGATCGTTCGGTCGAGCTGCCCACCTGAGTCACGCCAGCGGTCACGAGCGGGGGCCGCGGACGAGGCGGCCGGGGAGTTCGCCGGTGAACTCGTCGTGATCGACGATCTGCACACCGGCGACGAACGTGGCGTCGTAGCCCTTGGCCTTCTGCACGAGGCGGCGTGCACCGGCAGGGAGATCGTGGGCCATGCGCGCTGCACCGAAGGTGAGGTGGTCGTAGTCGATGACGTTGAGGTCGGCGCGCAGTCCTGGCAGAACGGCGCCGCGGTCGTTGAGGCCGTACAACTCGGCCGTTTCACGGGTCTGGCGATGCACCACGTGCTCCAGCGGGAGCTTCGGCCCGCGGGAGCGGTCTCGGGTCCAGTGGGTGAGCATGAACGTCGGGGTTCCGCCGTCGCAGACCACGCCGCAGTGGGCGCCGGCGTCGGCCAGGCCCATCCGCGTGCCGGGGTGCAGATGCGCCTCGTAGGTGAACGAGAGGTCGCCGTACGCGTAGTTGAAGAACGGTGTCAGCACGATCCCGTTGCCGTCGTTGGCGATCAACTGGTCGATCATCAACTCGGTCGCTGCGGTGCCGGTTCGCGATGCGGTCGCGGCGAGGGAGTCGTCGGCTGACGGCTCGTAGTCGATGTCGCCGTCCTCGACCGCCCAGAACTTGTCGAGCCGGTCGAGAACGAGCATCTGATACAGCTCGCCGCCTTCGGCCGGGGCGGATGCGAATCGGGCACGCAAGGAGGGGTCGTGCAGTGCCGCGGCCCGCTCGGCGAGCGGCAGGCCGGCGATCGGCGCGTACGCCGGGTGGAAGGCGAGCGGGTTGAAGCTGCCCTCGAGGCACATCAGCAGGCCGACGACCCGACCAGCGACCTGCGCAACGATCGGCAGCCCTTCGGCCCGGGCCTCGTCGAGCAGACCCAACACGTCCCGCCAGAGGTCGGGTGCATCGTCCGGTTGGTTGAGGTTCACACTCACCGTGCGGCCGGTCCGACGGGCGAGTTCCGTCATCCAGGGCCACTCGTCGCGCGGGACCAGCGCATGGTCGGGCGCGAACTGGAACACGCCGTGACCGGCCCGGGCGAGGGCGTCGGCGATTCCGAACAGCTCGTCGCTGGTTGCGTGGGTGCCCGGCACGAGTTCGCCCGACTTCGACTTGTGGATCGGGGTCCGTGAGGTCGAGAAGCCGAGCGCTCCGGCTCGCAGCCCTCGTTCGACGATGTCGGCCATGGCGGCGATGTCGTCCTCGGTCGCCGCTTCGTTGGCGGCTCCCCGGTCGCCCATCACGTAGCCGCGCACCGGTCCATGCGCCACCTGCGCGCCGAGGTCGATCACGTACCGGCGCGAGTCCAGTGCGTCGAGGTAGTCCTCGAACGACTCCCAGTCCCAGGTGATCCCTTCGGTGAGCGCCGAGCCGGGGATGTCCTCGACGCCCTCCATCAGCTCGATCAGCCACTCGTGTCGGTCGGGAGCGGCGGGCGCGAAACCCACGCCGCAGTTGCCCATCACCACGGTGGTGACCCCGTGCCACGACGACGGGGTGAGGTACGGGTCCCAGGATGCCTGGCCGTCGTAGTGGGTGTGGATGTCGACCCAACCCGGCGTGACGAGGCGTCCGGTTGCGTCGACCACTCGCGCGGCGGGGCCGATGTCGTCGCCGCAGTCGGCGTCGACCACGGCGGTGATCACCCCGTCGCTCACGGCCACGTCGGCGAGGCGTCCGGCCCGGCCGGTGCCGTCGACGAGAAATCCCCCACGGATGACGAGATCATGCATCCCGTCACGGTAGTTGCTGCTACCTTCGGGAAGCACCGTGAAGCGGGTCCCGTGAGGCTCGCACGGAGGAGCAACATGACGAACGACAAGCGGGTCCTCGGGCCCGACGACGTGCGGCGAGCGATCACCCGCATCGCCCACGAGATCATCGAACGCAATCGGGGCCTCGACGGCGTGGTCCTCGTGGGGATCCAGCAGGGCGGCGTGTGGCTGGCATCCGCCCTCGGCGACGAGATCGCGCGGATCGAGACCACTGTTCCGGTCGGTTCGGTCGACGCCAGCCTGTACCGCGACGACATCGGACTGCGCCCCGTGTCACCCGGAGCGGTCAGCGACCTCGCCTTCGATCTCGACGGAGCCACCGTCGTGCTGGTCGACGACGTGCTCTACACCGGGCGGACCGTGCGGGCGGCGCTGGATGCGGTCGCCGACTACGGCCGACCGCGAGCCGTCCAGCTGGCGGTCCTGGTCGACCGTGGGCACCGCGAGCTCCCGATCCGCCCCGACTTCGTGGGCAAGAACCTGCCCACGAGCACCGACGAGGACGTGACCGCAACATCGGACGGCGTCGTGATCGCCGGCGGCACCGCCGGCGGACGAGGTGCGTCGTGACGGCGACACGATCGCTCCTCACGATCGACGACCTCGGCGCAGCCGGCATCTCCCGGATCCTCGACCTCGCCGATCACATGGCCGAGGTGAACCGCCGGCCGAACCCGAAGGTGCCCGCGCTGCGCGGCAAGACCGTCTGCAGCGTGTTCTTCGAGGACTCCACGCGGACGCGGCTCAGCTTCGAGACCGCCGCCAAGCGCCTGTCTGCCGACACGATGACGTTCGCCGCGTCGCAGTCGAGTCTCAACAAGGGGGAGAGCCTCCGCGACACGATCGAGACGATCGCGGCGATGGGTGTGGATGCGTTCATCGTGCGCCACCGTTCGAGCGGGGCGCCACAGCTGATCTCCGGTTGGACCACGGCCAGCGTGATCAACGCCGGCGACGGCTGGCACGCCCACCCCACACAGGCGCTGCTCGACGCGTACACCGTCCGCACCGCGCTCGGCCGTTCGGGAGGATTCGACGGGCTGCGGATGGCGATCGTCGGCGACGTCAAGCACAGCCGGGTGGCGCGCAGCACCGTTGCGGCGTTCCGGCAGCTCGGCGCCCACGTCACGGTGGTCGCTCCCCGCACGCTCCTGCCGCCCGACATCGGGGAACGTTTCGCCGATGCGGTCACCGATCGCCTCGACGACGTGATCGGCGAGCTCGATGTGCTCTACCTCCTGCGGATGCAGCAGGAACGCATGAACGAGGCGCTGGTACCGAACCTGCGGGAGTACACGGCCCGCTTCGGGCTCACACCGGAGCGGGCTGCGAGGCTCGCCCCGCAGACGCTCGTGATGCATCCAGGCCCGATGAACCGGGGTGTCGAGATCGCCGTCGACCCGAGTGAACTCCCCGGCGCCGTGATCACCCAACAGGTCACCAACGGCATCGCCGTTCGGATGGCCGTGCTGTTCGACCTGCTGGGCTCCGGCTCGGCGCTCGCCCCGGCGGCGGGCCTACCGGAAGGAGACGCACTGTGAGCCTCGTGATCACCGGAGCACGCATCATCGACCAGACGGGGGAGCGGTCCGGCGACATCCGGATCGCCGACGGACGCATCGCCGAGGTCGCCGGGTCGCTGGCGGTAGGCGACGACGACCAGGTGATCGATGCCGCCGGCCTGGTGCTCTCGCCCGGCTTCGTCGACCTCCACGTGCACCTTCGCGAGCCAGGCCGTGAAGAGGCCGAGACGATCGAGACCGGCAGCCGGGCCGCCGCACTCGGCGGGTTCACCGCGGTAGTGGCGATGCCGAACACCGATCCGACCCAGGACTGCGTGGAGGTCGTCGACTTCGTGCGCCGCCAGGGTGAACGCGCCGGCTGGTGCGACGTGCTGCCCTCGGCCTCGATCACCGTCGGGCGCGCCGGTGAGGCGCTCACGCCGTTCGCCGAGCTCGCCGGGGCGGGCGTCAAGCTGTTCACCGACGACGGCAACGGGGTGCAGGACCCGCTCCTGATGCGCCGGGCGCTCGAGTACGCGAGCGGCCTGGACATCACGCTCGCCCAGCACTGCGAGGTCGAACGTCTCACCGGGGGCGCCGTCATGCACGAGGGCGACTGCTGCAGTCGGCTCGGGTTGCCGGGCTGGCCGTCGATCGCCGAGGAGCTGATGCTGCACCGCGACATCGAACTGGTCCGCCTCACCGGGGTCGGGATGCACTTCCTGCACCTGTCGACCGCCGGCAGCGTCGAGTTGGTACGCGCAGCGAAGGCCGATGGACTGCCGGTGACCGCCGAGGCGACGCCCCACCACTTCAGCCTCACCGACGAGTCCCTCGCCTCCTACGACGCGCTCTACAAGGTCAACCCGCCGCTGCGCACGCCCGCCGACATCGCCGCGATCCGCGCGGGCCTCGCCGACGGGACGATCGACGCGATCGCCACCGACCACGCTCCGCACGCCGCGGAGACCAAGGAACGGCCGCTCGATCAGGCACCCCCCGGCATGCTCGGGTTGGAGACGGCGCTCGGTGTGTCCCTGGCACACCTCGACATGCCGCTGGAGCAGATCGTGGCAGCGATGTCCTGGAAGCCGGCCGAGATCGCCGGAGTCGCCGACCGCCACGGTCGACCGATCGCCGAGGGTGAGCCGGCGAACCTCACGGTGTTCGACCCCGACGAGCGGTGGGAGGTCGTGCCCGCCCGGTTGGCGAGCAAGAGCCGCAACACGCCCTACGTCGGCGTGGCGCTGCGAGGCCGGGTGCGACACACGGTCTTCGCTGGCCGCCTCGTCGTCCGTGACGGATCGACGGTTCACTGATGAATGAACATGCACTAGAATGGATGGACATGCAAAGTCGTTTCGAAGGTCGCCGTACGCGTCAGCCCGGACGTTGGATGTGTGGGTTGTTGCCGACGCAGACGCCGCACGTCCCGGCGGGGGGTCGGCGATGATTCGCGAGGGCGCACTCGTGCTGGCCGACGGCAGCGTGTTCGAAGGCGAACTGATCGGAGCGGAACGTCCGGTCGCGACCGGCGAGGTCGTCTTCAACACGGTGCTCAGCGGCTACCAGGAGGTGATCACCGACCCGAGCTACGCAGGGCAGATCATCACGTTCACCACGCCGCACATCGGCAACTACGGCACCAACGCCGCCGACTTCGAGTCGCGCGGCACGTTCTGCCGTGGGATCGTCGTGCGCGAGCTCGCACGGCGCCACAGCAACCACCGCGCCGAGACCAGCCTCGACTCGATGCTGCGTCACCACGACGTGCCAGGCATCGGCGGCATCGACACCCGGCGGCTCACCCGGTTGCTGCGCGACACCGGCGCGATGCCGGGAGCGTTCGGTTCCGCGGCGGAGGCGGAGCTCCTCGCCGCGGCAGCATCCGAGCCCGGCACCGACGGCGTCGATCTCGTCTCTCAGGTGACGATCGGCGAGGGCTACACGATCGAGGCCCTCGACCCCGACAACCGCACCCGGATCGTCGCGGTCGACTACGGCATGAAGCGCAACATCGGCGTCAACCTCAGCCGCTTCGGAACGGTCGAGGTCGTCCCTGCCGGCACCACGGCCGCCGACATCCTCGCCCGCGGGCCCGACGGCGTGTTCCTGAGCAATGGCCCCGGCGACCCGGCGACCGTGCCGTACGCCGTCGACACGATCACCGGCCTGATCGGCAACGTCCCGATCTTCGGGATCTGCCTCGGACACCAGCTCCTCGGACGCGCCATCGGCGCCGGCACGGTCAAGCTGCCCTTCGGCCACCACGGGGGCAACCATCCCGTCAAGAACCTCGGCACCGGCAAGGTCGAGATCACGAGCCAGAACCACAACTTCGCGGTCGACCCCGACTCGCTCGCGGGCAAGGCGACGATGACCCACGTCAACCTCAACGACGGGGTCTGCGAGGGCTTGCAGGTGACCGGAGAACTCGCGTTCAGCGTGCAGCACCATCCGGAGGCCAACCCGGGACCGCACGACTCGCACTATCTGTTCGACGAATTCGCCGAGATGATGCGGCGGGCAACGTCCGTCACCGGCAACTCGAAGGGGATCCGCTGATGCCCAAGCGCACCGACATCCACTCGATCCTGATCATCGGATCCGGCCCGATCGTGATCGGCCAGGCCTGCGAGTTCGACTACTCGGGCACCCAGGCGTGCCGCGTCCTGCGCGAGGAGGGGTACCGGGTCGTTCTCGCCAACTCGAACCCGGCGACGATCATGACCGACCCCGACTTCGCCGATGCCACCTACATCGAGCCGCTCACCTGGGAGGTCGTCTCCGCGATCATCGACCGCGAGCGACCCGACGCCGTGCTCCCGACGCTCGGTGGTCAGACCGGCCTCAACATCGCCATGGAGCTCTTCGAGCGGGGTCTGATCGGCGTGCCCGGCACACCCGAGATGATCGGCGCCAACGCCGAGGCGATCGCAACCGCCGAGGACCGCGAGCAGTTCAAGCAGGCGATGGTCGGCATCGGCCTCGACTGCCTGCGTTCTGGCACGGCGCACACGATGGAGGAAGCGCACGCCGTCATCGCCGACATCGGGCTGCC
This sequence comes from Ilumatobacteraceae bacterium, assembly GCA_963710625.1. Classification (GTDB taxonomy): domain Bacteria; phylum Actinomycetota; class Acidimicrobiia; order Acidimicrobiales; family Ilumatobacteraceae; genus Sva-07. The sequence continues at coordinate 2,688 of CAVQBG010000013.1, read as the reverse complement.
CGCGGTGATCAGGCCTGCCTACATCCTCGGCGGACGCGGCACGGGCATCGCCGCAACGCCCGAAGAGTTCGAGAAGATCGCCTCCAACGGCCTCCAGGCGAGCCCGATCAGCGAGATCCTGATCGAGGAATCGGTGTACGGCTGGAAGGAGTACGAGCTCGAGGTGATGCGCGATCACGCCGACAACTGCGTGATCATCTGCGGCATCGAGAACGTCGACCCGATGGGCGTCCACACCGGCGACTCGATCACCGTCGCTCCGATCCAGACGCTCACCGACGTCGAATACCAGGAGATGCGCAACTCGGCGCTCGCCTGCATCCGCCGCGTCGGCGTCGAGACCGGCGGGTCGAACGTCCAGTTCGCCGTCGAGCCGGGCACGGGTCGTCAGGTCGTCATCGAGATGAACCCGCGTGTGTCGCGTTCGTCGGCGCTGGCGTCGAAGGCGACCGGCTTCCCGATCGCCAAGATCGCCGCCCGGCTCGCCGTCGGCTACACGCTCGACGAGATCCCCAACGACATCACCCAGACCGCCGAGCGCTCGACGCCGGCGAGCTTCGAGCCGGTGATCGACTACGTGGTCACGAAGATCCCCCGCTGGGCGTTCGAGAAGTTGCCGGGAACCAGCGGGGTGCTCGGCACGCAGATGCAGTCGGTCGGTGAAGTGATGGCGATCGGGCGAACCTTCCCCGAGAGCCTCCAGAAGGCGTTGCGGTCGCTCGAACAGGGCCGTCTCGGCCTGGGCTGCGACCCCGCGGCCGCCCACTTCGACGCGATGAGCGACGAGGAACTGCTGGCGCAGGCCGCCATCCCGACGCCCGAGCGGATCCAGCAGGTGGGCGAGTTGCTCCATCGGGGGGTCGCGATCGACGCGGTCAACACCGCAACCGGGATCGACCCGTGGTTCCTCGACCAGATGTCGATGATCAGCGAGGAGCGGGCGGAACTCGAGCGGTGCGGCTTCGAGTCGATGACCACCCGTTCGTGGCGACGGGCGAAGCGGCTCGGGTTCGCCGACGGCCAGCTGGCGCACCTGTGGGGTCGCACCGACGCCGAGGTGCGCGCGGTACGTGAGGCAGCTGGGGTGATCCCGACCTACAAGACGGTCGACACCTGCTCGGCCGAGTTCGCCGCCGAGACGCCGTACCACTACTCGACCTACGAGGACGAGAGCGAGGTCCGCCCGTCCGACGGCCGCAAGGTGGTCATCCTCGGTTCGGGCCCGAACCGCATCGGCCAGGGCATCGAGTTCGACTACTGCTGCGTGCACGCCTCGTTCGCCCTGCGCGATGCCGGGTTCGAGACGATCATGGTCAACTGCAATCCCGAGACCGTGTCGACCGACTACGACACCTCCGACCGGCTCTACTTCGAACCCCTCACCCAGGAAGACGTGCTCAACGTGCTCGCGGCCGAGCAGCCCGAAGCCGTGATCGTGTCGCTCGGCGGGCAGACCCCGCTCAAGCTGTCCGGCCTGATCCCTGCCGAACTCGTCGCCGGCACCTCGCCCGACTCGATCGACGCTGCCGAGGACCGTGAGCGGTGGAACGCGATCTGCGACGAACTGCGCATCCCGCAGCCGCCGGGTGGCACCGCCGTCGACCTCGAGCAGGCGCTGGCGATCACCGACGACATCGGGTTCCCGGTGCTCGTCAGGCCGAGCTACGTGCTCGGGGGACGGGCCATGCAGATCGTCCACGACCGCAATCACCTGGCGAACGCCATGGCGGAGCTGGCCGGTTTCGGAAGCCTCGGCAAGGAGGGCGGTCTGTCGGCGGAACGGCCGGTCCTGATCGACCGATTCCTCGCCGACGCGACCGAGGTCGACGTCGACGCGATCCGGGATCACACCGGCGACGTGCTGATCGGCGGCGTGATGGAACACGTCGAGGAAGCCGGTGTGCACAGCGGCGACTCCGCCTGTGCCATCCCGCCGCCGACCCTTCCGTCCTGGGTGGTCGAGGTCATCGAGTCCTACACCGCCGCCATCGCGAAACGCCTCGACGTCCGCGGGCTGATCAACGTGCAGTACGCCGTGATCGGTACCACCGTGTACGTGATCGAGGCCAACCCGCGAGCGAGCCGGACGGTGCCGTTCGTCGCGAAGGCGACCGGTGTCCCGCTGGCCAAGGTGGCGACCCGGGTGATGCTCGGCGCCACGCTCGCCGAACTACGCGAGGAAGGGCTCCTGCGCCCGCCGGTCGGTGGGCACGTCGCCGTCAAGGAGGCAGTCCTCCCGTTCAGCCGGTTCCCCGAGGTCGACCCCGCCCTCGGACCCGAGATGCGCTCGACCGGCGAGGTGATGGGCATCGCCGACACGTTCGGCAAGGCCTTCTACAAGGCCGAACTCGCCGCTGGGACGTTCCTGCCGACCGAGGGAACGGTCTTCCTCTCGCTCGCCGATCCGGACAAACCGGCCGGTCTCGTGGTGGCGCAGCGCTTCCGGGCACTCGGGCTCGGCATCGTGGCGACCGAGGGCACCGCTGCCTACCTGGCGGCGTTCGATGCGCCGGTCGACCAGGTGGTTGCCAAGGTGCAGGAGCGTTCGAGCGGGCACGATGCCGTATCGATCGCTGACGACCGCCGCGTGACGGCAGTCGACCTGATCGCGGCGGGCAAGATCAGCTTCGTCGTCAACACGCCACGGGGGCGACTGGGCCGCAGCGACGGCGAGGCGATCCGCAAGGC
>CAVQBG010000012.1:0-67371 GCA_963710625.1 Ilumatobacteraceae bacterium | reverse complement strand
GAGGTTTTCGCCGTCGAAGATGTCGCTGACGCTGGTGTCGTCGAAGACGGCGCCGAGGGCCTCGGCGATCAGCGGGGCGACCGACAGCACCTCGATCTTGTCGAGTTGCTTCTCGGGCGGGAGCGGCAGCGTGTTCGTGAGCACGATCCTGCTCAGCGGTGCGTTCTTGAGCCGGTCGATCGCCGGCCCCGACAGCACGCCGTGCGTCGCCATCGCCCACACCTCGCTGGCGCCTCGTTCGACCAGCAGTTCGGCAGCGGCGCAGATCGTGCCGGCGGTGTCGATCATGTCGTCGGTGAGCACGCACAGGCGCCCCTCGACGTCGCCCATCACCTCGGCGGCCTCGGCGACGTTGGTCGAACCCTTCGGCCGGCGCTTGTAGATGAACGCAAGGTCCGCGCCGCAGTCGACCAGGTGCTGCGCCATGCGTTCGGCGACCTTGATGCGCCCGGCGTCCGGCGACACGATCACCGGCTCGGTGGCGTGTTGACGAACGTACGCCTCGAGCACCGGCATCGCCGTGAGATGGTCGACCGGGCCCTCGAAGAACCCCTGGATCTGACCCGAGTGGAGGTCGATCGAGATCATCCGCTTGGCGCCCGCCGCCTTGAACATGTCGGCGACCAGCCGGGCCGTGATCGGTTCGCGACCCTCGGCCTTGCGGTCCTGGCGGGCATAGCCGTAGAACGGGCACACTGCTGTGATGCGCTTCGCCGAGGCGCGGTAGGCGGCGTCGATCATGATCAGGTGCTCCATGATCGAGTCGTTGACCGAGTGGTCGTCGACGCCGTAGTGGCTCTGGATCACGAACACGTCGGAGCCACGGATCGACTCGCCGAAGCGGCACCGGACCTCGCCGTTCGCGAACTCGACCAGGTTGTCGTGACCCAATTCGATGTTGAGGTGCGTCGCCACTTCTTGCGCCAGCTCAGGGTGGGTGCGGCCCGAGTACAGGGCGAGCCGTTTGGTCGTGACCTTCTCCATGAGCAGTGACGTCCTCCCCGACGTTGTGGCGTCGACTTCGTTGGTCCGCGGTCAGCCGACGGGTGCAGTGTAGAACGCCCCGGTCGTTGCGCCCGCAGCGACTGAGCTCCCGGCCGGAAGATGGGCGTACGGGCCGACGACGGCGTCGGGCCCGATCTCGGCGTCGTGGCCGACGGTGTGCTCCACGACCGCTCCGTTGCCGACCGCGCAGTCGTCGAGGCGCGTGTCGGGACCGATGTCGCAGCCGTCGCCGACCGCGGTGGTGCCCTGCAGGATCGTGCCCGGGTACAGCGTGACGTCGCGGCCGATGGTGACCGTGACGTCGACGAAGGTCTGCCGCGGGTCGAGCATCGTCACGCCGCTGAGCAGCCAGAACTTGTTCGTCCGCGAGCGCAGCTCGCGTTCGGCGAGCGCGAGCTGCCAGCGGTCGTTGACGCCCTGGGTCTCGCCCTCGGGCGCCTGGACGCAGCCGATCCGATGGCCCATCGCGCCGAGCACCGACACGACGTCGGTGAGGTAGTACTCGCCCTGGGCGTTGTCGGTGGTGAGCTTGCGGAGTGCGGGGCCGAGCAGGTCGCGTCGGAAGGCGTAGATCGAGGTGCACACCTCCTTCACGTCGAGTTCGTCGGGGGCGGCGTCGCGGTGCTCCACGATGCGGGCAGCTTGTCCGTCGATCTTGCGGATCACGCGGCCGTAGCCGGTCGGGTCCTCCATCACGCTGGTGAGCAGCGTTGCGGCGTTGCCGCACTCGACGTGGACGTCGACGAGTTCGCGCAGGGTCTCGGGGCGCAGCAGTGGCGCGTCGCCGGGCAGCACGAGGATCGTCGACTCGTCGTCGTAGTCGTCGCCCGACAGCGCGGTCATCCCGATGGCCGCCGCATCGCCGGTGCCGTTCTGGTCGTGTTGTTCGACGAAGGCCACGTTGGCCCACGCGGGTGCCAGCTGCTGCACCTTCTTGGTGACCTGCTCGGCGCCGTGGCCGACCACGATCGCCGTGCGTTCGGGGTGGACAGCCTCGAGCGCGTGGATCACGTGGAGGACCATCGCCCGTCCACAGATGAGGTGCAGTGGTTTGGGGCGGCTCGACTTCATCCGGGTGCCTTCTCCGGCGGCGAGCACGATCGCTGAAACGCTCATGGGCTCCGGGGAGAGGATTCGAACCCCTACACGCGGCACCAAAAACCGCTGTCCTACCATTAGACGACCCCGGACTGGCCACGGATCGACCGCCGTCACCGGCGAAAGTCCGCCCGTTCACCGTACCCCGCGTGGCAGGCCTTGCCACGGCCGATAGCGTGGCCTGTCTTATGGGTTCTCTGATCAAGAAGCGCCGCAAGCGCATGCGGAAGAAGAAGCACAAGAAGATGCTCCGCCGCACGCGTCACCAGCGTCGCAAATAGCGCTCTCGTCCGCCGGATTGCGCCAGGGGTCAGACCCCTGCTGCAATTCCGGCGGCAACATCCATCGGCACCGTTCGTGCCACGACCACCGTTGCGCCCTCGTCGACCAGATCGGCGAGGGCGTTGCCATGTTCGCCCTCGGTGAACCAGGTCGCGCCACTGCCGGCGAGCACCGGGGGCGTGCCGACGCGGTCGCCGATCAGGTCGCGCCACCGCTCCAACCGGGGCTCGACCGCCATCGCGGCGGGTTCGAGGTCGTTGGGACCCGCGGCCGTCGGGCCACCGAGGTCGTCCCAGGCGCGGTAGGCGGCTGGGGTGCTGACGCCGAGCGGCGGGATCACGAGCGTGACGATCAGATCGAGATGGGGGAGCGGTTCGACGATCTCGCCGATGCCGCGCACGATCGCCCGACCGCCGACGAGACAGAACGGGATGTCGGCGCCGAGGCGCGAGGCAGCCACGAGCGCCGGTTGGCTCGGTCGGTCGGCGCTCGCCTCCGACGGGGCGGCGCTCGGTGTGACACCGTGGTGGCTCGGGTCGGGCAGGGCGAACCCTGCCCATCGCAGGATCGTGGCGGCGTCCGTGGAGCCCCCGCCCAGGCCGCCGCCGTGCGGGATCCGCTTGTCGATGACGACGTGCGCGCCGCGATCGGCGAGCCGGAGCGCCCTGGCCACGAGGTTGGACTCGTCGAGCGGCATGCCCGCTGCGAACGGACCGCAGGCGGCGAGGCCGGATCCGGCTGGGTCGATCGTGAGCACGTCGTGCAGGTCGAGGCTCACCATCTCCGCCTCGATCAGGTGATAGCCGTCGTCGCGGACCCCGGTGATCCGGAGTGTGCGCGTGAGTTTGGCGTGCGCCCGCAGTGAGGTGGCGGGCGCGTGGGTGGCTCCCATCGCGGCGACGCTAGTGGGGGACGCCGTTGCCGGCCGGGCCGCCGTCGGTCGCCGGGATCGGGCTGCTGCGACTCGCGGCGAGATGGGCGTCGGTGAGGCGGCACCAGGCGTCGATGTCGAGTTCCTCGGGTCGTGCGGTCGGGCTGATGTCGGCGGCCTCGAACGTGTCGGGCTCCACGACGCCGGCGAGCGACCGGCGCAGCATCTTGCGGCGCTGCCCGAACGCAGTCCGGACGAGGGCGAACAGCGCGCTCGGATCGGTGGACGGTGGTTCGTGGCGGGTGATCTCCACCAGTGCCGACTCGACGTTGGGGCGCGGCACGAACACCGACGCCGGGACGTGCCCGACGACCTTGGCGTCGCCCCAGTACGCCGCCTTGACGCTGACCGCCCCGTACGCCGAGGTGCGGGGGCGGGCGGCGAAGCGCTCCGCGGCCTCGCGTTGCACCATCACCAACATCCGGTGGATCTCGGGGACCTCGTCGAGCAGGTCGCAGATCAGCGGCGTCGCCACGTTGTACGGCAGGTTCGCCACGAGCACCCACGGCGAGCGGTCGTCGGTCGCGGTGACGCCGCCGGTTTCCGCGCCGCCGGCTCCTGCGCCGCCGGCACCGTTGGTCGGGTCGGTGAGCAGCGCGGGCCAGTCGAGGGTCATCGCATCGCCTTCGACCACCGTGACGTTGGTCCGCTCGGCGACCACCTCGCGCAGGATCGGCACCACGCCGTGGTCGACCTCGATCGCCGTCACGTCTGCGCCGGTGTCGGCGAGCGCGAGCGTGAGCGAGCCGAGGCCTGCGCCGATCTCCACCACTCGATCACCTGGGCCGACGCGGGCGAGCGCGGCGATTCGGCGGACCGTGTTGGGGTCGGCGACGAAGTTCTGTCCGAGGTCGCGGCGTGGTGCGAGCGCCGCGGTGTCGAGGAGTTCGCGAATCGTCGGTCGCGAGTGGGTCACCGACGGATCTCGACCGGGATCGGGGAGTCGGTGAGGTCGGCGATCTCGGCGAACAGGTCGGGATGCAGCACCAGCAGGTCGGCGCCGCCGCTCGGAGCGAGTCGTGCGGTGCAGCGGACCGAGCGGTTGTTGTCGAGGTTGACCACGACGATGCTGGCGCCCTGGCTGATGCCAGGCAAGGTGCAGGTGGTCGGCGAGCCGACGTCGCTGCGGAAGATGGCCTTCGTGGTGATCCGTTCGAGTTTCGGTTGGGCGGGCACAGCGATCTCGGCGAGTCCGGCACCGACCTGACCGGAGGGCCCGTCGAGGAACACCGGCGCGTTGGCCGGGTCGGTGGCGGGCACGGCGCGATCGGGTTTCGTCGCGGCCGATCCGTCGTCGACGTCGATCCCCGCAGTGGCGACACTCGGCGCGCCGTCGTCCCGGTTGGCCCACCACAATGCCGGAAGCGCCACGAGGGTCAGTGCCGTTGCCAACATGAAGCGGCGGCGGTCGGAGTCGGTGAGTGCCATGGTGTGCTCGCGTCGTCGTGCACCTCGGTGAGGTCGCGCGACGAGGGGTCGCCATCGTACCGCCGAGGGTGGACGGTGACGATTCGGAGCGCACCGTCGACCACGCTGCGTGGTCGGATGATCGGGGTAGTGGTGGCAGCTCGATTCTGAGATCGACGCGCTGCGATCGGGGTCAGTGGGCGGGGAGCGCGAACACCTCGTCGGCGTTGGCCGACGTCGCGCGGGCGATCTCGTCGACGGGTCGATCGCGCAGATCGGCGATGAACTGACCGACGTGGGCGACCCAGGCGGGTCGGTTCGGCTTGCCGCGGTGGGGGATCGGGGCGAGGTAGGGGCTGTCGGTCTCGACCAGCATCCGATCCAGCGGGCACAAGGTGGCAGCCGCCTGGACCTCGGGTGCTCCCTTGAACGTGACGATGCCGGAGAACGACAGCAGCGCGCCGATGTCGAGCGCTCGTGCGGCCTCGTCGGGACCGCCGGTGAAGCAGTGGAAGATCGTGCGCGTCGGGACGCCGACCGAGGCCAACACGTCGAACGTGTCGTCCCACGCGTCACGCGTGTGGATCACGAGCGGCAGGTTGCGATCGTTCGCCAGCTGGATCTGCTCCTCGAACGCACGCTGCTGGACCACGCGCGGAGAGTGGTCGTAGTAGTAGTCCAGTCCGGCCTCGCCGACGGCGACGATCCCGGGAGCATCGAGCAGATCGAGGATCGTGTCGACCCCGTTGACGGCGTCGTGCGGGTGCAGTCCGACGGTCGCGTGGACGCCTCGGTGGGCGGCGGCTGCGTCGATGGCGGCCCGTGACGTCTCGCGATCGCACCCGACGGTGATCAGTGTCGTCACGCCCGCGTCGGCGGCGATCGCCACCGCTGCGTCGGTGCCGTCGGGGATCCGAGCATCGTGCACGTGGCAGTGCGAATCGACCCACCGAACCGGGAGCGAACTGGCCGGGCCGGTCTGCTCGCCCGGGTCGGTCCGCTCGCCGGGGCCATCGCCACTCATGTCAGGCGCGGGAACAGCGCGTCGCCCTTGGTGACGACGGCGCCCGGTGTGTACTGGCCCCACGCCGCCGCCTCGGGCAGGCGTTGATCGGCCACGAGGCCCGGCAGGCCGATCCGCTCCCAAATCGCCTGAGCGGTGTCGGGAATCGCCGGCGAGGCGAGGATCGCGACGATCCGCAGCGCCTCGAGGGCGTCGCCGAGGACCGCATCGACCGACGGGCCGGGTTCGGCCTTCCACGGCTCGTTGTTCTCGAGGTGGGCATTGGTGGCGCGCACCAGCGACCACGTGGCGTCGAGCGCCTTGCTCGGCTGCACGACATCCCACTGGGCGGCGGTGTCCGCGTACGCCGCAGCGGCCGCGCCGGCGAGCGGGCTGTCGGGGTCGGGTGCGGTACCGAGGCCACCGCACTTCTTGGCGACGACGGTGGCGACTCGCGCCGCGAGGTTGCCGAGGTTGTTGGCGAGGTCGGAGTTGTAGCGCGACGTGAACCCCTCGATCGAGAAGTCGCCGTCGTTGCCGTACGCGGTGTCGGCGAGGACGTAGTAGCGGAAACCGTCGACGCCGACGTCGTCGACGAGCTCGAGCGGGTTGACCACGTTGCCGGAGGTCTTGCTCATCTTCTCGCCGCCGCTGAGCAGCCAGCCGCCGATCGCCCAGCCCTTCGGCAGCTCGACGCCCGCGGACATCAGCATCGCCGGCCAGTACACGCAGTGCTGGCGGATGATGTCCTTGCCGATCAGGTGATAGTCGACCGGCCACCAGTCGCGGTACGCGTCGGTGCCGTCGCCGAAGCCGGTCGCGGCGAGGTAGTTGGTCAGGGCATCGAACCAGACGTAGGTGACGTGCCTCGGATCCCACGGCAGCGGGATGCCCCATTCGAGCGACGTGCGGCTGATCGAGAAGTCACGCAGGCCGCTCTTGATCAGGCCGATCGCTTCGTTGCCCCGGTGCTCGGGTGTCAGCGCCGTGGGGTGAGCGGCATACCAGTCGAGCAATCGGTCCTCGAAACGGGAGAGCCGGAAGAACCAGTTCTCCTCCTCGAAGTACTCGACCGGCCGCTGGTGGATCGGGCAGCAGTCGGCGACGACCCCGTCGGCGGTCGCGACCTCGATCAGCTCGTCGTCGGCGTAGTACTCCTCGCAGGCAACGCAGTACTTGCCAGCGAACGTGTCGAGTTCGATGTCACCGGCGTCGTAGCACCGCTGCAGCAGTTCGGCGACGGCGGCCTTGTGGCGTGGTTCGGTCGTGCGGATGAAGTCGTCGTTGGCGATGTTCAGGCGCTTCCACGCGGCCGCGAACTTCGGTGCGATGGCATCGACGAACTCCTGCGGCGACTGACCGGCGGCTTCCGCGGTCTGCTGGATCTTGAGACCGTGTTCGTCGGTGCCGGTCAGGTACTTGACGTCGTCGCCGAGCAGGCGGTGCCAGCGGGTGAGCGCGTCGCCGACGATCGTCGTGTACGCGTGGCCGAGGTGCGGCTCGGCGTTCACGTAGTAGATCGGGGTCGTCACGTAGAACCGGGTCACACGGCCACGCTAGAGGTTGGCCCCTCCTGGCCCACCGACCGGTTTCGAGCCCCGGGTCGAGCGTGCGATCACGACGATCACCACGACGATTCCGGCCACGGCGACGACGGCGGCTCCTGCCGCCCCGTGCACCGTGGTGATCAACAGCCCTTGGAGTCCCTGGAGGAAGGCGATCACGCCGATTACGAGGATCGGGACCAGATGACGGGCCAGGCCGACGGCAACGATCCCGGCGGCGGTGAGGGTCGCCGCGATCGAGGCGGCCAGTTCGCTCACGTCGGCCAGCATCGCGGCACCGATCATCGCGGTGACGGCCGCGACGGCGAGCACGTAGAGCTCGGGTCGCAGCCGCTGGGTGATCGCCGACGCGCCGATGACGATCGCTGCCAGCCAGACGATGATCCCGCCGATCCAGGGTGAGACCGAGAGGAGGGCGCCGATGCCACCGAACGTGAGGCCGGCACCGACCCCGGTCGTCAGCACCTGGAGGGGACGGTCGAGGTTGCGCCACAGCGCCACCCCGATCGCGAGGATCGGCAGTCCGACGAGCAGGACGTTCCAACCCGGCTCCTCGAAACCGAGGTTGTCGACGACGACGCCGGTGGTCAGCGCGACGCCGCCCGTTCCGACGAGCCACATGAACGATGCGAGCCGTCGGGTTCCCGGATCGCCGAGACGGATCAGTCGTGTGCCGGCGATGAAGCCGAGTGCAGCGATCGCGACACCGATCGCCACCTGTCCGCCGGTGCGGAGTGCATCCCAGCTCTGGCCGACCACCATGGCGCCACTCATGAGCGCGAGGACGCTGCCGAGGTACACGGCGAGTTCAGCGACGATCGAGAGACCAGGTGACGGGAGACCAGGCGACGAGAGATCGGGCGACGCAGGAGTTCCGAGATGTTCGTAGGCGCGGATCGCCTCGATCTGGTCGCTCGTGACCAAGCCGTGCTCGACCCAGTCCTCGGCGTGTCGATCGAGCCACTCCGCGTCGGCCCCGCCAGGCCGGTTGCTGAACAGGGAGATCATCGCGAACCCCTCTCGTCGGGCCCTCTCGTGAGGGTTCCCACTTGCATCGTGGGCCGACATGGTCTGCGGGGGCAGGGTCGATCGACCTCTCGCGTCGGTACGGTTCGACCGATGAACGGGGTCTTCGCGAACGCAACCGGAGTGCGACGGGTCTCGTCGATCGTCGCCGACGGGGGCGAAGCAGTCACGACGTTCGCGGCCGAGGTGCAGCCGGGGTGGGACATCGGCGGGAACGCGAACGGTGGCTATCTGATGGCGATCGCAGGTCGGGCGATGAGTGACGCGGTCGGGCGCCCACCCGTCACGCTGACCGCTCACTACCTCCGGCCGGCATCGACCACCGGGCCCTGCGAGGTCGTGGTCACGACGGTGCGCGCTGGTCGTCGGTTCGCCACGGCGACGGCCTCGCTCCTGATGGTCGAGGGCGACGAGCGTCGGGAGATCATCCGCCTGATCGGGACGTTCGGTGAACAGACCGTCGGTGGCCCTGCCTACGTGAGCGAGGGGCCCGTCGACATCCCCGACTACGACGCATGCGAGCTGCCACCCGCCCCGGACGAAGGGCCGAAGCCGGCGATGATGGAGCGTCTGGCGAGCCGGATCTACCCCGGTGACGAGGGGTTCCGCACGGGCAACCCGACCGGTGAGGCCAGGATCCGGGGATGGTTCGCCTTCGCCGACCACGAGCCGATCGACGCGATCGGGCTGTTGCTGGTGGCCGATGCGTTCCCGCCGCCGGTGTTCAACACCGACCTCCCGGTGGCGTGGGTGCCGACCGTGGAGTTGACGGTGCACGTCCGGGGGGTGCCGGTGCCCGGCCCGCTGCGGTGTTCGTTCCGTTCGCGGTTCGTGCACGACGGCCTCCTCGACGAGGACGGCGAGATCTGGGACTCGGCCGGCACCCTGGTCGCCCAGAGCCGTCAGCTCGCCCTGATACCGCGCCCGGCCACCTGAGCACTGGCCCGCAGTCGCGAGCGATGAGCGAAGTCGCCGGATGGCGGGCGTTCGCTCATCGCTCGGTTCGCTCGGTTGGACCGGGCGGAGGGGTCAGCGGCGGAGGAAGCCGGAGCTGCGTCGACCCGCGGTGGAACTGGTGACCGCGGCGCCCGCGGCGAAGCTGGCGCCGGCGATGCTGACGGCCCCGATCGAGGTGATCGTGCGCCGCACGACCGACTTCGTCTGCTCGCTGAAGATCACGATCGGCCAGCCGTGGCGGCGGGCGTGACGTTCGAGTTTCGCGTCGGGGTTGACGGCCACGGGATGGCCGACCGCCTCGAGCATCGGCAGGTCGCTCGCCGAGTCGCTGTAGGCGTAGCACTGGTCGAGCTCGTACCCGTTCCAGTTCGCGATCTCGGTCATCGCCTCGACCTTGCCGGCGCCGTAGCAGAACGGCCCGTCGAGTTCACCGGTGTAGCGGCCGTCGAGCACCCTGCTGCGCGTGCCGATGCCCGACGTCATGCCGAGCGAGTGGGCGAGCGGCTCGACGATCTCCTGCGGTGCGGCCGACACGATGTAGGTGTCGCGGCCCGCTTGGCGGTGCCGATCGAGCAGGCGGCGGGCCTCGGGGCGCAGGCGGGCGAGCAGCCGCGGGAGGATCTCGACGTTGAGCGCCTGCATGTCGCTCTGGCGCATGCCGGTGACCGCCTTGAGGACGCGCGCCTTCACGGCGTCGGTCGTGTCGTCGTCGGCCCCGAAGAGCTTGAAGGTGGCGGCCCCGAATGCGTCTCGCACGAACTCGGTGTTGCGGATCATCCCGGCCTTTCGGGCCTGGAGCGCGAGCGTGTAGGCCGACGACCCCGAGATCAGGGTGCGGTCGAGATCGAAGAACGCGGCGCTGGGTCCGGTGCCGGCGACGTTGACGTACTCACTCATCGGTTCCAGTCTGGCGGTCGAGAGCGATGGCGAGCGCGTACACCTCGCGTTTCGGCCGCCCGACCGCACGGGCGACGGCGGCCGACGCGTCGCGTGTGGAGGCCCCGGCGTCGAGCTGGGACCGCAGCGCGTCGCGGACGTCGTCGTCGCTCACTGGCTCGTCGTCGACCGGCGCGCCCTCGATCACCAGCACGTATTCACCGCGTGGGCCGCCGATGTCGATCGTGCCGAGGGGGCCGCGCACGACCTCCTCGTGGAGCTTGGTCAGCTCGCGTGTGACCGCCACCATCCGATCGTCCCCGCACGCTTCGCGGAGGTCGTCGAGCGTGCGCAGCACCCGGTGGGGTGCTTCGTAGAGCACGGTCGTGCGGCGCTCCGCGGCGATCTCGGCGAGGCGATCCGCCCGCTCGGCGCCCTTGCGGGGGATGAAGCCCTCGAACGCGAAGCGGTCGGTGGCGAGCCCGCTGATCGTCAGCGCCATGATCGCTGCGCTCGGGCCGGGCACCGCGCTGACCGGGTAGCCCGCATCGAGGGTGGCGCGCACGATGCGCTCGCCGGGATCGGAGATGCCGGGGGTGCCGGCGTCGCTGACGATGGCCACGTCGCGCCCGTCGCCGAGCGTGCGCAGGACGTCGTGGATGCGGCTGAGCTCGGTGTGGTCGTTGCACACGGCGAGGCGTTCGGCCCGCACGCCGGCGTGCTGCAGCAGCAGGCCGGTACGGCGGGTGTCCTCGCAGCACACGAGCGCGACGTGGGACAGCACCTCCACCGCTCGCGGGGGAGGTCGCCGAGGTTGCCGATCGGGGTGGCCACGAGCCAGAGCGTGCTCATCGGCTCAGGCGCCGGTCGTCTCGCCGGTGCGGACCTCGATTTGGTCGCCGACGCGCAGCCCCCAGCGGCCGAACGCCCCGGCGTCGGCCTCGATCACGCTGCGGGCATTCCACACCGGGATGCCCACCCGGAATCGCTGCATCTGGATCGTCTTGACGACCACACCGTCGTCGTCGAGGTAGGCGACGTCGATTTGGAACTTCATGCCGATGGTGTGGATCCACCGGCACGGGGCGATCACGAGCGCACCCTCCATCGACTCCCGTCCGAGCAGGCCGCGCCGCCGGGACCGTCGGGTGTCGGCGATCTCGGCGGATGCGAGCACCCGCGCGTCGCAGACCAGCCAAGCCATGCTCGCAGTGTGCCAGATCGTCGCGGGTCCCGCCGGACGCACGGCGACGCCTGCGCCGGAGGTGTGTGGCACCGGTGATCGCGGTACGTTCGGGCGGTGAGCCGCGATGTCGTCTGCTGATGCCTTCGAGCTGCGCGGCGTCGACGCAGGGCCGGCCGACGCTCCGATCCTGCGGGGCATCGATCTGGTCGTTCCCGCCAACGGGGTCACCGTGCTCGCTGGGCCGTCCGGTGCGGGGAAGTCGACGCTGCTGCGCCTGCTCAACCGGCTCGACGACCCGCTGGCGGGCGAGATCAGGTGGCGGGATCGTCCGTTGTCCGAGTGGGAGCCCACCGAGCTGCGACGTCAGGTGGCGATGGTGTTCCAGCGGGCACCGGTGTTCCCCGGCACCGTGCTCGACAACCTCGCCGTGGCGCTGCCGGGAATCGCCGAGGAGCGCGCGCTCCACGTGCTCGACCACGTGGGGCTGGAACGCGACCTGCTCGGTCACGAGGCCGACACGCTGTCGGGTGGCGAGGCCCAACGGATGTGTGTGGCGCGGGCGTTGCTCACCGATCCGGCCGTGCTGCTCGCCGACGAACCGACGGCGGCGCTCGATCGGGCAGCGAGGGCGACCGTGGAGGATCTCGGTCGTTCGTTGGCCGATTCGGGGGTGGCGGTGATCTGGGTGAGTCACGACACCGACCAGCTCCGGCGTCTCGCCGACCACGTGATCGTGCTCGCCGCCGGGTCTGTGCTGGCGACGGGCCACCTCGGCGATCTCGACGTGAGCGACGACCCGCTCGTGCGTCAGTCGGTCGGTGCACGATGATCGGCGCACGATGATCGGCGTCGAGCAGGGCGACATCGGAACGCTGGGGTTGGCGGCGTCGGGGATCCTCGTCGCCGTCGCCGTGGCGATCTCCCTGTGGCGGCAGCTCGGCCTCGAACGGAGCCTGCTGTGGGCGTCGCTGCGGGCGCTCGTACAGCTGCTGCTGGTCGGCTGGGTGCTGCAGTTCGTGGTCGACCCCGACGACCCGCTGATCTTCTCGGTGCTGTGGCTGGTCGCGATGGTGAGTTTCGCGGCGTACACCACGTCGCGGCGAGCCGCCGATGTGCCCAAGGTGCTGCCGCTGTCGATGCTCGCCTACACGGCCTCCGCGATCGTGGTGCTGGGCGTGCTGTTCGGATTCGGGATCTACGACCTCGAGGGTCGCACACTGGTGCCGCTCGCGGGGATGGTCGTCGGGAACTCGCTCGCGGCGACCGTGCTCGTGTCGCGCCAGCTCCTGATCGCATCCACCGAGCAGCGGGGGCTGATCGAGGCGCGGCTCGCGCTCGGCCTCACTGCGAAGCAGTCGTTCCAACCGCACCTCCGCCAGGCGTTGCGGACGGCGCTCGTCCCGCAGATCGAGTCGACGAAGGCGGTCGGGATCGTGTTCCTGCCGGGTGCGATGGTCGGGTTGATCCTGGCCGGCGTCGATCCGGCCGACGCGGTGAAGGTGCAGGTGTCGGTGATGTACCTCGTGCTCGGGAGCGTGGCGACCACGACGGCGGTGATGAGCCTCGGCATCTCGCGGGAGCTGTTCACCCCCGCCCAGCAGCTCCGACGGTCCGTTCAGCGAACCGATTCCTGACGGCGTCTGGCCACCGCCCGAGCGTTACGCCAGGGGTCTGACCCCTGGCGTAACGCTCAGAGACCGAGCGACTTGGCGATGATCGTCTTCATCACTTCGTTGGTGCCGCCGTAGATCGAGGTGACCCGGGCGTCGACGTAGGCCCGTCCGATCGGGTACTCGGTCATGTAGCCGTAGCCGCCGAAGAGCTGCAGGCAGCGGTCGGCGACCCGGTTCTGGAGGTCGGTGCACCAGTACTTGGCCTGCGCAGCCTGGGCAGCGGTGAGCTCGCCCACGTTGAGGGCGAGGATGCACTGGTCGAGGTAGGCCTGGCTGACGTCGATCTCGGTGGCGACCTCGGCGAGCACGAACTTCGTGTTCTGGAACGTGCCGATCGACTTGCCGAACGCGGTGCGCTCGCCGACGTAGTCGAGCGTCCAGCCGAGCATGGCGCGCGACGCCGCGACGCCGGCGACGGCGATCGACAGGCGTTCCTGCGCGAGATTGGCCGCGAGGTAGGTGAACCCCTTGCCCTCGTCGCCGAGGCGGTTGGCAACCGGCACCCGGACGTCGTTGAAGAACAGTTCGGCGGTGTCCTGGCTGTGCATGCCGATCTTCTCGAGGTTGCGGCCGCGCTCGAAACCATCCATGCCGCGTTCGAGCACGAGCAGTGACAGGCCGGCGTGGCGCTCGGTCGGGTCGGTCTTCGCGGCGACGATCACCAGGTCGGAGTTGATGCCGTTGGTGATGAAGGTCTTCGACCCGTTGACGACGTATTCGTCGCCGTCACGGATGGCGGTGGTGGCGATGCCGGCGAGGTCGGATCCGGTGCCGGGCTCGGTCATCGCGATCGCGGTGATCAGCTCGCCCGAGGCGATCCCCGGCATCCAGCGCTCGGCCTGTTCGTCGGTGCAGTACTCGATGAAGTACGGCGTGCAGATGTCGTTGTGCAGGGTGAGGCCGAGCCCGGCACCGCCGATGCCGGCGGCGTTGAACTCCTCGCCCACGATCACGTTGAAGCGGAAGTCGTTCGTACCGCCGCCGCCGTACTGTTCGGGGATCGCCATGCCGACGAATCCGTACTGCCCCGCGGAGGTGAACAGTCCACGGGGTGCGATCCCGGCGGCCTCCCACTCCAGGTAGTGGGGTGTGGCCTCCTTCGCCACGAATGCGGCGAACGATTCGCGAAACGCTTGGTGCTCGTCGTCGAAGATGGTGCGCATGGTGGCATCGTACGAGCTGTGAGCACACCAGCCGTTGGTCGTCGATCCGGTGACGAGCGCCAGATCGTGCGTCTCGTCGGCGTGTACGACGCCGACAGCACGTTGCGCGGCGAGGTGGGTTATTGGATCGGCGCCCGACTCGGCCGTCGGCACTGCTCGTTGTGCGACATCACGCACGGATCGATTCGCCGACGCCCGGAGTGGACGGCGTGCACCGACGGGCTGGCGGTGCCCTTCGACACGTTTCACCGCAACGATCAGCCCGACGGGGTGCGTGCCGCGGCCGGCGGGCAGGCCCCCGTCGTCGTCGCCGACATCACGACCGGCGCCGCCACGGCGACGGCTCCGTCCCGGGTGCTGCTCCTCGGGCCCGGCGAGATCGATGGGTGCGACGGCTCGATCGATCGGCTCGTCGAGGCCATCGAGGCCGCAGTGGCGCGCCTCGGTCTCAGTTGGCCGGCCGCCTGACCGTCGAGGTCGACGGAGCCGGGGTCGGATCGTCGGCGATGCCGACCGTCGGCGCCGTCAGACGTTGAAACGGAACTCCATCACGTCGCCGTCCTGGGCGATGTAGTCCTTGCCCTCCACCCGCATCTTGCCGGCGTCCTTGGCGGCGTTCCACGATCCGAGCGCCAGCAGTTCGTCCCACTGGATGACCTCGGCGCGGATGAACCCGCGCTGGAAGTCGGTGTGGATGCGCCCGGCGCACACGGGTGCCGTCGACCCCTCGTAGAAGGTCCAGGCCTTGGACTCCTTCTCGCCGGTGGTGAAGTACGTGCGCAGGCCGAGCAGGTGGTACGCGCTGCGGACCATCCGGAACAGGGCTCCCTCGCCGAGGCCGAACCCCTCGAGGATCTCCGCCCGTTCGATCGGGTCCTCGATCGCCGCGGCTTCGGCTTCCATCTGGACGCACATGCCGATGATCTCGACGTTGTCGCCGGCGTTGTTGAACTCGGCGGCGACCATCGCCTCCTTCTCGGGAATCGACTCGATGTCGTCCTCGCCGACGTTGACGACCACCAGCACGCGTCGGTTGGTCAGGAGGAAGTACGGAGCGAGGGCGTCTCGGACGTCGTCCTTGAGACCGGCGCGGTAGAGGGGAAGGCCCTCCGACAGGGCGTCGTAGGCGACCTGGAGGTGGGCGGCTTCCTCGGCCATGCCCTTGTCGAGCTTCGCCTGGCGTTGGGTCTGGTGGAGGCGCTTCTCGACGGTCTCCAGGTCGGCGAGCGCCAACTCGATCTCGACGATCCGGAGGTGTTCGAGTGGATCGGTCGGCCCGGTGATGTCGTCGTTGACGAACGCCCGGAGGACGAACACGATCGCGTCGACCTCTCGGATGTTGGCGAGGAACTTGTTGCCGAGGCCCTCGCCCTGGCTGGCGCCCTCGACGAGCCCGCCGATGTCGACGACCTCGACCTGCGCGTGGATGGTCTGTTTCGACTTCGACATCGCCGCCAGTTGGTCGAGGCGGTCGTCGGGCACCTTGGCCACGCCGATGTTCGGGTCCTTTGTGGCGAACGGATACGGCGCCGCGAGGGCTCCACCGCCGGTCAGCGCGTTGTACAGCGAGCTCTTGCCCGCGTTGGGGAGACCGACGAGTCCGAAACGTTCCATGGACCGCCCGAGGCTACCGATGCCGACCCCTCATCTCGCTCGCTCGCTGTCCCGCCCATTCCGGTCTCGGCGGATCTGGTCGCGGCTGCCGCGACCGGATCCGCCGAGAGTTGCGGTCGGCGGGGTCAGGCGGCGTCGGGCGGAGCCCACCGATCGACGGCGGCTCGGATCCTGTCCGCGGTGGCCTTGGGGCGGGTGGCCACGGCTCGATACGTGAACCGCACGACGATCCACCCGGCTGCGAGCAGGTCGGCGTCGCGGTCGCGGTCGCGCTCGAACGTGCTGCGGTCGAGGCCGTGGTGAGCCCATCCGTCGCATTCGAGCAGCACCGGCGTGTCGATCACCCGGAAGTCGACCTCGTAGCCCTCGATCACGGGATGGAACTCCACGGGCGGCAGATGGAAGCGGCCGACGAGGCGCGTCATCATGGTCTCGAGGACCGAATCTGCCGGCTTGTCGTCGATCGACCAGTCGTCGACCGCGGTCCGGGCGGCAACGACGCCCGCTCGCCCGGGCCGGGCGTGCGCGCCGACGGCGTGCTCGATGGCCCCGAGCGAGGCGAGGCGGGTGGCGACCGCATGGCCGACGGCGGCATGGACCCCGGGCGGGTCGACGGCGCCGAGGTCGACGATCGTGCGCAGGATGTTGGTGCAGGCGATGCCGTACCGGCGCTGAGGTGTGAGGCGAGCCCGGTCGGTCGGTCGATGGACGATCACGCCGGTGAGGTCGAGGTCGCGGCGCCCTGTGGTCGGGATGACGTCGACCGGGTCGTCGCCGGGGCGAGGGACACCCCACAGGCGCGCCGCCGAGCGGTGCGATGCCACGGCGGGCTCACCGATGGCGAGGACGCCGGCGATGATGCGCTGCTCGGGGGTGTCGGGCGTCCCGACCATCCGGGCGACGTACGGATGGAGCTGCTGCAGCGTGCCTCGCTGGATCGCGCGGTACCAGGCGGTGCGTGTGAGTCCGGATGCCTCGAAGGTGATGATCCCGTGGTGGGCGCGAGCCCAGTCGTCGAAGTCGGAGAGACGCATGCGCCCCAGTGGGCGATCGTCAGCGGCCACGGGAACGTTGCGCAGACCCGTTCCGCTCTCGGCGGATGTGGTCGCGGATGTCGCGATCGGATCCGCTGAGAGATGGTGGGGTAGCGGGTAGGCCGCTCAGTGCTGCGCAGGTCGGTTCCGGTCTCGGCGGATGTGGTCGCGGGTGGCGCGATCGGATCCGCTGAGAGATGGTGGGGCAGCGGCTGGGCCGGTGGGCGGGTCAGGGGGCGGGGAGCAGGAGGAGAGCGGTGCCGTCGCCGACGGGGTTCGCCGCTGCGGTGACGATCCGGCCGTCGGCCAGCGTGGCGGCTCCGGTGAGGCAAGGGCCGAGCGCGGGGGAGTAGCCGGGGGCGTCGTCGGTTCGCCAGGCGAGCAGTTGGCCGTCGAGGAAGCCGCACACGCCGAGCGATCCGTCTGCGAGGGCGATCATCGCGGAGGGCGCACGCGGCACCTGGCCGATCGCAGTGTGCAGGGCGCGTGCGTCGAGGTCGCCGCGGCCGATGCGCTCGACGTCGTCGCCGACGGCGTTGTCGGCCACCCACAGCTGGTCGCCGACGACCGTGAACGCGAACGGATTGGTGTAGCCGTCGCTCGAGATCGTCGGTTCCTGGTCGGACGGTCCGGCGGGATCGAGCCTCACCATCGCGCCACTGCCGTTCGCCTTTGCCCAATCGGTGAGTTGGCCGATGCCGAGGATCAGCTGCCCGTCGACGCTCGCCTCGAGATGTCCGCCGACCGCGCCACCGGCGGTGCCGCCGCCGTCCCACACGATCCGCACGCTGCTCGTGTCCTCTCCGACCTCGTCGATCTCGCCGACCTCGCCGACCAGCAGATGGTCGGTGTCGGGGTCGGTCCAGGCCGCATAGCGGATGCCGTCGATCACGGTGTGACCGAGCAGCCCGCGCTGTTCGCCCTCGGTGCTCACGTCGACCGTCGCGAGCGTCGAGACGTCGTCGATCAGATCCTCGGGCGTCCGGGCGTCGTCGTCGGGGATCGTGAGTGCTCGGATCGTGCCGGCGCGTCGGTCGATCCATTCGATGGTCGTGCCGCCCGCCTGACCGTCACCGATCGCGGCCCGCAGTGCGATCACGTCGCCGGGCGCGCTGTCGTTCAGCTCGATCAGGACGCGTGGAGCAGTCGAGCCGTCGCCCGAGCTGTCGCTCGAACACGCGGTCGCGAGCGTCGCCGTCGCGGCACCGAGGGCGACCAGGGCGGCGAACGACCTCATTCGTCCCGACGCTACAGTCGCCGACGTGAGCGATGGCCGCGACACCGCGAGTCCGACGCCGGCGCCGATGACGCCGGAGCAGGCGATCCTGCGGGTGATCCACTGCCTCGACCGGGCGCACGAGAGCGGGTTCAAGTCGAAGGCGTTCGTCCGGGCGCTCGACGTGGTGCGCACGACACCGCCCGACGAACTGTCCGAGCGCGCCACTGCCGGCACACTCACCGACCTCGACGGTCTCGGCTCGTCGACCGCCGGCGTGATCGCCGACGCGCTCGCCGGCCGGGTGCCGGCGTACCTCGCGAAGATCGAAGCAGAGTCGAAGGTGCCGATCACTCCGGAGGGTCGGGTGTACCGCGACGCCCTGCGCGGCGACTGCCACCTCCACTCCACGTGGAGCGATGGCGGCGCGCCGATCGAGGCGATGGCGGCCACGGCGATCGCGCTCGGCCACGAGTACATGGTGCAGACCGATCACTCCGCCCGGCTCACCGTCGCGCACGGGTTGAACGAGGAGCGCCTGACCGAGCAACTCGACCAGATCGCGGCGATCAACGCCGACATCGCCGCGGCAGGCCACGACTTCCGCATTCTCGCAGGGATGGAGGTCGACATCCTCGAGGACGGGTCGCTCGACCTCGCCGATCACATGTTGGAGCGTCTCGACGTCGTCGTGGCGAGCGTGCACTCGAAGCTGCGGATGGAACGTCAGCAGATGACCGAGCGGATGCTGATGGCGGTCGCATCGCCGCACGTCGACATCCTCGGGCACTGCACCGGGCGGATGATCGGCAAGCGCCCGCCCTCGGAGTTCGACGCCGACTACGTGTTCGCCGCGTGCGCACAGTTCGGTACGGCGGTGGAGATCAACTGCCGTCCCGAGCGGCTCGACCCCCCGAGGGAACTGCTCGACGTGGCGATCGAGTACGACTGCTGGTTCTCGATCGACTCCGACGCCCATGCGACGGGCCAGTTGGAGTGGCTACCGCTCGGGTGCGACCGTGCCGCTGAGCGAGGCGTGCCGATCGAGCGGATCATCAACACGATGCCCGTCGACGACCTCCTCGCCTGGGCCGCCGGCTGATCACCCACTGCCGCCCGACCGCACCTCCCCGTTTGCGTGACGTTCTGGGTGGGGCGCCTCACCGAAAGCGCGACACAAACGTGGTAGCCCGACCGCACCTCCCCGTTTGCGTGACGTTCTGGGTGGGGCGCCTCACCGAAAGCGCGACACAAACGTGGTGGGGGAGGGTGTGGGGAGCGGGGAGGGCAGGTTCAGGCCATCATGGCGCCGTAGGCGGCGAGGAGCAGTCCGGCGCCGCGGAGGTCACCGGTGGTGCCTTCGCCCATCCGGTTCATGACGTAGCTGAAGCTCATCTGCGCGTCGACGTCGACGATCGCGAGCGAACCGCCCCAGCCGCCCCAGAAGCACGTGCGCGGGTTCGGCACGGGCAGCATCGGGCCGGGGAGCCCGAACCCCATTCCCATGTTGAGTTCGACGGGCAGGATCAGGTCCGGCCCCTCGATCTGCTGGTCGAAGATGCGTGCCACGCCCTCCTCGGAGAGCAGCGTGACGCCCCGAGCGGTGCCGCCACACGCGGTCGGTGTGTGGCACAGCGCGACCGAGCGGGCATTGCCGTGGCCGCCGGCGGCGGGGATCTCGGCGCGGCGCCAGTCCTTGCGCCACGAGAACTCGGCGGCGAGCGCCGGGTTGGCGAGCGTGCGGTACGCGATCGTGTCGTGGTCGGCGTCCTCCTCACCGAGCGGGCTCGATGGCGGGATCACGCGGGCGATCCGTGAGTCGCACGATGCGGGCGTGCCGATGTGGAAGTCGGCGCCGAGCGGCCCGGCGACCTCCTCGGCGAAGAACGTGCCGAGCGAGCGGCCGTCGACGCGCTTGACGATTTCGCCGAGCAGGTAGCCCTGGCTGATGGCGTGGTAGCCGGACTTCGTGCCTGGTTCCCACCACGGCGCCTGCGCAGCGTGCAGGCCGACCAACTTGTCATGGTCGAGGAGGTCGAACATCGTCAGCGGTTCGTCCCAACCCGACAGCCCGGCGGTGTGGCTCAGCACGTGCCGCGTCGCCACCGCCTCCTTGCCGTTCGCGGCGAACTCCGGCCAGTAGGTGGCGATCGGCTCGTACAGATCGAGTTCGCCCCGGTCGGCGAGCATCAGGCAGCACAGGGCAGCCATCGTCTTGGTGGTCGACCACACGTTGATGATCGTGTCCTCCCGCCAGTCACCCTCGACGCCGGGGACGCCTGCCTCGTCGTCGTCGGGTTCGTCGAAGGTGGCGGTGCCGCCCCAGAGGTCGACGACCGTCTCGCCGCCGATCGTGATCGCGACCGAGGCACCCACGTCGCCCTGCGTGGCGAAGTTGGCGGCGAAGGCGTCTCGCACCGACTCGAAACCGGGCGCGACCGTGCCGTGGATGGCGGTCTCGGTCGCCGTTCCGTTCTCGGTCGATCCGGCTCCGGTCGATCCGGTTCCGGTGGGGGTTGTGTCGTCGGTCGCCATGTCGGCAACGTAGTGGTCGGGTTCGCGCCGCGGCCGACCGGACGGTGGCCCCGCCCGGTCTCGAAAGGGGCCGCTCCGGGGCGCCCGCGGTGTCGGTGCGCTGGGTGGCGGCGTTGGGGCGGGGTGGGCGGCGCCGTAGCATGACGTCCCTATGTCGAAGAAGACCAAGAAGAAGAAGGCCAAGATGCGCCGCTCGAAGGCGAATCACGGCAAGCGCCCCAACATGGGTCGCGGCTGATCTGATCCCCACGCGCTGGACGTCGCTGCATCGTGGACCCCCGAGTCGAGTGGCTCACGGTGTCGGGCGATCCCGACGTCTGGCGATCGATCGGTTTCGTCGTCACCGACGACGGTCATCTTCCGCTCTACGGCACCTCGCTTCGCATCGTTCGCCCCGATTCACTCTCGTCGCTTCCGCACACGCGCGCTGACGCAGAGATCGCCAGCTCCGCCACCGGCATCGTCGGTTGGGCGTTGAGCGGGATCACCGAACACACTCACCCCACGCCGACCGCTCCGACGCCCGGGGCGGCGGCCGATCCGGCGACAACCAGTCCCACCGACACCTCGACCGACGGATCGACCGGTCGATCGATTGACGGTTGGTTCGACATCGACGGTCTGCCCACGGAGATCGTCGAGGCCCGAGGGCCCCGGTACGCCGATCACGAGATCGGCGCAGTCGGGATCGACCACGTCGTCGTGATGACCTCGCAGCTCGAGCGGACGAGCCATGCGATCGCCGGCGCCACCGGCTGCGAACTCAAGCGCATTCGCGACCTGGGCGAGATGCGACAGGGCTTCCACCGCATCGGCCGTGGCGGATTGATCGTCGAACTCGTGGAGCGGCCCGACGTTCTCGACGGCCCGGCGAGCTTCTGGGGCCTCGTGGTCAACGTCGACGATCTCGATGCCGCGTGCGCCCGCCTCGGCGCCGACCGCGTGTCGCCACCGAAGGACGCCGTGCAGCCGGGTCGCCGGATCGCGACCGTGCGCTCCGAGGTCGGCCTCGGTCTCCCCGTCGCCCTCATGACGCCCTGACGGCCCCGCCGCCCTGCGCGCCGCTCGGCCACCCATCCCCGCGGACACCTCCACCGTCGAGGCGTTCCACCCACCCGAACCACCCGGCATGCCGACGTTTCGCTCATCGCGTCGGTCGACGGGAGCTTGTCTGCGGGTGCAGACGACAGCGCCGGACCCGGAGATCCGAGGCTGGCGCCGTGTTCAGGTGACCGTCTTCAGGTGACCGTGATCAGGTGATCGTGACCGTGTTCGTGTTTCCGGATCAGTTCCATTCGGGGCTGATGCGGTCGTTGCGGCGGCGGCGAGCGGCGGTGAGCAACAGCAGGCCGGCCAACAGCGCCGCGGCGCCGATGATCATGGCATTGCTCGGGCCGCGACCGGTGCTGGCGAGTTCGCAGTCGTCGGCCGGGTTGCCGTCGTTGTTCTGGCCCGGTACGCACGGAGTGCAGTCGTCGGCCGGGTTGCCGTCGTTGTTCTGACCGGGCACGCAGACCGTGGTGGTCGGTGCGGGGGCGGTGGGCGGCGCGATCCCCTGCGGTGGGTTGGCGCACACCGAGGTGGCGGGCACGTAGCTGACGGCCGCCGTGGCGGTCGGGTAGGTGAGGGTTGCCGTGCCAGGCGGGTCGAGGGTCACCGCGATCGACAGACCCTCGCGGACGAAGGCGTCGCTCGGATCCGGGATCCACGACTCGCCGTCTTCGGCGAGCATCCAGCCCGGCCAGTCGGTGGCGTTGCCGGCAGCATCGACGGAGGCGCCGGGCCAGATGAATTGGCCCGACAGGTTGCTGACCTGGAGGGTTTCGGTGAAGGTCCCGTTGGCGGTGCTCACGACGAGGGTGGCGCCGCTCCCGACCGGGGTGAACCCGACCGGTACGATCGTGTACTTGACGAACGGAGCGTCACGGATGCACTCCGCGGAGAACGCGCCCACGTCGAGCGAGCGTTGGGCTTCGGTTGTGGTGGTGACGTAGTTCGTGCTTGCGGGCGCCTGTTGGCCCTCGGTCGGGTCGGTCGTCTGCGCGAGCGCCGCGATCGGCGTCGCCGTGGCGGCCATGAGCCCGAGTACGAGGCCGAACCGCCAATGACTCCCACGTCGGGCGCGGCCGGTGCCAGGTGACCGATCGATGGTCGTCGAGGTTGTCATCATTCCGCCTTTGTGTACTCCGCCGTCCCGCTGGTCGCCCCGGTTGACCACCCTCGGTGGCCGTCACCGTAGTGAGAGAGGGTGGTGACCGCAAGTCGTGAATCCGCCCCAATCCCTTGTAGTCATTGGCATTCAAGGAACTCTCTGGTCTCGTCGACATCTCTCACCCTCCGTGTTCGGGTGCCTACAGCAAGGAAGTCGCAAGAAGATGACCACACAGAGTGGCATCGTTTGGTCGCGCTCTTGCGCTGATCTCGGCGCGCTCCGGATGGGCGTTCCCGTCGGCGTTCGTGTGGGTGCCTCGGGGGATGGCGGGGCGACGCGAGGGGTCTCCGGTGACCATCAGCGGTCGGCCGTCACGCTGAGCGTTGCCGCGCCGGGATCGCGCTCGATCACGGTGCTGCGGTGCTCGAGGCCGTCGGCATCGAGCCAGGTCGCGTCGATCTCCAGCGGTGTCGGCGAGACGGTCGGGGGCGTGCGGGCGGCCAGCGTGTACCCGTCGGCGATGTCGATGCGGCCGGTCATCTCGAAGCGGAGTGAGCTGGTCTCCCCGGGTGCGAGAGTGACGAAGGCCGACATCACGAAATAGCCGGCCTCGGCCCCGATCTCGGTGTCGACCGGGAGGCCGTTCAGGGTGACGTTCGTGACCGGGAGCTTCGAGAAGATCGACACCCAGGTGCGGTTGTGTCCGTCCTCGATGCCGATCAGGTTGCCGATCACGTAATTCGGTTCGCCGTTCGTGGGTGCATTGTTGGTGAGGGTGACCTCGAGCGTGGCGTCGGCCGTGCTCGTGGCGGCGTCGGCGGTCACGGCGTAGGCGGCGCCGGCGTCGAGGTAGTAGTCGATCTTGTTGCCGGCCGCGTTGTTGAAGGCGATGGCGAGCGCATCGCCGGTGTGATCGGGGTCGGCGAGCGTGCCGCCCATGCCGATCTGCTGGAGCACGGTCTGTTCGCCCGGCCGGGCGGCCCAGCCGGTGAACCGCCCCTGGTCGACCATCGGGCCGAGGGTGTCGAGCAGGTCGGTCGGCGGCGGGAGGGTGCCGGCGAGGAGCGTGTCGATGACCGCCAGCGAGAACTCCTCGAGGACGTCGACGCGTTCGAGGGTCGTGGTGAGGTCGTACTGGTCGTTGAGCAGGAAGTCCGCGGCGGTGGCGGCGGTGACGGTGCGCCGGCCGTCGATCACCTGACCGTCGGGCAGCGGGATCGGACCGGTGAAGTCGAGGAAGCGGGCGAGGGTGTAGACGTCCATCATGAACACGCCGTCGAGTTGGCCTCCACCGCTCTGGGGGTAGAGGTCGGCGATCGCACGGCCGGTGACGGCCATGTCGGGCGACATGTTGATGTTCTTCCACGGCTCGGGCCCCGTGATGCCGTCGGGTCCGGACGTCAGGTTGTAGCGCCCGTAGCGGGCGAGCCACTCGTCGAGTTGCGGGTCGGTCGTGTCCGTTGCGCTCTCGGTCGTGCCCGATCCGTTCTCGGTCGCCGTGGCGGTGGTGGCAGCGGTGGTGGCAGCGGTGGTGAAGCGTCGGGTGGCCGGATCGCCGCCGGCATTGAGGTCGTCGGTGCGGCCGAATCGGGTGACGACGATCTGGCCGTCGGTGACGGTGATCTCGGCCCAGTTGCCCATGAAGCCGCCGATGCCGCGGGCTTCTGCAGGTGTGGTGAACCCGATGAAATAGGTGCGTGGTTCGTCGCCGCCGAGTAGGCCGGGCGCGGCGATCGCCACGGTGAGGGCGTCGGCGCTGCGTTGTCGCTGCTCGGCGAGTTCGGCGGAGAGCTGGTCGAGTCGGTCCGCCACCGGTGGCGCGAGCCACTGACGGTCGAGGTTGGTCACGGTGGTCTGCAACGCCTCGATCTGGAACTCGATGGCGCGCAGTGGCGTCTGCAGCGACCGGACCTGGTCGACGTCGATTCGCCCGCCGCTGACACTGAGTGCGTCGAGGTCGATGCGTGCGAGCTCCTCGCTCAGCAGCCGGCTCGATTCGGCTGCGCCCGAGGTGAGTTCGATGGCGGCACGGTGGTGTTGGGCGATGCCGGGGATGTACCTGCTGAGGCTGGTCAACGACGTGTCGAGGCGCCGGTCGGCGGCACCGAAGGCGGCGGCGGCGTAGTAGAACGACTTGCGGGCGGTGTCGATGTCACCTTTTCCGAGCGCCTCGAGGCCGTCGTCGGCGCGGACGCTGGCGGACCGCAGATCGTCGGCGGCAAGGTAGGCGAACACGGCGAAGAGGACGGTGCCGGTGATGGCGAGCGCACCGGCGGCCCCGGCGACGATGGCCACCACCTGGCGGCTGGCCCGGTCGCGTCGGACGAAGCCGACCGCCCCGACGTAGGTGGCGAGCACGACGAAGACCAGCGCCGACGAGCCGAGGAAGACATCGAGTCGGCTGCGGGCAGCGAGGTTGAGCGCGATGGCGATCAGTGCGGCGTTGACGACGCTGCGCTGTCCTGGCTTCACCTTCACCGTGAAACCCACGATCGCCGCGACGGTGCCGACGATCACTCCGATGATCGACCACGACAGGACGCCAGCGACGAGCGTGGCCATCGCGGCGTCCCAGCGCACGGCTGCAGCGCCGAGCCAGGTGATGCCGGCGACGACGACGCCGACCAGCACGAGGTCGGTGGTGCGGTTGCCCGTCGGGTGTGATCCGGCCGTTGCGGCGACGACCCCGGCGAGAATCGAGATTGCGGCGATGATCCGGCTCGTTCGAGTCGGGGTCCAGCCCCTGGTGCCCCCCGACGGCGACTCCATCCCCCCACCGGCGTTGCCGTTGCCGTTTGCGTCGAGTTCTCGGTGGGGTGGGTCACCGCTTTCGCGACGCAAACGGGTGGTGGGGGTGCCGTGGTCGTTTGCGTCGCGCTTTGGGTGGGGTGGGTCACCGCTTTCGCGACGCAAACGGGTGGTGGCGGGTGGTCGTGGCGGAGGTGGCGGGGGTGGTGGCGGCAGGGGCGCGTGGGTGGAGGTGGGAGCGTGGGGAGCGGTCGGGAGGGGCGGGCGCGAGGGGGGCGGCTCGGGTGGTGTCCCCGAGGGATGCGCGGTGTCGCTGCCCGATGCCGTCGTGAGACTCATCCCGACGCCGCCAACCGAGACTGGGCCCGCCTGTGCCCGTCGAGCCGCCGCTCGCTCCGCCTCATTGCCGTGGGAACTCTACTCGGATCTCACGATCGGCGCTCGCGCTCGCACGATGAGCGACAGCCCGGCACCCATGAGCATCATGCCGAGCGCGCCGCCCGCCATCGACAGTGAGCCGGAGTTCCCGGTCCGCGGGAGTGGCGTGGTCGGAGGTGGCGAGGTCGTGACGGGAACGTCGGTCGTCGACGGTGGCGTCGTGGTCGATGGTCGTGTCGTGGTTGTCGGCGGCGTCGGCGTGAGGGGTGGCGTCGTCGTGACGGGCGGTGTGGTCGCGGTGGGCGGCGGGTTCGGGAGTGCGGTCGTGGGCGGCACCGGGGGTGGTGCCACCGGTGGCTCGCTGCGGGGCGCCCGCGCCCACACCGTCTGGGTCTCGTCGTCGCAGTCCTCGTGGGCCGAGATCGGCTGATCGTCGAGCAACAGCCGCTCGAACGCCACGAAGACGCCCGGCCCGGGGATGGCGGCGCCGCGCACCTCTGCTCGGCCGTGGTGCGCGGCGGGTCGCACCTCTGCTGTGGCTTTGGTGTCCGTCGGAACACAGGTGCCGTCGTCGAGTCGTCGATGCAGCGTCATCTCGAGGTGGTAGCGCTCTCCGGCGGCCAGCCCGGCGTAGTCGACCACGTCGACGACCGCATCACCGACCGCCACCTCGCGGGCGGTGAATCCCCCGGGTGGGTTGCTGCCGTCATCGCGCTGCAGCGACGTGGCGATCGCCGGGAACCACACGGTCTGCGCCGGATCGGCCAGGTCGACGTGCTCCGCCACGATCCGCCCCGACGCTGCGAGCACGAGCCGCTCCACGACGACACCGACAGCCCCGCCCGGCATTCCGAGGGGAAGCTCGATCCGGACGTCGATCGACCCGTCCGGATCGTCAGGCACGAAGGCGGTGTCGCCGGCGGCCGCTGGCGTTGGGCACCAGCCCTCACAGGACCCGTCGTCGACGACCAGTTCGCCCCGCGCGACGTACGGAGTCCCCGGCACCAGGCCCGAGTACGTCACGCGATCGACGACCGCCAGCACCGCGTCGGTCGGGTCTGCGTCGGTCCCGGTCGGGTTTGCGTCGGTCCCGGTCCCGAATGCTCGGGTCTCGACTGGCCGGGCGTCCGCCGTGTCGGTTCCGGCGGTCGTGTCGGGTGGGGCGGACGCGGTGATGTCGCCCCGAGGGCGAGTGAAGTACTTGTCGCCGTCGGTGGCGTCGGATGCGTGTGTCGTGATCGACGGCGTGGGGACGACGTTGACGTAGACGACCTCGGCCTGGATCGTCCCACCGGGCGTCTCGCGCTCCGGATCGAAGCGGAAGGCGATCGGGCCGGCATCGGACAGTCGGATCGCCCATGCCGGACGCCCGATCTCGGTGATGCGATGGTCGCCGGGCCCGGCTTCGATCGGTGGCGTTCTGCCGTCCGCTCCCGTCGCGAACTGCCCGACCGGGACCGCGCCGGAGGCCGTCACCTCGAACACGAATCCGGACATGTCGCGATCGCCCTGGACGTCGGCGGGGTCGAGGGCCTTGCGGATCACGAATCGGCCGACCGTCGGCGACACCACCACCTGATGGACCGAGGTCGACTGGGGAGGGCCGCTCCATGTGATCTGACCCTGGACGCCGGTTCCGGAGTAGAGGTCGGCGTCGGCGGTCGGTGCTTGCGTGTGGAATGCGAGTTCCCAGTCGGGCCCGGGGATCGTGACCGCGAAGCGGGCGATCCCTGTGGCATCGGTGATGTCGGCCGCCGCCGGATTCGTGGGAAGAGCGAAGCGATCGTCGGCCGTCATCGACCCGCCCATGTCCCACGTCGGCCAGCCCGCGAGTTCGGCGGCACTCCAGCGGGCGAGGTCGTCGACCGTGTCGCCGGCATGGTCGACCGTGCTGGTGGTGCCGATCGATCGGTTGCCGTCGATGCCGCTGGCGGAGAGCTGGAGCACCGGCACGTATCCGACGGGCTTGCCGATGCCGTCGGTCGCTCGTACCTCGAGTGGATAGATGCCTGCGGCCGACGGTGGTTCACCGCCGGGAGTGCCCCACGAGAGCTGGAGGTGGATGCCGCCGACGGCGTGTTGCAGTTCTGCGACGTCGGCCATCCGCTGTGCCATCGAGTAGCCGTTGCGCAGCGCCGAGAACTCGCCACCGGACCCGCGCACGATCGCGGTGTCGCGCGCCAGCTTGCGGCCCGCGGCGACGCCGGACGGGCTGACGTCCTCGACGAACATCTTGACCCCGAAGTTCACGGCCACCTGTCGACGTCGGGTGTATTCGCCGCCGCCGAACAGTGACGGCTGCAGCCATTCGCCCGATGCGGGGTCGTAGGCGCCGCTGGCGTCGATGCCGTACGGCACCACTCGGTCGCCGCCGAACGTGGCCATCAGCGCAGCAGCGCGCGCCATCTCGCCGGAGTCCCACGACGACGGGGCGGGTTGGCGGGACACCGTGCCTTCGCCGCCGACGTCCTCCATCACGCAGTACCCGACGCCGAGCGAGTTGTTCGCCGATGGCGGGATGCTCCACAGCGTGCCGTACTGCGCGCCGATGAAGGCGAACGGACCGCCGTTGCGCCCGGCGCCGGTGCCGGGCCACGACTCGATCGTCGGCGAAGCTGCGACTTCGCCGCCGAACCCGTTGCGTGCGGTCCCCGCCGCGCCGTGGGCGAACCGGTGCGCGGGCGGGGGAGCGGCATCGCCCGACGGTGCCTGCCCGTTGCCGCCGATCGTCGTCAGCGAGACCACGGCGACGACGATCACGACGTCGGTGAGGTGGACCCGTCGCCGCCGGGACGGTGACCGCCTCGAGGCAGAACCGCTCATCGCTCGCGCCGTCACGTCTGCGCATCGACCGCCTCGACCGATCGCTCGCTCGGATGTCGGCTGATCTCGATGGACTGGATCCATTGTGTGCTCCGTTCTCCACTGCATCGTCGGTTGCAGTGGGTGCTCAGGAGCGTTCGGCGGAAGTCAGAGCGTGCGAGATCGCCCCCGCTCCACGGCGAGGAGTGCCGCGAGTCGATTTCCGTCGAGCCAGTTGCGAACTCGCGACGGCGGAGCGGTAGCGGAGTCGTTCATCTTGCACCTCCCATGATCGATTCGGATGGAAGGGGAGTCGGTACGCACCAACCTAGAGAGCGGGTGTCGCAGGGTTCGCGGGTCCGGTCACGGCACCCACCATCCGTTGAGGTCGACGATCAGGTTCCCGCCGCTCGACGACATCAGGCAGCTCCGGTCGCCGCCCAGGAGCGGGACGACGGCGCCGTTCGCGCTCACCGATCCTGGGAGCGGGTTGAGCGTGGAGGTCTCTCGCAGGGTGACGCAGTCGAACGTGGTGACGAACCCGGCGACGGGTTGGTCGAGGGCGGTCACGTTGACCGACGCCGACCGCGGCGTCAGCGGTGACAGCCGCGTCCCGAGCGAGCTGTACCCGCGGATCTCGTTGCCGGCGAACGGCGCGGTGCTCCGGGTGTCGAGGAGTCGCACCGGATCGACCGGCACCAGGCCGAGTCCGTTGGGGCCGAACGAAGCGGTGACGTCGACGAGGATGTCGGCGTCGGTGTCGGAGAACACGCAGATCGAACCGTCGTCGGTGGCGACGATCGCGTTGTTCGGCCGCGTCTCGCCGGCAGCGAAGTTGAGGCTCGACGTCGCGGGTCGTCCCCGCCCGCACGGGTACACGGTGAGGTAACCGGCGGTGGCCGGGGCGACCGCGGTGAGGTTGAGTGCGATCGCCGTGGACTGCGGTGCCAGCGAGGCGGTCAGGTCGAATCTGGTGGTCGATCCGGCGGCGACCCGCCGGGATCCGCCCTGCCCCGAGCGGGTGTCGACGGTGCGGGTGGGTCCGAGCGGCACCATCCGCGACTGTCCCGACGTCCCGAGCCAGCCGGTGACGTCGACGAGGATGTCGGCCCCTGCGTAGGTGTACACGCACAGCTCGCCGGCCGGCGACAGGGTGACGACGGCGTTGTTGGCGACGGTCTGTCCGGCCGCGTAGTTGAGCACCGACACGTCGGGTACCTGTGGCGTGCACGGGTAGACGGTGGCGTAACCGGGTGCGTCGGGGCCGACCAGCGTGACGTTCGCGACGACGGCCCGAGCATCGGCCGGGATGCCCACCCGTCCGGCGATCGGTACCCGCACGATGCCGCCCGCCGGTTGACGCGCCTGCCCGCCGAGTGCGGAGCGGGTGTCGACGAGGCGTTGCGGGGCGATGGCCGTCAACGGCAGGCCGTTGTTGCCGAGCGCCGTCGACGGGTCGGCCGGCGTCGTCGGCGTCGCCGGAGGAGCGGTCGGTGACGGAGTGGTGGTGGTGGTGGTGGTGGTGACCGCGGTGGTCGTGGTGCTCGACGTCGTGCTCGTGGTGGACGTCGAGGTCGATGTCGGCGTCGAGGTGGTGGTCGGCGTGGTGGTCGTGGTGGTCGATGTCGAGGTGGTGGTCGGCGTCGTGGTCGAGGTGGTCGAGGTGGTCGTGGTGGAGGTGGTCGGCGCAGAGGTGGTCGAGGTGGTGGTGGAGGTGGTCGGCGCGATGGTGGTGGTGGTGCTGGTCGTGGTGGACGTGGTCGGCGCAGAGGTGGAGGTGGTCGGCGCAGAGGTGGTCGAGGTGGTGCTACCGGGGCCGGCGATGTCGGTGACCTCGAGGGTGTAGACGCCGAGCGAGCCATCGGCGACGAAGCCGTCGGCGGGGGTGAGCCAGGAGGTACCGGCGACCGCGACGGTGAAGGTGCCGACGGACGCGGCGACGTCGGTGGTGAGCGTCCAGCCGCTCGCCGCGCTCGGGTCGATCTGCGCCACGACGCCACCCTCGCCGTCGCGCACGGTGAGGCGGGCGAGGAGGTTCGTGGCGTTCTCGCCGCTGGTCACCGTGATGCGCGTGGAGCCCGCTGCCGGGACGATGCGGAACGTGTCGACGTCGCCACCGACCCCGATGAGCCCGGTGTGGGTGCCGGCCGCCACGGTGGTGGCACCGACGCTGGTGTCGGCGAAGTCGTCGGCGCGCAGCCCGCCCCGTGCAGCGATCTCGGCGAGGTCGTCCTCGGTGTTGTCGGCGCCGGGGTACTGCCCGTCGGACCACTGGGTGACCGCACGGGTGTACGGCGCCCCCATGATCGGTCCCCAGCTGCCGTGCCCGCGGTAGTAGCCGGAGGCCGGCGCGATCGTCGTGCCGTCGTGGCGCAGTGCGAACGTGTGGCCGGCCTCGTGCGCTGCCGCGTCGGCGACGACCTTGGCCGCGCCGCCACTGAGGTTCGACGAGAACACGTAGCTCGAGTGGTCCGTGCTCGAGGTGAACACGTTGAGCAGCGCGATGCCGCCGATGCGTTGGCCACCGTTCGCCAGGGCGAACCAGTCCGACGACGTGATCACGGTGCGGGTGCCGAACGTGGTGTCGCCGGCCGACGTGCGCCGGAGTCCGTCGATGCCCGGGTCGGCGGTGGTGACGT
Source organism: Ilumatobacteraceae bacterium (assembly GCA_963710625.1). GTDB lineage: Bacteria > Actinomycetota > Acidimicrobiia > Acidimicrobiales > Ilumatobacteraceae > Sva-07. The sequence goes on along the minus strand of CAVQBG010000012.1, from coordinate 36,081 downwards.
CGACGTCGAAGGGCGCGAAGTCGTCGGCGACGCGTTGCCAGATCTCGTAGATCCGATCGCGTTCGGTGGCGGAGAACGTGGACGGGTTGCCGTCGATGTCGTACGGCTGGTTGGTGTACGTGCCCACCGAGTACGTGGAGTTCCAGTACTCGTTCTGCATCACGTGGCCGTCGAAGTCGAGGTAGACCACCTTGGTGGAGCTGGGCAGCGAGTGGAGGGCGAACACGTCGGCCGGTGTCGAGCCGAGCGCTGCCGCGGGTGGGGGATCGGCCACCGGTTCGGAGGCGGCGTCCGTCGGACCCTGGTCCGGGCCGGCGACGCCGTGGTCGCCGGCGGTGTCGGAGGCATCGTGGCCGTGCGCAGGGGCCTCGTGGAGGTCGGCATCGTCGTTCGCGACGGGTTCGATGTAGCCGACCATGCCGTCGGCGGACAGGAAGGCGCTCGGGTCGTCGAGGAAGTTGCGCACCAGGTCGTCGGTACCGATGCCGACGTTGCTCGCGACGTCGTCCTGGACGGCCGGCGCGGCCGTCTGCAACCACGCCGCCGCTTCGGGCCCGCTGGCGACGTTGGTCCCGGTGCCCGCCGGCGCCAGGTCGACCTCGAGTGGCTCGGCCCCGTCGGGGATGGCGGCAATCGCCGATGCCACGCGCCCGGAGCCGCCGGAACCTGCCGCCACGGCCGCGTCGGTCGCGCCATCCGGGCCGGGCGATGCCGCCACGCTCAGCGATGCAGTTGCCGACGGTTCGGCGGGGTCGGTCGCGTCTGCGACACTCGCGGCCGGTGCGGGCTCAGCGAGCGGCGCGGCCGTGCGGCCGGTGCCGGATGGGTCGCTGAGGGCGAGTGCGCCCGCGACGACGGCGACCGTGACGGCCGTGGCGATCAGGGTCCGGTGCGAGCGCACCTCGTGCCATCGATGGTGTGGTTTGACGGACATCGTCCACTCGTCTTCGGAGCGATCCGGCGCCACCCTGAGGTCGATCCGCACATCTTGAGACGATCTTGAATATTGGAATCGGCTGCAGAAGTTCCGGACGAACCACTGCCGAGCGGGCCGATGGATGGGGTGCGGCGCGGCGACGGCAGCGGGCGGGCAGCGGGCGGTTAGCGTCGCCGGGGTGAGGATCTCGGAGCGGGTCGACAATGCGGTGCGGGCGATGGCGGAACTCGCTGCAGCGGACGGGTCGAGCGCCAAGGCGGAGTCGATCGCCACCAGACAGGGCATCTCGTCGAAGTTCCTGCTCGACATCCTCCGCGACCTGAAACGGGGCGAGCTCGTCCGCTCGAAGCGGGGTCCCGACGGAGGCTTCACCCTCTCGCGCCCGCCGGAGGAGATCTCGCTCGCCGACGTCTTCCGCGCCGTCGACGGCCCGTTGGCCGACGTGCACGACGAGAGCCTCCGCGACCTCCACTACGACGGCCCGGCCGAGGCGCTGCCCGAGGTGTGGATGGCGATCAGGGGCAGTCTGCGTCGGGTGCTCGAGACCGTCACGCTCGCAGACCTGGCCTCGGGCGACCTGCCTCCCGAGGTGACCGGCCTGGCCGCCGAATACCGCCGCAGCACCGCGGAGCGCCACGGCACCCGGAGTTGACCCGCTCGACCGTGAGTTCGAGCTCGAGCGTCAGCAACAACGCTCGATTCGTGCGTATCTGCTGACGCTGAAACGCGTGGCGGGTTCTTGACCGGAACCAGACGAGGTTTCCTGTATTGTCCACCGAGTTGGTAGACAATCGCGAAGGGGGGGCGAGACCGAGATGACCGCAACGACCACGAGCGCCACCCCGGCGTTGACCGGCGGTCGCCTGACGCACCTGCAGCGTCTGGAGGCCGAGGCGATCCAGATCATGCGCGAGGCGGTGTCGGAGGCGGAGCGGCCGGCGTTGCTCTACTCGATGGGCAAGGACAGCTCGGTGCTGCTGCGCCTGGCGGTCAAGGCCTTCTACCCGTCGACGCCGCCGTTCCCGCTGGTGCACGTCGACACGCTCTGGAAGTTCCAGGCGATGTACGAGTTCCGCGACGCGATGGCCGCCGAGCACGGCCTGGAGTTGATCGTGCACCACAACCCCGAGTGCATCGAGAAGAACATCAACCCGATCGATCACGGCTCGGCGGTGCACACCGACATGTGGAAGACCGAGGGGCTCAAGCAGATCGTCGACGAGCGCCGGTTCGACGTGATGTTCGGCGGCGCCCGGCGCGACGAGGAGAAGTCGCGGGCCAAGGAGCGCGTGTTCTCGATCCGCAGCCCGCAGCACCAGTGGGACCCCAAGCGCCAGCGCCCCGAGCTGTGGCAGCTCTACAACGGCCGGCGCAGCAAGGGTGAGACGGTGCGGGTGTTCCCGATCTCGAACTGGACCGAGCTCGACGTGTGGCAGTACATCCACCTCGAGAACATCCCGCTGGTCGAGTTGTACTTCGCCAAGCCGCGTCCCGTGGTGAAGCGCGACGGCACGCTGATCGTGGTCGACGACGACCGGATGCCGTTGGCGCCGGACGAGGTGCCCGAGATGCGCACGGTGCGGTTCCGCACGCTCGGCTGCTACCCGCTGACCGGTGCGATCGAGTCGACCGCCGACACGCTGCCGGGGATCATCCAGGAGATGCTGCTGGCGACCACGTCGGAGCGTCAGGGACGTGTGGCCGACCACGACGGCATCAGCTCGCTCGAGAAGAAGAAGCAGGAAGGGCACTTCTGATGAGCGGTCCAGGATCGAGCACGACTGCCAACCAGCAGCTGATCGCCGAGGACATCGACGCCTACCTGACGTCGCACCAGTACAAGAGCCTGCTGCGGTTCATCACCTGCGGCAGCGTCGACGACGGCAAGAGCACCCTGATCGGTCGGCTGCTCTACGAGACGCATCTCGTGTTCGAGGACCACCTCGCCGCGCTGGAGATCGACTCGGCGAAGGTCGGCACGCAGGGTGGCGACCTCGACTTCGCGCTCCTGCTCGACGGCCTGTCGGCCGAGCGTGAGCAGGGCATCACGATCGACGTCGCCTACCGGTTCTTCGCCACCGAGCACCGCAAGTTCATCGTGGCCGACACCCCGGGCCACGAGCAGTACACCCGCAACATGGTGACCGGTGCGTCGACCGCCGATGTCGCGGTGATTCTCGTCGATGCCCGCAAGGGCGTGCTCACCCAGACCCGCCGACACAGCTACCTGGTGTCGCTGCTGGGCATCGAGCGGGTGGTCGTCGCCATCAACAAGATGGACCTGATGGACTTCTCGCACGAGGTGTTCTCGGCCATCGAGGAGGAGTACACCGACTTCGCCGGCCGGATCGGGCTGAACGACGTGACGTTCATCCCGCTGTCGGCGCTCAGGGGCGACAACATCGTCGAGCACAGCGCCAACACGCCCTGGTATCACGGCCCGACCCTGTTGGGCTTGCTCGAGACGGTGCCGGTCGACGACGACCTCGCGGAGCAGTCGTTCCGCATGCCGGTGCAGTGGGTCAACCGCCCGAATCTCGACTTCCGCGGGTTCTCGGGGCGCATCGTCGGCGGTTCGATCCGGCCGGGCGATCCGATCCGGGTGCTGCCGGCCGGCACGACGAGCACGGTCGATCGGATCGTGACGATGGACGGTGACCTTCCCGAAGCGATCGCCGGCCAGTCGGTGACGATCACGCTGACCGACGAGATCGACGTGAGCCGCGGGGATCTCCTGTGTGCTGCCGACGATCCGGCCGAGGTGGCCGACCAGTTCGAGGCGCACATCGTGTGGATGCACGAGGATGCGATGCTTCCGGGGCGGCCGTACCTGGTCAAGATCGGTGCGCGCACGGTGGGGGCGACGATCTCGCATCCGAAGTACCGGGTCGATGTCAACAGCCTCGATCGCCTCGCGGCCAACACGCTGGAGCTCAACGAGATCGGTGTGTGCAACATCGGTCTCGATCGGGCGATCCCGTTCGATCCGTACGTCACGAACCGTGACACCGGTGGCTTCATCGTGATCGACAAGCTCACCAACGTCACCGTTGGTGCCGGCCTGCTGCACTTCGCGCTGCGGCGTTCGCACAACATCCATTGGCAGGACGTGAAGGTCGACAAGGCGGCCCGGGTCGGGCTCAACAGTCATGCGCCGGCGGTGCTCTGGTTCACGGGGCTGTCGGGATCGGGCAAGTCGACGATCGCGAACGTCGTCGAGTCGAAGCTCCATGCGCAGGGTGTGCGCACCTATCTGCTGGACGGCGACAACGTGCGCCACGGCCTGAACCGTGATCTCGGGTTCACCGACGCCGACCGGGTGGAGAACATCCGTCGCATCGCCGAGGTGGCGGCGTTGATGGTCGACGCGGGCTTGGTGGTGTTGGTGTCGTTCATCTCGCCGTTCCGTGCCGAGCGTCGCCTGGCGCGCGACGCGGTGGAGGACGGCGAGTTCATCGAGGTGTTCGTCGACACCCCGTTGGCGGTGGCCGAGCAGCGCGACCCGAAGGGCCTCTATGCGAAGGCCCGCCGGGGCGAGCTGGCCAACTTCACCGGGATCGACTCGCCGTATGAACCGCCGGAGCACCCCGAGGTCCGCGTCGACACCACGACGATGACCGCCGAAGAAGCGGCCGAGGCCGTGATCGCGGCGTGGGAACGAGGCGGCTCACCCTCGACGGGAAGCTGAGTGCCTCCAGCGTGCTTCCGGTCGTGTTCCGCGTCCCCGCTCGTGTTGACGGATGTCGTCAAGCGGACGAACTCGCGCCGACGCTGCGGCAGAAGATGACCACTCTGGGTGGTCGCGAGGGAACCGGGGTGCGGCGCCCGCGAGGCCGACGAAACCGTTGCAGCTCTTGGGAAAGGTGACCGATCGAGCGGCCCCGGCGAAAGTCTGAACGAAACCCTGACGGAATGTTCGACCACGAACAGTGGTGCCAGGTCTATGGTGTCTGGTCAGTCGGGACTAAACTCGAAGACGGACGGGACGGGTCAACGGTACGTGGACGGCACGGGAACTGACAGACGTGATCACCGACTGCTCGGACGCGCCGTCGACCTGCTCGTCGCCGTCCCGGCGCTGCTCCTCACGCTCCCCATCGTGATCGTCGCCGCGATCGCCGTCCGGCTCGGCGGGGACGGGCCCGTGTTCCAGCGGCGGGAGCGCCTCGGCAAGGACGGTGAACACTTCGAGATGCTCACGCTTCGGATCTCGTCGATCGATGACGAGCGCGACGGGGTGTCCGAACTCGATGTTGCGCCGCCCGCCTCGGTGGTCGGCCGGATTCTGCACGCCACGTCGGTCGACGACTTGCCCAAGTTGTGGAACGTCGTCCGCGGTGAGATGAGGGTCATCGGGCCACCTCCGTTGCCACCGTCGTCTGCCGAGCTGGGGATCGACGATCTCGATGCCCGGCTGAGCGTGCCGCCCGGTCTCATCGGCACGTGGCAGGGGTTGCGCCAGTGAACGGAGAAGGGCCCCGCTCGGAGAAGGATCGCTCCGACGTCAGGGTGTGGTCTTGGCCTTGTCGGGCGCCCGCCAGGAGTGCTCGATGAGCTCATCGCCGGACGGCTTCGACAGAAGGGTCCGAAATGCCCATTTCGTCAGGTTGAGCAGGAAGAGCACGCCGACTCCGAGCGAGATCCAGATGATGAGAATGAGCATCAACGGCGTCATCGATTCACCAGCTTGCCCGGTCGTGAACACGAGGTGTGGGATGGGCGGCCTCGTGAGATCCGCCGCGCCGACCAAACATCGAGGTCGAGGTTGTCGCCGAGGTTGGGGAAATTGTCATCGCGGGTCACAAAGGGAACGGTTCGTGTGCTCCCGCCGAATATCAGAGCATTGTCAGGCTATCGACCTGGACGTTGCCGAGCACAGCGGGCGGGCGAATGTTCGAGGGCGCGCTCGTCGCCCGTTCGACGAGGCTGCGGGCTCTTTGTCGAGCCCCCGTCCTCGGCGATCTATGTTTGCGCTGTCGGGTCGTCGACACGATGGTGTTGGGGAAGGGGCAGAGATGGATTCATCGGGGATCACTGCGGTTGGCCCGTGACAACGCGGGGCGTGCGCAGCGATCGGCTCGAGTCGGTGTCGCGTCGACGAGGGTCGCCGTCGATCGGTACGCCGACGATTGCCTATGATCGCCACGTGTCGGGCGGACGCATCGAACTCGACGTGCTCGGTCCCGTCCGGGCGTACCGGGGCGGAAAGCCGTTGTCACTGGGTGGAGTACGTCAACGCGCGCTGCTGCTCCGTCTGGTGCTCGAACGGGGCGGCGTGGTTCAGGCGTCGCAGCTGCGCCACGACGTCTGGCCTGATCGCGATCTCTCGGACTCTGCATTGCGAGTGGCGGTCGTCAGGCTCCGACAGGCGTTGGGTGACGATGACGACGACGCACGGGTGGTCGTGCACCGCGGCGCCGGGTATGCGGTCACGCCGGACATGTTCGAACTCGACATCGATCGCTTCGAGACTGCCGTGGCGCGCGGACAGTCGGAGCGTCCCGGGGATCCGAACGCCGCCGCGATCGCGCTCCGTGAGGCCCTCGATCTGTGGCGCGGCGACCCGTTCGGTGACGTCGCCGACAGCTCGTTCCTCGCCGCCGAGATCGGACGGCTGATGGCGCTGCGCGACCGGGCGGTCGAGCGGTACTTCGAAGCGGAGGTCGCTCTCGGCCGCGGGCCCGCCGTGGTTCCAGAACTCGAAGCAGCCGTCCGAGATGATCCGCTGTCCGAGAGCCTCGTGGCATCGGTGGCGATCGCGTTGTACCAGTCGGGTCGACAGGTCGAGGCTCTCGCGGCGTATCGCCAGCACGAGCGTCTCCTCCGGGAGGAGTTGGGTCTCCGGCCGAGTCCCCGGTTGGAGCATGTCCAGCAACTGATCCTCAATCACGATGACGAGCTGGCCGTCGGGGCGCCCGCCGCGCCGGAGTCCCGCCTGACCCCGATGACGGATCGTTTCCTGAAGCTCGGTGCGATGCCGTTCGTCGGGCGTGAGGATCACCTGGCCGATCTGCGTTCGATCATCGGTGGATCGGCTGGTGAATCGGTCCGAGCTGCGTGCGTTGCCGGGCCGCCGGGAAGCGGCAAGACCCATCTCATGGCCGCGGCGGTGAACCGCACGGCGTCGAGTGGCGCCGATGTGGTGTATGCGGCGTGCAGCGACGGTCCGATGAGTGGAGGGCAGTTCGTGTTCGACCTCGCCAGGGGCCTCGGGATCGATCTCCGAACCGAGAAGAACTCGATTGCGGATCCCTTGTCTCGGGGTTTCGAGCTGCGCATCGCGATCGCTCGCCAGATCGAGGAGATCGCGCAGCACCGTGCGCTCGTCGTCGTGGCCGACGACCTGCACCTGGCCGATGACGAGACCGCGTCGTTGATCGAATTCATCACTGATCGGAGCCCGCAACGCGTGTCGTGGTTGCTCGGCTGTCGCTCCGACACCTCACATCGGCCGCTCACTCATCTGCTGGAGCACCTCGCGGTTCTCGCTCCCAGTCTCTTCATCTCGCTCGAGCCGTTCGAGGAACACGAGATCAAGTCACTCGCGGTGGCGTTCGGCAGGAGTGACTCCGAGAACTTCGACGAACTGGTCGACCGGGTGCACCGACTGTCGGGGGGAAATCCGCTGTTCTGTGTCGAGTTGCTCCGCGACGACCGGTTCGACCAGCTCGGCTGCGTCTCCGATCGACTTGCGACGCTGATCGTCGGTCGGCTCGGCCAGGTGTCCGAGACGGCCCGCCAGGTCTGCAACACGCTGCTCGTCGCCGGAAGCGACGTGCCTGTCGACGTGCTCGCTCGTGTGTGCTCCTCGAGTTCGGACGAGGTGCGGTCCGCGGCGCAGGAGCTCGCACAGCGTGGCATTCTCGATCCACCCGACTCCCATGGTCTGCGATTCAGGCACGCGCTGATCTCGGGAGCGCTCGAGACCAGTCTCGCCGAGCCCGAAGCGTCGGCCCTTCGATGCCGCCTCGTCGACGCGCTCCGCATCGAGGGTGCGCCCGCGTCACTGATCGCGGAGCAGCTCCTTGCGCTGCCGTATCCGTCCGACGAGTCAGCGCGTCGAGTCGTCGATCAGACGACGGGAGACGCGTTGCGCCACCTGCTCGCGGCGGTGGACTACGGGAGCGCGCTGGTTCTCGCCGACCGATATCTCGAAGTCGTCGGAACGGAACGTTCCGATGCGGTCGCGGTGGCCGCGTTGCTGCAGGTCGCCACCGTGCTCCTCGCGACCGGTCAGGTCGATCGGGGTCGAGCGCTGCATGCCATCGTCCTCGATCGGACGAGCGTCATCGACGATCCGCCGCTTCGCAGCGACGCACTGCTGGCGTCGGGTCCTTCGGCGCTCGGAGGGACCTCGGCTGCTCGTCAGATCGAGCAGGCCGAGGAGATGCTGCGACTGCTCCCGGCCGACGAACATCGGCGAAGGATCCAACTGCAGTGTTGGGCAGCGCATCACCACCTCAATCTGGGCGAACTCGCCGACGCAATGGACCTGCTCGATCAGGCGCAACGCGAGTTGGCCGGATCGCCGTCGTCGTCGCTGCGGGCGCTGGTGCTGTCGGTGCGCGTGCAGGCCACCCATCTGATCGGTCATCCGTTTCCGTCCTCGGCGTTCGGACTGCTGCGCGGGCATGCTGCCCTCACCGGCGATGTGGTCGCCGAGGCCGGTGTGGCCCTGCTCGCTCTCGGGGAGGCGTTCGTCTCCGGCTCGCTCGACGATGTCGCCGCTGCGAGGGATTCACTCGCTGATGTTGCGGAGATCATGCCGCGGCCCGACCTCCGTTGGACGGTGCTTGCGTCGAAGGCTGCGATGCAGCTGGCGAGCGGCGACCTCGAGTCGGCCGCTGAGGTCGCCGCCGATGCGGCGTCGTTCGGGCATCGGATGAGCGTCGAGATGGCCGAGCCGGTCGCCCGTCTCCAGCAATCGCTGCTGATGTGGCAACGCCGCGAGTTCGGCCCGCTCTCGGAGGTCCTGACCGCGCTCGGCCGGCGTGGCGACGCGTCGCCACTCACCATCGTGTTGGCAGCGCACGCCGCGATGCAGGCCGGCGATCGGGTCGTCGCATGCGAGATGTTCGATCGACTCGACGCGTTCGATGCGCTGCTGGAATCGAGCGCCCAGACCTGGCCCGCCGTCGCGGCATTGACGGCTCGCCTGGCCGGTGAGTTGGGCGAACCCGAGGTGGTTGCCGCAGCGAGCAGGCACCTGACACGCCACCTCCGCAAGCGACGCGGTACCGGCCTCGCAGTCCATGGCGTTGCGTACTTCGGGACGGTCGATCTGGCGATGGCGTTCATGGACTCGTGCTCCGGGGATCCGGGCGCGAGGGTCGAGGCCTTCGAATCGGCAGCAGCGCTCGAGCGTGACCGAGGCATGTCGTGGTGGATGGACGAGGCCGTCCGGCAGACCCGTCCCCATCCGCGGTGAACTGACGACCATCGGGAACGGTCAGGGGCCGCGGCCGACGCTCAGCGCGGTGGGCTGAATCCGGTGCGTGACCAGGCGCGATGACCGAAACCTCAACCTGTACTCGAGGTTTGCTGGTGATCAGTTCCGGTGGAGCGCGCGTGTAGCGCGGCCGTAACGCCGACCCCGTAGAAACGGCCCTCGTCGTACTTGCAGCAAGGGGATCGGGATGGGCGTGCGGAGCGAGTCGAATCGGAATGACGGTGTGGTCGGGCGGCGACGCACGGCGAGAGCACTGGTGGCCTCGGCGGTGATGGTCGCGCTCGTCGCGCCGGTCGTGCCGCTGGGCGGCGCCGTCGTCGAAGCGGCCGGTGAGGCGGGCAACGCCGCGCCGGCGGCCGTGGGAAACACGGTGGTCCTTCCTGCTGTGGGCGGCCAGGTCACGCTACGCGGCATCGACAGCGACGGCGACGACCTCACGTTCACGGTCGGCGCGCCATACAACATGACGGTCGACTCACCGTCCGCTCCGGTGTGCGAGGCACAGGCCGGTGGCGGCACGGTGTGCACGGTCGCCGTGAACGCGGCGCTGACCGCCGCGTCCGGGTACTTCCCGTTCACGGTCGACGATGGGGCGTCGACCGCTACGGGGTACATCTACGCCGACAACGGCGTTCCCTCGGCGATCGGCACCGAACTCGTCGCCTCGCCGGGTGCCACGACGACGGTGACCCTGCGCGGCGTCGACCCCGACGGCGACGATCTGACCTTCGTGCCGGGCGCCGAGTACGGCGGCACCCTCGATGTGATCTCGTCACCCACCTGCGTCGCCCAGGCCGATGGCGCAAGCGTGTGTACCGCGACCGTCGAATTCACCGAGACGATCGCGTCCAACGCCTACTTCGGGTATTCGGTGTCGGATGCGTACTCGTCGTCGGGGACCGCATACGTCTACGTCCGGAATCCGGCGCCTGTGGCGATGGGGGCGCAGGCGGTTGCGTCGCCGGGTGGGGTGACGACGGTGACGTTGAGGGCGGTGGATCCGAATGGTGATCAGTTGTCGTTCGAGCTGGTGGGGACGGCGTCGTACATGACGGTCGGGACGATTTCGGTGCCGTCGTGTGTGGCGCAGGGTGATGGGTCGTCGGTGTGTACGGCGACGGTGGACGTGTCGGCGTTGACGAACGTGCAGTCAGCGTCGTTCGGGTATCGGGTGAGCGACGGGGTGTCGAACTCGAACACCGCGTATGTCGACGTCCGCGATCCGTCGCCGTCTGCGCTGGGGGCACAGGTGGTGGCGTCGCCGGGTGGGGTGACGACGGTGACGTTGCGGGCGGTGGATCCGAATGGTGATCAGTTGTCGTTCGAGCTGGTGGGGACGGCGTCGTACATGACGGTCGGGACGATTTCGGTGCCGTCGTGTGTGGCGCAGGGTGATGGGTCGTCGGTGTGTACGGCGACGGTGGACGTGTCGGCGTTGACGAATGCGACGAATGCGTCGTTCGGGTATCGGGTGAGCGACGGGGTGTCGAACTCGAACACCGCGTATGTCGACGTCCGCGATCCGTCGCCGTCTGCGATTGGGGCACAGGTGGTGGCGTCGCCGGGTGGGGTGACGACGGTGACGTTGAGGGCGGTGGATCCGAATGGTGATCAGTTGTCGTTCGAGCTGGTGGGGACGGCGTCGTACATGACGGTCGGGACGATTTCGGTGCCGTCGTGTGTGGCGCAGGGTGATGGGTCGTCGGTGTGTACGGCGACGGTGGACGTGTCGGCGTTGACGAATGCGACGAATGCGTCGTTCGGGTATCGGGTGAGCGACGGGGTGTCGAACTCGAACACCGCGTATGTCGACGTCCGCAATCCGTCACCGACGCCCGTCGCTGCCCGGCTGACGGGCGTCACGGAGCCGGTCACGGTGACGTTGCGTGGGATCGATCCGAACGGTGACTCGCTGGCGATGTCGGTCGCCACGGTCTCCGGAGGCACGGTCGGGGACGTCTCGGCGTCGTCGTGTGCAGCACAAGCCGACGGATCGAACGTCTGCACCGCAACGGTGGAGTTCACGCCGTCGGCGACGTCTGGTTCGGTCAGCTTCAGCGTCAGCGACGGGGTGACGTCCTCCTCTGCAAGCGTGGCGATCGTTGCGGCGACCACCAACCCGAACTCGGTGCCGGTGGCGGTTGCTGATCGGGTGGTGTTGCCGTCGTCGGGTGGCACGGTGACGTTGCGTGGGTCTGATGCCGAGGGTGATGTTCTGTCGTTCTCGTTGTACTCGACGCCGTCGAATGTGACGGTGGGGGCGTTCTCGTCGCCGGTGTGCACTCCACAGGGTGATGGGTCGTCGGTGTGTACGGCGACGGTCGATGTGACGCCGACGGGTTCGTCGGGTTCGTTCAGTTATCGGGTGAACGACGGTCTGAGCGACTCCGGCGTTGTGACGGTGAATGTCACCAATGAGGCGCCGGTGGCGGTTGCTGATCGGGTGGTGTTGCCGTCGTCGGGTGGCACGGTGACGTTGCGTGGGTCTGATGCCGAGGGTGATGTTCTGTCGTTCTCGTTGTACTCGACGCCGTCGAATGTGACGGTGGGGGCGTTCTCGTCGCCGGTGTGTGTGGCGCAGGGTGATGGGTCGTCGGTGTGTTCGGCGACGGTCGATGTGACGCCGACGGGTTCATCGGGTTCGTTCAGTTATCGGGTGAACGACGGTCTGAGCGACTCCGGCGTTGTGACGGTGAATGTCACCAATGAGGCGCCGGTGGCGGTTGCTGATCGGGTGGTGTTGCCGTCGTCGGGTGGCACGGTGACGTTGCGTGGGTCTGATGCCGAGGGTGATGTTCTGTCGTTCTCGTTGTACTCGACGCCGTCGAATGTGACGGTGGGGGCGTTCTCGTCGCCGGTGTGCACTCCACAGGGTGATGGGTCGTCGGTGTGTACGGCGACGGTCGATGTGACGCCGACGGGTTCGTCGGGTTCGTTCAGTTATCGGGTGAACGACGGTCTGAGCGACTCCGGCGTTGTGACGGTGAATGTCACCAATGAGGCGCCGGTGGCGGTTGCTGATCGGGTGGTGTTGCCGTCGTCGGGTGGCACGGTGACGTTGCGTGGGTCTGATGCCGAGGGTGATGTTCTGTCGTTCTCGTTGTACTCGACGCCGTCGAATGTGACGGTGGGGGCGTTCTCGTCGCCGGTGTGTGTGGCGCAGGGTGATGGGTCGTCGGTGTGTTCGGCGACGGTCGATGTGACGCCGACGGGTTCGTCGGGTTCGTTCCAGTTCCAGGTCAGCGATGAGCTGGGTACATCGACGGTGGCGTCGATGAACGTCGTCAACCCGACGCCGTACGCGATCGTTCCCGACGTCGTCGCGGGCACCTCGGGAGCCGATGTCACGCTCCGCGCCGTCGACCCCAACGGTGACCCGATCACCTTTGGCGTAGTCGACCCTGCTTACGGCGCCACGGTCGGTGCTCCGGGTCCGGTGACCTGTGAGGCACAAGCCGACGGATCGAACTACTGCTCCGCCGTGGTCACGGTCCAGGCCGAGAACAGCGGCTGGTCGTTCTCGTTCACCGCCGGCGACGGCACGTCGTCAGCCACCGGATACGTGAGCGGCAGCAACATCACGCCCGCCGCAGCCGACATCTCGATCGCTGTGCCATCGGCGACCACGCAGATCACGCTGATCGGCACGGATCCTGACGGCGACGACCTGACGTTCACGGTGACCGATCCCTACAACGGCGACGGGACGGTTGGCCCAGTGGGCCCGGTGACCTGTGACCTCCAGCCCGATGGGTCGAGCCTGTGCACCGCCGAGGTGCCGTTCACACCCGGAAGCCTCGACACGTGGGACTTCAACTACGAGGCCAGCGACGGTGCGTCGTCGAGTACGGCGTACATCCACGTCGTCCGGCAGACGGGGGCTGATCAGCCGCCCGATGCCTCGTATGTGTACCTCGACATCGTCGACGGTCCCAACGAGATCACGCTCACGGGCACGGATCCCGAGGGCGCCGACGTGACGTTCGCCATCGACACCGGTCCGGTCAACGGCACGTTGGGGGCGATCTCGACGCCGGTGTGTGGCGGCGGACAGTGCACCGCGACGGTGACCTACACGCCCGACGGGCCGCTGGTCGACGACTCGTTCACCTACATCGTGAACGATGGCAACCTCGACAGTTCGCCGGCGACCGTGACGCTGAACGGGGATCAGCCTCCCTACGCGTACTGGCAGACGGCCAAGATCACCTCCCCGACGACGGCGCTCACGCTCGAGGGGTACGACTTCGAGGGCGCGACGCTCACGTTCGCCATCGACACCGACCCCACGAACGGGTCGGTGTCGCTCGACGGACCGCCGACCTGCGACGGCTTCGGCACCTGCACTCAGGCGGCCACGTACACGCCCGACACGGGCTACACCGGTGGCGACGAATTCACGTTCACGGTCAGCGACGCGATCAACACGAGCGATCCGGCCACGGTGACGTTGACCGGCAACGAGATCCCGTACCTCGTCGACGTGGCGCCGAACCGCGTCGTCGGGACGACGACGCTGACCATCACGGTCGCCGAGCCCGACGGTGACCCGATGACCGTCGGGCTCGGTACACCTCCCCCCGGCGGTTCGTTCGGCCCGTTGTCGGCACTCGACTGCGTGGGGCAACCCGACGGAAGCGACGTGTGCACCGCAACGGTCGACTTCACTCCCGATCCAGCGTTCTTCGGCTACGACAACGTCGAGGTGACGCTGGACGACGGGATCAATCCACCGGTGGCGAGGTCCGAGGTCATCCAGATCGGCAACCGCGCGCCGACCACGAAGACCGACGTGCTCATGACCGACCCGGACACCGCGGCGACGGTCACGGTCACGGCCAACGATCGAGACCCCGACGGCGACCCGCTGGCGCTCGACGCGTCGACCGACGGCGCCGGCGGCATTGCCGTCTGTACCGACGACGGGTCCGGCACGGTCGACTGCACCTACACCCCGAACCCCGGGTTCGAGGGCCTCGACGTGTTCACGTACACGCTCGTCGACAGCTACGGCGCCACCTCGATCGGACGGGTCGAGGTCACGGTCCAGGTGGGTGGCAGCGGTGTGACCCCGACCGACTGCCCGACGGTTGCGTCGGCGCTCGACGGGGGCGGCATCATCACCGGTGAGAGCTGGGTCGAATGCTCGAGCCCGACCGCCAACGGCGTGGTCCAGCAGCTGACGCCGCTCCTCGATCCGGCATCGGGCTCGGCGCTGCTGCTCACCAGTGGTGATCGCGACGTCGCTCCAGGTCCGAGCTACGGCAGCGGCAGCGGACGAAGCAACGGCACCAGTGTCCGTGGAGCGAACGACGTCTCGATCCTCGCGGTCGACCTGGACATCCCCGACGGCCCGACCTGTCTTCGTTTCGACGTGGTCTTCGGGAGCGACGAGTACCCGGAGTACGTGGGCTCGAGCTTCAACGACGCCTTCCTCGCCGAGCTCGACCCCGCGACCCCTTGGTCGGTGTCGGGTTCCGACATCACGGCGCCGGACAACTTCGCATTCGACCCCGAGGGCAACGTGCTGAGCATCAACAGCACGTTCTTCGCCGCCGATCGCGTCGTCGTCGAGCCCGACCACGGGATGGAGTACGACGGTGCCACGCAACGCCTCGTCGTGCAGACCCCGATCACTGCTGGAGCACACACCCTGTACCTCACGATCTTCGACGCGGGTGACGGAATCCTCGACACCGCTGCGCTCGTCGACAACCTGCGGGCGGTCGTGCCCGGCCCGGAGGGATGCACGCAGGGCGCGAACCGGCCGCCCGTGGTGACCGGCGCCGCCGTCACGATCGACGAGGACACCACGGCGTCGATCACCATCGATGCGGTCGACGACGACGGCGACATGCTCACCGCCGAGGTGAGCGCTGCTTTGCACGGGACCACCACCGTCGCCGGACCGGTCGTGTGCACCGCCGGGGTCTGCCAGATCCCGATCAGCTATGTCCCGGACCCCGACGCGAACGTCGACCTCGTCGGCGAGGACTCGTTCGTCGTCACCGTGTCCGATGGCAACGGCGGGATCGCGTCGGGAACCGTGACGGTCACGATCACACCGATTCCGGATCCGCCGACCGCCGCGGCCATGGTCGTGTCGACCGACGAGGACACGCCGCTCGATCTGACGCTCGTGGGCGCTGACGCCGACGGCACTCCGGTGACGTTCGCGCTCACCGACCTCCCGCTGCACGGCAGTGTCGACTGCGTCGATGCGGCCTGCACCTACACGCCCGCAGCGAACTATGCGGGCCCGGACGGTTTCGGCTACACGGTGTCGTCGGGCGGCGACACCGTCGCCGGAACCGTCAGCATCGACGTCGTCGAGGTCAACGACGACCCGGTGGCGGTGATCGACGCGGCATCGACCACGTTGCCCGAGGGCACGTCGCTCGGCCTCGACGCAACGGCGTCGTCCGACGTCGACGGCACGATCGTGGGCTACCTGTGGCAGGTCACGGCCGGCGGCACCATCACCGACCCGACGAGTGCGACACCGACGCTGAACGGTGTGGACGATGCGGCGGTGACCGTGACGCTGACGGTGACCGACGACGACGGTGCCACCAACGTGACGACCTCGGTCTTCACCGTCACCAACGTCAGCCCGACCGTCGATGCGGGCGCGGATCTCGGCATCCAGCCGGGCGAACTCGCGTCCCTGACGGTCGACTTCACCGATCCCGGCATCATCGACACCCACACGGCCACGGTCGACTGGGGCGAGGGCGCCGGGGCTGAAGACGTCGGCGTGGTGAGCACGCCGAGCTTCGAGGTCAGCCACACCTACGCCACCGAGGGCGAGTACACGGTCGAGGTCTGCGTTGCGGACAACTTCCCGGAGAGCACCTGTGATTCGGTGCTGGTCGTGGTGGAGCTGGTGAACGTTCCGCCCACCGTCCTCGCGGGCGGGCCGTACACGTTGACCGAGGGTGACGTGGGTCTCCTGGCGGGCTCGGTCGTCGACACCGATGGCAACCTCGATCCGTCGACGATCCTGTGGTCGTCCGATGGTGGCGCACAGGTCGGCTTCGGGGACGCGACGGCCGTCGATTCGACGGTGACCGGATTCCAGGACGGCGTGTTCTCGCTGACCCTGTCCGCTTCGGACCTGCTGGGCGCTCCCGGGAGTGCGTCGACGACGCTCACCGTGACCAACGAGCCGCCGACGATCTCGTCGTACGTGGTCACCGACGGTGTGGCAGAGGGTTCGACCGTGGCGTTGAACGCCGTGTTCTCCGATCCGGGCACGTTCGACACGCACACGGCGACCGTCGATTGGACGTATCCGTCGACCGCTGTGCCGGTCGCCGTCGACGACGTGGCGGATCTCGTGTCGACGACGCACGTGTACCCGCAGGACGGAACCTATGACGTGCAGCTGTGCATCACCGACGACGACGAGACGACCTGTCAGACGACGCAGATCACGGTCGTCAACGTTGCGCCGACCGTCGATTCGGTCAGTGGCGGCTCGGTGGTCAATGGTGCCGCCTTCGACCTGACCGCGACGTTCTCCGATCCGGGTGCCGACTCGTTCACGGCGACGATCGACTGGGAGAACGACGGCATCGACGACGAGCTGGTCGATCCGGCGAACAGTCCGATCACGTCGAGCCACACCTATCCGGGCGTCGGCCTGTACACGGTCGAGGTCTGCGTGTTCGATGGGATCGCCTCGGCATGCGCGACGGCCACCGTCGACGTCACGGCGTTCAACCAGGCTCCGATCGCCATCGATGACTTCGTCGACGTCGCCGAGGGCACGGGTGATCGGGTGCTCGACGTGTTGGCCAACGACACCGATCCCGAGTCCACCCCGCTGTCGATCGTCTCCAACACCGATCCCGGCGCGGGCACCGTCACCTGCGGCACCGACGACTGCACGTTCAACGCGCCGGGCGGTTTCGTGGGAACGACGACGTTCGACTACACGATCAGCGACGGCGAGAAGCAGGACACCGCGACCGTCACCATCGACGTGATCGGCTGTGCCGATCTCACCGGGGCGTTCTCCGAATCGAACGTGACGGTCACCGGCTACGAGTGGCTCGAGTGCGCCAGCCCGGCCGCGAGCGCCACGGCGGGCCCGGACCTGACGCCGCTGCTCGTTCCCGACGGGACACTGGCCCAGCTCACGACCGGACTGGCGTCGGAGTCGTTCGGGACGCCCGGCGACGTCGCCGACGAGAACCTCGGTCAGCAGTTCCGGGGAGCGTTCGATGCGTCGGTGCTCCGGCTCGACCTCGACATCCCGCTCGACACCAACTGCCTGGCGTTCGATGTCGTCTTCGCATCGGAGGAGTACCCGGACTACGTCAGCAAGCCGTACAACGACGGCTTCCTGGCGGAGCTGGGCGCGAGCACGTGGTCGGTGGCCGGTTCGACGATCGTCGCCCCCGACAACTTCGCCTTCGACGGCGACAACGAGTACATCAGCGTGAAGGGATCGTTCTTCGACCCGGGTCGTGTGGTGACCGACACGGGGATGTCGTACAACGGGAGCACGGCGGTGCTGAGAGTGCAGACGCCGATCAGCACGGGCCCGAACTCGCTGTTCCTGTCGATCTTCGACGGCGCCGACGCCTTCGAGTCGTCGGCTGCCCTGATCGAGCGTCTCGAGGCCTTCCAGTCGAACCAGTGCAACCCCGGCGCGGGGCAGCCACCGATCGCCGTCGATGACGACTACACGGTCGACGAGGATTCGGCGACGCTGCTCGATGTCGTCGCCAACGACGTCGACCCCGAGGGCGCCGCGGTGACGATCTTCGACGTCGTCACGCCGCCGCAGCACGGAACAGTCGTGCCGAACGCCGAACGCACCGCCTACACCTACATCCCGGCGTTCAACTACTACGGCCCCGACAGCTTCGAGTACTCGATCACCGACATCGCGAACGCCTCCGAGACCGAGCCGGTGGCCGACGTGTCGATCGGCGCGGTCACCTTGCGGGTCGACGAGGTGAACGACGTGCCGTACGCGTACCCGGACAGCGCCGCGGCCACGGGGAGCCTCGTCACGATCGACGTGTTGGCCAACGACTCCGACGCCGACACGACCGACGGCATCAGCATTTCGTCGCACACCAACGCGCTCTTCGGCACGGTGACGTGTTCGACGACGTGTACGTACGACGCCGCAGGCCGGCTACGACGGCCCCGACCGTTTCACGTACACGATCGTCGACGCCGTGCTGCCCGGCTCCGAGGACCCGGCGCTCGCGCCACGTGGTGCGACCGACACGACGACGGTGTACATCAACAGCACCGTGCCGCCGGACGACAACATCCCACCGGTCGCCGACGCAGGTGGGCCGTACACGGCCGACGCGTGCCCAGTGGAGCCGTGCGTCCCGACGGCGCTCGACGGCTCGGGCTCGTTCGACCCGGACGGCACGTTCGTCTCCTATTCGTGGTTCGTCGCGCCGAGCCCGCCTGCCAGCCTGACCGGAGACACCACGGTGTCGCCCGACTTCGTCACGACGACCAACGGCTCCTTCAGCGTCTACCTGATCGTGTATGACGCGGACGGCGCCTGGGGATGGGACTCGGCCCCCGTGTCTGCATTCGCAGCAACGGTCGGAGCGCCCGGCGGCGCCTCGTCGATCGACGAGGGTTCGAACGCCACGGCGACGATCGACTTCTTCAATCCCGGTGGCGATCTCACGACCACCATCGACTGGGGCGACGGGTCGGCCATCGAGACGATCGACTTCTCGATCTTCCCGGTCGTCAAGACCCACCCCTATCCGCAGGACGGCAACTACCCGCTGGAGATCTGCGTGCGTGGTGTCACCGTCGACGGTCCCGTCGACCTGTGCGACACGCCGACCCTCGTGGTCGACAACGTGCTGCCGGCGGTCGATGCCGGTGTCGATCGCAGCCTCGTGGTCGGCGGCACCCTGGTGCAGAACCGGATGAGCTTCGTCGACCCGGGTGCCGATGCGCCGTGGACCGCGTCCGTCGACTGGGGTGACGGCTCGGCGGTCGAGCCACTCGTGGTCGACGATGCGACCGGCCTCATCACGATGCCCGCCGGCCATCTCTATGGGACCGCCGGCATCTACACCGTGACGGTGTGCGTCGTCGACGACGACGCGCCCGGCTGCGATTCGTTCGACGTGACGGTGGCGAACAATGTGCCGCCGACCGCCGATGCCGGCGGCCCGTACTCCGTCGCCGAGGGTGACACGGTCACGCTCGACGCCTCCGGTTCCGTCGATGCCGATGGCACGGTGACGACGTGGGTGTGGGAGGCGGCTGATCCGTTGGTGACGCTGACGGGTGCTGACACGGCGACGCCGGTCTTCTCGGCTGCCGACGATGGCGACTTCGATGTCACGTTGCAGGTGTGCGACGACCTTGCTGCTTGCAGTGATGTCGTGTCGGTGACGGTGTCGGTCACGAACGAGGCTCCTGTGGTCGACGCGGGCGGCGATCAGGTGGTCGACAGTGGTGTCGCTGTGGTGCTCGTGGCCACGTTCACGGACTCCGGATCGGCTGATACGCACACGGCGTCGATCGATTGGGGTGACGGGACGGTCGAACCCGGTGTGGTCGATCAAGTGGGCGGCACGGTGTTCGGGTCGCACACGTATGCGACGGCAGACGTCTACACGGTGACGGTGACGGTGACCGACGACGACGGTGCCGCCGGAGCCGACAGCTTCACGGTCAGCTCCGCCGGCAGTTGCGTGCCGCTCGTCCACGAGTTGTCGACGGGGGATCCGGCACTCGTCGACGGTGCGCTGACCGTGGGGGTCGACGCCCTGGGCGCATTCGGGAGCGCGGTGACCTTCAGCGACGCGCGGTGGAATCCGCTCGGCCCGCTCGACGCGGCCGGCACGGTGTACAGCTCGAACCTCTACCTCGGGAATCTCGGGGATCTGTTGAGTGACTGCGCGTTCGGTGACTTCGAGGTGATTTCGCAGTCGCCGTCCGAGCTGGTGACACGAACCGATGTCGGTGACCTCGTGATCGAGTTGACGCAGACGGTGGTGGCTACGGCCGATGGTGCTGCGCTGACGCAGACCTACACACTGAGCAACGTCTCGGCGACGGACATCACCACGAGCCTGGTGAGGCATCTCGACGGTGACCTCCTCTTCGACGGCACGCTGATCGATGGTGGCGCGGCCGTCGCTGACGGTTCGGTGCTGTACGAGTTCGATTCCTCGGACGATCCCAACGACCCGAGCACGTTCGTGGGTATCCGCGGTTCCCTGGCCGGCGAACCGGTGCCGGATCGCTGGACGATCCAGTCGTACGACTACCGGGGGACGATCACCGGTAATGGGGGGATCCCGACCACCGACGATGCCGTGGTGTTCAACGACAGCGACGCTGACCGGATCGTCGACACTCCCTACGACGTGACCTTGAGCCAGCAATGGGACCTCACCGTTGCTGCCGGAGCGTCGAGTGAGTTCGTCACGGTCACGACGTTCGGCGAGCAGACCCCGAATGGGCCGCCGGTGGCGGATCCGGGCGGCCCGTATGTGGTCGACGAGGGTTCGACGGTCCTGTTGGACGGCTCCGGGTCGTTCGACAGCGACGGGACCGTCGTGTCGTACCTGTGGTCACCGGGTGCCGATCTCGACGATGCGACGCTGGTGAACCCGACGTTCACCGGGGTCGACGACGCTGTGGTGACGATGTCGCTGCAGGTGACCGACGACAACGCAGCGGTCGGCGCGGCCGACACCACGGTGACGGTCGACAACGTGCCGCCGGTGGTTGCTCCGGTTGGTCCGTTGGCGGCGACGGTCGGCGAGGTGTTCACGTTGCCGACGTCGTTCACGGATGCGGGCCTGCTCGACACGCATGTGGCGACGGTCGATTGGGGTGACGGATCACCGGTCGACGATGTGGGTGCGGTGGTGTCGCCGTTCGATGCGACGCACACCTACACGGTGTCGGGTTCCTACACGGCCACGGTGACGGTGACCGACGACGACGGCGGTGTCGGCACGGTCGACGTCCAGGTGGACGTCGCGCGCTCGATGCTTCCGGTTCCACCGATGCCGATGGCACGGTGACGACCTGGCTCTGGGAGGCGGCTGATCCGCTGGTGACGCTGACGGGCGCTGACACGGCGACGCCGGACTTCTCGGCTGCCGACGATGGCGATTTCGACGTCACGTTGCGTGTCTGTGACGACCTCGCTGCCTGCAGCGACGTCGTGACGGTGACGGTGACGGTCACGAACGAGGCTCCCGTGGTCGACGCGGGCGGCGACCAGGTGGTCGACGGCGGTGTCGCTGCGGTGCTCGCGGCCACGTTCTCGGACCCCGGATCGGCCGATACGCACACTGCAACGATCGACTGGGGCGATGGGACGGTCGAATCCGGTGTGGTGAGCGAAGTCGACGGGGCAGGGACCGTCGACGGTTCCCACGGCTTTGCAGCGTCAGGGGACTTCACGGTCGAGGTGTGCGTGACCGACGACGATCTCGCCACCACGTGCGACACCATGCAGGTGTCGGTCGGGAACCGTCCGCCGGTTGCGGTGGACGACTTCTGTGGTCACCGACGAGGACACTGCGGTGACGTGGCGGTTCTCGCCAATGACAGCGATCCTGACGGTGACACGGTGTCCATCGTGGGCGTGTCGACGACGTGGGGTGACGTGCAGGTCAATCCCGACGGGACGATCCTCTACACGCCGTATCCGAACGACAATGGCACCGACTCGTTCGGTTACACGATCTCGGACGGTCGGGGTGGTACGGACAGTGCGATCGTCTTCGTCACGTTGAACGACGTCAACGACGTTCCGGT
Source organism: Ilumatobacteraceae bacterium (assembly GCA_963710625.1). Taxonomy (GTDB): domain Bacteria; phylum Actinomycetota; class Acidimicrobiia; order Acidimicrobiales; family Ilumatobacteraceae; genus Sva-07. Next base: position 13,909 of record CAVQBG010000012.1, on the reverse strand, counting down.
CGCTGACATCGTCGGCGGTTCGACGGTGGTGGAGGGTTCGACGTTGGTGTTGGACGGCTCGGGTTCGTCGGATGTCGACGGTTCGATCGTGGCGTACGCGTGGTCGGTGTCGGCGGGGGCGGTGCTCGATGATGCGGGTGTGGTGTCGCCGATGTTGACGGGCGTCGACGACGCCACGGTGACGGTGACGCTGACGGTGACCGATGACGATGGTGCGACGGCGACGACGACCGTTGAGGTGACGGTCACCAATGCGCCGCCGGTGGTTGATCCGGCTGGTCCGTTGGCGGCGACGGTCGGCGGGGTGTTCACGTTGCCGACGTCGTTCACGGATGCGGGCTCGCTCGACACGCATGTGGCGACGGTCGATTGGGGTGACGGGTCGCCGGTCGACGATCTGGGTGCGGTGGTGTCGCCGTTCGATGCGACACACACGTTCACGGCGTCGGGTTCGTACACGGCCACGGTGACGGTGACCGACGACGACGGCGGTGTCGGCACGGTCGACGTCGACGTCGAGGTGGATGCGGTCGGCACCCTGGCGAGCCTGGTGCTGACGCCGCCCACCGCGGTGGTCGGCACGAACATCTGGCAGGCGTTCACCGTCGAGGGGTTCGACGCCGTCGGGAACTCGCTCGGCGATTTCACAGCGGAGGCGGTGTTCACGATCAGCCCGAACGGGCGCTGCAACCTCAACGCATGTCGCTCGGGTACGACGGGGTCGAAGGTGGTGACCGCCGAAGTCGGCACGCTGACCGCGACGGCCACCCTCGACGTACGGGTGCGCCAGACCATCTCGTTCCCGACCATCGGTCGCCGGACCATGCTCGAGTCGCCGGTGCTCGTGACCGCGGAGGCCACGTCGGGCCTGCCGGTCACGTTCACGACCACCACGCCCGACGTGTGTACCGCCGGGGGAGTGAACGGCTCGTCGATCACGTTGATCGGTCCAGGAACGTGCACGGTGCAGGCCGATCAGGCCGGCGACGACACGTGGGCGCCGGCCGTGTCGAGACTGCGGAACTTCACCGTGATCACGGTGGCGCAGACGATCACGTTCCCGTCACTGACGAATGCGCTGATCACCGAGTCGCCCGTCCTCGTGAGTGCGACGGCGTCGAGTGGCCTGCCGGTGACGTTCACGACCACGACGCCGGACGTGTGCACCGCCGACGGCGACATGATCACGCTGCTCGACGCCGGGAGGTGCACGGTGCGGGCGGAGCAGGCCGGCGACGCGGTGTACCGGCCGGCCCGACCGGTCAACCGGAGTTTCACCGTGACCTTGCCGCCACCGGAGGTCCAGACCTTCGACGTGTCGCCGACGCTGCTGAGCTCGGCCGGCGGTTCGGTGGAGCTGTCGGGCACGGCGAGTTCTGCCGAGACCTGCCGCTTCACGGTCTCACCCGCGCTCGCCGGGTTCCCGCTCATCGTGCCCTGCACGGGCGGCTCGGCGACGACCACGGCGACGGTGCCCGAGAACACGAGGGCGAACAGCCGGACCTACACGTTCCGGTTCGCGGCGCTGCAATCGGGAGCGCGGACGTCCACTTCGGACGCGATCGCCGTCCGGGTGGCGCCGGCGAGCGAGCCGGTCGTCGATCTCTCGGTCAGCGGCACCCAGTCCGCCGACTCCGTCGAGATCGGCCGGTCGCTGACGTACGTCTTCGCGGTCGTCAACGCCGGGCCGGACACGGCGCCCGCCGTCGACGTCAATATCGTCCTGCCGTCGGGGGCCACGTTCGTGTCGGCCACGGCCACGCAGGGAGCTGGATGCGCCGTGGCGTTCGGGGTCGCCAGTTGCTCGCTCGGCGATCTGGTGAGCGGTGGTTCTGTCGATGTGACGATCGTCGTCGTGCCGAACGCCCCCGGCACGGTGTCGACCATCGCGTCGGTCACGTCCGCAGGGACGGACGCCGACCCGGCGAACGACGAAGCACGTCTCGACACGCTCTTCTTCAAGCGGTACATCGTGTACACCGACGACTCGACGGGAACCGTGCGGCGCATGGAGCCCTTCAGCGGTTCGATCGCGCTGACGACCCAACCGGGCGGCAAGAGCGATGCCGTCGTGTCACCCGACGGCCAGACCGTTGCCTACTGGCGCCAAGGTCCCGCACCCTCGTACGAGAGCGAGATCTGGATGGTCGGCATCGACGGGACGAACGAACGGCTCGTGGCCACGGTCGGCGTGTCGATGGTGCCGCGGGTGTCGTGGTCGCCCGACAGCTCCAAGATCGTGTTCTCGGTGCTCGCCGGTGGCAAGTGGAAGGCCACCGTGGCGAGCGCAGTCGGCGCACCGAACCCGCAGCTGTTGATCCCGGACATGACGTTCGGCGAGAGCGCGCCGGCGTACAGCCCCGACGGTTCGAGGATCATCTTCCGTGACTCGTGTCAGCGTCCGAGCCCGGCGCAGTGCCGTTACCACGTCGTCGACGCCGACGGCGGCGGAACCCCGGTGCCCTACGTCAGCTACCCGAGTGGTGGCGGCGTGGTGTGGGACCCGGACGGCGAGTGGTTCTACTTCGCGGCGTCGAGCACGATCTACCGGGCCCGGGTCGACGGCAGCCTCGCCGAACCCGTCGTCACGAACGCCTATGGAGGCACGTACTGGTCGCTGTCGCCGCAGGGCGACCGCATCGCCTACACCGACCGCGTGAGCGGCAAGAACGTGATCTCGGTCGTCGATGTCGACGGCTCGAACCGCCAACAGCTCACCACCGCCTACGTCGCTGCCGATCCGGCCGGCTGCTACTCGCCGGTGTGGACCACGGATCAGTCGGCGATCGTGATGCACTGTTACCCGGGCTCGGGAGCGATCGGCATCTACCGGGTCGATTCGAACCTGACGTCGCCGGTGTCCCCCACCGGCATCGGCGGCAGCTTCCGCTCGAGGAATCCCGACCTCGCCGGCAACCGCCCGACGAACTGAGCAGCCGAGACAGCACGTGATCGGCTCGGTGCACCGACCCTCAAGATGCCGGCGTCCTGTCCGCCCAGGGCAGCTCCTCGACCACGATGCGTGGTATTTTGGTGCTTGCGTTGACGAGAAGTTGACGGACGGCGCCGTCGGGGATGCTGGCGAACCGCGCTCGATCGTGCTTCGATCCCCTGAGAACACTGGGGAAGCGCTTCGGGGCGTCCGGCATTCAAGAAAACGTGAGCCAACTCTGACGATTTCTTTCACCACATAGAGTGGTCGTGACGTAGTGTGTTCCATGGCGGACGAAGAAGATCGAAGGCGGACTGATGGGCGGACATGAACATCGAGCGAGCACGACGGCATCGACACGAGCCGGTGGCGATCGATCGAACGGACAGCGGAGTGCGCCGGCGTCGCGGATGCACGCGACGCCCGGCCCTGCCCCGACCGACGGCGACGCATCGCTGGACTCGTCCGTGGAGGCGGCACGCGTGACGGCGGCTCGGGCGAATCCGCAGCGTTTGCGGCGGCGGTTGATCGCCTCCGACATCGTGGCGATCATCGTCGGCGCGATGCTCGCGCTGGCCGGCCAGCAGATCTTCAAGCCGGTGCCGTCGGACATCCGCAGCGAGGAGCTGTTGCTCACCGTCGTCATCGTGCCGGTGTGGGTGCTGATGATGGGTGCCAACCACCTCTTCCTCGCTCGGGCGATCAGCCGGTTCGGCGAAGAGCTCCGGCATCTGCTGATCGCGGGCGTGATGAGCGCTGGATTCCTCGTGGCCGTCTCGTTCCTCGCGCAGTACGACGAGCTGTCCCGGCTGTGGGTGGGACTGCTGTTCGCGTGCGTCACGGCGTCGCTGGTGGTGTCGCGACTGATCGCTCGTCGTGTGTTCTCCAATCTGCGCCGCACCGGTCGTATCAGCCGGCGTGTGATCATCGTCGGGACGGGCAGCGATGCCGTCTCGCTGCTCCACGCGACCCAACGGCGACCGGATCTCGGCTACGAGGTGGTCGGGTTCACCGGTGACCCGGCCGGTGAGCGAGGTGGTGTCGGCGTGCTCGGTTCGCTCGACGACACGCTCGAGGTGGTCCAGCGCACGGGGGCGTCGGGTGTGATCCTCTCGGTTGCGTCGTTGGACCCCAAGGTGGTCAACCGGCTGACGCGGACGTTGACCGAGGCGGGGTGTCACGTCGCCTTGTCGTCGTCGCTGCACGACATCGACATCTCGCGGACGCGGTCGCAGGCGTTCGATGGTCGGTTGATGATCTATGTCGAACCGACGAATCGTTCGCGTAGCCGTCTGTTCCTGAAGCGATCCTTCGACACCGTGCTGGCGGGTCTGGTGTTGCTGGTGACGCTGCCGATCGTGGCGGTCGCTGCGGCGGCGATCAAGCTCGACTCGCGCGGGCCGGTGTTGTTCAAGCAGGTCCGGGTGGGCAAGGACGGTGAGCTGTTCGAGATGTTCAAGCTCCGCACGATGGTGTGCGATGCGGAGGCGTTGCGCGCGCAGCTGGAGGATCGCAACGAGTCGTCGGGCCCATTGTTCAAGATGCGTGACGATCCGCGCATCACGCGTGTGGGGCGGTTCCTGCGCAAGTCGTCGATCGACGAGCTGCCGCAGTTGTGGAACGTGATCCGTGGCGAGATGAGCATCGTGGGGCCCCGGCCGGCGTTGCCGTCGGAAACCGAGCAGTGGACCCCGGATCTGCACGGGCGTCTCCGTGTGCTCCCGGGTATCACCGGGATGTGGCAGGTGTCGGGGCGTTCCGAGGCCGACTTCGAGCTGTACCGGCGCCTCGACCTGTACTACGTCGACAACTGGTCACTGACCCACGACGTCAAGATCGTGCTCAAGACCATCTTCGTCGTCTTCACCGGCAGCGGAGCGCACTGACCAGACAGCCGCTCGGCTCAGGCAGCGCGGGTGGGGCCGGCGTTCGGCTCCCGGAAGTACAGGTACTCGGTGTCGAGGCGTTCACCGAGAGGGTGGATGTACCTGCTCGGCGGCGGTGGCGGCGGAGCCCCGGGGGGCTTGGGTTTGGCCCCGGTCGGTCGTAGCGGTGCGCCGTTGTGGTCGGTGAACGCGATGGTGCCGTCGTCGGCGTTGCCGCTGATGCCGAGCTCGCCCTTGTGGTGCATGCGGTGGTGGTGCGGGCACAGGGTGATGAGGTTCCACGTGTCGGTGGGGCCGCCGTTCTCCCAGTGGATGATGTGGTGGATCTCCAGCACGTGCGTCTGCGTGCAACCGGGGATGGTGCAGCCGCCGTCGCGGAGCATCACCAGCCGCCGGGTGCGCTGCGGGATCGTTCGGCCGGTGCGTCCGACGGAGATCGGGATCGATCCGTCGATGAACGTGGGGGTGAGCAGCCCGTCGCAGGTGATGTATCGGCGGATTGCGTCGGGGAGGTTCCAGCCGCGGTCGTCGCAGCACTGTCCGTCGGTCTTGAGGTGGACGTGGATGCGGAAGCGGTCGCGTCGGGCGGGGTCGCTGATCGTGTCGAGTGAGCGTTCGCACACCTCACGGATGGCGTCGGGCCATTCGAGGTCGGGGTGCCCGTCGTGGAACAGTTGGTCGCGGGCTTCACGCAGTGCGGTCTCGATGATCTTGCCGGTGAGGGGATCGGTCTCGAGGTTGAGGCGGAACCGTCCGTCGTCGCCGACCCCGAACCACATCCGGTCCTTCGCCGCTCGGTCCGGCTGGGGTTCGGCGGGCCCTGGCTCGGCGTCGTCGCGGTCGGGTCGGTCGTCGCCTGGCCCGTCCGCGTCGCTGCCGGATCGGTCGTCGGTGGCCGGGTTGTCGGTGCCGGGCCGCTCGTCGTCGGAGGGCGTGGGCGCGTCGGGGTGCGGATGGAACGGGAAGGGGTACTTGGCGAGGGTGCGGTCGAGTTGCCTGACGGTGAGCATGCGACCGAGGTTGCAGATCTCGTGGTCGGTCCACCAGGGGGCCCGGCGTGCGATCGACGCCATCTGGTCGACGGAGAGTTCACCTCGGCGAAAGGCGTCGATGCAGTGGGGGAGTTCGTGGACCCGTTCGGCGATGGCGACGATCTGGTGGGCTCTTCGAGCGGAGACTCCGGTGCGCCAGGCCAGGAACAGCTCGGGGGTGTGGACGCCGGGACCACGCCAGGCGCGGGGATTGGCGATCATCGTGACGGTGAGGTCGACGAGGCGGGCATGCAGCGCGTTGAGATGCCCGGCGACGACGTTGACCTCCTCGTCGAGGTCGAACTCCGTCGCCGAGGCGGGGCCGTCACCAGCTCCCTCGTCCGTACCGGACGGCCTGGGTTCGTTCGGGGTGTCCTCGGCTGCGGACATGCTGTCATGGTATCGAATACCAGTACGTAACACAAGAGAAAAACAAATATATGTTCGGTCGCGCACCGTTGACGTCGACGCCAGCTCGATGGGCGCGGACACCTCGTCAAGCGACGCCGACAGTCGCTCGGCGGTTCGTGTAGCTCTGTTTCCTGTAAAGGTCGTCGCTCCGTGTGCCGAAGATCCAGGCGATGCTCGAATCAGCCCGCCGTCGCCTGCCGCTCGTCCACTTCACCGTCGACTCGCTGCTGTGGACGATCGCGATCCCGGTCGCGGTCTGGCTGCGCTACGACTACGACGTCGCCCGACTCGGTGCCGGTCTGCTCGTTCCGGTCGTGCTCGCCGCGGCACTGCAGGGTCTGTTCGGGGTCGCCTACGGCCTCTACCGCCGCCGGTGGCGCTACGGCAGCTTCGACGAAGTGCGCATGGTGGCCTGCACCGCCGGATCGGTCGGCGTGGTGCTGACCGTGACGTTGTGGTCGCAGGCCGCGGTACCGCGCTCGGTTCCGATGCTGGCGACGGGCCTGAGCCTGCTCAGCCAGATCGCCGTCCGCTCGGCATGGCGGCTCAAGCAGGAGCGATCGACCCGGCCCAGTGGCGGTCACCTCCAGCGGCTGCTGGTCGTCGGCGCCGGAGACGGTGCCGAGCAGGTGTTGCGTACCCTGCGTGGGTCGTCGGATTCGTCGTACCTGCCTGTCGCGATGCTCGACGACGACCCCTCCAAGCGGAACCTGCGTCTGTCCGGCGTGCGGGTCGAGGGTCGGGTCGGCGACCTGCCGGCCGTGGCGGCCAGGCACCAGGCCGACGCCGTGCTCGTCGCAGTCCCGAGCGCGGACAGTGCCTTCATCCGCCGGGTGTCGGATCTCGTCGAACCGATGAAGTTGAAGCTGCTCGTGTTGCCGGCGGTCGACCACCTGCTCGGTGGTGTCGGCGAGGGCGACATCCGGCCGGTGAACGAAGCGGACCTGCTCGGTCGTCGTCCTGCGGACATCGATCCCGATGCGGTTGCCGGCTACATCACGGGTAAGCGGGTGTTGGTGACGGGTGCGGGTGGTTCGATCGGTAGTGAGCTGTGTCGTCAGTTGGCTCGTTTCGAGCCGGCGAAGTTGTTCATGCTCGATCGTGACGAGAGTGGTCTGCACGGTACCCAGTTGTCGATCGAGGGTCGGGCGATGCTCGATGACGATGGTTTGATCCTTGCTGACATCCGTGATGCGGGTCGTGTCGACGAGGTGTTCGCGTGGGCGCGTCCCGAGGTGGTGTTCCATGCTGCGGCGTTGAAGCATCTGCCGTTGCTGGAGATGCATCCCGACGAGGGGTGGAAGACCAACGTCTGCGGCACGCTCAACATCCTGCGGGCGGCGCAGCGCCACGGGACGGAGCGCCTGGTGAACGTCAGTACCGACAAAGCGGCGAACCCGACCAGTGTGCTGGGGTGGACCAAGCGGATCACCGAGCGGCTGACCGCCCACTTCGCCGCCGAGGGCCCGACCGAGTGTGTGTCGGTTCGTTTCGGCAACGTGCTGGGGTCGAACGGGTCGGTGCTGAAGGCGTTCGAGCAGCAGGCGGCCCAGGGTCTGCCGATCACGGTGACGCACCCGGACATCACCCGGTATTTCATGACGATCGAGGAGGCGAGTCGCGCTGGTGATCTATGCCGGGGCGATCGGTGATCCGGGTGAGGTGCTGATCCTCGACATGGGCGAGCCGGTGCGGATCATGGACGTGGCGGAGCGGTTCGCGGCCCAGCACGACCCGCCGTTGGAGATCGTGATCACCGGGCATGCGGCCGAACGAGAAGCTGCACGAGGACCTGATCTCCGTCGACGAGCACGGTGTGCGCAGCGTGCACCAGCTGATCACGCACGTCACCACCGAACCGTTGCGGCCGAGCGCGGAGATGTCGGGTGGCTCGGTGCCCGACGCTGCCGACATGCGTCGGATCGCTCGGGCCGGAAGCCACCTCGCAGTCGCCGTCTGAGCCCGGCGAGGGTCGTCGGCGTTCTCAGTGCGGCGGCGGAGAGCGGCATTCCGGCAGACGTCACATCCTCCGGCACTCGAACGGGACTACGGTGGCGCCGTGCCTGCTGCGTCTTCTCGCTCGGCGGTCGATGTGAGCCGCCTCGCCGACGTCGCTCGTCGTCGCCTGCCGGCGGTGCACTTCGCGGTCGACAGCTCGCTCTGGGTGATCTCGATCCCACTCGGCGTGTGGCTGCGGTACGACTATCGCGTGGAGAAACTCGGCACCCACCTGATCGTGCCGATCGCGCTGGCCGTTGCCCTGCAGGGCCTGTTCGGTCTCGCCACCGGGCTCTACCGCCGTCAGTGGCGCTACGGCAGCTTCGACGAGGTCCGGGTGGTGGCGCTCACTGCGGTGTTGGTCGGTGTGGTGCTCACCGTGGTGCTCTGGCGGTGGCAGGGCATCCCCCGTTCGGTTCCGATCCTGGCGATGGGCATGTCGCTGCTGGGCCAGATCTCCGCCCGATCGATCTGGCGCCTCCGGAGCGAGCGTGCCCGCCGACCGAACGGTGAGCATCTCCAGCGACTCGTCGTGGTCGGTGCCGGCGAGGGAGCCGAGCAGATGCTCCGCACCCTGCGCGCCGCGTCCGACAGTTCGTACGAACCGGTCGTGCTCCTCGACGATGATCCCGCGAAGAGGAAGCTCCGCCTCTCCGGGGTGCGGGTCGAGGGCACGATCGACGACCTGCCGACCGTGGCGGCCCGGTACCAGGCCGATGCCGTGCTGATCGCCGTGCCGAGCGCGGACAGTGCCTTCATCCGCCGCGTGCAGGCGTTGGCCGCCGGCGCCAACCTGACGACGCTCGTGTTGCCGCCTGTCGATCAGTTGCTCGGTGGTGTGGGGGCGGGCGACATCCGGCCGGTGAACGAAGCCGACCTGCTCGGTCGTCGTCCCGCGGACATCGATCCCGATGCGGTTGCCGGCTACATCACGGGTAAGCGGGTGTTGGTGACGGGTGCGGGTGGTTCGATCGGTAGTGAGCTGTGTCGTCAGTTGGCTCGTTTCGAGCCGGCGAAGTTGTTCATGCTCGATCGTGACGAGAGTGGTCTGCACGGTACCCAGTTGTCGATCGAGGGTCGGGCGATGCTCGATGACGATGGTTTGATCCTTGCTGACATCCGTGATGCGGGTCGTGTCGACGAGGTGTTCGCGTGGGCGCGTCCCGAGGTGGTGTTCCATGCTGCGGCGTTGAAGCATCTGCCGTTGCTGGAGATGCATCCCGACGAGGGGTGGAAGACCAACGTGCGCGGCACGCTCAACGTGTTGAACGCGGCGCGTGCCCACGGGACGGCTCGGTTCGTGAACGTCAGTACCGACAAGGCGGCGAACCCCGCGAGTGTGCTGGGGTGGACCAAGCGGATCACCGAGCGGCTGACCGCGCACGCGTCCGAGCAGGGCCGGACCGAGTGTGTGTCGGTTCGTTTCGGCAACGTGTTGGGGTCGAACGGGTCGGTGTTGAAGGCGTTCGAGCAGCAGGCGGCCCAGGGTCTGCCGATCACGGTGACGCACCCGGACATCACCCGGTACTTCATGACGATCGAGGAAGCTTCGCGGCTGGTGATCTATGCCGGGGCGATCGGTGATCCGGGTGAGGTGCTGATCCTCGACATGGGTGAGCCGGTGCGGATCATGGACGTCGCGGAGCGGTTCGCGGCCCAGCACGAGCCGCCGTTGGAGATCGTGATCACGGGCCTGCGGCCGAACGAGAAGCTGCACGAAGACCTGATCTCGGCCGACGAGCACGGCGAGTGCAAGGTGCACAAGCTGATCACGCACGTGACCGTGCCGGGTCTGGCGCCGAGCGACGAGATGTCGAGCGGTGACGTTCCCGACCCGGCAGGTATGCGGGTGATCGCGCTCGGTGGCGTCGCAGCACCCGTTGACGGTTGACCGGTGACGGCGGCCTGAGCGGTCGTGCGCCCGACGGCTCGCGGTTGCGGGGCCCGGAGTGCGACGACTGCGCCTGGCGGGGTCAGGCGACGCTGGGGGAGCGGCGGCGGCGGACCTGCGACACCGCAAGCAGCAGGAGACCGGCCGTCAGCAGCACGATGCCGCCGGTTGCGGTGGCGCCGAGGCCGTCGCTGCCGGTGCCGGCGAGCCCACCTCCGGGTGAGTTGACCGGTGGGGTGGCGAGCGAGGTCACCTCGATGGTCGTGCAGATCGTGCGTGGCCGGGTGACACCGGCCGGGACGTCGGCGCCGGCGCCGGTGACGGTGGCGCACACCTGGTAGGTGCCCGGTGTGTTGGGGGCGGTGAACGGGACGCTCGACTGCAGCGTGGTGGGGTCGCACGTGGCGGTTGCGGTTGCGCCCTCGAACGTGAAGGTGACCGTTTCGCCGGGCAGGCAGTTGTTGACCGTGGCGTTGAACGTCCCGCCGACGACCACGCTGGGCACGTTGGTGGTGATCACGCTCGTCTGGCCGGGCGGGTAGGCGCCGACGGTGCCGGCCGATCCGAGCGCGAACACGCCGAGCACCGTCGCCACGGCGACCATCAGAATGCGAGCAACACGGTTCATGACCCAGACCCTTCCACGGATGTTGCACGAACGCTAGCAGCGGGCGGCGCTCCATCGGCGGAGGAGGCCCTGCGCACCCCCTGGTCGGGTGGTGGTCTGTGGCGCATCCGGTCGGGCGCCCTACGATTCGCCTGGTGAGTCCCCGGAGCATCGCTGGCACGGCGCGTCGCAGCGCCTGGTTGGTGATCGTTCCGGTCGTGATCGCGGCGGTGGTGGCGCTCGCGCTGTCACTGCTGTCGACCCCGCTGTACCGCGCGTCGGCCGAGGTGTTGATCGCCGGCACCGCGAGCGGTGTCGAGCGGATGGCCGCCACCGAGCTCGAGGTGGCGTCGGGTTCCGAACTCCGTTCGGAGGTCCGGGCCGTGGTGGGCGACGAGCCCGAGCTGTCGGTCGAGGTCGCGGGCGACGCGGACGTGCTGCGGTTCACCGCGAGCAGCACCAACGCCGACAACGCGGCCACGGCCGCCAACGCGTACGCCGACGCGTACGTCGCACAGGCACCCGGTGCCGAGGTGATCGACCGTGCGGTTCCACCGGCGGATCCGTACGAGCCGACCGTGCTCCGCTCGGTGCTGCTGGCGGCCCTCGCCGGCCTCGTGATCGGCGTGATCGCCGCGCTCGTGGTCAGGTGGCGTGACACCACCGTCTACTCCGAGCGCCAGCTCGCGAAGATCACCGGGGCGCCGAATCTGGCGGTGGTGCCGCGTCACCCCTTGGGTGAGGTGCGTCCCGACGACGTCGCCGTGCTGCGAGATCCCAACTCGATCGAGTCCGAGGCGTACCGCACGTTGCGGGCGGTGCTCGACTTCGTGGCGCAGGACCATCCGTTCACGGTGCTCCTGGTGACGAGCCCGCGCCCGGGCGAGGGCAAGTCGTCGGTGGCGGCCAACCTGGCCGCAGCGGTGGCGCAAGCGGGTCGCAAGGTGGTGCTCGTCGACGGTGATCTGCGCCGCCCGCAGGTGCACCGCCTGTTCGTCACCGGGAACGACCGTGGCTTGTCGTCGATCCTCACCGGTGAGGCCCCGCTGCAGCAGTGTGTGCAGCGCGTCGACCAGGACCGCAACGTGGCGTTGCTCACCGCCGGCCCGCCTCCGCCCGATCCGGCCGAGTTGCTCTCGCACGACCGGTTGCGTCGTACGCTCGCCTCGTTGGCGGGTGCGTCCGACCTCGTGGTGATCGACGCGCCGCCGGTGCTTCCTGTGGCGGATCCGATCATCCTGGCGCAGGCTGCTGACGCGACGCTGCTCGTGGCGACGGCCGGGTTCAGCGACCGGAGGGAGTGGATCGACACCGTCGACCGTCTGCGCAAGGTCGACGCTCACGTGATCGGCACCGTGCTGCTCCGCCCCGACTCCCGTGTGCAGGCGACGCCCTCGTACCGCTACGCACCGAGCGCCGCCCCGCCACACTGGTGGGTCACCGAGGCGTCACGTGCCGCAACCTCCGTCCCGGCCGCCCGTGCCGCGGCGACGACCGCGTGGACCGCGCCGTCCGCGCCGTCCGCTGCGTCGACCGAGCCGGATCCGCCCGCGACCGCGGCGGCCGCGCCCGCGGACGAGCCGTCGGCGGTCGAATTGCCGAAACCTGTGGTGGACCTGGCCTCCCTCGAACCGCCGACACCCGTCGACGACTCCGGGGTCCAACCGGTCGTCGTCGACCAGGTCGCGTCGGACCAGCTGGTGTGGCAGGACTCGAGCGCCCAGAACGGCGATGGTGACGGCGCGGACGCCCTCGACGGCGACGACGTCAGCCCTGGCGATCCCGCGTCCGGCTGATCGATCCGACGGCCAGCGCCACCGCCAGCGCCACCGCCAGTGAGAGCGGCAGTGCGATCGCCACGGCGAGCAGTGCCGGTCCGACCGTCGGCTCCAGCGCACCTGTCCGTGCGACCGCCACCGCGGCGATCCCTCCGATCAGCCCGATGACCCATCGTGTCACCGGCCGGGGCAGGTCGCGGCCGGGCCAGTGGCACACGATCACGACGAGCACGAGCGGCCAGAACGCGAACAGGGCGCCGACGATGGCGGACTCTCTCCCGGTGGCCCCGTACAGGCCCGACCACAGCACGATGGCGGCCGCCACGGCGTGCACGATCGGTGCTGACGGCTCACGGGCGACGATTTCGATGAGGAACAGCGACGCGAGCATCACGCCGATCGCCGGCATCTGGTTGCTGGTCTCGGGGACGCAGCCGTAGATCGCGATGGCGGTGAGGCCGAGCAGCGCCGGGATCTCGCCGGGCGTCCAGTCGATCCCGAGCGTTCGGGTGCCGGTCATCGCTGGCGCCGGTGCTCAGTGCCGGGTGGAGGGGAGCGGTGCGGCGGGGCGCCGGCCGGCCGCCTCGTCGGCGGCGCGGACTCGCTGGGCGGTGCGGGCGTCGGTCTCGGCCTTGATCCGTTCGCTGGCGAACACGATCGGCGGCAGGCACCAGAACACGAGCAGCAGGGGGAGCACGAGCGATCGCTGCCGGGTGAGGATGCCGAGGTTGCCGATGCTGGCGAACGCCACGCCGAACGTCACCACGCACAGCGCCGCGAACACGAGGTAGGGCGTGGTGAGCATCAGCTTGGGAGCGTTGGCGAGCCGTCGCCAGCTGACGACACCCACGAGCAGCAGCGCGGTCATCTCGATCGCCGGGAGTGCGGTGGCGAGCCCGCGGGCTTCGAAGAGCAGCGGTCGGGTGAGGGTGCGGAACGCGGCGAACGGCCAGTCCTGTGGGCCGTTGACGGACATCGGCTCGAACGACGAGCCGCCCTGGGTGGTGCGGTCCTCGACCTTGTCGAAGATGTTCGAGAGCCGGTCGGTGACGACCTCCTGCTCGGCGACCCCGTCCTTTGCGGCATCGTCGGCGGGGTCGAGGTAGGAGAGCGTCACCTGGGCGACGATCAGGAAGCCGATGCCGGCCACGGCCAGCAGCAGGATCGTGCCCAACTGGCTGCTCCGGCGTTCGTCGCGGTCCGAGCGCCGTGCGAGGTCGAGCACGACGCGGGCGAAGAGGGCGATCAGGATCGCTCCGGCCCAGATGGCGGCGAAGTGCGGCCGGACGTAGGCGGCGCCGACGAGGCCCGACGGCGAGCAGGATGAAGCCACGCGGGACGCCGCCGCGTCGGGTGAGCACGAGAGCGGCGCCGT
>CAVQBG010000011.1:0-4003 GCA_963710625.1 Ilumatobacteraceae bacterium | reverse complement strand
CACGACACCGATCACGAGCGCCGCGACCAGGACGAGCACGACCGTGGCCACCACCCTGAAGCGGCGGGCGTCCGTGTCGGCGCCGTCGTCGATCTGACGGATCACGATCGTCGATGCGTCGGGGTCGGCGGTCGCCCACACCTCCGCGAGGCGGTCGGGTGCGCGGTCGCCGTCACGATTGACCAGCACCGAGACGAACACCGAGGGAACCGGCGTGGAGTCCGGGTCGACGCCGAGCCGCTCGTCGGTGTGCGCATAGACCGGGTCGTCGGGCGTGGCGACGATCAGCGCTGCGGCAGTCGCGGTCTGTTCACCGCAGCGGGAGTCGCCACCGGCGTCGGCGCCGGCGAGCAGGCCCGCCACGAGCCGATCCGCCAGTTCACCGTCGGCGGCGTCGAACGCGGCGATCGCGTCGGCGACCACGTCGTCGCTCGCCAGGATGTTGCCCTGCGCCGATCCCGTGGCGTCCGCGTTCCGGCGGTCGGCGGCGACCTCGAGGTTGTCGGCACCGGTCCACGCGGCGCCGCCTCCGTCGATCACCACGGCGCCGAACTGCCGGTCGTCGGGTCGGTCGTCGGCAGCGACGACGGCGTCGATCACCTCCTGGGCACTCGCACCCGATTGCAGCGCGTCGACGATCCGGTCACCCGACGCCCGGCGAGATGTCGGCCTGCGACGCCGCTGCGCCGACCCCGGGCACGAGCACCGGAACGATGGTGACCTCGAACCCCACGCAGCTCGCGACGGCCACCCCGACCTCGCCGGTCTCCGGGTCGACCCCGACGATCGACCAGGTCGCCTCCGCCCGACCTGCCCCCAGCAGCACCACCCCGGCCACCATCACGAGAACGGCGATCGACAGGCGCTGCATCGGTGCATCGTCGCAGGCACACCGATCGCGCGAACGACCTTGGGACCTGATGTTGTCGTTTCGACCATTACCTTGATATGGTCATCTCGACAATTAGTCGGATCGACATGATCTGGCGGGAAGGAACACCATGACCGACCACATCGACCCCACCCTCCTCAGGCCCTACGCCGCCGAACTCGGCGACGAGGCCATCGGCTCGCTCATCGACCGGGACCTGATCCGCTCGGCCTCGACCCCGCCGTTCGGCCCGATCGACGCCGCACTGCTGGCCGACCGTGTCGCCGGCACGGTCGCCGGCCTCGCACTCGCCGACGCGTTCGCCGCCCGGTTCCGCCGGTCCCGCAACGACGACGGCATGGACCTCGCCGACGTCCACCGCTGGCTCGATGGTCGCCGCCGCGGCCAGGGCGGCCACCGCCTCTCCGCGCCGAGCCAGGTGTTCGTGATGACGGCCGAAGCCGTCCTCGACGACGCCCTCACGGCTCCCCGGAACCTCGCGGCCACCCTCGCCCGGCGCAGCCGCTCGCTGCGCTCCCCCGGCAACGCCGTGCGCCACACCGTCGACAACCTGCGCCACGGTGCGCCGTGGTTCGAGGCGGCTCCGCCCTCCTACGGCAACGCCGCCCTCCCCCGCGCCGTGGCCGTCGGCCTGGCGCTGCACGACCGCCCCGACCAGATCGGCGTCGCCGCGTCGCTCGACGCCGCGGTGAGCCACGCGTCGCCCCGGGCGACCGAGTCCGCGGCGGTGCTCGCGTCGATGATCGCGGCGATCGTCACCCGGCCCGAGGGGGTCGGGCCCGCCGAGGTGGTGTCGGACGTGGCCGGCTCGATCGAGCTCGACGAGGTCCGCGCCGAACTCGAGGAGATGATGGCGGGCAACGGCATGTTCGCCGTGCCGTTCAGCCCGGAGGCGGTCGACTCGCTGAAGCTCGCCCTGTGGAGCCAGCAGTTCGGCCCCGACCTCGCCGGGATCCTCCATGCGGCCGCCACGATCAGCGGCGGCGACCGGGCGACCCTGGCCGTCGTCGGCGCCCTCCACGGTGCCACCTTCGGCACGGCCGGTCTCCCCGATCGACGGCTCGACGTGGAGGGTGCGCAGGCGCTCGGCGTGCTGGCCCGCCGCCTCGCCGCCGGTCCCGGCGCCACCACGACACCGTCCGGGGACGGGAACGCCGACATCTGGTTCCTGCTCGACCGGTCGGGGTCGATGTCGTCGATCGCCGAGTACGTGGTGTCGGGCTTCGACGGGTTCTTCGCCAGCCAGCGCGCCGAGGCCGGCGACGCGACCGTGACCGTCGTGCAGTTCGACGACGCCGACCGCCACGACGTGATCGTCGACGCGAAGCCGATCGAGAAGGTGCACTCGATCGGTGACCGGTTCGAGCCTCGTGGGATGACCCCGCTGTACGACGCGATCGCGCTGCTGCTCGACCGGGCCGAGCGCCACGGCGGCGACGACGCCGACCAGCTCGTGGTGATCCTCACCGACGGCCACGAGAACGCCAGCGCCGAGTGGACCCACCAGCGCCTGTTCCGCCGGATCGCGAAGCTGCGCGATCGGGGTGGACGTTCGTGTTCCTCGGCGCCAACCAGGACAGCTACGCCGTCGGCGACCAGATGGCGATGCCCGCCGGCAACGTCAGCAACTTCCGCGCCGACGAGGACGGCATGGTCGCCACCTACGCCGGCCTCGACCGCACCGTGCGGGAGTGGCGGGGCAAGCAGCGCCACGAGCGCCGCCGCGACGCCGACCGCTTCTGGGGCGACCGCAAGGAAGCCGAGGAGCTCTGACCTCGCACACATCTTCCTCGGACAGGAATCTTCGGCCAGACTGTGGTGATGGCGGGGTTCGACATCATCGGTGACGTGCACGGTCACGCCGACCGTCTCCGCAGCCTGCTCACCCTGATGGGCTACACCGAGGAGCACGGCGTCTGGTCGCACGCGGACCGCACGGCGGTGTTCGTCGGTGACCTGATCGATCGTGGCCCCGGCCAGCTCGACACGCTGCGCCTGGTGCGGGCGATGGTCGAGGCCGGCTCGGCGCAGATCGTGCTCGGCAACCACGAGTTCAACGCGGTCGCCTACGCCACGGTCGATCCGGTGCGGCTCGACTACTGCCGGCCCCACAGCGAGAAGAACAGCGGCCAGCACGAGGCGTTCCTGTCGGACGTCCCGTTCGGCTCGCCGCTGCATCGTTCGATCATCGACTGGTTCATGACGATCCCGCTGTGGCTCGACCTCGACGGCCTGCGGGTGGTCCACGCCTGCTGGAGCGACGACCACATCGCCCATCTGCGGATCGGTGGCAGGCCCGGGCCACACCCTCACCGAACGGATCGTGATCGACGGAACGACGAAGGGCACGCCGACCTACGACGCGATCGAGACCGTCCTGAAGGGCCCCGAGGTGTACCTCGACGGCGCGTGGTATCCGGACAAGGACGGCCACCAGCGCCACGACGCCCGGCTCCGCTGGTGGGACAGCAAGGCGACGACGCTGCGCACCGCGGCGATGATCCCGAGCGGCACGCAGCTGTACGACGCGAACGACAACCCGATCGACGAACTCCCCGACCGCCCGCTCCGCGACGACGAGGTGCAGCCGTACGAGGGGCCGGTGCCGGTGCTGTTCGGCCACTACTGGTGGCGCAAGGAGTCCGCCGAGCCGATCAACCCGCTGGCGACGTGTCTCGACTACAGCGTCGCGAAGAACGGTGTCCTGCGGGCGTACCGATGGGACGGCGAGCCCGGCCCGATCGACCCGACGCAAGTTCGTCGACTACTGAGAGAGGAACCCATGTACAACGGCCTGAGTCCACTGCTCCCCACGCCGGTGGAGCGCGACGAACCCGACGGCACGACGGCGTGGAGCGACGAGGTCGGCCTGCCCGGCGAGAAGCGCCTGCTGGCGTGGACGGTCGTGCAGGAGGACGACGCCGACTTCGACATCCACGTGCTGTGGGACACCCCCGACCTCGACGCGGCGATGGACGCCGCCTTCCTCCACGCCCAGGCGTTCTTCGGCCCGAACCTCACCGGCGGACGCGTCTTCGCCACCCTCAACGCGCCGACAACGGCATCTGGAAGCGCTTCGGCAACCTCGGCTGGATCGTCCAGCCGTTCTGA
>CAVQBG010000010.1:0-279448 GCA_963710625.1 Ilumatobacteraceae bacterium | reverse complement strand
GGTTCGGCTTCCTCGTCGGACCCGTCGTCCTCGCCCGCCTCGTCCTCGCCCGCCTCGTCCTCGCCCGCCTCGTCGTCGGCGCCAGAGCCGTCGGAGTCGTCGTCTTCGTCGATGTCGGAGTCGCTGGCCAACTCGTCGGCCGCGGTCTCGACGTGCATCGCATCGACTTCCTCGGCGACGGCCGTTCCGTGGTCGGTGTCGTCGTCGATCTCGGACGTCTGGGCGAGCACGTCGGTGTCGCCGACGGGCAGGAGATCGAGCGGGTTGGCGCGCTCAGCGGTCGTGTCGTTGTCGGTCATGTCGTCGCTCGTCGTCTCGTCGGTCGTCTGGTCGTCGGTCATGTCAGCCGCTGCATCAGGAGGAATAGAACCACTGGGAGAACTCGGCGAACAGGAAGTCGAGCCCGCCGACGAGCGCCGTGTAGACCACGACGGTGATGATCACGATGATCGAGTAGCGCTTGACCTCCGGACGGTTCGGCCATGCGACCTTGCGCATCTCGTCGCGCACCTCACGGAGATACTGACGAATCCCCACTCGGTCGCTCTTCTTCTTCGGAGCCTGACGCTGGGCGCGCGACGGCTTGCCCTGCTCGTCGAGGGCACCCATCTTGCGAAGCTGTCGCTTCTGCTCACGGTTCAGATCGTCCAGTGACATGATTTCTCGTTCGGTGGTGGGCAGGGCAGGAGGGACTCGAACCCCCGACCGTCGGTTTTGGAGACCGATGCTCTACCAGCTGAGCTACTGCCCTCGGGCGGGACGTGCCGAGTACCCGTCGAGGGTACCAGCGCATCCCGGAAGGCTGACTACGGCCGTTGCCGACCGCACTCGCTGCCCGTTGCGCGCCGTGTCGTCAGCGCGTCTCCTTGTGGAGGGTGTGCTGACGCTCGTTGGCGCAGTACTTCTTCATCTCGAGGCGCTCACGATCGTTGACCTTGGACTTCATCGTGATGTAGTTGCGCCGCTTGCACTCGGTGCACTCGAGGGTCACTTTGACCCGCTTGTCACTCTTGGCCATGTCGGTTCTCTTCTCTGTTCAGACGTCGAATGGATACAGGACGTAGCGCGACGTCACTTGAGGATCTTGGTGACGCGGCCGGCACCCACCGTGCGGCCACCCTCACGAATCGCGAACCGCAGACCCTCATCCATCGCGATCGGCTTACCCAACTCCACCGTCATCTCCACATTGTCACCAGGCATCACCATCTCCGTACCCGACGGCAACTCGATCGTGCCGGTCACATCCGTCGTCCGGAAGAAGAACTGCGGCCGATAATTGTTGAAGAACGGCTTGTGACGGCCACCCTCGTCCTTGGTCAGAATGTAGACCTGACCCTCGAAGTTCGTGTGCGGCGTGATGCTGCCCGGCTTGCACAACACCTGCCCACGCTCCACATCCTCCTTGGCCGTGCCACGCAACAACGCACCGATGTTGTCACCCGCCTGACCCTCATCGAGCAACTTGCGGAACATCTCCACACCCGTACACGTCGTCTTCTGCGTGTCACGCAAACCAACGATCTCGATCTCATCACCCGTATGGATGATCCCCTGCTCCACCTTGCCCGTCACCACCGTGCCACGACCCGTGATCGTGAACACATCCTCGATCGGCATCAAGAACGGCTTGTCCAACTCACGCACCGGCTCCGGAATGAACTCATCACAAGCATTCATCAGCTCCATGATCTTCTCCTGCCACTCAGCGTCACCCTCCAACGCCTTCAACGCGCCGACCTGGACCACCGGAGCATCATCACCAGGGAACTCGTACTCGTTCAACAACTCACGAACCTCCAACTCGACCAACTCGAGGAGCTCCTCGTCATCGACCATGTCAGCCTTGTTCAACGCCACCACGATGTACGGCACACCCACCTGACGCGCCAACAACACGTGCTCACGCGTCTGCGGCATCGGACCATCAGTCGCCGCCACCACCAGGATCGCACCATCGACCTGCGCCGCACCGGTGATCATGTTCTTGATGTAGTCCGCGTGACCCGGCATGTCCACATGCGCATAATGCCGGTTCTCGGTCTCGTACTCGATGTGCGCAATCGAGATCGTGATCCCCCGAGCCTTCTCCTCCGGCGCCTTGTCGATGTTGTCGAACGACGTGAAATCAGCCAACCCACGCTCCGACAACGTCTTCGAAATCGCCGCCGTCAACGTCGTCTTCCCATGGTCGATGTGACCCATCGTCCCGATATTCACATGCGGCTTGTTGCGCTCGAACTTCTGCTTGCTCATTGCTGTCCTCTGACTCCTGAGGTTGATTCCGAAACGGATCGGGGATCTGACTGGATATGTAGTAGCGGCGATCGGACTTGAACCGATGACCTTCCGATTATGAGCCGGATGCTCTGACCAACTGAGCTACGCCGCCAGGGGTTTGGCTCGTGGCCGGACGGTTGCCCGACCACTTGGTCGAGCCCTCTGTGGGAATCGAACCCACGACACCAGCCTTACCATGGCTGTGCTCTACCGACTGAGCTAAGAGGGCGTTCTTGACGGGTGCGGACACCGTTTGTAGCGGTACCCGGGGCACCCTTCGGGACGCGGCACTGCCGCGGACCAGCAGACGAGTGTACCGGCCTCGTCGGGACAACCACCGCGGACTTTCGTGTGCGGCACTAGCCTGCCCGACCGTGTCGATCGCTCCTCCCACCGCGTCGATTCGGCTCGCGACGGCCCTCGACGCCGAGGCGATCCGGTCGATCTACAACCACGAGGTCGAGAACCACACCAGCACCTTCGACCTGGAGCCGCGGTCGCTCGATGATCAGCGGCCGTGGCTGGACCAGCGGTCGGGTGCCTTCTCTGCCGTCGTTGCGGTGGTCGATGGGGAGGTGGTCGGCTTCGCCTCGCTGTCCCCCTACAAGGAGCGAGCCGCATACCGCACCACGGTCGAGGACTCCGTCTACGTGTCGCGCGACCACGCGGGCACCGGGATCGGTCGCCTCCTGATGACGCATCTCATCGATGTCGCACGGGACTCGGGTTTCCATTCGGTGATCGCCCGGATCGAAGCCTCCAGCTCCGGCTCGCGAGCGCTGCACGAACGGTGCGGCTTCGAGCTGGTCGGCATCGAGCGCCAGGTCGGTCGCAAGTTCAACCGCTGGCTCGACGTCGCCGTGATGCAACTGCTGCTCTGACCGCCCACAGAGCAGGGGCGGGCCAGCGCAATTGGTGGGCCGGGAAGGATTTGAACCTTCGAAGGCAATGCCGGCAGATTTACAGTCTGCTCCCTTTGGCCGCTCGGGCACCGACCCATGACTTGTGTGTGCGTACCCCGAACGAGCGATGAACGGGGCGGCCTGAGCGTACCGGTCGAGAGCGCCGGCGCCACGCTCGTCGTCCCACGTTGCGCGAAGGGCCACACAGCGCCCGCTCGCTACCCTGGTCGCCATGCCAACCTTCGATGTCGTGTCAGAAGTCGACGCCCAGGAGGTCCGCAATGCGGTCGACCAGGCCCAGCGGGAGATCGCCAACCGCTTCGACTTCAAGAACACCAACTCCACCATCGAACAGAACGAGATGGTGATCACCTTGCACACGGTCAGCCGTGACCGCCTCGACGCGCTGCGCACGGTGCTGGAGGAGAAGCTGGTCAAACGCGGGGTGTCGCTGCGAGGCGTCGACTACGGCGACGTGCAGGATGCCACGCAGAACACGGTGCGCCAGGTCGTCACCATCAAGGTCGGGATCTCCTCCGACAAGGCCAAGGAGATCAACAAGCTGATCAAGGAGAAGGCCCCGAAGGGCACCTCGAGTCAGACGCAGGGCGAGTCGATCCGGGTGTCGGCGAAGAAGCGTGACGCCCTCCAGGACGTGATCGCGATGCTGAAGGCCGAGGA
Source organism: Ilumatobacteraceae bacterium (assembly GCA_963710625.1). GTDB lineage: Bacteria > Actinomycetota > Acidimicrobiia > Acidimicrobiales > Ilumatobacteraceae > Sva-07. Next base: position 275,585 of record CAVQBG010000010.1, on the reverse strand, counting down.
CGTCGGCATCCCGCTGCAGTTCCAGAACTTCCGCGACTGACGCGACCTCGTTCGTCGTCGTGGGCGGTGTCAGCCCGCCGGTGTGAGCACGGCGGCAACGCCGGCGCGAGCCGCCGCTGCCATGTCTGCCGGCGACGTGTTCGCGGGCAACGCCATCAGGTCGAGCGCCACGTTCGAGGCCTCGACGAACGCCCACGTGGTCGCCGGATCGAGTTCGGTGCCACCGATCGCATCGATCGTGGCCAGTTCGGCCGAGCGCCACGCCACGAGCTCGCGTGCCACGCCGAGTCGACTGGCGTTCTCGAACCCGGCGCCCGGGTCGCAGCTCACCAGTTGCAGTGTTCCATCAGCGAGAACGGTCACGTTCGCTCCGAACTCGACGGGCGCAGCAGCCGACCAGGCCTCCAGGGCAGAACGCAGGGTGGCGGTGCCCTCGACGTCGCCGCCGGCGAAGGTCGCGTACACGCAGGCCGTTCCCGCACGGTCGGCCATCGAGATCGCAGTCTCCACGACGGCCTCGCTGGCCTGGTAGGCGGTCCGGCTGTCGAGATACCCGGCGAACACGAGATACCAGAACGCGCGATCGAACGGCCGCGGCGACGACACCTGGGCGTCGGTGCCGACCATCGTCGGATCGGGCGCAGCCACGAGCGCGTCGGACGGCAACGGACCTGGACCTGCCGTCCCGAGCGACGACAGTGCGTTCGGAGGGTCGGCGGAGGCCGCACCGAATTCTGCGAACGACGTCGGGGCGAGCGCCCGATACCCCACCAACGGCGGTACGAACGCCAACACCGAAGGGTCGACGGGATCGAAGGCAACGGCGAACGGTGACGTCGCAACGGCCGCCCGGGCCTGGCGTTCGACCTCCGCGAGCGTCAGCAGCTGATCATCGGTCGTCCGGTTCAGCTGTCCGGGTGACCAGCGGTACTGCTGGTCGAGCGAGGCGGCGGTCATCGATGCAGCGATCGCGGCCTCGGCCTGCGGCCCCGTCGCGGCAGCATCGTGGTGGACCTGCCCGTCGGTCGTCGAGTACCGGGCGTCCTGCCAACCGACGAGCAGCTCGGCGACATTGGTCTGGTCGGCGGCTCCGTTGAGCAACCCGAGCGACCGCCACATCGCCTCGTCACCGTTCCACTCGGGAGCGAGTTCACCGACCAGACGACGTGTGTAGTCGGGTGTCGGTTCGGCCGACACGGTGATCGACTCGGCGAAGTCGACGCCTGTGGCGGTCTCGATGGCATCGGCGTACGGTTCGGTCGTTGCGTCCCAGTCGCTCGGGAACGAGATACGGGCGCCCGAACACCACGCCGGCGGTGACCAGCCCGCCGAGGACGACGAGGGTGAGCACGAGCTTCAGCCCGCGTCGGGACGAGCGACGCTTCGGCGTCGACACCGTCGTCACGGTCGGACTGCTGAACTCCTCGGGGACGGCGGCCGCCTGGGGACGGACGGGCTGCTGCTGCACCTGCGGGAGTTGCGGCACGGCACTGACCGGATCGGCGACGATCTGACCGGAGGCGAGGCCCACCACCTCCGAACGATGGATCGATGTCGACCGGCGTCGCCTCGACGATGACCGGCAGCTCGGACGACGGCGGCGCAGGGCTCTCGATCGAGGGACTGCTCGATGCAGCGACGAACGCCACCTGGGCGCTGTCCTGCAGAGCTTCGGACACGACCTCGTCGTCGAGCGCCGGCACGATCGGGCTGGGCGGAGCAGCCCGGACCCATGGCGGCTGCGGGCTGAACGGAGGAGCCGGCGGCGATGCGGTCGGGCTGACATCGGGCGCCGCGGCCGCCGGCGGGAGCGGATCGAGGGTGAGCGGGGCGAACGAGATCGGCGCGAACGCGATGTCGCCGTACGGGTCGGCACCCGGCGGGGTGACATCGACGGTGGGGAGCGGGTCTGTCGGGGCCTGCGGGGCAGCCGGCGACGCCCCGATCGGCGCGTCGATCGGTGCGGGTCCGGTCAACGGCGAAGCAGCGGCCGGCGTGGGCGCCACCTGCTCGCCGGTCGAGTCGCCGTCGAGATCGGACGGCGTGGAGGTGGCCCCGTCGACGACGGATTCCCACGACATGGTGGGAAGGCGTCGGGATCGATCTCCATCGGGCGGAACCATCGTGTGCTCTATCGGCACCGCTCGGGCCGAGCTTGAACGATTCCCGACGGTCGGGACGTCGGCTCCGCGCAGCAGGGAGTCAGGGCTCAGTCGTCGCCGCTGCTGGCCGCCCTCGCCTGGAGTTCGTCGACGATCGACGCATCGGCGAGGGTCGTCGTGTCACCGATGTTGCGCCCCTCGGCCACGTCGCGAAGCAGTCGACGCATGATCTTGCCCGATCGGGTCTTGGGAAGGTCGGGAGTGATGTAGATCTGCTTCGGCTTCGCGATCGCACCGATCTCCTCGGCGACATGGCTGCGAAGCACCTCCGCGTCGACGTCCTCGCCGCCGCGCAGGATCACGTAGGCGATGATCGCCTGGCCCGTGGTGGCATCGGTGGCGCCGACGACCGCCGCCTCGGCGACCGCGGGATGAGAGACGAGCGCCGACTCGACCTCGGTGGTGGAGATGCGATGACCGGAGATGTTCATGACATCGTCGACCCGGCCGAGCAGCCACAGGTAGCCCTCGTCGTCGAGCTTCGCTCCGTCGCCGGCGAAGTAGCGACCCTCGAAACGCGACCAATAGGTCTCACGAAAGCGTTCGGGGTCGCCCCAGATGCCTCGCAGCATCCCTGGCCAGGGCCGGGTGAGGGTGAGGTAGCCGCCGCCGACATCGACACGGTTGCCCTCGTCGTCGATCACCTCCGTGGACACCCCTGGCAGCGGGAACGTGGCCGAGCCGGGCTTGGTGGTGGTGGCACCCGGCAGCGGGCTGATCATGATCCCGCCGGTCTCGGTCTGCCACCAGGTGTCGACGATCGGGCATCGACCGCCGCCGATGTGCTCCTGGTACCACATCCACGCCTCGGGGTTGATCGGTTCGCCGACCGTTCCCAGGAGCCGCAGCGACGACAGATCGTGCTTGGCCGGCTCGGTGGCGCCCCACTTCATGAACGTGCGGATCGCGGTGGGGGCGGTGTAGAAGATCGTGACGCCGTACTTCTCGATGATCTCCCAGAACCGATCGTTGCCCGGGTGGTTCGGGACCCCCTCGTACATCACCTGCGTGGCGCCGTTCGAGAGCGGCCCGTAGACGATGTAGCTGTGGCCGGTGATCCAACCGACGTCGGCGGTGCACCAGAACACGTCGGTCTCGGGATGCAGGTCGAAGACGTACTTGTGGGTGTACGTGACGTGGGTCAGGTAGCCGCCCGAGGTGTGCATGATGCCCTTGGGCTTGCCGGTGGTACCCGAGGTGTACAACAGGAAGAGCAACTGCTCGGAGTCCATCGGTTCGGCGGGGCAGTCGGTGGACACGCCCTCCATCAACTCGTGGTACCAGTGGTCGCGCCCGTCGACCATCTCGACGTCGTTGCCGCCGCGCTTGACCACCACGACGTGCTCGATCGTCGGTGTGTCGGCGCACGCCTCGTCGGCCGCCGGCTTCAGCGGGAACACGGCACCGCGCCGGTACCCGCCGTCGGCGGTGATCAGCACCTTCGCCTCGGCGTCGTTGATGCGGTCGGCGAGCGACTGCGCCGAGAATCCGCCGAACACCACGCTGTGGGCTGCGCCGATCCGTGCGCAGGCGAGCATCGCCACGGCAGCTTCGGGCACCATCGGGAGGTAGATGTTGACGCGGTCGCCTCGCTGCACGCCGAGGCCCTTCAAGACGTTGGCGAACTGGCTGACCTCATCCAGTAGCTCTCGATAGGTGATCGTGCGCGTGTCGCCCGGCTCACCCTCCCAGTGGATGGCGACCTTGTCGCCCTTGCCCCCCAACACGTGCCGATCGAGGCAGTTGTAGGCGACGTTGAGTTGTCCTCCCACGAACCACTTCGCGTCGGGCAGGTCCCACTCGAGGATCGTGTCCCACGGCGTCGCCCAGTCGACGAGGCCCGACGCCTGACGCGCCCAGAACGCCTCGTCGTCCTCGGCCGCCTGGTCGTACAGGAACGTCCCGGTGACGAGCGAGTTCGCCTTGAACTCCTCCGACGGCGGGAACTTCCGGTTCTCCGCGCTCAGCGCGTCGATCGTGTCGTGGTCGCCGGTCTCATCAGCCATGTCGCCGATGGTAGATCACCGGTGTCGGCCGACCCGGCGGCGAGGCGGTCCACGCCCGGGGCCCTCGTCAGGTGGCTCGGGGTAGCGTGACCGACGTGCTCGATCTCGTCGTCGGAACCCTGGAGGCCGGCTCGAGTCGCGGCGACTCGGGCCTCGGTCCGGTGGTGATCGTCGTCGTGCTCACCGTTGCGAGCGCCCTCGTGCTGACCTGGGTGATCGGCAAGCTGCCCGGGTCGAACGAGAACACCGGCGCCGGGCTGTTCTCGCGGCGGCGCCGTGATCCGTTCGCGCAGCCTCCCGACGACCCATTCGGGCCGCCGCGCCGAGGCCCCGACGACGATTGACGCCCACCGAGCGAGGGCGCTGCTGCGCAGCGACGTGCACCGTCGTGTCGGCCCGTATGCGGTCCGTGCGGGTGCCGCGGGCGACTGGCTGTGGCGTGAGCGTTGCCGGGTCAGGCGCGCCACTGCGCAACGAGGAAGTTGCCGAGGCCGGCGGGGTCGAGCAGCGCTTCGGCTTCGCTGATCCGGCTGCGCATCTTCATCGCCACGAGGCCGGGGCGGGCCGCCTCGGTCTCCCACACCCGCTTGCCCTCGGCGACCAGCTCGTCGATCCCCCACAACTGGAGGAACTGGGCCTGCACCCGCACGTTGTCGGGCTCGGGCAGTTGGTCGATCGGCACGTCGATCGTGATGTCCTGCGTCCCGGGCGACGCCAGGTAGTGGTCGCCGCGCTCGTTGCCCCGGTAGGTGCGCAGCCAGTCACGCCACGGTCGCCCGGCGAGCATCGCGGTGAGTGGCGTGCCGTAGTCGACCATCACCACCGACCCGGACCGCACGAGCCCACGGGCCTGTTCGATCACTGCAGCGGCTCGATCGACGAGGGGCGCTCGCGCCCGAAGGCGCCAGACGCGGGCAGGCACGGCGGCACCGGATCGAACGGCGCGGACAACCGCTCGACGAAGCGGCCGTCGCTCTCGACGTCGACGAACGCCTCGCGCCAGCCGTTGTCGAACACCACCAGCCGGAACGGCAGATTGTCGAGCAGTTCGTTCGCGATCACCACACCGTGGATCGGCGCTTCGGGGAGTTCCGCACGCGACTCGACGCCCTCGGGGTGGCGCTCGCGTTGCGGGCCCGACACCTCGACGGCGACGTAGCGCAGTGCATCACGGCACGCAGGAGCGGCGGCGAGCACCGAGCGGGCGAGCGTGCCGGGCCCGGCTCCGAGATCGACGACGGTGAAGGGATCGGGCCGACCGATGCGCTCCCACTCGGCGTCGAGGTACCGGGCGATGACCGCGCCGAACAGCGGGCCGACCTCGGGCGAGGTGATGAAGTCGCCGCGCCGTCCCGCCGATCCCCCGTCGGCCCGCGTGTAGAACCCGTCGGCGCCGTACAGCGCCAGTTCCATGAACCGCTCGAAGGGGATCGGACCGCTCCCCTCGATCTCCCCGCGAATCTCGTCACTCATTCAAGGAACCAGCCGGGATCGGAAGTGGGGAGGACAAGGCGCGCAGCGAGGGAGCTGCCTCAGGGCAGCGACGAGCCTGCGGAACGCAGTCATCGCCGCTTCCGACCCGGCTAGCCGGAGAAGGCGCCGGTGAGAGCATCGACGGCGCCGACGCGGGCGACGATGTTCGGCAGGACGCCGAGCACGATCGTGCCGATCACGGTGATCGCCACCGCGGCCAGCACCGGGGCCGGAGCGTTGACCGGGCTGGTGTCGCCGTCGGGCGCCTCGTCCATCCACGCGACGCGCAGCACACGCATGTAGTACGCCGCCGCAGATGACGGTGTTGACCGCGGCGATGCCGGCCATCACGTAGGCCGATGTCGTGCCGGCGTCGAGCACCGCCTTGAAGGCGTTGAACTTGGCGAACCAGCCGGCGAGCGGCGGGATGCCGGCGAGCGAGGCGAAGAAGATCGTCATCGCCACGGTCAGGCCGGGCGCATACGAGAACAGCCCACCGAACGACGAGATCTCGCCGCTGCGGGTCTTGCGGGTGACGGCGATCACCACGGCGAAGGCCCCGAGGTTCATGAAGGCGTACACCACGAGGTAGACGACCACCGCGTTGAGCGCCGAGGCACCGACGCCGGGCTGCCCGGCGAAGGCCAGCGGCATCAGGATGAACCCGCCCTGGCTGACCGACGAGTAGGCCAACATGCGCACGATGTTGGTCTGGCGAAGTGCGAGCACGTTGCCGATCGTCATCGTCAGCACGGCCATCACCCAGATCAGCGGCTCGTACACCGCGTCGGCGCCGGGGAAGGCGATGAACACGACCGACATCAGCGCTACGAAACCGGCGGCCTTGGTGGCGACCGAGAAGAACGCGGTCACCGGCGTCGGCGCACCTTCGTAGGTGTCGGGTGCCCACTGGTGGAACGGCACCGCCGAGATCTTGAACGCGAAGCCGCAGACGACGAACACCACGGCAACGACCTCGAGGCCGATCAGATCACCGTCGAGGAGCGAGGCGCCGATGTCGGTGAGCAGCGTCGAGCCGGTCACGCCGAACAGCAGGCTCATGCCGTACAGCAGGATCGCGGAGGCGAACACACCGAGGAGGTAGTACTTGACGCCCGCCTCGTTCGACTTCTCGTTGCGCTTGTTCCAGGCCGCCATCATGTAGGCGGGGATCGACAGCAGTTCGAGCGCCACGAAGATGCTGACGAGGTCGCGCGCCGACGCCATCATCACCATGCCGAGCACGCTGCACAGCATCAGGACGTAGAACTCGCCCTGGTAGTAGCCGCCCTCTTCGAGTTCGGTCTGACTCATCAGCACGACCACGTAGGCGGCGAGCACGAACAGCGCCTTCAACAGCAGCGCATAGTCGTCGACGACGTAGCGGCCGTCGAACAACGAGGTCGGACCGTCGTTGGTCGCGGCGAGCACGGCGATGGCCACGAAGCTGCCGAGCAGCACGAAGCCGGTGATCGTGGCGATCGCCCACTTCTTGGTCTCCGACAGCTGCAGGTCGAGCAGGAGGATGATGTTGATGCCGACCGCCAGGACGATCTCGGGCGCGAGCGCGGCCCAGTCGATCGAGGGCGACACCCAGTCGCCGGCTTGGGCGAGGAACGTGGCGAGCATCAGCCCAGTGACCGTCCGAGGTTTGCGACCAGTTCGGTGACCGCGGGGTTGATCACCTTGAAGAGCAGCTGCGGGTAGACGCCGAACACGACGATGCCGAGCAGGAACGGCGTCCAGGCGATCCACTCGATCGGGGTGACGTCGTAGATCTCGTCGTGGTGTTCGTCGGCTGTTGGCCGCCGAGCTCAGCGAGTGGGCGACGCCGCCATGGCCCGAGCCGTGCCCTGACCCGTGTGAGGTGAACTCGTCGCTCGGCTCACCGAACGCCGTGCGCTGGTAGAGCCAGAGCAGGTAGCCGGCCGCGAGCACCGTGCCGACGGCGGCGATCACCATCAGCGTGCGGAAGAGGCCGGTGCTGAGACCGAAGCCGGGGTTGTACGCCGACAGGATCGCCGGGAACTCGCCCCAGAAGCCCGCGAGGCCGGGCAGACCGAGCGAGGCCATTGCGGCGAAGCCGAGGATCCAGCCGAGTCGCGGCGCCTGGATGAGCATGCCCGAGAGCCGCTTGATCTCGAGGGTGTGGTAGCGGTGCTTGACCGATCCGGCGACGAAGAAGAGCATGCCGGTGATCAGGCCGTGGGCGACCATGCCGAAGATCGCAGCGTTGATGCCGAACTCGGTCAACGTGGCGATGCCGAGCATCACGAAACCCATGTGGGCCACCGAGGAGAAGGCGATCAATCGCTTCATGTCGGTCTGCGCGAGACAGCCAAGGGCACCGTAGATGATGCCGATCACGGCCAGGATGCCGATCACCGGGGCCCACTCGACGGCGCCCTCGGGCAGCATCGGGATGGCGATGCGGACGAAGCCGTAGGTACCGAGCTTCAGCAGGATCGCGGCCAGGATCACCGAGCCCTGCGTGGGCGCCTGGGTGTGGGCGTCGGGGAGCCAGGTGTGGAACGGGAACATCGGCACCTTGACGGCGAAGCCGAGGAACATGCCGGCGAAGATCCAGATCTGGACGTTCTTGTCGATGCCGGCTCCCGCCTCGATCAGGTGCTGGAACCCGAAGCTCTCGGCGCCGGTCTGGAAGTACAGCGCGATGAAGGCGACCAGCATGAACGCCGACCCGAACATCGTGTAGAGGAAGAACTTGAGCGAGGCGTACTTGCGTTGCTCGCCGCCCCACACGCCGATCATGAAGTACATCGGCAGCAGCACCAGCTCGAAGAACACGAAGAACAGGATCAGGTCCTGGGCCATGAAGGTGCCCGCCATGCCGACCTGCAGCACCAGCATCAGGATGTAGAACGCCTTCGGGTTGCCGGCGTCGGGCATGTTGTCCCAGGAGTAGATCATCACCAGGAACGTGACCGCCATCGACAGGATGTACAGCGGCAGGCTGATGCCGTCCATGCCGACCGTGTAGTTGGCGTCGATCACCGGGATCCATTCGGCGTCGACGAAGAACTGCAGTCGTCCGGCCTCGCTGTAGTCGAAGGCGAACAGCGTGACGATGCCGATCGCCAGCGTCGCTCCGGCGGTGGCGATGCCGACGATCTTGTGCGTGGCCTCTTCGCTGCGGGGGATGAACATCATCACCAGCACGCCGACGAGCGGCAGGAAGGTACCGACGCTCAGCAGCCAGTTCTGATCAGTGAGTGGTTCCATGGTTCGAAGGGTGCTTTCAGCTCACGTTGACGAGGACGAGGACGATGGCGCCGACGGCAGCAGCTCCGAAGAGGAGTGCGCCGTACTGGCTGACCTTGCCGGATTGGGTGGGTTGAAGACCGTGACCGGCCTCGGATGCGATCCAGCCGGACCCGTCGACGGCGCCGTCGACGACCTTCTGGTCGATGTTGTCGTAGACCCAGGTGCCGGTCTTGCGGGCGCCGATGCCGACGTCGTTGACGGCCGCGTCGATGACGTGCTGGTTGAACCAGTAGGTGGCCTTGGCGATCGGGTGGGCGACCGCACGGACGATCACGTTCTCGTACAGCCAGTCGAGGTAGTACTTGTTCTTGAGGAACAAGAAGCCGCCACGGAGCACCTTCGAGCGTTCGGTCAGCCCGACCAGATGCTTGTTCCTCCGGCCGTAGAACGCCACGTTGAAGGCGATCGCCACCGCGTAGCCGGCAGCGACGACGCCGAGCGACAACAGGATCTTGGCGAAGCTCGGCTCGGCATGGCTCACGGCGGGGAAGAAACACGCGGTGCCGGGCTCGGGCGCATCGAACCCACAACCGGACTTCTTCGCGCCCTCCTCGCCCTCGCCCTCCTCAGCAGCCGGGCTCGCGCTCGGACGGCCGTCGATGATCATGATCGACTCCCCGGGCCCGCTCGCGATGACCTCCTCGAACGGCACCGAGCTCGCCCGCGGTTCGACGTACTTCTTCATGAGTTCGACGCCTTCGCCGAACCGCGACGCCAGCGGTGTCGGGTTCACCAGTCCGGCGAACAGCGCGAAGAACGCGAGGATCACGATCGGGATCAGCAGCAGCGGCCCCGACTCGTGCGGACCGTCGGATGCGTGATGGTCGTCGTCGTGGCCGTCGTGGCCGCCGTGGTGATCGTCGACGTGCGCATTGGCGGCGGCACCGAGCGAGCGCGGCTCGGGCTCGGGAGCGCCCACGGAGATGTGCTCCATCTCGTGCTCTTCGGCGTGTTCCTCGTCGGGGTGGTGCTCACCGGCCGCCGCGCCGCGGGGCTCACCGAAGAAGACCAGGTAGGTGGCTCGGGTCATGTACATCGCGGTGAGGGCGGCACCGCCGAGGCCCACCCACATCAGCACGGTGTAGCCGTTGTTGCCGACGTTGTCGATGATCTCGTCCTTCGACCAGAACCCGGCGAACGGGAAGATGCCCGTGAGGGCGAGCGTGGAGATGATCCACGCGGTGAACGTGATCGGCATCTTCTTGCGCAGACCGCCCATGTCCCTCTTCATGTCGAAGGAGTGGTGGGAGCCCGAGTGGCTGATCGAGCCGGCACAGAGGAACAGACAGCACTTGAAGAAGGCGTGGGTGAAGATGTGGAACACCGCCGGCAGCCAGGCGCCGGTGCCGAGGCCGAGCATCATGTAGCCGAGCTGCGACACCGTGGAGTACGCGAGCACCTTCTTGATGTCGTCCTGCACGAACGCGAGGAGGGCGGCGATCACGATCGTGATCGCACCGATGATGGCGATGAACGTCAGCGACCCCTGGCCGATGTCGAACGCCTGCCAGAACACCGGGTAGAGCTGGGCGACGAGGAACACGCCGGCGACGACCATCGTCGAGCTGTGCAGCAGCGACGACACCGGTGTGGGGCCCGCCATCGCGTCGGGTAGCCATGTGTGCAGCGGGAACTGGCCCGACTTGCCGATGCAGGCGATGAACAGGGCGATCGCGCCGGGGACGAGGAAGGAGCTGCCGGCTTCGCCCGACAGGGCCCAGGCCTGGATCGCCGCGATGTCGAAGCCATTGCTGTCGAGGTTGTCGACCGCCCAGGCGTTCGCTCCGAAGAAGATGATCGAGGTGCCGACGAGCAACCCGACGTCGCCGACACGCACGGTGAAGAACGCCTTGAGAGCCGCTCGGCTGTTCGCTTCCTCCTCCCACCAGTGACCGATCAGCAGGAACGACGTCAGGCCCATGATCTCCCAGCCGAGGATCAGCTGGATCATGTTGGGTGCCATGAGCATCACGAGCATCCCGCCGGAGAACAGCGTGATGGCGGCGAAGAAGTGGGTGTAGCGGCGGTCGCCACGGACGTAGTCGAGGCTGAAGATCTGCACGAGCAGCGAGATGAACGCGACCAGCCAGAGCAGCAGCACGGTCAGTCCGTTGCCGAGCGAACCGACGCCGAACTCGAGCGACCCGCTCGACCACCAGACCCAGGTGTGCACGACCGGTTCGATGAAGGGTTCGGCCTCCCCCTCGGTGGCACGCGGCAGCGATCGGCCGAACGCCTGGAGCACCCCGAGCGCCTCCTCGCCGCTGGAAGCCGAGTTGGTTCGCTGGACCCACTGGATCAACGCGCCGGTGGCCAACACCAGTGAGGCGGCCATCGAGGCCAGGCCGACCTCGGAGCCCTTCATCGGCAGGTGCTTGCCGACGGCGATGATGATGGCGAACGCGACGACGGGGATCAGCGCGATCAGCCACGCGTTCTCGAGGAACCATCCCGAGCTGAGTTCGACGGCTTCGGCGGCAAGCATGTCAGCCCTTCATTTCCGAGAGTTCGTCGAGGGCGATCGACCTGCGGTTGCGATAGATCATGAGCACCATCGCCAGTCCGACACCGACCTCGGCGGCGGCGATGGCGATCACGTAGAGGGCGAAGACCTGGCCGTCGACGGCATTGGTCATCATTGCGAACGCGACCAGGTTGAGGTTGACGGCGTTGAGGATCAGCTCGATCGACATCAGCACCATCACCGCGTTGCGGCGGGCGATGACGCCGTACACGCCGATGCTGAACAGCGCCGCAGCGAGCAGGAGGAAGTTGACAGCGAGCATCAGACGTTCACCCAGGCGACGAGGGAAGCGCCAGCGACGAGTCGCAACCGGCGCGAGGAGGAAGCGGAGCGGACGACGAACCCGGCACCAGAACGGAAGTTGACAGCGAGCATCGGGTCAGTCCTTGCGGGCCAGGACGATGGCGCCGATGGCGGCGGCGAGCAGGATGAAGGAGATCGCCAGGAACGGCAGCAGGTAGATGTTCAGGAACTGGTCGCTCAACTCCACGGTGGGTGTGGGGGAGGTCTCCGGGAGCACGTCGTCGCCGTACGCGTCGATGACCACCCAGCCGAGGAGGCCGAACACGAGGACGGCGACGGGGATGCCGAGCGCCCACTGCTTGTTGTTGAGGCCGGCCTCCTTGCCGATCTGGGCTCGGGTGAGCATGATGCCGAAGAGGAACAGCACCATGACGGCGCCGATGTAGACGAGCACCTGCGACGCGGCGACGAACTCGGCGCCGGCGAGGATGTACTGCGCGGCCATGCCGCCGAGCACCATCACCAGCCAGAGCGCTGCGTGCACGACGTTCTTCGAGGTGACCACGCTGATGGCGGCGAAGATCATCATCGCGGCGATGATCCCGAACCCGACGTTGAGCGCGACGTTGACGTCGTCGGCGGCGAGGATGAGCGCACTCACTGCTGGCCCCTCACTTCTTCTGCGCTCCGGCTTCGAGTGCCGGCGCCTCGGGCACCGTTTCCATCCACTCGCCGAGCTTCTCCTTGTCGTGGAGCAGGTCGGCGATCTTCGGCTCGGAGTACTCGTACTCGGGGCTCCAGAACAGTGCGTCGAACGGACACACCTCGACGCAGATCCCGCAGTACATGCACAGTGCGTAGTCGATGTCGAAGCGGTCGAGGTGGTTCACCTGGCGCGGCTTGCCGCCGGCGCGCCGAGGCGGAGCGAGCTGCTTGTGGCCCTCGATGTAGATGCACCAGTCGGGACACGATCGGGCGCACAGCATGCATGCGGTGCAGTTGTCCTCGTGGAGCGCGATCACACCGCGGGCACGGATCGGCGGCGCCTCCTTCTCGTGCGGATACTGCACGGTGTTCGCGCCGTCGACGACGGTGTCCTTCAGGATGCCCAGCGTGATGCCGAGACCCTTGAACAGACCGGGAACCTTGGGCTTGTCGGGCATCAGAACGCCACCTTGAAGATCGCAGTGATCGCCGTATTCAACAGGGCGATCGGGATGAGGACCTTCCATGCGAAGGTCTGGAGCTGGTCCTCACGGAAACGGGGGAAGCTGAAGCGCACCCACATGATGATGAAGGTGAGGAACAGCATCTTGCCGAACATGATCAGCGGGCCGACCAGGTTCATCCAGTCCGGCACGTCGTCGAGGGTGTCCCAGCCGAACCAGCTGAAGGGGATGCCCCAACCGCCGAGGAACAGCACCGAGGCGATGAACGCGAACACGCCGGCGGTCGCGAACTCGGCGATGAAGAAGATCAGGAACCGGAAGCCCGAGTACTCGGTCATGTAGCCCGACACCAGCTCGGACTCGGCGATCGGCATGTCGAACGGCGCCTGGGTGAGTTCGGCCTGCACGGCGATCATGAAGATCACGAAGCCGACGAACTGCGTGATGATGAACGGGTTGCCGAGACCGCTGAAGCCGAAGATCGCACCGGTGTTCTGCACCACGGTGATGTCCTGCAGGTTCATCGAACCCGCCTGGATCACCACACCGAGCGTGGCGAGCACCATCGGCAGTTCGTAGGCGATCAGCTGGCCGGCGGCGCGGAGGCCGCCGAGCAGCGAGTACTTGTTGGCGCTCGCCCAGCCGGCGATCAGGATGCCGAGCACGCTGACCGAGGCGACCGCCAGACCGAAGAACACACCGACGGCGAAGTTGGTGAAGTAGGCGTCGGGGCCGAACGGCACGATGACGACGAGGAGGAAGGTCGACAGCAGCACGACGAGCGGCGCCATCTTGAAGATCTGCTTGTCGGCGGCCTCGGGTGCGAGGTCCTCCTTCTGCATCCACTTGCCGACCTCGGCCACCAGCTGCAGCGAGCCGTACGGTCCGGCCTCCATCGGGCCGAGCCGACTCTGCATGAACGACATCATCTTGAACAGGAAGAGGTAGACGATCGTGCCGGCCGGCAGCAGGACGGCGACGAGTCCGCCGAGGACGCGCAGCAGCGACTGCCCCCAGTAGGGGATTTCGATGGCGAGCTGGATCATCTGTCGATGTCACCCAGGATGAAGTAGAGGCTGGCGAGGATCGTGATGATGTCGGGGACGTAGACGCCCTTGAGAGCCCACGGGACGATCGAGATGTTGTTGAAGCTCGCCGAGCGGATCTTCACCCGGAACGGGCCGAGGTCACCCTTGGAGACCACGTAGTAGCCCATCTCTCCGAGTGGGTTCTCGGTCGACACCCACGCTTCGCCTTCGGGCACCTTGATGATGCGCGGCACCTTGGTCATGATCGGGCCGGCCGGGATCTGGTCGAGCAGCTGCTCGACGATCTTGCACGACTCGCGGGTCTCCTGGAGGCGGACCCAACAACGAGCGAAGCTGTCGCCGTCGGGATGGGTCCACACCTTCCAGTCGGCCTTGTCCCACGACATCGCGATGTCCTGGTCCCGGCGCAGGTCGTAGTCGACCCCGCTGGCGCGCAGGTTGGCGCCCGACAGGCCGTAGTCCTTGGCCACGTCGGCCGGGATGATCCCGATGCCACGCATGCGGCTCTGGAAGATCTCGTTGCCGAACAGGAGGTCTTCGATGATGTCGCAGAACTCGCGGAGCTTGACCATCACCTGGCGGGTCTCGTCGATCCATCCGGCGGGCAGGTCGTCCTTCAGCCCGCCGATGCGGTCGAAGTTCGGGTGGAACCGGCCACCGGTGGCACCCTCGATCAGGTTCAGAACGTACTCGCGGTCGCGGAAGGCGAGGAACACCGGCGTGATCGCGCCCATCTGCACGCCGAGGTCGCCGAGGAACAGCGAGACGTTGGCGATGCGCGACAGCTCGAACAGGATCGTGCGGATCACCTGGGCGCGCGGTGGCGCCTCGATCTCCATCAGCTTCTCGGCGGCGAGGATGAACGGCACCTCGTTGGCGAAGCTCCCCAGCCAGTCGATGCGGTTGATCAGCGTGGTCACCTGGGGGAACGTGCGGACCTCGGTGAGCTTCTCGTAACCGCGGTGCATGTAGCCGGCCGACGGCTCGGCCCACACGACCTGTTCGCCATCGAGGCGGCAGATGATGCGCAACGTGCCGTGCGTGGCCGGATGCTGCGGGCCGATGTTGAGGGTCATGCCCTCGGTCTCGAGCTCGACGTTGAGCCGTGCATCGGCAGCCTGGCTGGCGATGTAGCTCAACTGCTGACGATCGCTCAGGACGGTCATGACGCGTTCTCGCCTTCGCTCGCGGCCGCTTGATCCGTCGGTTCGTCGTCCTGGACGGGCATCGGTTCGACGTCGACGATGCCGGGCCACGGCTTGATCATGCGGGCGAGGAGCGGGAAGTCCTTGCGCAAGGGGTGACCCTCGAAATCGGTGGGCAGGTACATGTTGCGCAGGTCGGGATGACCGTTGAAGCCGATGCCGAACATCTCGTGGCACTCACGCTCGTGCCAGTTGGCCCCGGCGAAGACCGTGGTCCACGAGTCGACGACGAGGTGGTCGTCGGGAACGTCGACCTTGATCGTGACGCCCACGTGGCGGTCGAGGTCGACGAGGCGGGCAAACACCTGGAATCGCGTGTCGCCACCCGTGACGCCCTGCCGGATCTCCGTGTCGGGCTCGACCGGCTCGGCGGTCGGGTCCTCCTCGCCCTTGCCGTACGGCGACGGCAACCAGTCGAGGCCGGAGAGGAACGAGAAGAAGGTGAATCCGGCCGCCTTCAGGGCCTCGGCCGCGGCCCGCCACGAGTCGGTGTGGACACGGATCCACAGATCGTCGTTGGGTGAGATGTGCGTGTCGACGATGCCGTCGCCGATGCGGCGGCGGAGGTCGTCGATGATGCCCTCACGGAGTCCGTCTCCCGGCAACGCCGGGGTCTCGTCGGTCACGGTGTCGGTGTCGCCGCCGTCACTCAATGGGTCCACCGCCCACGACGATCGGCTCGCGTTCCGGCTCCGTGGATGCCGACTCCGGGGCGGGGGCGATCGCGGCCACCCGCTCGCGCTCACGTGTGGTCTGCAGCGACGTGAACCCCTCGTCGCCGCGCCACTTCGCGGCCATGTCCTCGTTCTTGATCCGCTGCTGGAGCAGCACGACGCCTTCGAGCAGTGCTTCCGGGCGCGGGGGACAACCCGGGATGTAGACGTCGATCGGGATGATCTGGTCGACACCCTTGGTGACCGAGTAGCTGTCCCAGTAGGGGCCGCCGCAGTTGGCGCACGAACCCATCGAAATCGCGTACTTGGGCTCGGGCATCTGCTCCCACAGCCGACGCACGGCGGGGGCCATCTTGTCGGTGACCGTGCCGGAGATGCACACGAAGTCGGCCTGGCGGGGGCTCGCCGGGAGCGGGATGACGCCGAGGCGCATCACGTCGTAGCGGGGCGAGCCGAACGCGGCGCCCATCTCGATCGCACAACACGCAAGACCCCACTGGTACACCCACAGCGAGTACGAGCGGCTCATGTTGAACAGCTTGGTCAGCGGGGCCGGCATGCGGCCCTTGTCGACGAGACCCATGTCAGCAGCTCCCTGTTCTCATCGGACTCGGCTTCATCAGACCCATCGCAACAACCCACGCTTCCAGGCGTACACCAGTCCGTCGAGCAGGAGCACGATGAACACGAGCATCACGACCAGGCCGAAGGTGCCGTAGCGCTCGACGTTGGCCGCCCACGGGAACAGGAACACGGCCTCGACGTCGAAGATCACGAACAGCAGGGCGAACACGTAGTAGCGGATCTGGCTCTGCGACCAACCGATGCCGACGGGGTCGACGCCGGATTCGTAGGCCACGCCCTTGTCGAAGTTGGGCTTGGTCGGGCGCACGAGCGCCGCGAGGCCGAGCAGGAGGCCACCGATCGCCAGTGCGGCCAGGCCGAACCAGACGACGGTCAGGTAATCGCGCAGGAACACCGACATCGGACCGAGAAGTTATCAGGGGGCGGGAAATCCCACCCAAATGTGGTCCCGGCCCCTGTTCGCGTCACGTGGTGATCAGAGCGACTCGCCGACTTCGACCTCGGGCTCGCCGAGCACCATCCACAGGCCGCCGGCGAGGACGGCGCCGATGGCGGGGAAGACGATGAAGGCCCACACCTGCCCGAGCGCCCAGTCGCCCTGGAACACGGCGGTGGCGAGCGATCGGGCCGGGTTGACCGAGGTGTTCGACACCGGGATGGCAATCAGGTGGACCAGGGTGAGGCCGAGCCCGGCGGCGATCGGCCCGAAACCGGTGGGGACTCCCTTGATGCTCGTCGTGCCGAGCACGATCAGCACGAAGATCGCCGTGACGACGATCTCGACGATCGCGACCGAGAGCAGTTCGAATCCGCCCGGCGAATGCGTCCCGTACCCGTTCGATGCGAACCCGGCGTCCTGGGCCCTCGACAGGTAGCCCTCGGTGCCGCCGAGGGTCAGCGCGATGAGGCCGGCGCCGACGATGCCGCCGACGAACTGCGCCAGGAAGTACGGGATCGACTTGGCCGGCTCCAACTTCTTCGCCATCACCATGCCGATCGTGACCGCGGGGTTGATGTGGCACCCCGAGATGCGCCCGATGAGGTACGCCATGCAGAGCAGGCTGAACCCGAAGGCGATCGCCACACCGAGCGCGCCGACGTTGAGATTCTCGTTGAACAGGCCGGTGGCGAAGATCGCGGTACCCGGCCCGCCGATCACCAGCACCGCGGTGCCGAAGGCCTCCGCGATCGGAATGCGGATGTTGTCGTTCATGCGGTCGTCCTCGATTCGGTTCGTGGGGTGGCGGAAACCCCTCGACGAGCGTAGGTCGGTCGCCTCCGGCAGCCGGGGATCTGGAATCGGATGGTTAGGTTCATCGGGTGGTCAACCGCCGCGCACTGTTCCTGCTGATCCTGGGTGTGACCGGAACCGGGATCATGGGCAACACCCTGCTCGCGCCAGCGGTTCCGAACATCCTCGACGAATTCGGTGTCAGCGACAGCGGCGCCGGGCTGCTGATCGCAGCGACGTCGTTCCCCGGGATCTTCATGGCGCCCATCATCGGCGTGCTCGCCGATCGCCTCGGCCGACGACGAGTACTGGTTCCCTGCCTCGCGATGTTCGGCGTGTCGGGTCTCGCTGCGGCGTTGGCGCCGAGCTTCGCCTTCCTGATCGTCGCACGGCTGGGCATGGGCGTCGGAGCCGCCGGCCTGATCAACCTCGCGGTCGTCCTGATCGGTGACCATTGGACGGGGCTGGACCGCACGCGACTGATCGGGCGGAATGCGGCGTTCCTGACGGTCTGTCTGGCGATCCTGCCACCCGTCGGCGGCTTTCTGACCGATCTCGTGAGTTGGCGGCTCGCGTTGGCGCCGTACGGGTTCGGTCTGGTCGTCGCGTTCGCCGCGTGGCGGATGCTCCCGGCCGGCAGACCCGACACCAACGTGTCGATCAGAGACCAGTTGGCCGGGATCGGGCAGGTCGTCAGACGCCCCGAGGTCGTCGTCGTCCTGATCGGCGGCACCGTCTCGTTCATCATGATCTTCGGCGTGTTCCTGTCGACCATGCCGATCCATCTCGAAGACCAGTTCGGCTACAGCGCGTCGGTCCGCGGACTGTTCCTCGCGATCCCGGCGATTCCGTCGACGCTCGTGGCGTTCAACGTGCAGCGGATCCGCACCTACGTCGATCCGCGTCCGCTCCTCGTCGGATGCTCGCTGCTCTTCGCTGCCGGGTTCGGCCTGATCGGGGCCACCGACATCGCCGGGTTCGTCGTGCTCGGCTGCATCGTCTACGGCGCCGGCGAAGGTGCGCTCTTCCCGACGCTGCAGGACCTCTCGGTCGAATTGTCGCCACCGGAGCATCGTGGCGCCATCGTCGCCATCTACGTCGGGGCGGCGCGACTCGGTCAGACGATCGGGCCGCTCGGAGCCGCTGCGGTGTTCGGCGCCACGTCGACCTACTCGGCGCTGCACCTCGGCGTCGGTCTGGCGATCGGACTCGGTCTCATGTTCCTGTTCGCGCCGACGAGTGGCCGCTCCCCGGTCGTCGCAGTCGACTGAGCTTCAGCTCCCGTCGAGGACGGGGGCGAGGTGCTGTTCTGCTTCCTCGATCGTCCAGCCCTTGCGCTCGGCGTAGGAGGCGAGCTGATCTCGCTTGATCTTGCCGACACCGAAGTACTTGGCCTCCGGGTGAGCGAAGTAGAGCCCCGACACCGACGATCCAGGCCACATCGCAAACGACTCGGTGAGCTCGACGCCGATCGCCTCGGTGGCGTCGAGCAACGAGAACAGCGTCGCCTTCTCGGTGTGGTCGGGCTGGCTCGGATAGCCCGGCGCCGGGCGGATGCCCTGGAACGACTCGTGCAGGAGTTCGTTCGGCGTGAGCGACTCGTCGGGCGCATAGCCCCACAGCTCGGTGCGCATCCGCTCGTGCATCCGTTCGGCCAACGCCTCGGCGAGACGGTCGGCGACCGCCTTCAACAAGATCGAGGAGTAGTCGTCGTTGTCGGCCTCGAACCGCTCGGCGATCTCGATCTCCTCGGGGCCGGCGGTGACGACGAAGCCACCGATCCAGTCGGCCACCCCGGACTCGGTCGGCGCCACGAAGTCGGAGAGGCAGAGGTTCGGGCGCCCCTCCGTCTTGGTCGCCTGCTGGCGAATACCGTGGAAGCGGGCGCGAGGGCTCGTGCGGGTCTCGTCGCTGTACACGACGATGTCGTCGCCGTCGGCCTGGGCCGGCCAGATCCCGACGACGGCCTTCGGGCGGAACCACTTGTCGGCGACGATCTTGTCGAGCATCGCGAGGGCATCGTCGTACAGCGGACGGGCGGCATCGGCGAACTCTGGGTCGGTGAGCACCTCGGGGAACTTCGAGCGGATGCCCCACGTGCGGAAGAACGGTGTCCAGTCGATGTACGGCACGAGCTCCGCGACGTCGTACTCGTCGAACACGCGGGTGCCGACGAACGTCGGCTCGGTGATCGTGGAGGCGTCGAAGACGGGAGCGAGGCGATTGCTTCGGGCGACGTCGATCGAGACGCGGTCGCGGTCGCGCGTTGCCCGAGCGTGCGACTCGACCACCCGCGCGTAATCCACTCCGAGGTCGGCGAGGAAACCCTCGCGCTGGGTGCTCGACAGCAGGCTGGAGATCACGCCGGATGCACGGCTGGCGTCGCCGACGTGCACGACCGGGCCGTGATAGGCGGGATCGATCTTCAAGCTCGTGTGCAGTCGACTGGTGGTTGCCCCGCCGATCAGCAGCGGCACCTCGAAGCCGGTGCGTTCCATCTCTGCGGCCACCCGCACCATCTCGTCGAGTGACGGGGTGATCAGACCGGACAGCCCGATGATGTCGACGTTGCGTTCGCGGGCCGTCTCGAGGATCGTCTGGGCGGGCACCATCACGCCGAGGTCGATCACGTCGTAGTTCGAGCAGCCGAGCACGACACCGACGATGTTCTTGCCGATGTCGTGGACGTCGCCCTTCACGGTGGCGAGCAGGACGGTCCCGGCCTTCGAGGCGGCACCGTCCTCACCCTCGGCCTCGATGAACGGGGTGAGATAGGCAACCGCCTGCTTCATCACGCGGGCCGACTTCACCACCTGCGGGAGGAACATCTTGCCGGCACCGAACAGGTCGCCGACGGTGTTCATGCCGCTCATCAGCGGCCCTTCGATCACGTCGACGGCACGGCTCGACCGCGCTCGGGCCTCCTCGACGTCGGCCTCGATGAACACGGTGATGCCGTTGACCAACGCGTGGTCGATGCGGCGATCGACGTCCCACGAACGCCACTCCTGCGCTGCGGGGTCGGCGACCTCGGCGCCGTCGCCGGCGAAGCGGGCGGCCGCGTCGAGCAGCCGTTCGGTGGCGTCGGGGCGGCGGGCGAGCACCACGTCCTCACACAGTTCGCGCAGTTCGGGATCGATCTGGTCGTACACCGCGAGCTGGCCGGCGTTGACGATGCCCATGCGCATGCCCGCTTCGACGGCCTTCAGGAGGAACACCGAGTGCATCGCCTCGCGAACCGGCTCGTTGCCGCGGAACGAGAACGACAGGTTCGACACGCCGCCGGAGATGTTGACGTACGGCAGCTCGTCGGTGATCTGCTTGGTGGCCTCGATGAAGTCGAGGCCGTAGCGGTTGTGTTCCTCGATGCCGGTGGCGACCGCGAAGATGTTCGGGTCGATGATGATGTCCTCGGGCGGGAAGCCGACCTCGTCGATCAGGAGGTGGTACGCGCGGCGGGCGATGTCGACCTTGCGCTCGACGGTGTCGGCCTGGCCGACCTCGTCGAAGGCCATCACGATCACCGCCGCGCCGTAGTCGAGGCAGGTGCGGGCCTGGGCGAGGAACGACTCCTCGCCCTCCTTCATCGAGATCGAGTTCACGATCGGCTTGCCCTGCACGCACTGCAGGCCGGCCTCGATCACCTCGAACTTCGAGGAGTCGATCATGATCGGCACGCGGGCGATGTCGGGTTCCGACGCGATCAGGTTGAGGAACGTCGTCATCGCCTGCACGCCGTCGATCAGGCCGTCGTCCATGTTGACGTCGATGATCTGCGCGCCACTCTCGACCTGCTGCAGCGCGACGACGAGCGCCTCGCCGTACTCGTTGTCCTTGATCAGCCGGCGGAACTTCGCCGAGCCGGTGATGTTCGTGCGCTCGCCGACGTTGACGAACGGGATGTCGTCGGTGAGCGCGAACGGTTCGAGACCGGACAACTCCAGCCGCGGCGTGCGCTCCGGCACGACGCGCGGCGCCTTGCCCTCCACGGCCGCGGCGATCGCCGCGATGTGGGCCGGGGTGGTTCCGCAACAGCCGCCGACGACATTGACGAGCCCGGCGTCGGCGAACTCGCCGACGAACGCCGCCGTCTCGGCGGGCGTCTCGTCGTAGCCGCCGAGTTCGTTGGGCAGGCCGGCGTTCGGATACGCACAGACGAGCGTGTCGGCGATCGTTGCGAGCTCGAGGACGTGCGGGCGCATCTCCTCGGCGCCGAGCGCGCAGTTCAGACCGACCGTGAGCGGCTGGGCGTGGCGGATCGACTGCCAGAACGCAGCGGGTGTCTGGCCCGAGAGCGTGCGGCCCGAACGGTCGGTGATCGTGCCCGAGATCATCATCGGCAGCTGCGTACCGTGGGCGTTCATCGCCCGGCGGCCGGCGACGATCGCCGCCTTGGCGTTGAGTGTGTCGAAGATCGTCTCGATCAGGATCGCATCGACGCCCCCGCGAAGGAGCGCCTCGATCTGCTCCTGGTAGGCGTCGGCCAACGCGGCGAAGGTGATCGCCCGGTAGCCGGGGTCCTCGACCTTCGGCGACAGCGACAGCGTCATGTTGGTCGGGCCGACCGCGCCGGCGACGAAACGGCGGCGACCGTCGATGCCCTGGGCCTCCTCGGCCGCTTCGCGAGCGAGCCGGGCGGCGACCTCGTTCAGCTCGACGACCTGGTCGACGGTGCCGTAGTCGCCCTGCGAGACCCGGTTGGCCGAGAACGTGTTGGTTTCCGCGATGTCGGCTCCGGCGAGGAAGTAGCGCAGATGGATCTCGCGCATCGCGTCGGGCTGGGTGAGCGTGAGGAGTTCGTTGTTGCCGGCGAGGTCGCACCCGTGATCGCAGAAGCGATCGCCGCGGAACGCCTCATCGGACAGGCCGAGCGTCTGGATCTCGGTGCCCATCGCGCCGTCGAGGACGACGATGCGCTCGCGGGCCAGTTCGGCGATCGGGTGGTGGTGGAAGGGATGTGTGTTGCTCGTCATCGGGGGTGCTTTCTCAGGCGATCTTCTTGGCGGTGTTCGAGGTGCTCGTGTTCGAGGCGGTTACGCGAGCGGTGTCGCGGTTGTCGGCAAGCCAGACGGTCACGGTGAGGCCACCGTCGCCGGCCGGGGGTTCGACGTCGACGATCGTGGAGCAGTCGAACCCGCACTGGTCGAACCAGTCGCGGAGCTGGTCGTGAGCGAATCCCAGGCGGCGGTGGGCTGCCGCCCGCAGGAAGTCGTGGCGGTGCGGTGCGAAGTCGACGACGAGGAGACGTCCGCCGGGGGCCACGAGCCGCGCGGCCTCCGTCAGCGCTCGGGCGGGGTCGTCGAGGTAGTGCAGCACCTGATGGACGACGACGAGGTCGAACGACGCCCGATCGAGCGGCGGGCTGTGCACGTCGCCCTGGCGGAGTTCCCAGCCCAACATCTCGCGCCGTTCGAGGTTGGCACGAGCGACCGAGAGCATCGAGTGGCTGGTGTCGAGGCCGACGGCGCGCTCCGCGCGATCGGCGAGCAACTGCAGCATGCGGCCGGTACCGGTGCCCACGTCGAGCACGCGGCCGAGTGGGCGATCGCCGATCACGTCGAGGATCGCGGCTTCGACCGTGGTGGCCGAGGCGTGCAGTGAACGCTCCTCGTCCCAGATCGGCGCGATCCGTTCGAAGTAGTCGCTCGCTGCTTCGGCACGACGCTCGCGCACGACATCGAGGCGCCGGAGGTCGGCGACCAGGACCGCGTCGGCATCGTCGACGGCTGCGAGCGCGGCGGCGAGCAGGGCCGCATGACCACCGGTGTCGACCAGACGGAAGAATGCCCAGGTGCCCTCGCGGTGCTTGGTGACCAGGCCGGCTTCGACGAGGAGCCGCAGGTGTCGCGACACGCGCGGCTGCGACTGGCCCAGGATCTCGGTGAGGTCGGTCACGGTCAGTTCGCCGCGGCGCAACACCGACACGATCCTCAGCCGAGTGTCCTCGGCGATCGCCCGCAGCGCGTCGAGCGCCACCTCCAACTGCATCCGAGCATCATATAAAGACATGTGCATGTCTGCAAGCACGACGGGCCCCCACCCCTGAAACTGCCCGGATCGTCGCGCTCGGCGCGACGATCCGGGCAGATTTCGGGGTTGGGGTACGGTGCGGTGCATGGCAGCGGTGTTCCATCTCGGGTTGACGGCAGACATGTTGCAGGGCGCCACCGTGGCGATCGTGCCGGGGGATCCGGGACGGGTCGAACGGATCGCCGCCACGATGGACCGCCACGAGCTCCTCGCGGCGCACCGCGAGTTCACGTCGTACCTCGGCTGGCTGGGCGACACCCCGGTCGTGGTCTGCTCGTCGGGGATCGGTGGGCCGTCGACGTCGATCGCCGTCGAGGAGTTGGCGCAACTCGGGGTGCGCACGTTCCTGCGCGTCGGCACCACGGGCGGGATCCAGCCGCAGCTGCAGCCGGGTGACGTGATCGTGACGACGGCGGCCGTGCGGCTCGATGGGGCGAGCCTGCACTTCGCACCGATGGAGTTCCCGGCGGTCGCCGACTTCGCATGCACGACAGCGCTGGTCGAGGCCGCTCGGGCGGTCGGGGTGGAACCCCACGTGGGCATCACGGCATCGTCGGACACCTTCTATCCGGGCCAGGAACGCTACGACACCTTCTCGGGCCGGGTCACCCGGCGGTTCCGGGGGAGCCTCGAGGAGTGGCAGGCGATGGGCGTGCTCAACTACGAGATGGAGGCCGCCACGCTGTTCACGATGTGCGCCTCGTCGGGGCTGCGCGCCGGATGTGTGGCCGGGGTGCTGGTGAATCGCACCCAACAGGAGACGCCCGACGAGGAGACCGCGAAGCGGATCGAGTCGACCACGGTGTCGGTTGCGGTCGAAGCGGCTCGACACCTGCTCGGCTGACGGCCAGACGTCGGTGCCGGACGTGCCGCCGTCGCCGAGCGCTGCTCGTGCGTTCTACTTCGACGACGACAAGGCGTCGTTGGCGGCGATGAACGCCCGGTAGAGGTCGAGCAACGACTGCTTCTGCGTGTCGGTGAGGCGATCGTCGGTGGCGATCGCCGACTCGGTCGAGCGCTCGACCGCTGCGTCGTCGTGTCGGCCGAGATAGGCGAGCAGTTTGTCGGACGGGACGTTCAGCGCCTGGGCGAGACCGTTGAGGACCCGCACCGACGGCTCGTGGAGACCCCGCTCGAGTTGGCTGAGATACGCGTCGGACACATCGGCGAGGCGGGCGAGCTCGCGCTGGGAGAGGTCGGCGATGCGTCGCTGGCTCCTGATGAAGTCACCGAGCGCGTCGACACTTCGACGCGATCGCGCCGTCGTTCGAGCGTCTGGACGGTCGCTCATGGCGGTTCAGCCTACGACGACGGTGCCGCCGACATCGGGAGCGATGCGGCAACACCGTCGTCACGGCGTTCGATCACTTGGAGGCAGCAGCCTTCTTGGCGACCGGCTTCCTGGCGACGGACTTCTTGGCCGGGCTCTTCCTCGCGACCGGCTTCTTGGCGATCTTCTTGGCCGGCGCCTTCTCGGCGACGGTCTTCGCCGTGCCGGTGACCGTCTTGGTGGTGTCGGCAACGGTCCTGCTGGCGCTGTCAGCGACGTTCCTGGCCGTGGCGACGACCTTGTCGGAGGCGGCCTTGGCGTTGTCGGCCTTGATCATCTCGGCGACGCGGTGGTTCATGTCCCGGTTGATCGACACCGCACGCTCGACGAACTCGAGGTAGCGCTCGCCGGCGACGGTCGGCGTCGGCAGGCTGTCGGCGAACGGCACCTCGAACTTGACCTGGTCGGCGACACGGTCGGCCGTGGTGACGGCGAAGTCGACGATGCGACGGTTGGTGTCGAGCACGGCGTCGAGGACCTCGTCGCTGGTGGTGGTGAACCGCTCGCTGATGTTGCTCTCGTTGATGGCGTCGGTGACGCCGGTGGTGGCCTCGTTGGCCAACTTGGTGATCTGCTCGAACATGTCGAACTCCTTGGTGTGTTGCGGGTGAGTTGTCTGATTTCTGGGGCTTGCGGCGTGTCGAATTCTTGCCCGATCTGCCGTTGTGCCGCTAACTATACTACGCATTCCGTGATCTGCAACGGAGATGCGTGAAATATCTCGCACGCGCTCGCGCTGCCGGAGCCAGGATGCGCCGCCAGGGTCTGGGCAAGCCTGTGTGTCGACACCGATCGGGTGGCCTAACGTTGCGCCGTGGGAGGGAAACGATCCGATCGTCGTCACGGCACGACCGCGACTCGGCTGACCGGAGCGATCGCCCTGATCGCGCTGTCCGTGGCGTCTGCGGCGTGCGCCAGCGACGACGACACGCCGGCCGGTGACGTCGACCGAGCGGGTGCCTACACCGCGATCGTCGAGTGGCAGGCCGGCGAACAGGAGCCGGTCGAGAACGAGGACGGCACCGTCGAACTCCCCGTCATCTACGTCGCCGCAGCCGACGGTGAGACGATCGATGTGGGAGTCCAAGCGAGCGTCGCCGAAGCGACGGTCGAGGTCGCCGACGTCCGCTTCGCCGACGACTCGTCCGAGGCCTTCGACGATGGCGTCGAAGGCGCACCGGTGATCGACGACGGTTCGCTGTTGCTCGTCGGCGCCATGCCGGAGCCCGAGCCGACGATCGAGGTCGAGGTGTTGCGCTACGTCGCCGCCGAGACATCGACGCCATTCACGTTGCTGATCTCCGCCGACGACGCACCGACCTCGACGGCGGTCGGAAGCGCCACGGTCACGTCGGCGACGCCGAACTGAGCATCGCGTCGGCCAGGCCGAGCGCACGGATCACGTCGAGCTCGCGAACCGTGTGGTCCACGTCGATCGCTCGTCGTCGGAGGTCGTCGAGTTCACAGCGCCGCTCCTCCGCGAACACCGAGCCCACCACGCTCTGGGCCAGGTCGATCGCAGCTGCCGCGTCGACGATCGCGACGCGCAGCGCACCCGACTCCCATGCCTGATGCGCCATCGCCAGACGCACGTGTGCGCCGCCGAGATGATCCTCGGGCGGTGCCTCGAAGCGGTGCGCCTCGCGCACGCCGCGCATGAACACGACCAAGGCGGGCACGTAGATGGCGGTGAGCACCATCATGCTCACCTCCACCGGCAGCGAGATCGGCGTGGCGACGATGCCGCCGAACACCCAGGCGAGCTGGAAGCGCGTCTCGTAGCGCGCTCCCGCGCGGCCCAGCAGCGCCTCGGGTGCACGCCGCTGGAGCAGGCCGTCGAACGAGTTGCGTCCGAGTGTCGTCGACAGCCCGACGAGGGCCGAGACGAGCATCAGGAGTGGGGTGGACGCGCCGAGGATCCCGACGGCCGTGAACGCCGCCGGGAGCGCGATCGCCATCCCGATCAGCTGCTCCTCGCTGAACCAGCGGCGCAGGATCGTCGCCGCCGTGTGGCCGAGGAAGGCTCCGAGGCCGTAGCAGGCAGCAGCGACGCCGTAGATGTAGGCGGGTTCGCTCGATCGACGCAGCGTGAACGCGAGCGTGAAGATGAAGAAGCCGACCGCCGCGCGGATCGCCAACATCCCGATCGACGACACCACGACGGTCGGCAGGTGCGTCTCGGCGTACTCGACGTCGTCGGGCGTCACCGGAGCGGTCGATCGCGGACGCGCCCACAGCACGGCAGCACCTGCGAGCGCGAACATCACGGCAGCTCCCCGCAACGACCACTCCGCCCCCGCCGACGTGAACAGCCCCGTCGCTGCGACGACGCCGAGGGCGGCGGTGATGCTCGAGAACCGCGCCAACCGGGCGTTGGTCGCAACCAACTCCTCGGGATCGTCGACGAGTGTCTGAACGAGCGTCTGCTTGACGATGCCCGACGCCTTGCTGGCGATCAGGAGGCACAGCACGATCGGATAGAAGGCAACCTGGAGCAACGTCAACGCGAGCAGCAGCGCGAACACGCTGCGCGCCACGAAGAACGACGACGCGACGTACCGCTGCGACCTGCGGAAGCGGTCGACCGCCGGCCCGACGAGCGGCGACAACACCGCCAGCGGCGCCATCGTGATCAGCAGGTACAGCAGCACCTGCTCGCGCGAGGCGTTCGGGCTGACGTTGAAGAACAACGATCCGGCGAGGCTGACCGACACGAACGCGTCGCCGGCAGCAGCGATCCCCTGCGCGGTGGCGAGGGGCACCACGGCGCCGCGGCCGATGATCGACGAACGAAGACGACGGTGCAGGGGTGCGCGTTCGAGCGTGACCGTGCCGCTCCCCTCGTTTGGGCCGCCGTCGGGCATCGCCTCCATCTTGGTTCATCGACGCAACGAGCGGGAGGTGCGAGTGTCGATGTGCGAAAGTTGCCGCCCATGAGCACCGGGACGTTTCCGACAGATCTCGACATCGCACGCCAGGCGACACTTCGTCCCCTGACCGACATCGGCGCCGAGGCGGGGATCCCACTCGACCTCCTCGAGCCGTACGGAACGGGTGCGGCGAAGATCGACCTGCGGGCGATCGATGCGATGGCCGACCGTCCCCGGGCGAAGTACGTCGTGGTGTCGGCGATCACGCCCACCCCGCTGGGTGAGGGCAAGACGACGGTCGCCGTCGGGTTGACCCAGGGGTTCAGCCACATCGACAAGCGCGCCACGCTGGCGATCCGGCAACCGTCGATGGGTCCCACGTTCGGGATCAAGGGTGGAGCTGCAGGCGGCGGTTACAGCCAGGTCGTGCCGATGGAGCTGCTCAACCTGCACCTCACCGGCGACGTCCACGCGGTCACTGCGGCGACCAACATGTGTGCCGCCGCGGTCGATGCCCACGTGTTCCACGGCAACCCGACCGGGCTCGACGCGCACCAGATCACGTGGCGACGGTCGATCGACGTCAACGACCGCTCGCTGCGCAACATCGTGTCGGGGCTCGGGACGCGTCTCGACGGCATCCCTCGCGAGACCGGCTTCGACATCACGGCGGCCTCCGAGGTGATGGCGACGCTCGCGCTGTGTTCCGACCTGCAGGACCTGCGCCGCCGACTCGGCCGGATCGTCGTCGGCTACACCGGGGCGGGCGATCCCGTGACGGCGGACGACATCGAGGTCGCCGGCGCGATGGCGGTGATCCTGCGGGAGGCGATCAAGCCCAACCTGATGCAGACCCTGGAGAACACCCCGGTGCTCGTGCACACCGGCCCGTTCGGAAACATCGCCACCGGCAACTCGTCGATCGTCGCCGACCTGATCGGCATCCGCATGGGTGACTACCTGGTCACCGAGGCCGGCTTCGGTGCCGACATGGGCGCCGAGCGGTTCTTCAACATCAAGTGCCGGATGTCGGGCCTCGCTCCCGACGCTGCGGTGCTCGTCGCCACGGTCCGCGGGCTGAAGGCCCACAGCGGCAAGCACACGATCGTCGCCGGCCGGCCCCTCCCGGACGCCCTGCTCGAAGAGAACCCCGACGAGGTGCACGAGGGCGGCGCCAACCTCCGCAAGCAGTTGGAGAACATGCGCATCCACGGCTGCACACCGGTGGTGGCGATCAACGTGTTCCCCGACGACCATCCCGCCGACATCCGTGCGATCGAGGAGATCGCCGCCGAGTTCGACGCCCGGTCCGCCGTGTCGACGCACTTCGTCGACGGCGGCGCGGGCGCGAAGGAACTGGCCGCCGTGGTCGCTGAAGCCGCCGAGGAGCCGAGCGAGTTCCATGTGCTCTACCCCGACGAGATGTCGCTGCGCGACAAGATCCACACCGTGGCGACCGAGGTGTACGGCGCGGACGGCGTCGACTACACCCCGCAGGCGAGCCGGCAGATCGACAACTACGAACGCAACGGCTTCGGCGACCTGCCGGTGTGCATCGCCAAGACCCATCTGTCGATCTCGTCGGACCCGTCGAAGCACGGCGCCCCCACCGGGTGGACACTGCCGGTCCGAGAGGTGCGTGCCTCGGTCGGCGCCGGCTTCGTGTACCCGATCTGCGGTGCGATGAGCACGATGCCGGGTCTCGGCGCGTCACCGGCACTCCAGCGCATCGACATCGACGCCGACGGCAACATCGTCGGCCTCAGCTGACGCCGACGCCGCGGGCATGACACCGCTCGACGCGCTGCGGGCGATCCACGAGGAACTGTGGGACGGCGGCCGCGGCATGGACCGGTACGCGCCGGGCGTCGTGCCCGGGGTCGACATCGCGCCGTTCGACCTCCACTCGGTGCGCGAGACCGCGCTGGGGGCGTTCCTCGACCTCGAGGACGGCAACCCCGACCGGGCGATCACGGCGATCGGCAACGTCCTCGCGCTGCAGTACCCCGGCTCCGACTGGCCGTGGAGCGGTACGTTCCCGGTCACCGCCGAGCAGCACGACCCGCCCGGCACCGCCGCGGTCGAGTGGGTGCACTACGACCCGAACTGGCGGCAGTTCCTCGGCTGCATCCTGGCGATGTGCGCCATCCACCACGGTGCGGTGATCACCGAATCGACCCGTGCCGCCATCGATGCCGCACTGCTGCGGTGCGTCCGGGGGGAGCCCGAGGCGCGCATCGCCCCGTGGTACACCAACCCGAATCTGATGCACGCCTGGCTGCTCGGCCACGTCGGCGCGAGCACCGGCGACGCCGAGCTGTCGAGCGCCGGTGAGCGCCGACGCTCACTGATCGTCGAGCGGTTCGATCGCCACGCCGACATCGACGAGTACAACTCGCCGACGTACGACGGCATCGATCTCTGGGCGCTGGCGTTGTGGGTGATGCACCCACCGACCGACGACTTCCTGTCGTCGGGCGAAGCGATCGTCGAACGGATGGCCGGACGCATCGGCACGCTCTTCCATCCACGGTTCGGCACCACGGCCGGGCCGTACATCCGGGCCTACGGTCTGCAGCCGCAGCGGTACGTGTCGCTCGCCGGACTGTGCACGCACCTCGCCGGCGCCCCCGCCGAGTCGGTACTGCCCGCCGCGATCTCACCCGACACGGTGCACGTCCACGACCTGTACTTCCTCCCGGTGCTCGCCCGGCTCGCGCCGGCGTTCGTCGACCGTCTCGACCTGCGAACGGTCACCGACGAGCGACACCACCAACAGCGCTTCACCGGCAGCCTCGCCGAGAGCCTGCTCCGTCCCGACCTGGCGATCGGCTGGGAGCACGGACGACGTCACGAGGCCTCGCTCGACCAGTACGTGCCGTTCAGCGCTCACTTCGAGGTCGACGGCGAGCCGTC
Organism: Ilumatobacteraceae bacterium; assembly: GCA_963710625.1. Classification (GTDB taxonomy): domain Bacteria; phylum Actinomycetota; class Acidimicrobiia; order Acidimicrobiales; family Ilumatobacteraceae; genus Sva-07. Next base: position 244,833 of record CAVQBG010000010.1, on the reverse strand, counting down.
AGCGGTCGGTGTGATGGTGCCCGACGAGACGGCGTGGATCGACGTCCACCGAGCGGGCGACCTCGAGTTCGACCTGCTCGCGGCGGGGCGATCCGATCGTGTGGGGGTTCGCATCGTGGTCGGCGCTCAAGCCACCGCGTCCCGCGATGGTGTCACGGCGGGGCGTTGTCGCCTCGTCTTTCCCGTACCGGCCGACAGCCACGTCGAGACGACGACGGCGGTCGGGTCCGAGATCCACGTGCAGTGGAGCGCCGCACGGATCGATGTGCGGATCACGCTCGAAGCAGGGTGATCGTCAGGACGGCGGGCCGAGCACGACGCGTACCCGGGTGCCGCCGGATGGGCTCGACTCGATCTCGACCCGACCGCCGTGAGCCTGCGCCACCCGCTCGACGACAGCGAGGCCGAGCCCGCTGCCGGCCACATCCGTCGACCCCCGCTCGAAGGGGGAGAGCACACGTTGGCGATCGTCGACGGCGATTCCCGGTCCATCATCGTCGACCACGACGGCGACTGCCCCGCCCGTGTCGACGCCCACGGCGACGCGAATGTGTCCGGCGGACCCGTCAGGCCGTCGGCCATGGGTCAGCGCGTTGCGCACGACGTTGTCGATCGCCAGTCGCACACCCTCGGGCCAGATCGCGAACAGGTGCTCGACGTCGACGTCGACGTCGAGCTCGACGTCGGCGCCACTCGTCACCTCATCGACGAGATCACCGAGCCCGGAGAGGTCCATCGACTCGAACCAGTCGAACCGCGCCAGGTCGGCCTGCGAGAGTGCCTGCACGGCAGCCAGCGACGAAGCCATGCGGCCGAGATCCGAGCGTGCCTGCGCGATCGGGCGGGCCCCGGGGTCGTTCACCAGCGCGACATCGAGGTTGGTCATCGCACTCTGCAGCGGCGTGCGCAGCTCGTGCGTCGCCGACGCCGCGAAGTCACGGGCAGCGGCGAGTGCCTCCTCGCGGCGGGCGCTGGCCGCGCTGAGAGCGGCGAGGCTGGCGTTCAGGGCCGCGGCGACGTCGTCGACCTCCGGGCTGCCGTAGCGATCGGCGACCGTCAATGTCGCTGCGTCAGCGGACCCGATGCCGGCGGCATCGTTCTGCAGGCGCGTGAGCGGGCGCGCCGCCCGACGCCCGATCAGCCATCCGAGCGCCCCCGCACCGAGCGCCGCAACCAGGCCGGCGACGACCACCCGCCGACGGACGTCGCGGATGCGTTGCTGGACCGCGCCCAGAGGTTCTGCGAACTCGACGACGGCGCGATCGCCGACGGTGGGAACATCATCGACGTCGACGGCGAGGAGCCGCCAGCTCTCTCCGTCGACCGCGACGGTTCGCAGACCCGGTTGCCCGACCGGCACGAGTTCACCCGTCGGTTGCGGACCGACCGCGATCAGCTGTTCCGCTTCGGTTCCCGCATCGACCAACACCCTCGCGGATCCGATCACACCGTTGAGCTCCGACACCGAGATGCGATCGCCGACCGCGACCAGAACCGGCGCCGATTCCGCCCGATCAGCGAGGATCTCGTCGACCCGATCGCGCAGGACGCCCTCGAATCGAAGCGCAATGGCGTTCGACAGCAGCACGATCGCAACCGCCGAGGCGACGAGTGCCGCCAGCCCGGTGCGCGTGGCGAGCTTCATCGCGCCTCGAACACGAAACCGACCCCGCGAACGGTCGCGATCAGCGGCGGAAGGCCGGCCGCGGCGAGCTTGCGACGCAGGTAACCGACGAAGACGTCGACGACGTTGGTGTCTACGTCGAAGTCGTAGCCCCACACGATCTCGAGCAGCTGGTGACGAGACAGGACGACGCCCGGGTGGGTCGCGAGCGCGAGGAGCAGGTCGAACTCGCGTCGCGTCAGGTCGAGCGGATCGTCGCCGACGACCGCACGACGCCCGTCGGCGTCCACGCGCAGGTTGCCGAGCCGGAGCACCGCCGTCGACGTCGGACGGAGCACGGATCGACGGATCAGCGCGCCGAGACGGGCAGTGAGCTCCGACAGGTCGAACGGCTTGACGAGATAGTCGTCCGCGCCCGCCTGGAGTCCGGCGACCCGGTCGCCGACCTGGTCGCGCGCCGAGAGCATCAGGATCGGCACGTCGATCTCCTGCCGCCGCAGCGCGACGCAGACATCGATCCCCGACATGCCGGGTAGACCGACGTCGAGCACGACGACGTCGTAGAGTCTCGCGGCGACGGCCTCGACGGCCGCCTCTCCGTCGGCAACGACGCTGACGTCGAATCCGTGGACCGTCAGACCGGAACGCACGGCCTCGCGTACCGCAACGTCGTCCTCGACGAGCAGGACACGGTCGGAGATGTTCGCCGCTGACGCCTTCATCACCGCCTCCGAGTCAACCAGGTCGACAATTGCTGCGTTGCGATACCCGCAGCCCTCCCGCCGCGATCGGCTCAGTCCGCCCGGAAACTCTGGTCGAGCTCAGCGAGGATCGCATCGATCTGATCGAGTTCGGATTCGAGGGCTGCGAGCTGGTCGGCGCTGAGCACCGGCATGGGGGTTGGCTGCAACAGCGTCGTCGTGGATGGCGCAGTGGTCGGCGGGATCGACACTTGTGGGATCGGCGGCGGCGTCGTCGGCACATCAGACGCAGCTGCTGCCGACACGTCGGTGATCGCGAGCGAGGACCGTGCGGGCTGTGAGTCGGATCGAGCGCAGCCGGCCGCGGCACCGGAGAGCACCAGTGCCGCGACCATGGTCGAGATCAGCTGCGTCCGTCGCACAGCGCTGCGAATTCGTCGAGGTTCGCCCTGCGGAGCTCGATCACCTCGAGCGTCGCTTCACGCACCACTCGGCGGTTGGTCAGCGCCGTTGCGAGATCCGTACGACCGGCGTCTGTCGCCGCTTGGATCTTTGTATCGAGCCAACGAAGTGAGCCGCGCACGTCGGCCTCGCCGGTGATCCGCTCGACCGCGTTGTCGAGTCGAGTCTGCAGGTTCGGGATGCGAGCGCACGCCCGTTCGATGCGGGTGTCGACGACACCCGCATCGGTGGCGCCCTGCGCTTGGACCGCCGTGGCACCGAAGGTGAGGGCTGCAACGCCGGTCAGGAGCGTCGCTGCGAACACCTTCTTGAGACCGTGGCTCCTGGGGACCGGCTGGATGGGGGTGGTTGTCGGGTTCATCGTGGTACCGCCTTGGGATGAGTGGGTGGTCGGGTTCGGCATCATCGTGACGGTCCACTCTGTGAGGACTCTGAGAACGACTGCTCAGCGATCCGATTCGCGGCGCAGCCGAGCCCGGGACGCCCGCAACGGGCGCGACGTCAACCGGATCGCGAACTCGCTGGCGCGCGCCGGCATCGGGACGAACGGGCCCTGGAGGCTCATCGGGATCGCGTCCTCGGCGACGAGACGGTACGCGACGTACAGCGCGATCATCCCGTGTGTGGCCACCAGACACCAGAAGAACGAGGTCTCGCCGAACGACGCCATGATCGCTCCGGCGATGATCGGCCCGAGCACCGCGCCGACGCCGTTGACCCGCAGCGACGTGCCGCTCGCGCCCATCGCCGTGCCGGGTGCCGACCGGTCGAGCGTGTGCGACAGCAGCAGCGAGTACAGCGGGAAGGTCAGCCCACCCAGCAGGAACATCATCGGGAGCGCCGCCAGGCTGCCCTCGGGCGTGAGAGCGAGCAGCGTCGCCACGGCGGCGGCCGCGATGGCGACGACGAAGATGACACCGCGTCGCGGTAAGCGGTCCGACGACCACCCGATCGGCCACTGGAACACCAACGCTCCGATCGACGGCAGCGCGAGGAAGACCGCCGTCGTGCCCGGCCCGAACCCCGCCCGGGTCGCGTAGACCGCGCTCAGCCCGAAGAGGATCCCGTGCGAGGCCCCCACGAACAGGATGCCGACCAGACCGGTCGGCGCCGTTCGGTAGAACTCGCGGACCCGCATCGTGGGCGACACCCGAACCGGCGGTGCGTCCGTGGTCGCGGCCAGCGCGATCGGGACGAACGACATCGACACCAGGATCGACGCCACGACCCACAACACCGGCTCGTTCGGGTTGCCCGTTGCGATCAGCAACTGGCCGAGGCCGAGTCCGCCCATCGACACGATCATGTAGACCGCGAGCGTCCGGCCCCTGGTGCGCACGGTCGACGCGTCGTTCAACCACGATTCGACGACGACGTAGAGACCGGCCATGCAGAAGCCGAACACGAACCGCAGCACCGACCAGCTGACGGGGTTCACCCACACGAAGTGAGCGAGCACGACACACGAAGCGATCGATGCGAGGCTGGCGAACACCCGGATGTGACCGACCCCCGACAGCCACCGGATCACCAACAGCGGCCCGAGCAGGAACCCTGCGAAGTAGCAGGCCATCACGACACCGCTGACCTGGACGTCGAAGCCCTCGTCGACCATCCGCACGCCGAGCACGGCGAGGTTGAGTCCGTTGCCCAACATCAGCATGGCGAAGCCGAGGAACAGCGTCCACAGTGCCACACCGCCGCGGACCATCGGGTGAACGTGGTCGTGGTCCGCGCTCGGCGCAACCGTCGATGCAGCGTCGGAGAGAGGGTCGATCACGGGCACGCTGCCGGCACGCTAGCGACGGTCAGCCGCGTCCGCGGAGACGGTCGAGTCGCCGCCGGTCACGCTTGGTCGGACGCCCGGCACCACGATCACGTTGGAAGACCGGGACGTCCTGTTCGCGTTCCGGCAGGGGCGGGCTGTGGTCGACGTAACAATCGACCGCGAGGCTCGCTCCGACCCGTTTCACGATCAGGTTTCGAACCTCGAGAATGCGCTCGCGATCGTGGAGATACGCCTCGACACGATCGCCGACCTTCACCGGCGACGCCGGCTTCGCCGCCTTGCCGTTGATCTCGACGTGCCCGCCCCGGCACGCGGCCGCGGCGTCACTGCGTGTCTTGGTCATCCGGACCGACCACAACCACTGATCCACACGCGCCGTCTCGATGCGCTCCAGCCTGCCACACCCCGCAGACCCCCATCCCACCCCGAATCTGCCCCGTCTGTCGCGCTGAGCGTGCGGATCGAGGCGGATTTCGGGGTGGTGGGGGGCGGATCTCGGGGTTGTCAGACGGGAAGTTGTTGGGTGATGCAGTGGATGCCGCCGCCACCGGCGGCGAGGATCGCACCGACGTCGAGGGCGATCGCTTCCCGGCCGGGGTACTGCTCGGCGATCAGGGCCACCATGTCCGCGTCGGCATCGTGGCCGCACGTCGGCACGAGGACGAACCCGTTGCCCAAGTAGTAATTGAGGTAGGGCACGACCACCCGCTCGACGCCCTCACCACGGTCGATCTCGGCGAATGGCAGGACGGGCACGGTGACGACGTCGATCGGCCGCCCGCGCGCGTCGAGTGCACCCTGGGCGACGCGGCGGTCGACGTCGAGCCGCAGCCAGTCGGCCTCGTCGAGGTCGTCGCATCCCTGCAGCACCAGACGCCCCGGCGCAGCGAACGCCGCGATGTTGTCGACGTGGCCGTCGGTGTCGTCGTCGAGCGCGAGTCCGTGCGGCAGCCAGATCGTGCGTTCTGCGCCGAGCTCGGCTCGGAGCACTGCCTCGATCTCCACCTGTGTCATCGTCGGGTTGCGGTTGGGGTGCAGCAGACACTGGGTGGTGGTGGCGAGCGTGCCGTCGCCGTCGCCGGTGATCGATCCGCCCTCGAACACCATGTCGATCGACCGGACCGGATCGCCCCGGCGTTCGGCGAAGCGAGCCGCAGCGGCGGCGTCGTCGTCGTACGGCAGGAACTTGTCGCCCCACGAGTTGAAACGCCAATCGGTGGCGACCGTCCGCCCCTCGTCGTCGACGACGTAGATCGGGCCGGAGTCGCGGAACCACGAGTCGTCGATCGGCAGCTCGACGACGTCGACACCCGGTCCGCAGGCGGCTGCGGCCCGCTCGACGCTGCGGGGCGCCACCAGCATCGTCACCGGCTCGAACCGGGCGATCGCGTTCGCCACCTCGGCATGAGCCGCCTCGGCGTCGGCGAACAGATCGCCCCACATGTCCGCTCGCGCCGGCCAGCACATCGCCGTCCCGTCGTGCGGCTCCCACTCGGCCGGCAACCGGGTCACGTCTCGTCCCCCTGTCCCACCCAAAGCGATGAGCGAAACCACCGGATACGGCGGGTTGGCTCATCACTTGCCGGTCCAGAACCGGTGCGATGAGCGAGACCACGAGATGCGGAGGGTTGGCTCATCGCTGGCCGATCCCGTGCGCGCCGTCGAGCGTGACGATCGGGCCGTACAGCTCGGGGCGCCGATCGCGGAAGAGCCCCCACGCAGCTCGTTGGGTCCGCAGCTGCTCGCGATCGAAGCTCGCCACGAGCACCGCCTCGCCGTCACGGCCGGCTTCGGCGATCTTGGCGCCGGTGTTGTCGGCGATGAACGACGATCCGTAGAAGATGATCTCGCAGGTCTGACCGACCTCGCGCCCGATGCGGTTGGCTGCGACGACCGGCATCAGGTTCGCGCCGGCGTGTCCCTGCATCACACGCTGCCAGTGCCCGCTCGAGTCCCAGGTCGGGTCGGGTGGCTCACTGCCGATCGCCGTCGGGTACAGCAGCACCTCGGCGCCCAACAACGCCATCGAGCGGGCCGACTCGGGGAACCACTGGTCCCAGCAGATGCCGACGCCGATCACACCGTGCTGCGTGTGCCAGACCCGGAAGCCCGTGTCGCCCGGTGAGAAGTAGTACTTCTCGGTGTAGCCGGGGCCGTCGGGGATGTGGCTCTTGCGGTAGTGGCCGAGCACCGACCCGTCAGCGTCGACGATCACGACGGTGTTGAACAGCGCCTGACCGGCACGCTCGTACACGCTCAACGGGAGGACCACGCCGAGCTCGGACGCGACGGCAGCGAAGTGGGCCACGGTCGGATGACCGTCGAGCGGCACCGCCCGGTCGAGGTGCTCCGGCAGTTGGTCCTTGCAGAAGTACGGCCCTTCGAACAACTCGGGGATCAGGATGATCCGCGCCCCCTGCGAGGCAGCGTCGCGCACCAGGCGTTCGGCGGTCGCGAGGTTGGTGGCGACGTCGTCCGTCATCGCCATCTGGAGTGCGGCCACGCGCAGTTCGCTCATCGTCGCGACGCTACTTCCCGTCGTCGGTGAGGGCGTCGGCGGCGCCCCATGCCTGCTCGATCGCCTCGAGCCGCTCGGCGGCATGTTCGCGCCGTGCAGCTGCCACCTCGACGACGAACAGGTTGAGCAACGCCAACGTGCCGACGTGGCTGTCGAACGGCCCGGTCGATGCCGCCGCCACGACGAACGAGTGCTCGGCGACCGAGGCGAGTGGCGACAACACGCTGTCGGTGACTGCGATCGTCCAGGCGCCGCGCTCACGCGCCGCCGTCAACGCGTCGATCAGCCAGCGCTCGTATCGACGGAGGTCGAGCACGAGGAGGGTCGCGCCGGGCCCGGTGAGCGCGAGCGTCCTGACGACATCGATCTGCGTGCCGTCGAGCAGGTGGACGCCGGGTCGGAGTTGGTCGAGGTCGCCGACGAACTGCAGCGCCACGCCGCGCGAGGCCACACCGGAGAGCACGAGAACCGGCGCGGTGTCGTCGGCGAGGCGATCGACCACCGCTCGCCCGTCACCGGCACGGATCGATTCGAGCGTCGACCGGACGTTGGCCGCCTCGACATCGGCATGTCTGGCGGCCAGCGCGTCGTCTCCCACCCGCTGGTCGCGGATCCGCTCGACCGCGGGCCGCAACTGGCCGCCCACGTCGCGCTGGACCGATGCCTGCAGCTGCGAGTACCCGTCGAAGCCGAGTTTCACGGCGAAGCGCACCACCGTTGCGGTCCCTGTTCGCGCGGCCTCGGCCACGTCGGCGACCGTGCCGAAGGCCACGAGGTTCGGGGCGGCGAGGATCGTTTCACCGATGCGACGCTCCGACGGGGTCAGCGCGGTCGCCCGCTCGGCCAGTCGTCGCTCCAGATCCATGCGTCGGCACGGTAGCCCGACACCAACTGATCGAATCTGTTTCATCGATGTGATACACTGAAACACTCGTTCCATCGCGCAGGAGGTGCCCACATGAACCACGTCACCGACACCCTCGTGGCCGTGCCCGCCGTCGATGCCTCGAGCTGGCGCGTCGCCGCGACCGATGCACCGGGCAGCGACCTGGGCGAGGACCTGGTGCATGCCGCTGCCGTCGCTGCCCGCACCCTGCCCGCCGATGTCGACGACGCCCTCGTGCGCTTCACGGTCGCACCACCGCGTGCGGGTGCACTCCTGCTGCGCAACGTGCCGATCGGCGAACTCCCGCCCACTCCCCCCGCCCCCGAGGCGCCGGTCGACAAGGATCTGGCGACCGAACTCGCCCTGCTCACCGTGGCCCGACGCCTCGGCCAGCCGGTCGGCTACGTCCCCGAACACGGTGGCCGCATCGTGCAGAACATCGTGCCGACGCAGACCGACGCAGACCGGCAGACGTCGACGTCCTCGCGTTCCAGCCTGATGTTCCACACCGAGACGGCGTTCCACCCGTATCGGCCCCGCTATCTGCTGCTGCTGTGCCTTCGCGGTGATCCGGCTGCACACACGACGCTCGCATCGGTGCACGACATCATGGATCACCTTCCCGACGACGTCGTCGACATGATGTTCGAGCCCCGTTTCCGAACCGCGGTCGATGCCAGCTTCCTCGCCGGGCGGGCCAACGAACTCGGCCCCGCACGGCCGCTCGTCACCGGCACTCGTGACGAGCCGACGTTCATCTTCGACGCCGACCTCACCGTCGGGGTCGACCCGACCGCCGACGACACCCTGGCCGCCGTGCGGTCGGCGATCGCCGACGTCGAGACGTCGGTCGTCCTCGAGCCAGGCGATCTGCTCGTCGTCGACAACAACGTCGCCGTCCACGGTCGCTCGCCGTTCTCCGCTCGCTTCGACGGCACCGACCGATGGCTCCAGCGCTCCTTCGTCGTCACCGACCTCGCACCCAGCGCCGCCGACCGCATCGGCCGCGTCATCACCACCGAGTTCGGCGGCCGCTGACCGCACCGCTCCCGTGCGACGACACGCGGCGGTCAGATCTCGACGAGGGTGCCGACTTCGAAAACGCGATCGACCGGCAGCGAGAAGAAGCGGGTGGCGCTTCCGGCACTGCGGTTCATCGCCACGAACAGTCGCTCCCGCGCCGGGTGCATGCCCGGCGCCTTCGTCGCGGTCACGGACTCCCGCCCGATGAAGTAGGTGACCCTGTCGGGATCGAAGTCCTGCCCGGGAAGGTCCAACAGCGCCAACGCGCTCGGCACGTCGGGATCGTCGAGGTACCCGAAGCGCAGCGTCACCTGCTGGATGCCCGGGCCCACCTTGCGTGCGCTGAGGCGTTCGCTCGGGGGCACCCGCGGCACGTCGTCGGTCTCCACCGACACCATCAGGGTGAGCTGATGCAGCACGTGGTTGTGCGTGATGTTCGTGATCAGTGCCGGTGGAGCAGCACCGGCGTCCTTGAACATGTAGACCGCGATCCCTGGGACACGCGCCGCATCGGCGACCACTGCCTCGTGGACCACGACCTCGATCGGACGCTCACCCCGGTGGATCCGCGCCGCGACCAGCTGCCGACCCTTCCTCCACGTCGTCATCAACACGACGAGGACCAGGCCGACGAGCAGCGGGAACCATCCACCCGAGACGACCTTGACCAAGTTGGCCGACAGGAAGGCGATGTCGACCACGAAGAGGGGAACGCAGATGGCCAACACCCGGGTGAGCGACCAATTCCACCGCTGAAGCGCCACCCGGAAGAACAGCAGCGTCGTGATCAGCATCGTCATGGTGACGGCGATTCCATATGCAGAAGCGAGGTTGGCCGACGAGCGGAACCCGAGGACGAGGCCGACACAGCCGATCATCAACAGCCAGTTCACGACCGGGACATAGATCTGGCCGACGTGGTCGGGCGAGGTGTGGGTGATCCGCATACGCGGGAGGTAGTCGAGTTGCACCGCCTGGGCGGTCAGGGAGAACGCACCGGAGATCAACGCCTGCGAGGCGATCACGGTGGCGCACGTGGCCAGGACGGCGAGCGGCACGATCGCCCAGGACGGAGCGAGACGGTAGAACGGGCTCTCCATGGCGCTCGGATCGGCGACGACCAGCGCGGCCTGCCCGAAATAGTTCAGCAACAACGCAGGCAGGACGAGCGCGTACCAGCTGAACTGGATCGGCCGGCGACCGAAGTGACCCATGTCGGCGTACAGCGCCTCGCCGCCCGTGACCACCAGGAAGATCGAACCCAGGGCCACGAACGCATTCGCCGGCTGGTTGACGAAGAAGTCGATCGCGTAGGAGGGCGAGACCGCACGAGCGACACCGGGATGTTGGATGACCTGGTTGAGACCGAGGACGCCGAGCGTGGCGAACCAGACGAGCATCACCGGCCCGAACACCGACGAGATCCGCGCCGTGCCGTGGCGTTGCACGGTGAACAACCCGACGAGGATCGCGATCGAGATCGGGATCACGAAGTGCTCGAACGCGGTGCTCGCAACCTCGAAGCCCTCCACGGCGCTGAGCACCGAGATCGCCGGAGTGATCAACCCGTCGCCGTAGAGCAGGGCGGTACCGAACACGCCGAGGGTCACCACCGCCGCGAGGGCGCCCTTGGCATTGCCCTTCGACGGCGCCACGAGCGCGGTGAGTGCGAGGATGCCGCCCTCGCCGTGGTTGTCCGCTCTCATCACCAACGACAGGTACTTGATCGAGATGACGATGATCAGCGCCCAGAAGACGACCGACGCGACGCCGTACGCGCTCTGGGTCGTCGCGTCGAGGCCGGCGTGGTCGAACGTCTCCCGGATCGCATAGATCGGGCTCGTCCCGATGTCGCCGTAGACGATGCCGAGGGCACCGAAGGCCAGCGCAGCGGTCCTGCCAGAGGTGGCTCGAGTTGTCTCCGGGGCGCTCACGTTCATCCGCTCGATTCGGCGTCAGCTCGTCGAGCGGCGCATCGGAACCAAGTGAATCACCGATCGAGCAACTTGTCGCGCACGATCTCCGTCTCGGGAGAACTGAGCGGACGATTCGTCTTCACGCGCACGGTCACCGTCGGGGCCGGCGAGTGCTGCTCGTCGGGCTCGTGGGTCTCGATGTCGCGGAGGAACACGACACCGGTGAGTCCCACGTCGTTGGAGGCATCGGTGAGCCGTTCCACGGCGTCGCGCTCGTCGGCGGCCGCCCATTCCTCGAGCGGCACCTCGATGTCGCTGACCGCGGGAAGCTGCGACAGGTTGGCGACCGATTCCACCGAGTGGTGGCCCGCATGCCAGGTCGCACCGTCGGGCGTGCGGAGCCGCACCGACGCGCTCCCGATCAGATCGACGATGCCGCGCACCTCGGTCCCACCCACGCGCAACACGACGTCGTCGCCGACGGCGTAGCGGTCCTCGAGGAGCGCCCGGGTTCCAGCGAGGAAGTCCTTCACGAGATCCTGTCCACTGAGCGCCAGCGCCAGCCCGATGAACCCGGCGCTCGAGATCGCGAACGCCAGGCTGACGCCCATCAGTTCGATCGCGCCGAAGGTGGCGAAGGTGAAGATCAGCACCGTGACGAACCGGCCGATCATCTTGGCCACCGAGTCGGCCCGCTGGCGCTTGCGAGTGTCGGCCTGCCCCTGGTCGCCGAGGCGGTCGAGACGTACTCGCCACGAACCCTCGGATCGTTGCGCCCGGCGCACCGCGCGGCGAGTGAGGGTTCTGATGACCGTGCGCGCCACCCACGATGCGACGATCGCGATCGGGAGGAGCATGAGGGCTTCGGAGACGGAGGCGAACCAGGACAACATCGAGTGACTTCCTTCATCGGCGTGACGCCGAAACATTACGGTTGTGTTACGGAGAAACATCGTGCCAGTTCGGACGACGTCCCACTCGGCAGTTACGGGATTTCCCACGTGTGACATCGCTCACGTCGGCCGCGACAGAACCGATCGTCGGCGGTGTACCGTGCGGCTCGTGTCATCCTCTCGGCGTGCTGATCGCCCCGTGCTCGGTTGGCGCGAATGGGTGAGCCTCCCCCAGTGGAACGTCAGCCACCTGAAGGCCAAGATCGACACCGGCGCTCGCACCTCGTCGCTGCACGCGTTCGATCTCGAGTGGTTCGATCGCAGTGGCGCAGCCTGGGTGCGTTTCGAGATCCATCCGTGGCAGCGCTCCACCGCCGACGCTGTCGTCGCCGAAGCAGCAGTCGCCTCGACGCGCGATGTCCGCAGCTCGTCGGGTGAGATCGGCCACCGACCGGTCGTGCGTGTACCGATGACGATCGCCGGCGTCACCGTCGATGCCGAGATCACCCTCACGCGACGTGACGAGATGGGGTTCCGGATGCTGGTCGGACGCGAAGCGATCCGCCGTCGCTTCCTGGTCGACCCCGGCGTGTCCTACCTCGGAGGGCGACCACCGAAGGACGTCCGGCTCAAGAACCGGAGGCGATCGTGAGCGTCGCACGACGCGGGTCGTTCAGGATCGGCGAGCTGGACGTGGCCCCCGGCCGTTCGGCGACCGGTGAACTGCCGATCGCCCGGCTGGTCACCGGTACCCGGATCTCCCTGCCACTGCAGGTGTTCCACGGGCGACGGGACGGCCGAACGGTGTGGCTCAGTGCTGCGGTCCACGGCGACGAGATCAATGGCGTCGAGATCATCCGCCGCGTGACGCGCGGTCTCGACGCCCGCTCGATGGCCGGCACCGTGATCGCCGTACCGATCGTGAACGTCCACGGATTCCTCAACGGCGATCGTTACCTCCCAGACCGTCGCGACCTCAACCGGTCGTTCCCCGGCTCCCAGACGGGCTCGCTCGCGGCCCGGATCGCCAACCTGTTCATGACCGAGATCGTCAGCCGGTGTGACGTCGGCATCGATCTCCACACCGGTTCCGATCACCGCACGAACCTGCCGCAGATCCGCGCCGACCTCGACGACCCCGAGACCCGCAAGCTCGCCGAGGCGTTCGGTGCCCCGCTGATGCTCCACTCCCGGATCCGTGACGGCTCACTCCGGGGGGCAGCGACCGAGCGCGGGGCGACCGTGCTGCTGTTCGAGGGTGGCGAGGCATTGCGCTTCGACGATGACGCGTTGACCGCCGGAGTCGAGGGCATCCGCAGAGTCCTCGCCGAGGTGGCCGTGATCGACCCCGACACCGCCGGGCCGCGTCCGATGCCCGTCGAGAGCCGGAGCAGCACCTGGGTGCGTGCCCGGCGCAGCGGCATCGCCCTGCTCGACGCCGAGCTCGGTGAGGTCGTCCAGCGTGGGCAGCTGCTCGGGGTCATCCACGACTCCGTCGGCAAACGCCTCGCCCGGGTCACCGCGCCCAGCCGAGGCATCGTGATCGGGCGCGTCCAGCAACCGCTCGTCAATCAGGGCGACGCGCTCGTCCATCTCGCCCAGGTCAGCGATGACACCATGTCCACCCTGGGCCGTTTCGTCTCCAATCACAGTCAGGATCGTCCGTGAAGCTCGCCATTCTCTCCCGCGCCCCGCGCTCGTACAGCACACAGCGCCTCAAACTGGCCGCACTCGAACGGGGCCACGACTGCAAGGTGCTCAACACCCTGCGATTCGCCATCGACCTGTCGAGCTCCGAACCGGACCTTCAGTTCCGCGGCAAGCCGCTGTCCGACTACGACGCCGTGTTGCCGCGCATCGGTGCGTCGATCACCTACTTCGGCTCGGCGGTGGTGCGCCAGTTCGAACAGATGGACGTGTACACGCCGATCACGGCGAACGGCATCACGAACTCCCGCGACAAGCTGCGTGCGATCCAGATCCTGTCCCGTCACGACATCGGCATGCCGAAGACCGCGTTCGTCCGGAACCGGCAGGACGTACTTCCGGCGATCGACCGGGTCGGTGGCGCTCCCGTCGTGATCAAGCTGCTCGAGGGCACCCAGGGCATCGGCGTGATCCTCGCACCCGACCGCAAGGTCGCCGAGGCGATCATCGAGACACTCCACAACACAAAGCAGAACGTCCTGATCCAGGAGTTCATCGCCGAGAGCAAGGGTCGCGACATCCGCGCCCTGGTGATCGGCGACCGGGTGGTCGCCGCGATGCGCAGGACCGCGCAGGGCGACGAGTTCCGCTCGAACGTGCACCGAGGTGGGTCGGTCGAGCCGGTGTCGCTCGACCACGAATACGAACGGACCGCGGTGCGCGCCGCGCAGATCATGGGGTTGCGGGTGGCCGGCGTCGACATGCTCGAGGGCAACGACGGGCCGATGGTGATGGAGGTCAATTCGTCGCCTGGCCTCGAAGGCATCGAGCGGGCGACCGACCTCGACGTCGCCGGCGCGATCATCGACCACGTCGCCAACCAGGTTGCGTTCCCCGAACTCGACGTCCGTCAACGACTGACGGTCAGCACCGGCTACGGCGTCGCCGAATTGCTGGTGCGCGAGGACGGCGACTTCGTCGGCAAGACGATCGGCGGTTCCGGGCTCCGCGATCGCGACATCACCGTGCTGACGCTGCACCGCGACACCGACGTGATCCCCAACCCTCGTGACTCACGCGTGCTGGAGGGCAACGATCGGCTGCTGTGCTTCGGCAACCTCGAGTCGATGCGGGAGATGATCCCCGCCCGCCGTCGCCGCCGGGCGCGCGTCCGCAAGCTGCCCGAGCACCCCCTGCCCGAGGAAGCCACCTGACCCAGAGGTCAGACCCGCGAGGTGATCGCGGTACGGTGCGCCGGTGAGCGTCGACCTCGCCGACATCGAAGCAGCCCGGGTGGTGACGGCGGACGTCGCCAAACACACGCCGGTGATCACCTCGCTGACGTTGTCGGAGGACATCGGTGGGAACGTCGTGCTCAAGGCCGAGAACCTGCAGCGCACCGGATCGTTCAAGTTGCGCGGCGCGATCAACAAGCTCGCCGCGCTCGGCGCGGGCGCTGCGAGCGGCGTGACGACGGGCAGCGCCGGCAATCACGCCCAAGCGCTTGCATTCGCGGCCCAACACTTCGGGGTGCCCTGCCGGATCTTCGTCCCGACCGGAGCGCCGATCACCAAGATCGAGGCATCGCGCCAACACGGTGCCGTCGTCACGGAGATCGGCACCGACCTCAAGGCCGCCGTCGCGGCGGCACAGGCTCACGCCGAGGAGACCGGCATGGCGTTCTGCTCCCCCTACGACGATCCGGCGGTCGTCGCCGGGCAGGGGACGCTCGGGCTCGAGTTGGTGGATGACATCAACGACCTGTCGACCGTGATCGTGCCGCTCGGGGGCGGCGGGCTGATCTCCGGCACGGCGATCGCGGTGAAGTCGAGACGTCCCGGGGTCCGGGTGATCGGCGTCCAGGCCACCGTGTGCGCCCCGTACGCGGGTGGTGCCGTGCCCGAGGGGCCGGTGCTGACCCTCGCCGACGGGATCGCGGTCAAGTACCCCGGCACGATCACCGGGCCGCTGGTCGAGCACTGGGTCGACCAAATCGTGACCGTCGACGAGGACTCGATCGCCGATGCCATGGTGCTGCTGATGGATCGGGCCAAGCTCTACGCGGAGGGTGCGGGAGCGGTCGGCGTCGCTGCACTGCTGTCCGGCGCGGTGCGACCGAGCGAGGCGGGCACGACGTGCGTCGTCGTGTCGGGCGGAAACGTCGATCTCGGTGTCGTCCCGAGCCTGATCCGACGGCACGAGAACCAGGCGGGTCGACGGTTGTCGGTCGTCGCTCGCATCGACGACCGCCCTGGGGGGCTGGCGACGCTCCTGACCGTGTTCGCCGACGGCGGGGCCGATCTGATCGAGGTGGAACACATCCGCGAGGGCCTCGATCTCCACGTTCGGGAGACCGGCATCCACGCCACCTTCGAGGTGCGTGGCTCCGAGCACGCACAGCGGCTGCTCGAGTCGGCGCGGGCGGCCGGCTACGACATCACCGAGAGCGGCATCTGACCCGAACGCCACGAACCGAACGCCTGACTGGATCTTCTACCTACTGGTCGGTAGGCTGGGATCGTGAACGAGTCCGAGTTGCTCAACGAACTGACCCCGGTCGCCGAGAGCCTCCTCGAGCGGCACCTCACCACCTCCAAGGAGTGGTTCCCGCACGACTACGTGCCCTACAGCCGAGGGCGCGATCACGTCAGGGGCCACCAGTGGACCCCCGACGACGCCGACCTCGACGGCCACGAGATCACCCCGGAGGTCCGCAGCGCGCTGCTGGTCAACCTGTTGACCGAGGACAACCTGCCCTACTACTTCCGCACGGTCGAGCAGATGTTCGGCAAGGATGGAGCATGGGGCACCTGGGTGCGTCGGTGGACCGCCGAGGAGGGCCGCCACTCGATGGCGATCTACGGCTACCTGATGACCACGCGGGCGATCGATCCCGTCGAACTCGAGCGTTCGCGCATGGCCCAGGTGTCGGGCGGCCAGACCCCGAACCCACCGCTGTACGAGGGGTTCATCTACCTCGCGCTCCAGGAGCTGGCCACCAGGATCTCCCATCGCAACACCGGCGCACTGCTCGGCGACCCCGCCGGTTACGAGGTGATGAAGCGAGTCGGCAGTGACGAGAACCTGCACCAACTCTTCTACCGCGACCTCGCTGCGGCCGCGATCGAGGCCGACCCGAACACGATGATGATCGCCATGGAGAAGCAGGTCCGGAACTTCGCGATGCCGGGCACCGGCATCCCCGATTTCGACCGACACGCGGCGCTGATCGCCAAGGCCGGGATCTACGACCTCCAGGTGCACTACGAGCAGATCCTCGTGCCGGTCGTCCTGCGCCAGTGGGATGCCGCCAACATCGGTGGGCTCACCGGCGACGGAGCGATCGCCCAGGAGAAGCTGATGAAGCGTCTCGCCACCAGCGAGAAGGTCGCCAAGCGCTTCGCCGACAAGCGCGAGGCCGCCCTCGCCCCGGCCTGACACGTCCATACTCCTCCGGCGATGAGCGTTGTGCGCAACCCCCTGCACCGACACCTCATCACAGGCGGGAGATCGTCGGTCGAGTGTTGACGCTGCTGCCCAACCCCCGCACCGACGACGTCGACGGGTGGGTGCGGGAGCATCTCCTCCAGGTCTCCTGCGACTCGGAGGTGGGTCGATCGCCGCGCTTCGAGGGCACGCAGGCGGCGGCCGACGCGACGCTCGCCCGGCTCGACGTCGACGGCTACGCACGCCGTCGCAACGAGGTCCTGCCCGTGTCGGCGCGCGGTGCGACGGGCCTGTCGCCGTACATCCGCCATGGATTGCTGACGTTGCCGCAGGTGTCGCTCGCCGCCACCAGTGGCCCGAGCAAGGACCGCCAGAAGTTCCGAGACGAGTTGATGTGGCAGGAGTACGCCCGCCACGTGTACGCCCGGCTGGGCCGGCGCACGCGGTCCGGGCTCCGGTACGAACCGGTGGTCGACTCCGACCGCACCGACGATCCCTGGGACCGCTCGATGGCGTGCATCGCCGCCTCGGTCGACGAACTGGAGCGCAACGGCTGGTTGGTCAACCAGTCGCGGATGTGGATGGCCTCCCAGTGGACGGTCCGCCACGGCGCGGACTGGCATGAGGGCGAGCGCCGGTTCTTCACTCACCTGCTCGACGGGTCGCGGGCGGCGAACCGTCTCGGATGGCAGTGGACGATCGGTGCAGGGACCGGCAAGCCGTACGGCTTCAGTCGTTGGCAGGTGGAGAAGCGGGCACCCGAGCTGTGCGAGCGGTGCGTACACCGTGACGGCTGCCCCGTCGAGCAGTGGCCCGACGAGCGCACGCTGCCACCCGCCGACGACGACGAACTCCTCTCCGCCGATCCCGACCCCGACGCCACCGCGGGTCCGATCGACGTGCACTCGACCGGCGCGCCAGACGTGGTGTGGCTGACGGCAGAGAGTCTCGGCGACGGCGATCCAGCGCTGGCGGCCCACGCCGACCTGCCGGTGGTCTTCGTCTTCGACGAGCCCCTGCTGCGCCGCCTGAGGCTGTCGTCGAAGCGGCTGGTGTTCCTCGCCGACCGGTTGGCCGAGCTGGCGACGATCCGTGCGGTCGAGGTGCACCTCGGCGATCCTGCCGACGTGCTCGGCGGTCGGTCGCTCGCCACGACGTTCGCTCCGGTGCCGAGGGCGCGCCGTCTGCGATCGCAGCTCGACGTGGTCGAGTTGCACCCGTGGCCCTGGCTCGTGCGACCGAACGCCGGGGCGGTCGGCAGCTTCTCGGCCTGGCGCCGGAGTCGTTGAGCCGCCACACTGGCGAGATGGCTCGGCTGTTCGTGGCGATCTGGCCGCCGGACGACGTGCTCGACCGACTCGCCGACATGGACCGGCCGAAGGACCAGGGCGTCAAGTGGGTCCCGCAGGAGAATCTCCACATCACACTGCGGTTCCTCGGCGACGCGGAGGAGGACGAGGTGATCGACCGGCTCGATCAGGTGCTCCTCCCGGCGGCCACCGCCGTGATCGGCCCCGCGTTCGACCTGCTCGGCGAGCGATCCCTGATCTCGCCGGTGGCGGGCGTCGACGATCTCGCGGCAGTGGTCCGGCAGACGCTCCGCGGCGTGGGCACCGAACGCGAACGCAAGCGCTTCCAGGGGCACATCACCGTGGCCCGCCTCGCCCGTCGTGCTCGACCGAGCCGAAGTGCCGGCCGACGTTTCGACGCGACGTTCGATGTCACCGAGGTCGCCCTGGTGAGCAGCACGCTGCACGACACGGGTGCGATCTACGAAACGGTCGCCACCTGGCCGACTCGATGAGCGGTCCATGTGGAATCCTGCACGGATGCACTCCGAACGACGGCGAATCTCCCAGGGCAGCGAATTCGAACGGCTCGTCGGCTACTCGCGTGCCGTCGTCGATGGGCGCTGGGTGTTCGTCGCCGGAACCACCGGCTTCGACTACTCCGACATGACGATCTCCGACGACATCGTCGAGCAGGTCGACCAGACACTGCGCAACATCGACGACGCGCTCATGAGGGCGGGGGCGTCTGCCGCCGACGTCGTGCGGGTGAGATACATGCTGCCGGACGCCGACGACTTCGAAGCGTGTTGGCCGTCGCTGCGTCGCTACTTCGGCGAGGCGCTCCCCGCCGCCACGATGACCGTCGTCGGCCTTGCCGACCCGCGCATGCGCGTCGAGATCGAGGTCACCGCGCTGACACCGGGCTGATCCGACGGCGGCCTGCGCCGCTCGGTGGTCGACACACCGTCGCCACCCTCCGCTCCGCAGCGGTTGCACGTCGACGCGTAGCGTGGCCGCGCATGTACGACCTCGTCATCCGCAACGGCACCATCGTCGACGGCAGCGGCGGGGATCCGTTCGTCGCCGACCTTGCGATCGACGGCGACCGCATCGTCGCAATCGGCTCCGACATCGGCGGAGCCGCCCGCGAGATCGACGCGACCGACCGCCTGGTCACGCCCGGTTTCGTCGACATCCACACGCACTACGACGGCCAGGCGACGTGGGATGCCGAGTTGGCGCCGTCGACGCCGCATGGCGTGACGACCGTGGTGTTCGGCAACTGCGGGGTGGGGTTCGCTCCGGTCCGGCCGGGTCAGGAGCAGTTCCTGATCGAGTTGATGGAGGGTGTCGAGGACATCCCCGGCTCCGCGCTCACCGAGGGCATGTCGTGGGGTTGGGAGAGCTTCGCCGAGTACCTGGACGCGCTCGACCGGGGCGAGTACACCGCCGACGTGGCGGCGATGATCGCGCACGGCCCGGTGCGCGCGTACGTGATGGGCGAGCGCGGTGCGGCGAACGAGCCTGCGACGGCGGAGGAAATCGACTCGATGGCGCAGATCGTCGCCGAGGCGATCGCGGCCGGAGCCCGCGGGTTCTCGACCAGCCGGACGCTCGGCCACCGATCGCTGTCGGGCGAACCCGTTCCCGGCACGTTCGCTCCCGAGGAGGAGCTGTTCGCGATCGGGCGAGCCGTCAAGGCCGCCGGCAAGGGCATCTTCGAGGTCGCCCCGTCCGGGGTGATCCCGACCGAGGACCACATCTCCCCGGACCTGGAGGTCGACTGGATGTGCCGCCTCGCCGAGGAGGCGGGCGTGCCCGTGACGTTCCTGATGCTGCAGACCGACGTCGCCCCCGACGACTTCCGCAAGCACCTCGAGCTCGTCGGTCGTGTCCGCGAGCAGGGCCACTCGGTGACAGCCCAGGTGGCCGGACGACCCTTCGGGGTGCTGCTCGGGCTCACCGCGCGGCACCCGTTCATGGTGTGCCCGAGCTATGCGCCGCTCATGGAGGTTCCGCTCGACGAGCGGGTCGCGGCGATGGGCGACCCCTCGCTGCGGGCGACGCTCGTCGACGAGTACAAGACGATGATCGAGCAGCTCCGGATCGCGGAGCCCCTCCTGGCCAAGGCGATGGAGAACTTCGAGCGCACGTATCCACTCGGCGATCCGGTGAACTACGAGCCCACCGACGCCGATTCGATCGCCGGGATCGCGGCGGCGACGGGCCGGGATCCCGTCGAGGTGTACTACGACGCCCTGCTCGAGCGTGATGGGCACGCCATCGTCCTCAACACCCTGCTCGGATACACCAACGGCGACGGCGACGCACTGTTCGAGATGCTGTCGAGCGATCATGCGGTGATCGGGCTCGCCGACGGAGGAGCGCACTGCAACCTAATCTGCGATGCATCGACGCCCACGTGGATGCTCACCCACTGGTGCCGCGACCGCAACGGTCCGCAGCTGGCGCTCCCCGAGGTGATCCGGAAGATGACCGCCGAGACCGCGGCGCTGTTCGGGTTCGACGATCGGGGTCGCATCGAGGTCGGCCTGCGCGCCGACCTCAACGTGATCGATCACGAGCACCTGACACTGCGGGCACCACGCATGGTGGCGGACCTCCCCGCCGGCGGCACCCGCTTCCTGCAGGACGCCGAGGGGTACCACTACACGATCGTCGCCGGGCAGGTCACGCGCGACCACGACCGGTTCACCGGCGCCACCCCGGGCCGCCTCGTGCGCCTGACCTAGGCGCGCGCCGCGGTTTCCGGCTTCAGCGCCAGCGACAACCCGCGATTCCGACGTTGTTGCCGACGCTGATCCCCGGTGATGAGCTGAGTGGGGTGCGGATGCTACGAACTCCCTATGGGGGATCTGCTCACCGCGCACGCTGCCAACCAACCCGACAAGACCGCCGTCATCGACGACCGCACCGGTGGTGATGTCCGCCGGTCGACGTACGCCGAATTGGAGGACCGCGCCAACCAACTGGTGCACGTCCTCCACGAACACGGCGTGCACCCCGGTGACAAGGTGGTGTGGTGCGGGCAGAATTCGACCGGGATCGTCGAGTTCGTCAACGCCTCGCGCAAGCTCGGCTCGACCTCGGTACCGCTGAACTACCGGCTCTCCGACGAGGAGGCGGCCTACGTCACCGACCACTGCGACGCCACCGCGGTCTACGTGGACGGGGAGTACGCCACGTTGTTCGAGCGCATCCGCGCCGAGATCCCGAAGGTGCGGAACATCTTCGTGTTCGACGGCGACGCGCCGGACGGCATGACCGCGATCGACCCGCTGGTCTCAGCGGCACCGACCACGACGTGGGAACGGCCGGTCACCGAGGACGAGGGCGGTGCCACGATGACCTACACGTCGGGCACGACCGGGAAGCCGAAGGGCGCCTACCGCCGCACGGTCGCCGATCCGCGAGCGGGAGCGGCGCTGCTGCAACACATCGGCTACCGGCCCGACGACATCTATCTCACCACCGGTCCGCTCTACCACTCCGGTCCGGGTGGCTTCATGGCGAGCGCGATCGCGATGGGCCACACCGTCGTGTTGCAGCGCAAGTTCGATCCACAGGACTGGCTGCGGCTGCTCGAGACGTACCAGGCCACCTCGACGTTCTCGGCACCGACACCGATCCGGATGATCTGCAACCTGCCCGAGGAGGTCAAGGAGAACTACGACCGGTCGTCGATGCGGATCATGATCGCCAACGCCGCGCCCTGGCCGTTCGCGCTCAAGCAGCAGTACCTGGCCGACTTCCCGGCCGAATCGTTGTTCGAGATCTACGGATCGACCGAACTGGGTGTCAACACCGTGCTGCGGCCGGAGGATCAGTTGCGCAAACCGGGCTCGTGCGGCAAGGAGGCGCCGATGGTCGAGATCCGCCTGTACGACGAGCTGGGCGACATCGTCGAGGGCACCGGCCCGGATGCGACCGGTGAGGTCTACGTTCGCTCGACCGCCGTCTTCGCCGACTACTACAAGCAGCACGACAAGTTCGAGGAGGACCACCGCGACGGCTTCCAGACCGTCGGCGACATCGCCTACCGCGACGACGAGGGGTTTCTCTACATCTGTGACCGCAAGAAGGACATGATCATCTCCGGCGGGATGAACATCTACCCCGCCGAGATCGAGGCGGCGCTGGAAGGTCACCCCGACATCTACGAGGCAGCGGTGTTCGGGATCCCGAGCGACGACTGGGGCGAGCTCGTCCACGCGGTGATCGTCAAGCGTGCAGGCGCCGATCTCGACGAGGCCGGCGTCAAGGAGTTCGCCCGCGAACACCTGGCGAGCTACAAGATCCCGCGCTCGATCTCGTGGCTCGACGAGCTGCCGAAGACCGGCTCGGGCAAGATCCTCAAACGTGAACTCCGCCAGCCCTTCTGGGCCGGCCGCACCTCCAACGTGTAGGCATTGCGGCAGGGGTCAGACCCCTGCTGCAACACTGCGGGGGTGGGAGTTCCGATCGAACTGCCGGCCGTCGTGCGGAACAAGGCGGTCGCTGCGGGCGTCGAGTGGTGGATCGACGCGCTCCCCGGGATCGTGGCCGGTCTGGAGCGCGACTGGTCGATCACCGTCGGCACGCCGTTCGACGAGGGAACCGAAGCGTTCGTGGCAGAGGCGACGACGGCCGACGGAACCGCAGCGGTCCTCAAGCTGCTCGTGCCCCGTGGTGCCGACGTCGCCGACCACGAGGCGACCGTGCTCCGCCTCGCCGCCGGCGACGGGTGCCCGGTGCTGTACCGGGACGATCCTGAACGGTCGGCGCTGCTGATGGAGCGGCTCGGGCCGTCGATGTTCGCACTCGGTCTTCCCTACGGTCAGCGGCTCCCGGCACTCTGTGACGCTGCGGCGAGGATCTGGCGCCCGGTCGCGGAGTGCGAGCTGCCGACCGGCCGCGAGAAGGCGGCCTGGCTGATCGACTTCATCGCCACGGCGTGGGCCGACCTCGGCCGGCCATGCCACGAACGGACGGTCGAGCATGCGCTCACGTGCGCGCGACGCCGCAGGGATGCGCACGACGACGAACGCGCCGTGCTCGTGCACGGTGACGTGCAGCAGTGGAACGCGTTGCATGCGGGCACCGGCTTCAAGCTCGTCGACCCGGACGGGTTGCTCGCCGAGGCCGAGTACGACCTGGGCGTGATCCTGCGCGAAGACCCCGACGAGCCGCTCGCTGCGGATACGGCGGCGACCGCACGCTGGATGGCCGACCGCCATGGTCTCGACGCGACGGCGATCTTCGAGTGGGGTGTCGTGGAACGGGTCTCGACCGGGCTCGTCGCCACCGGGATCGACCTCCAACCCGTCGGACGCCAGATGCTCGACGTCGCCGATCGCCTCGCCCTGTTCTCGTGATCTCGTTGGGGGATTACTCCCCGACGAGATCACGAGAACGGCGGGGCTGGGCCGGTCAGTGGAGGCAGAACTCGTTGCCCTCGGGATCGAGGAGCGTGATCCAGTGGCCTTCGGGTTCGTCGAACTCGGCGACGCGGGTGGCACCGAGCGCCACGAGTTCGGCCGCACGGGCATGGAGTTCGCTCGGCTCGACGTGGACGTCGAGGTGCAGACGGTTCTTCGCCGTCTTGCCCTCTGGCACCTTGAGGAAGAACACACGCGGCCCGACGCCGTCGGGATCGACGATCGCGAACGCCCGATCGGGATCGGACCGATCGATGCCGAACGCGTCGAGCGCGTCCTCCCACGTGTCGAAGCCGGGCGGCGGGGGCTGCTCCACATAGCCGAGCACCTCACACCAGAACTCCGCCAGCTTGCGCGGTCCGGCGGCGTCGACGGTGATCTGGATCGCTCGTGCCATTGCACCATCGTCGCGGAACGCGGCGGGGAGGGCAACGTTCGTCATCGGTGACCGTCGTGCGCCCGGCAGGCCTAGTGTCGATGGGATGAGTGTGGCGAACACGGTCGTCGAGACGATCCTGAAGTCACGGGCCCACCCGATCCTGTCCAGGTCGATGGTGCTGGTGCGCTACGTCGGCAACCGGTCCGGCGAGGAGCGCACGCTGCCGGTGCAGTACGCAGACACGCTCCACGGCCTCGTCGTGATGGTCGGCAAGCCGGAGACCAAGAACTGGTGGCGCAACTTCGTCCAGATGGGCCAGGCGCAGGTGCTCCTGAAGGGCACCTGGACACCGATGACCGCCCATGCACTGCGCGGGGCGGATGATCCCGAGGCGGTCACGCCGTTGCTGCGCTCCTACGCGCACCGCTACCCGAAGGTCGTCAAGTCGATCGAGGGAGAAACCCTGGAGCAGCGGGTCGAGAACTCGGTCGTCGTCTGGTTCCGGCCGGCGAGCTGAACCCGCTCAGAACGGCGTGGCGAAGACCTGGGTCCAGTACGCGCGCCCGTCGGGGCCGTAGGCGAGGCCGACACCGATGTGCGTGTTCGACGACAGGATGTTGCGGCGGTGTCCGTCACTGTTCATCCAGGCCGCCATCACGGCGACCGGGGTGTCGTAGCCGTAGGCCACGTTCTCGGCCGCCGACCTCCACGCGAACCCGACGCGGTCGATCCGCTGGACCATCGTGGACCCATCGCTGCCCGTGTGGGACATCCGCTGGCTCTGCGCCTGATCCTCCGAGTGTCGTTGAGCGGCGAGATCGAGCTTCGTGTCGTAGGTCATCGGGGCCAGCCCACGCGCCGCCCGCTCGGAGTTGACCAGGTCGAACACGGCCTGAGCGGTCGGCGACTGTTGGATCCGAGGTGGATCCAGGCGAACAGCGGGCTGTAGCGCTGCCGATCGGGCCGGGCCGTCGAGCGCCGACGGCGCCCCCTGAGCCGACGACGTCAGCAAGGCGAGGCTCGCGAGTCCTGCGACGACCGGGGTCGCCCACGTCTTGGTACGCATGTCGATGTATCGGCTCCTACCGCCCGCTTCTCGACCCGCAATCCGACACGATAGCCCGCGAATCGCCGGGGCAGCCGTCGGGCAACCCGGTGACACCCCTCGCGACGATGGTCCGGTGGGGTGTCCGCACACGGCGTCCACCGAGGGGACCGCCGCGGTGTGTGAGGGTGGTGACGATGACCGTTGAACCATCCACCGCGGGCTCGAGCACTCGGAGGCAACGGCCGTGGTGGCCGGCCGCGCTCGCCGGCGGACTCGTCGCCGGAGCGTGTCACGACGTGGTTCACGATGCCGAGTGACATGAACCCCTCGGGCACCGAACTCGGTGCTGGAACGACGGTCGGCGGCGGACTCCCGGGAGCGCTCAGTTTCGCCAGCCCCGGCCCGAACTGGACCTGCACCGTGCTGCTCCCACCCGACCGATCCGGGTGGACGGAGACGTGGGACGACCTCGAGCGGAGGACGAGCCAGGAAGCGATCGTCGGCATCGGGGACGAGGTCTACGAGGCGACGATCGGCGCCGCCGGCACCGTCGACCCAGCCGTGCGACTCGACGTGGGCGACGACGACTCGGTCGGGGGTCCGGTCGTCCATGTGTGGATCAGGCAGGCCTTCGACGCAGACGGCCCGATCGGCTGGCAGGTCGACGAGGTACTCGTCAGCGCCATCTGCCTGCGCGGGACCGCCGGCGAACTCTGCGTCTGACGTCCGCTCAGGCGGATTCGATCGCCAGGTCCTCGACGAACTCGTAGCTGTCGACGCCGACGAGTTGCGACGGGTCGAAGCTGATCTTCGCTGAGCGTGAGCCGGCGCCCACGATGATCCGGCGACAGCCGAGGATGCGGCGGTCGAGCCAGACCGGCACATGCGGCGGCAGCCCGAAGATCGTGACACCACCGATCTCCTGCCCGGTGAGTTCGCGCGTCACGTCGGCGGGCGCGAAGCTGAGCTTGCGGACGCCGAGTCTGCGACGCACCGTTCCGTTCACGTCGAGGCGGGTGTGCGCGAGGACGACGCACACGGCGTGATGACCCTCGGGCTTCTTCGACGCGACCAGGATGGCGTTGGCCGACTCCTCGAGCGGCACGCCGTACGCCTCGCAGAACTGCGCCGTGTCTGCGAGGTCCGGATCGCAGTCCATCACGTCGTAGGCGACGCCGAGTCGGTCGAGGTCGGCGAGCACGTTCGGGTGAGCGGTCACACGACCTCCGATTCGGCCGGCTCGACGGCAGCCACGTCGAGGGGCGGCACTGCCTCACCGCGAACCGCGCGAACGCCGCGCCGTCCGAGGGTGTCGAGCTGCAGCGCGATCCACAGCAGCGCCAGTGCGACGATGCCGTCGAGCCACCAGTGGTGTCCGGTTGCCGACACGACCAACATCGTGATCACGAGATGGGCCATGCCGATCCACCGCCACCTGCTGGTGCTCGCCGACAGCGCGCCGAATGCGACGACCGCCGCCCAGGCGACGTGCAGCGACGGCATCGCGGCGAACTGCGAGGACACCCCGGTGCCGGCCTCGCCGTACACCGACATGTTGTAGATCTCCGACACGTCGACGAACCCGAGGTCCGGGAGATACCGCGGCGGCGCCACCTTGACGAAGCGGATGAAGAGACAGAACGCCGTGACGATCGCCAACGCGTTGCGCCACCGCGGGTACACGTCGCGATGGCGTGCGTACAGCCACACGAGGAAGATGAGGATGCCGGGCACATGAGCGATTGCGTAGAAGGCGGCGGAGAACCGGCCGAGCCACTCGTGATCGAGCACGAAGCTCTGCAGCGCGAGCTCGTCGGGGAGATGGAGGAACTCCTGCACCCTGACGATGTCGCGCGCCCGCTCGATCGCCCCGTCCGCCTGGGTGAGCGGCAGGTTCTTCGCCATCCTCCAGATCGAGTAGAGCGATGCGACGAAGGCGAACTCGAGTGCAGCGGGCCCGATCACGTCGCCGAGGCGCGTCGGTCGCGCACGTCGCAGCCACAGCGCGAACAGACCCGCCATCGTCGCCGCGATCATCGCCTGGCTCCAGGTCGGCCACTTCACCGCCGTTCAGCCTGCCAGGTCAACGGGCGTATTGCGTCACCTGATCGGCGGCGTCGATGAGCCAGCCGGGCAGGATGCCGAGCACGATCGTGAAGGCGACCGCCACGGCGATGACCGCCCCCATCGAGAGCGGGATGCACACGTCGCCCGCGTCGTCGGCCGGGTCGCCGACCCACATCGAGATCATGATCCGCAGGTAGAGGAATGCGGCGATGACCGCACACACCATGGCGATGACGGCGATCGCGTAGCTCTCGACGTCGACGGCTGCTTGGATCACACCGAACTTGGCGATGAAGCCGCTCGTGAACGGCACACCGGCCTGAGCCAGGAGCAGCACCGTGAAACCGAGGGCGAGCAACGGACGACGCTTGGCAAGGCCGGTGAACGAGTCGATGTTCGTGTCACCGGCGCTGCTTCGCGACACCACGGTGACCACGGCGAACGAACCGATCACCAGCACCGAGTACAGGATCAGGTACAACACCACCGACGGGACGCCAGGCCCGGGATCGACCTCACCCGCTCCGTGCCCAGCGGCCTCCACCCCGACGAGGATGAAACCGGCGTGGCTGATCGAGGAGTACGCGAGCATCCGCTTCACGTTGTTCTGGACGACGGCGAGAATCGACCCGACCAGCAGGGTGATCAGGGCGAGCACCCAGACGATCGGACGCCAGTCGTCCTTGTAGAACGGCAGTGCGACCACGAGCACGCGGATCATCGCCGCGAACGCCGCGGCCTTGCCGACCGACGCCATGAACGCCGTCACCGGGGTGGGCGCTCCCTGGTACACGTCGGGTGTCCAGACGTGGAACGGGACCGCAGCCACCTTGAACCCGAGCCCGACGATCAGCAGCGCGATGCCGGCGAGCACGATCGTCTCGTCGCTGAACGGGTCGATCGCCGTCTGGAGGGCGACGACCATCTCGGTGATGTTCGTCGATCCGGTGCCGCCGTAGACGAGAGCGATGCCGTACAGGAAGAACGCCGAGGCGAACCCGCCGAGCACGAAGTACTTGATGCCCGACTCCGCGCTCTGGCTGCTGCGACGGTTGCTCGCCGCCAGCACGTACAGCGCGAGCGACAGCGTCTCCAGGCCGAGGAACAGCACGATCAGGTCGTTGGCCGAGGCCATCACGATGCCGCCGATCGCGGCGACCATGTAGAGCGCGTAGATCTCCGGGCCCTGGTTCGGTGTGTCCTGCAGGTACTCGTCGGTCAGCATCGCCACGAGCAGCAGCCCGATGCAGATCGTGATCGTCATGAACATCGCGAGCTTGTCGAACGCGATCGCGCCGCCCACGAGTGTCATCGGTCCGTTGTCGCTGATGTCGTCCCAGAGGACGATCGCCAGCGTGCCGGCAGCACCGGCGAACACGGCGGTGACGACGGCGTAGAGGCGCTTCGGCCAGGCAGGCGTCAGCGCACCGACGAGCAGCAGACCGAGTGCGCCACCGAGCAGCACGAGCAGCGGCGAGAGTGCGAACCACTGGACCTCGGGGCCGGTGAAGGTGTCGAACTGGCGCAGCATCACTCGTCCTCCTCGTCGGAGGTGGTGTCGGCAGGTTCGTCGGACTGGCCGCCCGAGTGCTCACCGATCTCGATCGTCGGCTCGGGTTCGACGTACGAGGTGTTGGCCTCGACGCGTGTGATCAACGCATCGATGCTCGGCTCGATCCGGTCGAGCACCGGCTTCGGATACACGCCCATGAACACGATCAGACCCAGGAACGGGAGCAGCACGAGGCCTTCCTTGAGCCGCAGTTCGGGGAACTTCTTGTTCTCCTCCGACGGCTCGCCGTGGAACACGCGCTGGTAGGCCCACAGCAGGTACACCGCGGCGAGGATCACGCCGAGCGCGGCGACCACCGTCCACCAGCGGGCCGTGAGGAACGACCCGGTCAGGATCAGGAACTCCCCGACGAAACCGTTCAATCCGGGCACGCCGACCGACGACAGCATCACGACCATGAAGCCTGCCGCGAAGATCGGGGCGACCTTCTGCAAGCCGTTGAGGTCGGCGATCTTCCGGGTGCCGCGCCGCTCGTAGATCCAACCGACGAAGAGGAACAGCGCTCCCGTGGACACACCGTGGTTCACCATCTGGATCACACCACCGGTCATCGCCTGTGTCGTGAACGCGAACGTGCCGAGCACGATGAACCCGAGGTGGGCCACCGACGAATACGCGACCAGTCGCTTCAGGTCGGTCTGCATCGTCGCGGCGATCGCGCCGTAGATGATGCCGATCACGGCGAGCGTCAGCCACAGGTTGCGGCTCCAGTACGACGCCTCCGGGAACAGGTAGACCCCGAAGCGCAGCAGCCCGTAGGTGCCGAGTTTCAGCATCACGCCGGCGAGCACGACCGAGCCGGCGGTCGGTGCCTGGGTGTGTGCGTCGGGCAGCCAGGTGTGCAACGGGAAGATCGGCACCTTGACGGCGAAGGCGATCGCAAAGGCGAAGAACAGCCAACGGCCGGTCGATGCAGCGAAGTTCGCCTGCTCGGCGATCACGACGAGGTCGAACGTCGTGTACCCGATCTCGCGACTCGCGATGGCGACCGTGGCGATGAGCCCGACCAGCATGAACGCCGAACCGAACATCGTGTAGAGGAAGAACTTTGTCGCCGCGTACACACGCTTCTCGTAGCCCCACCCTGCGATCAGGAAGTACATCGGGACGAGCACGATCTCGAAGAACACGAAGAACATGAAGAGATCGAGGCTCAGGAAGCTGCCCATCACGCCGGCCTGCAACATCATCAGCCAGGCGAGGTAGGGCTTCTCGTCGTGGTGCGGGTCGACGGCGAGGATCGCCAGCGGGAACAGGATCCCGCTCAACACCACCAGGAACAGCGAGATGCCGTCGACACCGAGGTGCCAGGAGATGCCCCACGCGTCGATCCACGTGTGCATCGACACGAATTGGAAGCCCGCGTCGGACGTCTCGAACGACGCCATCAGCCAGATCGACATCGCGGCCGTCGCCACCGATGCCATCAGGGCGACCATCTTCGGGTACTCGGGGCGGCTCCTCGGCAGCAGCGCGACGAGCACCGCGCCGATCAACGGCGTCACGATCAGGGCGGTGAGGATGGGGAACGCGATCGGTCCCGTTTCGGCGGCCAACATCACAGGATCCCTCGAATCACCACGAACCAGCCGAGGAGCAGCACGACGCCGATCCCGATGACCGCCGCGTACTGGCGGACGTACCCCGTCTGGCCCTTGCGTGTCTGAGTCGCCGTCGCCTTGACCGCGACGGCGGTGCCGGTGACGGCGCCATCGACGACCTTGGCGTCGAAGTCCGCGACGGCCTGGAATCCTTCACGGCCCGGGTTGCCCATGAACCAGCTGACCGCCCAGTCGTAGTACCACGCATTCGCGAACAGTGACGGCTCCCACGGCTTGATCCGCTTGCGCTCGTACACCAGCCAGGCGAGCGCGATGCCGGTCAGCGCTGCGGCGACGGCGATCGCGACCAGGATGTACTTGTTGTCGTAGGCCCAGGTGCCGGTGATGTCGGCCTCGCCGAACTCGATCACCGGATGCAGCCATTCCTCGAGCTTGGAGGAGACGCCGCCGGGGATGCCGAACAGCTTGGGGACGTTGATCAGGCCGCCGAGCGCGGCGACCCCGGCGAGCACCACGAGCGGGATCCACATGATCGGTGGCGACTCGTGCGGCTTGAACTCCCCGTGTGCGTTGTGGGTCTCGACGGGCGGTGCACCCTCGGCGACCTCGGGGGCCTCCTCGGCGTTGGCGAGGCTCGTCCAACGCGCCTCGCCGAAGAACACCATGATGATCTGTCGGGTCATGTAGAAGGCCGTGAGGATCGCCGTGAGGATGCCGATCGCGTACAGCGCTGGGCTCTCGGCGAGCGAGAACAGCAGGATCTCGTCCTTCGACCAGAAGCCCGAGAACGGTGGCACGCCCGCGATCGCCAACCATCCGACGATGAACGTTGCCGCGGTGATCGGCATGAACTTGCGCAGGGCACCCATGAAGCGCATGTCCTGCTCCTCGTGCATGCCGTGAATCACCGAACCGGCGCCGAGGAACAGCAGCGCCTTGAAGCCGGCGTGCGTGACCATGTGGAAGATCGCCGCCACGTACCCACCGGTGCCGACCGCGAGCATCATGTAGCCGATCTGCGACACGGTCGAGTAGGCGAGCACCTTCTTGATGTCGTTCTGTGCCAGTGCGATCGTCGCCGCGAACAGCGCGGTGATCGCACCGACCCAGGCGATCGTGGTGGGTACCCAGTCGTAGGACGCGGCGATCACCGGGTTGATGCGCGTCAGCAGGAACACGCCACCGGTGACCATCGTGGCCGCGTGGATCAGCGCCGACACGGGGGTCGGGCCCTCCATGGCATCGGGCAGCCAGATGTAGAGCGGCAGCTGCGCGCTCTTACCGGCCGCACCGAGCAACAGCAGGAGCGCGATCGCCGAGGCGGTCGAGGCGGCGAGTTCACCGGTCTCCGCGCTCTCGTTGAGCACGGTGTACGACAACGAGCCGACGGCGGAGAACGACAGGAACATCGCCAGCATGACGCCCCAGTCACCGACGCGGTTGGTGACGAAGGCCTTCTTGCCGGCGGTGGCCGCCGATTCACGGGTGTGCCAGAACGCGATCAACAGATACGAACAGGTACCGACACCCTCCCAGCCGAGGAACGTCACCAGCAGGTTCTCGCCGAGCACCAGGATTGTCATCGAGAAGACGAACAGGTTGAGATAGAGGAAGAACTTGGAGAACTTGGCGTCGCCGTGCATGTACCCGACGGCGAACATGTGGATCCAGCCGGCGATGAAGGTGACGAACAGGCACATCGCGATCGACAGCGGATCGACGAGGAAGGCGAGGTCGACCTGGAGCGTTCCCACCGGCACCCACGAGAACAGCGTGACGACCGTCTGGCGTTCCTCCTCGGGCTGGCTCAACAGATCGAAGTAGATCGCGGCCGCAACGGCGAACGACGCGAACACCGCGGCGGTGGCGAGGTAGCCGGACTTCGGGTCGCCGAGCCGACGTCCGAGGAGCAGGATGGTCAGAAACCCGGCGAGCGGGAACGCGGGAATCAACCAGACGAGTTCAGCCATGGCGCGGTCAGCCCTTCAGTTCCGCGAGGTCGTCGGCGGTCGCACCAGGTCGACGGCGCAGGATCGACACGATGATGCCCAGTCCGACCACGACTTCGGCGGCGGCGACCACCATCACGAAGAACACGGCGGTCTGCCCGTTGATGTCGCCGAGATCGGTGGCGAAGGCCACGAACGTCAGCGTCGCGGCGTTGAGCATC
Organism: Ilumatobacteraceae bacterium; assembly: GCA_963710625.1. GTDB lineage: Bacteria > Actinomycetota > Acidimicrobiia > Acidimicrobiales > Ilumatobacteraceae > Sva-07. The sequence goes on along the minus strand of CAVQBG010000010.1, from coordinate 212,398 downwards.
AGCTCGATGCACATGAACATGATCAGCGGGTTGCGCCGCACCAACAGCCCGAACGCGCCGAGGCCGAAGAGCATCGAGGCGAGCAGGAGGTACCAGGTGGGCTCGATGGCGGCGATCATGCGTCGCTGCTCTCGGACTCGGAGAGCTCACGCGGCCACTTGCGCGTGAGGAGCACCGTGCCGGCGACCGCAACCACGAGCAGCACCGACGTGAGCTGGAACGCGAAGACGTGGTCACCGTACAGATTGGTTGCCAGCTGCTGGATGTTGGCGTCGCTGTTGCCGACATCGGTGTTGGCGGTGGCGATCCCGCTGCCGGGATTGATCGACGACGCATCGCGCGCTCGCACGACGGCAGCGCCGAGCAGACCCACGAGACCGACCCCCATGATCGCCGCCATCGGCCGCTGGATCGGGATCGGCTCGATCGACAGGTCCATCGACTGGTCGACACCGAGCAACATGATCACGAACAGGAAGAGCACCACGATGGCGCCCGCGTACACGATCACCTGCACCGCCGCGAGGAAGTGCGCCTCCATGGCGACGAACTGGACCGCGACGCCGAACAGCGTGAGCACGAGACCCAGTGCGGCATGCACCGGGTTCTTCATCGTGATCACGCCCACCGCACCGCCGAGGATCATGACCGCGGCAGAGAAGAAGACGACGTACTCGAGGAAGGTCGCGTCGGTCACCGCTCGACCCGCTTGACGGTCTTGTCGCGAACGGACTGCTCGGGCTCCGGAGCGCGGACGCCGTAGCCGAGCTCGCCGCTCCAGCCGACTTCCCCCTCGAAGGTGGCGTCGCCCGACGGCGCCGTGGCGCGCATCCACCCGCTCGTGAGCAGGTCGTCACCTTCGCGCCAGTCCTCCCAGGGCAGCTTCTTCGGCATCCCGCTGTCGTCGACGACGAGTTCGGCCTTGGTGTAGATCGCGTCGTTGCGGTTCGTGAACGAGAACTCGAACAGCTTCGACTCGGTGATCGCCTCGGTCGGACACGCCTCGACGCACATGTCGCAGTGGATGCAGCGGAGATAGTTGATCTCGTACACGAACCCGAAGCGCTCGCCCGGCGACGTGGGATCGACCGGGTCGTTGTCGGCACCGCGGACGTAGATGCAGTCGGCCGGGCACACGCCGGCACACAGCTCACAGCCGATGCACTTCTCCATGCCGTCCTCGTACCGGTTGAGCACGTGTCGGCCGTGCAGGCGCTCGGGCCGCGGCAACTTCTCGTCGTGGTCGACGTCGCGAGCGTCGTCGTGCTTCTTCTTGGCACGCCGACCACCCGAGTACTCGGTGGTGACGCGCTCGCCGCCGAACAACCGGTGCTGGCGCAACGTGACGCCGAATCCTTCGAGGTACCCCATCAGGTGGTCACTCCCTTCTTGACGGCGTCGGACGCAGCGGCGGCCGCGGAGCGATTGCGTGCACTCACCTTGAGCGCAGCGCCGAACACGGAGACCGCGACGACCGCCACCACGAAGCTGATCAGGACCACACGGATGCTGTCGGCCGCGTCGCCGTCGGGCGAGAACTCCCGCAGTGCGGCGAGCAGGAGGAACCAGCCGAGCGAGATCGGGATCAGTACCTTCCAGCCGAGATCCATCAGTTGGTCGTAGCGCAGCCGTGGGAGCGTCGCTCGCAGCCACACGAACAGGTACAGGAACACGAAGAGCTTCGCGACGAACCAGAGCGTGCCTTCGAGCGCGCCCGGCACGATCGGGATGTCGAACAGTGGCTGGGGGCCGCCGAAGAACAGGGTGACCATGATCGCCGACATCGTGACGACGTTCATGAACTCCGACAGGAAGAAGAGCGCGAAGCGGATGCCGGAGTACTCGGTGTTGAAGCCGCCGACGAGTTCCTGCTCGGCTTCGACGAGGTCGAACGGCGGCCGGTTGAGCTCCGCGGTCACCGCGATCAGGAAGATGACGAACGGCACGATGCCGGTCGAGACGACGTTCCAGTCGGCCAGGCTGTTCTGTTGGAACACGATGCCCGCCGTCGACAGCGTGCCCGACGACAGCAGCACCGCGGCCAGGCTGAGCCCGAGTGCCGCTTCGTAGGAGATCATCTGTGCCGACGCGCGCACCGATCCGAGCAGTGGATACTTCGAGCCGCTGGACCACCCGGCGAGCATGATGCCGTAGACGCCGATCGACGACATCGCGAGGACCCACAGGATGCCGACGGGCGGGTCGGCCAGCTGGATTCGGGTGACCTCGCCGAACCAGGTGACGGTGCCGTCGTTGCCGTCGCTGAAATCGCCGCCGAGCGGGATGACCGCCCACAGCAGGAAGGCAGGCACGAACGCCAGGAAGGGGGCGAGACGGAACACGACGCGGTCGGCGCGACTCGGCAACAGGTCTTCCTTGAAGAACGCCTTGATGCCGTCGGCCAACGTCTGCAGCATGCCGAACGGCCCAGCCTTGTTCGGACCGATGCGGTTCTGCATGCCCGAGACGACCTTGCGTTCGTACCAGACCATGAACATCGTGGCGACGAGGCCGATGACGAAGATGAAGACGACCTTGCCGACCAGGATCAGCAACGGCGTCCACAGCAGCCCACCCTCGAGCAACGGATCGATCGCAACCAACATCAGACGCGTTCGATCCTGACGTCGGTGGTCGGCGTGCGGCCGTCGACGATGTCCTCGATGGTTCCCTCGGCCTGGTTGAACGGCGACCACACGACACCGCGCGGCACCATCGAGTTCGCCCGGATCGGCAACACGGTGGCCGCCTTCGCGCTGACCACCTTGACGTCGTCGCCCTCGCCGACACCGAGTGCGTCGAGATCGAGCGGATGGACGTGGATCGCCGAGCCGGGGGCGAGGTTCACGAGCGAACGCGACATCTGCGTTCCCACGGCCCGGTCGTACAACTTGCGGCTCACCACCAACCGATAGTCATAGCTGTTCCGGCCCGGCGCGGAAAAAGCAACGTCGGCGAGTGGCGTCACCGTCGGTGACGTGAGCACGCCGTTCGGGGAGTCGGCGAGTGCTGCCGGCGTCACTAACGCGAATGCCGCGACGCTCGACCCGACGATCGCTGTGACGTCGTCGACGGTCGAGACGCCACGCAGCGGATGGTCGGCAGCGAAGGAACGGTCGCCGATCATCAGCCCGAGCTCGACAGCGATCATCCAGTCGGGTCGGCTCGTGCCGGTGGCCGTCACCTGCTGGCCGACCGTGGTGACACGCCCTTCCAGGTTGGTCGTCGTGCCGGCCTTCTCTCCGTACGCAGAGGCCGCCAGGACGACGTCCGCGTGCTGGGCCGATTCACACGCGAACGTGTCGACGGCGAGCACCCGCCTGGCTCCGGCGATCGCCCGGCGGGCGAGATCGGCATCGGGACAGTCGTTGAGCGGGTCGGCGCCGAGCAGCACGAGCAGCTCGATGCGTCCCTCCGCGGCGGCTCGCAGGATCGCCATCGCGTCGTGATCGGTATCAGCGGGTGCGAGCCCCAGCGACAGTGCCCCGACGACGTTGCCGCGCCGAAGGGCGGGGAGCACCTTCGCGCTCGGGATCCGGTCGAGCAGCGTCCGCAGGGCCGCCATCGTGGCATCGGCCGACTCCGCGAGGTTGGGGCGACCGGCGACGATCACGACGTCGCCCGATGCGATCTGTTCGGCGATCTCGGGATCGGCGAGCGCCTTCGCGACGACGGCCTGTTGTGCACCCGGCTCGTAGCGCAGCGAGTTCCACGCAGAGGGAGTCATTCCGGTGTCGAAGGTCGAGAACTCGATGATCCGGCTACGGCGCTTCTCCGCCGCGTCCCGCAGCCGGAGGTACAGCACCGGAAGTTCTTCCTTGAGGTCCGGGCCGAGCAGGATGACGGTGGCGGCAGTGGCCGCGTCGTCGATCGTGGCCCGCTCGAGTCCGAGGATGTCGACCGGCAGCCCGTCGCCGAGTTGCGCGTCCCGGTACGGCGTGCCGATCGCGTCGGCGAGCTGCGCCCAGCTGTAGGCGTCCTCGTTGGTGCCGCGTGCGCCGCCCAGGAGCGCGATGCTCTCGGGGCCACCGGCCGCCAACGCGTCGGTGACCATCGACGCCGCCGCCCGGAGGGCGCTGCTCCACGAGGTCTCCACGAGACCGTTGCCGGTCTCGACCATCGGTGCCGTGAGGCGGTGCTCGGAGTTGACGGCCTCGAAGTTGAACCGGCCGCGGTCGCACAGCCAACCCCAGTTGACCGGGTCGGAGTCGACTCCCTGGTAGCGCAACAGTTCGTCGCGGCTCGACTGGATCACGGTGCGGCAACCGACGGAGCAGGTCGTGCAGGTCGACTCGCGTTGACCGAGGTCCCATGGGCGGGCCTTGAACCGGTAGGGCTTGGCGGTGAGCGCTCCCACCGGGCAGATCTGCACGGTGTTGCCCGAGAAGTACGACACGAACGGCTCGTCCGGGAACGTCATCACCTGGGTGTTGTTGCCCCGACTGATGAAGTGGATCAACTTGTCGCCGGCGACCTCGTCGGCGAAACGGGTGCAGCGGTCGCAGAGGATGCAGCGTTCGCGGTCGAGGTACACCAGGTCGCTGATCGGGATCGGCTTCTCGTAGTGGCGCTTGGACTCGACATAGCGGCTCTCGCCGGGACCGTGGCTGAACGCCTGGTCCTGCAGCGGGCACTCGCCACCCTTGTCGCAGACCGGGCAGTCGAGCGGGTGGTTCGCGAGCAGCAGTTCGAGCATGCCCTCCTGGGCGCGCGTGACCTGCTCGGTGTCGGTGCGGACGACCTGTCCGTCGGCGACCGGGGTCATGCACGACACGACCATCATCGGGCCGCGTGGCCCCTCGACCTCGACCATGCATTGGCGACACATGCCGACGGGCGACATGCGGGGGTGGTAGCAGAAGTGCGGAACGTAGACGTCGGCGCCGAGAGCGGCCGCGATCACCATGTCGCCCTTGCGGGCCGCGACCTCGCGGCCGTCGATCGTCAGGGTGACGACGTTCGGGTCCGGCTCCGGTTCGGGCTCGGCTGCGAGCTCCTCGTGGGCGTCGTCGACGTCGGCGACGACCTCGTCGGTCACGACGTCGGCGTCCGGGGTTGGCGTGTCGGCGCTCACTCGCCTGCTCCCGCCATCACCGGGATGCTGCGCCGTTCCGCGCGAGGCGTCACCAGCGCTTCGAACTCCTCGGGGAACAACGTCATCGCGGAGTGGATCGGCACGTAGGCGGAGGGGCCGACGAAGCAGATCGTGGTCATCTTGTAGGGGAACGGCACGGCATCGAGGCCGAGGCGCTCACTCGACGCATGCGGCATCTCCCCCGGACAGATCGACTGGCCGACGTCGATGATCGTCTGCAGGTCGGCATCGGTGCCGTGACCGTCGACGATTCGTTGCACGAGCCGATACAACCACGTTCCGCCCTCGCGACACGGGACGCACTTGCCGCAGGACTCGTGGGCGTAGAAACGAACGAGCGACAGTGCCGCCGCCGGGATGTCGGTGGTGGAGTCCATCACCATCACCGCGCCCGAGCCGAGCATCGACCCGGCGGCGCCGGCCTGCGGACCCTCGAACGGGATGTCGAGCTGGTCGGCGGTGAACCAGGGGGCCGATCCGCCGCCGGGCACGAAGGCCTTGAGATCGTTGCCGTCGCGGATCCCCTGGCAGAAGTCGTCGCCGTACAGCAGGTCACGAAACGTCGTGGACCCGTTGACGATCTCGTAGACGCCCGGCCGCTTCACGTGGCCGGAGACCGCGATCATGCGGGTGCCCGGCGAGGTGGCGGTGCCGATCGCGGTGTAGGCGACCGACCCCTCCCTGGCGATGAACGGCAGGTTGGCGAGCGTCTCGACGTTGTTGACGATCGTCGGCTGCCCGTAGAGGCCGACCGCAGCAGGGAAGTACGGGGGCTTCAGCCGTGGCATGCCTCGTTCACCCTCGAGCGATTCGATCAGGGCGGTCTCCTCACCGACGACGTAGGCACCCGCGCCCGTGTGGAGCACGATGTCGACACCGAAGTCGGTGCCGAGGATGTTCTTGCCGATGTAGCCGGCGGCATACGCCTCGTCGAGGGCAGTGGCGACGCGCTCGTGGGCGAGCGGCATCTCACCACGGATGTAGAGGAAGCACTGCGACAGGCCGGCTGCATAGCTCGCGATGAGACAGCCCTCGATCAGCTGGTGTGGGTCGCACTCCATCAGGAGACGGTCCTTGTAGGTACCCGGCTCGGACTCGTCGCCGTTGACGACGAGGTACCGCGGCCACACCCCCGCCGGGGTGAAGCCCCACTTCACGCCCGCGGGGAACCCGGCACCACCGCGGCCGAGCAACGTCGAGTTCTTGACCTCGTCGGCCACCTCGCCCGGGGTCTTCGCCAGTGCGGCGCGCAAGCCCTCGTAGCCACCGGTCGCGTGGTAGCGCTCGAGTGTGTGGCCGTCCTCGTACTGGAAGCGCGACGTGACGATCTGCGGGCGATCGCCCGGGTAGAACCCTGGAGCCCACGGCAGCGGGCTGACCACGCGGTCGGTGTTCTCGGTGTGCTCGGTGCTCATGCGGGGGTCACCTGGATCCAGGCGGGTCCTTCCGTGACGTCGTCGGGGTCGGGGGCACCGACCCAGCGCTCGGCGGGAATCTGTTGGCGGTTGCGGGCAAGTGTGCCGTGGGGAGGGACCACATCGTCGAGGGCGCCGGAGCGGAGGTCGTCGACCAGCCGGTCGAACGCCTCCGGAGTGACCCGATAGCGGTGTCGGTAGTTGACCTGCAGCGTCGGCGCCTCGGTGCAGGCCGCCTGACACTCGGCGTGCTGCAGCGTGATCAGGCCGTCGGACGTGGTGGAACCCGCTCGGATGCCGAGCGTGTGCTCGGCGTGGTGCATCAGCTGCTCCGCCCCCATGAGCTGGCACGACATCGTGCCGCAGATGTTGATCAGGTACTTGCCGGTGGGCTCGAAGCGGAACATCTCGTAGAACGACGCCGTGCCGTAGACCTCCGCCGGCGTGACGTCGATCAACTCGGCGACGTGACGCATCGCGTCCTCGGTGACGTAACCGTTCTGCTCCTGGCTCAGGTGCACGAGCGGGATCAGCGCCGATTTCTTCTTCGGGTACCGGGCGATGATCTCCTTCGCCACGAGCACGTTGTGATCGCTGAGTCTGCTCACCTGTCCACTCCTCCGAGCACGGGGTCGACGCTGGAGATCACGGCGACCGCATCGGCGACGAGACCGCCACGCATCATGTGCGGCAGGCACTGGATGTTGACGAAACTCGGGTCGCGCATGTGCATCCGGTACGGGTTGGCGGAACCGTCGCTGACGATGTAGCAGCCGATCTCACCGCGGGGGCTCTCGATGCCGACGTAGACCTCGCCCTCGGGCACCTTGAAGCCCTCGGTGAAGATCTTGAAGTGGTGGATCAGCGCCTCCATCGACTCGTCGATGCGCGCCCGCGGGGGTGGCGTGACCTTCTTGTCCTGGATCCGGTAGTCGCCGCCGGGCATCCGATCGAGGATCTGTCGGACGATCTTCATCGACTCACGGATCTCCGCGAGCCTGATCGCGTAGCGGTCGAAGGCATCGCCGTAGGAGCCGACGACGACGTCGAAGTCCATCTCGTCGTAGTGCAGGTACGGCTGATCGCGGCGCAGGTCCCACTCGACTCCGGTCGAGCGCAGGATCGGGCCGGTGGCACCGAGCGCCAACGCTTCCTGGGGCGTGATGACACCGACGCCCTGGAGACGCTCGCGCCAGATCGGCTGGCCCGTCATCAGGACGTCGTACTCGTCGAGACGCTCCGGCAGCATGTCGAGGATCCGCAGGACCCCGTCGCGCCAACCGGGCGGCAGGTCGGCAGCGAGACCGCCCGGGCGGATGTAGTTGTGGTTCATCCGCAGGCCGGTGACCTCCTGGAAGAACCGCAGCACCTCCTCGCGTTCGCGCCAGCCGTAGATCATCATCGACACGGCTCCGAGGTCCATGCCGTTGGTGGCCATGAACAGCAGGTGACTGCTCATGCGGTTCATCTCCGCGAGCAACATGCGGATCCACACGGCCCGTTCGGGGATGTCGCCGTCGATGCCGAGCAGTTTCTCGGTGGCCATCGAGAACACCAGCTCGTTGGCGAGCGGGCTCAGATAGTCCATCCGGGTGACGTTCGTGCCGCCCTGCGCGAAGGTGAGCTGTTCGGCGGTCTTCTCCATTCCGGTGTGCAGGTAGCCGATGATCGGCTTGCACCGGAGCACCGTCTCGCCCTGCAGTTCCAGCATGAGACGCAGCACGCCGTGGGTCGACGGGTGCTGCGGACCCATGTTGATGATCATCGTCTGATCGTCGTCGGGATCGTCGGGCAGCTCACCGAGCATCGCCGCGTCGGCCTCCGACATGCGAAGCACCGAGCCGACCTCCCGCATCAGCTCCTTGGCGGTCTGTTCACTGCGCGGACGCAGCTGCTGATCGCCCTCGTCGGTGCCGGCGACGGAACGTTCGTAGAAGTCGGTGGGCTCTCCGTCGCCGGTCGCCTCGTCGACGGCGGCGTCGATGGTCGCCTCGCTCATGTGTTCGCCTCCTTGAACTGGACCGGGATCCGACCGACGTCGTAGTCCTTGCGGAGGGGATGGCCGACCCAGTCCTCGGGCATCAGGATGCGGGTGAGGTCGGGGTGGTCGGCGAACGACACGCCGAACATGTCGAAGACCTCACGCTCCATCGCCTCGGTGCCCGGGTGCACATCGAACAACGTCGGCAGGACCGCATCGTCCTCGGGGACCTGGACACGGAGACGGAGTCGACGTCGATTGCGGATGTCGAGGAGGTTGACGACGACCTCGAAGCGCTCCGGTGTCACTCCGGACGGCAGCCGACGTCCGGGGAGCTCGAGACCGTCGACGGCGGTGAGGTCGACGCACATCGCGTAGCCGTCGTCGGCGAGCACCTTGACGACGTCGAGGTAGCGGTCGCGCGGCACGTGGAGCACCGTCTGGCCGTTCGAGTCGACGACCGGGCAGCCGTGGACCTCCGGTGCGGTCGCCGAGTCGTCGGAGGGGGCGTCGGTGAGAACGTCGTCGCTCATGGCTGCTTCGTCCCGAGCAGCACCGGCACGCCGGTCGGCTCGATGTACTCGACGTGCACGTTCGCACCGGCACCGGTCTCGTCACGGCGCTTCAGGATCTGGTCGGTCTCGATGAGACCGTGAAGGGTCTCGATCGCGTGGATCAGGGTTTCGGGCGTCGGCGGACAGCCCGGCGCGTACACGTCGACGGGGACGACCTGGTCGACACCCTGCACGATCGCATAGTTGTTGAACATCCCGCCCGACGACGCACACACGCCCATCGAGATCACCCACTTCGGCTCCATCATCTGGTCGTACACCTGACGGAGGACCGGGGCCATCTTCTGGCTCACCCGACCGGCGACGATCATGATGTCGGCCTGGCGCGGCGACGCACGGAACACCTCCATGCCGAAGCGCGAGATGTCGTAGTGCGCTGCTCCGGTGGCCATCATCTCGATTGCGCAACAGGCCAGGCCGAACGACGCCGGCCACGACGAACGGGCCCGCGACCAGTTGACGAGGTCTTCGAGTTTGCCGGTGATGACGTTGTGTGACAGCCCACCGAGGCCGTCGTCGCGCACATCATTCACGATGCCCATGCTGATGACTCCTCGTCTCGCTATGCGGCTTCTTCGGCGCCCGCCAGGGGCAGGCGGCCTTCGGTGCCGACCCGACGCACGGTCGAGGCCAGCGTACGTTCGGGCGACACCATCGACGCGTCGTCGCTCATCAGACGCCCCCGCTGCAGCGGGCCCCAGTCGAGGCCGCCGCGAGCGACCTCGTACACGAACGTCACGAAGAACACGACCGAGAACGCGAGCGCCGCCCAGAACCCGTAGGCACCAAGCGTCGAGTGCGACACCGCGTACGGGTACAGGAAGATGATCTCGATGTCGAACATGATGAACAGCATCGCCACGATGTAGAAGCTCACGGGGAACCGTTCCGGCGGCTCACGGCTCGGGACGATGCCGCACTCGTACGGTGCTTCCTTGGCCGTCGAGGGACGACGCGGCGCCAGCAACCTCGACGCCGCGAAGCTCAGCACGCCGAAGATCACGGCGAGGAAGAACAACACGACGATCGGAAGGTACTGGGCCATGATCAGACGCCGGCGTCGACCTTTTCGCGTTCCGGTTCGGCGGTGCTCTCCTCGACCGGTGCCTTCACCTTCGCCGTGGGCAGGGGCTGGGCGAGGTTGGCCTTGCGGATCCGGTCGCGACGGTTGAGCAGGTAGCAGAGGGCGAAGAACACGGCGCCGGCACCGACCGTCAACACCGCCGGCGGCTGACGGCGGGCGCCGAGGTCGCGGACCATGTACACGTACTCGCGCTGGCGGTTCTCGTCGATCTCGGGGCGGGCGGGGGCTCGGCCGGGCTCCGTACGGACCGGCGTGAAGGCGGCGGCCTCGGCGACCACGTAGTGCGGGGTGTGCCAGAAGGCCAGGAAGTCCAGCGTGTCGTTGATCTTCGGATACGACTCTCCGCCGATGTCGAAGACCTCGACGATCTCGAACTGGCCGGCGGTGAACGCCTCCTCCTCGATCAGGATCTCGGTGGCCGCGGCCTGGGCCTGGCCGAAGGCCGGCGATGCGTTGTCGAGTACGACCCATCCCTGGTCGAGGAAGGTTCCCCGGACGACGTCAGCCGACTCGGCTGCGGTGGCCCCGTCGGGAACAACGGCATTCGGATCGAGCACGCCTGCCGCGCCGAGCGCATCGACGTCCTGCAGCACCGCCGAGCCGGCGACCGGCTGCCAGGTCGGGTCGGGTCCTCGCAGACCGATGCCGTAGATCATCCACACGGCGCCCATCAGCATCATCCAGCCGGCGAGCGCTGTGGCGGCCACGAGAAAGGCGAGACGCGAACCGATGTTGGTTGCCATGATCATGTACACGCTTCCGCACAGGATCACGAACCCGATGACGACGGTGAGCAGGCCGCGAAGCTCAGGCTCCCATCCGATTGCCAACAGCGTCATGTGTCACAAGCTCCGTACGTATTCGAGGATCGAGTCGATCTGCTCATCGGTGAGCAGGCTTCCGAAACCGGGCATGCGGCCGGAGCCCTGCCCGTTGCGACCATACAACCGCCCGTTGACCGAGCCGTTCTGGATGAACTGCACCAGCTCGTCCTGGCTGGCGAAATGGTTGTTGACCGAGCCGCCGGTGAGGTTCCAGCCGAAGGCTCCCTGACCGGACACCGTCGGCTGACCGTAGCTCCAGCCGAGCGTGTGACAGCGGGCGCAGCTGTAGGCCCCGCTGGCGAGGTCGAGGTTGAACAACGCCTCGCCGATCGTGTCGGCGTCACCGTCGGCGACGGCGCGCTCGGCGGCGGCCTGGATGTCGGCTTGGAGCTCGGCCGGCAGATTACCCGAGTCGCAGATCACGGGATCCTCTCCCTCGGCGCAGTTCTCCCGGGGGATCTGGATGCTCTTCATGTAGGCGATCAGGTTGTCGATCTGCTGCGCGTTCATCGGTCCACCGCCGACGAGTCCCCACGGCGACATCGGCGAGAACGGACGGCCGTAGTTGAGGATGAACCGCACCTCGCTCTCGTCGAACTTGTAGAACACGGTGTTGACCGCAGGGGCCTTCCAGTTGACGGCTTGCACCTCCTGCGTGACCGGATCGGTGACCGTGAACGGTGCTTCACCACCGACGCCGGCCATGCCTCCGTGACAGCCGGCACAGTTGAATCCGCCGTCGGCGGTCGGCGCGAAGAGCTGCGACCCCCAACTCGCAAACCGGTTGTCCCACCCTTCCTGAGCACCCGCCTGCCGGCTCGGCTCGAACACCCAGTAGAGCGGGAGAGCGACGACGATGATGACGAGCAGCACGACGCCCCAGAGCTGCACACGCTCGAGGCGCGGGCCCTCCAGGGTCTCGTCGTCGTAGTACGGCTTGCGGTTGGCGGCGAGTTCGACCTCGGACCCGACCTCCTTGCGACCGGCGGCGACATTGAACAGTCCGTAGACGATCCAACCGCCGACGACGATCAGAAGGCCGATGATGCCGATCGTGGTCGTGGTGAGTGCGACCATCAGTGCTCCCCGCCGCTGGTGCAGTGCGGCCCCTCGGCCTCCTGGCCGGTGGTGTTGGTGCCGATGGCCGGGCCGGGAACCAGGGTGCCCGTGTCGATCGTCACGTCACCGTTGGACGCGATCGCCGCCGGGTATCGGTCCATGCCGCGCGGGGCGGGGCCCGCCTTCTTCTCACCGGCTCGGTTGTACTGCGAACCGTGGCACTGGCACTCGAACCACTGGCTGGTGCTGCACTCCGGGACGCGGCATCCGAGGTGCGGGCACTTCTGGCTCAGGATCGTGAGACCCTCGCGCATCGAGACGAGCACCGATTCGGGATACACGGTCTCTGCGAGCGGCAGGGCCTCCGCCGGGTACTCGGTGATCCACGAACGCGCTTCGGGTACGTAGAAGAACCCGTTGCCCTGCTTGATCCCCGCCTTGATCGTGTCGATCTTGCCGACGGTGACGTCGCCACCGAAGCCGCCGGTGCCGCTCGGCCACAGGAACGCCACGAAGGCGGCAGCTGCGAACGCACCGATCCCTGCGCTCATCAACGTGACCGTCGCCCGGTTGAAGAACTGACGGCGGGAGACGCCGATGACCTCGGGGTCCGGTGGCGTCCAGGTGACGAGTTGGGTCTCGGCCACCGGTGCGAGCTCGGTGCTGCGCGACGCTACCCCGGCGGCTTCGACCTCGGCGGCGGTGGGAGCGTCGACGACCGACTCGTGCTGTTTGCGTCCGGCGCGGTCGCGTTGGACCGTCTCGCCCGAGAGCGCACCGGCACCTCGGACGTCGCTGCGACGAGCGAGGGTGAAGAACGAGATGGCGCCGAGAACGACGACGACACCGATGACAAGGGCGACAACTGCTGCAGTACTCATGACTGGGGGGTCTCCTTTCGCAGTCTCACAATTCGAAGAACAGACCTTCGACCCAGGGCAGGACGAAGTTGAAACCAGGGCCTCGGAAGAACGATCCGATCAATACGAGTACGGCCCAGAACATCAGAAAGATGGAAAAAGCCCGTAGAGGAACTTGCGATCCTCGGGCTTGTTGGATGGATTGCGGTCGAGATACGGCGCCAACACGAGGGCGATCAGGCCGACACCGGGCAACGTCACGCCCGCGACCATCGGGTGGAACATCGTCAGCATCTCCTGCAGCCCGAGGAAGTACCAGGGCGCCTTCGACGGGTTCGGGGTCAGGTTGGTGTTGGCGAGCTGCAACAACGGAGCGTGGACGAACACCGAGAAGATGAACGTGAACGCGGTCATCGCGAGCGCAGCGACGAACTCGGCGGCGAGCAGGTGCGGCCAGGTGTGGACCTTGTCGACGGGGGTGGCCTTGACGTCCTGGATCGAGCCGGACTTGACCACGGTGAGGAGGCGCTGCGTGTGCCCGCCGGGGCCCGCGCCGACCGGCACGCCGCCACCCGCAGGAGCAGCAGCGACGACCGCGCCGACCTTCTCGGCGACGGCGACGGCGCCACCACCACTCGGGGTCTCGGCTTCGCCACCCGCCTTGGCGGCCTTCGCAGCCTTGCTTCGCTGCAGCAGGTGTTCGGGGATGCGCGAGTCCGACGGCGCGGCGGCTTCAGCCGGGGTCTCCTCGGCAGCGGGAGCTGCCTCGGCCGACTTCTCGCGGGCCGCTTGCGCTCGCTTCAGCAGATGCTCGGGGATCTCAGTCATCTCATGCTCCAGTCAACAGGGCAGATCACAACGGACCAGAAATTCCGCCGTCCTTGCGGACACGCCAGAAGTGGATCGCCATGAAGATCACGATCACGAACGGCAGGAACAACACGTGCAGCACATACCATCGCAGGAGGGTCTCGGAGCCGATCTCGGCACCACCCAGCAAGACGAATCGGACCTCCTGGCCGAACACGGGCGTGTAGCCCATCATGTTCGTGCCCACCGCCACCGCCCACAGCGCCAACTGGTCCCACGGGAGCAGGTACCCGGTGAACGACAGCAGGAGCGTGAGCGTCAGCAGGATCACGCCGATCACCCAGTTGAACTCCCGCGGTGGCTTGTAGGCGCCGTGGTAGAACACACGGGCCATGTGCAGGAAGACGGCGAGCACCATCAGGTGGGCGCCCCATCGGTGCATGTTCCTGACCAACAATCCGAACGTCACCGAGGTCTGGAGGTTCTGGATGTCGTTCCAGGCAGCCGTGGTCTCGGGGCGGTAGAAGAACATCAGGAAGATGCCCGTGACCGTCAGCAGGATGAACAGGAAGAAGCTGAGTCCACCGAGGCACAGCGTGTAGCTGACCTTGACCGCGTGGCGCTTCACCTTCACCGGGTGCAGGTGGTAGAGCACCGAGTTCATGATCACGTAGCTGCGGTTGCGCGGGCTGTCGGTGTAGCCCTTGCGGAAGATCGAACCGGGCCGGAAGATCGAGCTCCAGGCCTGGCTGCCCTGCACGCCGTCGACCGTCGAGTTCACGCGGTCCTTGATCGTGGGGCGGGGTTTGTCGTCGATGATCTTTGCCATTGGGATCGTGGTTCTCTCAGAGCCTCATGCCATAGCCGTAGCCATGGTTGTTGGTGCGGACGTGGGAGTTGCCGGCAGCGGTGGCGGTACCGGCCTTGCCGAGAATGATGACCCCGGTGGGGCACCGGTCGACGCAGAGGGCGCAGCGGGTGCAGATGTCGTCGTCGATCGTGAACATGAAGGCATCCGACGGGTCGGTGCCGGGCTGCTCGGTGCCCTCCGCCTCGACGACCGCCGACGTCGACACCATGTGGATGCACTTCCACGGGCAGATGTCGACGCACCCCTCGCACGCGATGCACTCGGTCTGGTCGATGTGGATGAACTGCTTGGGCTTGACGGCCTTGGTCAGGTAGTCCGCGTCGACCTCCACCAACGTGTACGCGTCGGTGTACGGCATCATCGGAGGGTTGGCGTCGGTCCTTGCCATGTCAGGCCTTCTTCACCAGCGGGCGGCCGTAGGTGGAGGTCGGGAGTTCCTTCGGCTTGACGTCGCCACGCTTCTGCCACCAGACAGCGATGAAGATGAACAGGCCGAACAACACGAGGTGGATCAACACGACGACGATGTCGCGGAGGGCCTCGTACTGGAGCGTGATCGGATTCCAGCCACCGGCCGACTCGGGCTTCAGGATCCCACCGGGGCCATAGATCAGCTTGTCCTTGGACCATCCAAGGTCCTTGTCGGCATGGTCGATCCACTGGTGCGGCACCATGCCGAACGCCAGGAAGAGCAGCCCAAAGACGTACGTCGAGCCGAGCAATGCGTCGCCCCACGTCAGCGGCTTGTCGACCGGACGCCGCTTGCCGTAGGGAATGATGGCCAACGCCAACACCAGGGTGGCCACGAGCGACGCGATGAAGGCCTGGTTCATGCCGGGCCACTCGAGTACGTCGATTCCGATCATGTCTGTGGTGAATCCTGTCGTGGTCGATCTGTTGCGGCAACCCGGATCGCGGCGTCGGCCACACCCGGGACATTGCTGTCGAACTGTAGTCGTCCGCTGCCGAGATACGAAGTCTGGCACGCGAGTGTGACCGGCGCGCCAGGTTGTGCATTAGTTCCCCATTGGTTCCGCGGCGACGCAGGCGGGCCGGTCGTTCCCACCGATCGTTTTCGGACGCACAGATTCCCGCTTCGCGAGCGCAGGCATCTATCATCTTCGCAGTGACCGAGATTCCCGAACATCTCCTGAAGCGATCGCGTGAGCGTCGCTCTGCGATCGGCAAGGGTGACGACGCCGGCGCGAGCGACGAGCCGACCTCGTCCACCCCGGCCACGACCGCGAGCACGGCGCCCGCGACCACCGCCGCTGCGGCACCCGCCGCGACCGGGCCGGCCCCGCGCACCGCTGCGCCGGCACCCGCTGCCCCGCCTCCCCCGAAGCCCGACCCCGTGTACGTCGAGGCGGCCAAGAAGCGCAAGAAGATCCCGTTCTGGGCGATGGCCACGTTGAGCCTCATGCCGATCTGGGCGTTCATGTACGTCCGTGCGGTCACCGAGCCACCCGAGGTCGTCGAGGGTCCCCTCGGCATGGGCGCCGAGGTGTACGGCAACTGCGCCAGCTGCCATGGCGCGGCCGGTGGCGGCGGCGTCGGCTACCCGTTCGAGGGGCAGTCGGTGCTCCAGACCTTCCCGAACATCGAGGACCAGATCCGCTACGTGTACTACGGCACCGAGGGCTACAACGCTGCCGGGGTCGACATCTACGGCAACCCCGATCGACCGGGCGGCCCGCACGTCACCGGCAACCTGGGCGTGATGCCGGCCTTCGGCGGCCAGCTCACCCAGTACGAGATCATCGGCGTGGTGTGTCACGAGCGCTACACGCTGGGCGGTGCCGATCCCACGAGCGAGGAGTGGGCCGACGAGTACGAGACCTGGTGCTCCCCGGAGTCCGAGGTGTTCACGGCCGTCGAGGGCGGCGAGTACGACTACACGTCCGCCGAGTCCTCGATCGAGGGCGTCGACCCGGTCGGTCCCGAGCCGATCCCCGGCTCGCCTCCGTCGGCCGGCTGATCGGATCACCCGCTGGACACCGACGTCCTCGTCGTCGGCGGAGGTCCCGCCGGGGCGTCGGTCGGCCACTGGTTGGCCAGCGCCGGTCACCATGTCACCATCCTGGAGAAGCGGCCCGTCCCGCGCCACAAGGCGTGCGGTGACGCGCTGACGCCCCGGGCGCTGCGCGAACTGGCTCGCCTCGACGTCGATCCGCTGCGTCTCGGGGGCCATCGCGTCGACGGGGTCCGCATGGTCCACGACAGCCACGAGGTGACCGTGCCGTGGCCCCTCCATCCCGACCTGCCCGACCATGGGGTCGTGCTCCGTCGCGACCTGCTCGACACCGAGTTGCGTCGTCGTGCCGCCGCCGCCGGGGCCGACGTGTTGATGGGCCACGAGGCGACGGCTCCGATCGTCGAACGGGGCTTCGTACGCGGCGCCGCACTCACGATCGATCCCGACACCGAGTCGGACGTGGTCGAAGTGACCTCACGTTTCGTCGTGGTGGCCGATGGCGCCAACAGCAGCTTCGGGCGAGCGCTCGGGACCGCTCGGCACCGCAACTGGCCGTACGGCATCGCCACCCGCACCTACTTCGCCAGCCCGCGCAGCACCGAACCCTGGATCGAATCGGTGCTCGGCATCCCCGACTCGAGCGGGAATCCGATCGCGGGGTACGGCTGGGTGATCCCGATGGGTGATGGCACCGTCAACGTCGGCGTCGCCGTGCTGTCGACCTATCGCGACGTGCGGGGCGTCAACGCCCTCAAGTTGCTCGGCGCCTTCACCGCGAGCATCGCCCGACGTTGGGAGATCGATCCCGATGCGGCGATCAAGGCGCCGACCCGGTTCCGGATCCCGCTCGGCGGCTCGGTGGGACCGAAGATGGGCCCGACGTTCCTGGTCGCAGGCGATGCCGCCGGGGTCGCCAACCCGTTCAACGGCGACGGTGTCGATGCCGCGCTGATGACCGGACGTCTCGCGGGCGAGGTGCTCCACGAGGCCTTGACCGTCGGGAACTCGACCACACTGCAGCGCTATCCGACACTGCTCGCCGACGAGGTCGGGCAGTTCCACAAGGTCGGGCGCCTCAGTGCCCGCTTCCTCGGTCGGCCGATGATCCTGCGTCCGACGCTCCGTCTCGGGGTGCGCAGCGAACGCGTGATGGGCGCGGTGCTGCGCATCGCCGCAAACGAACTGCGCGACGGGAGCGGCGAGCGCAGCGGCGCCGAACGCACCTACGGCGTCGCCAACACGATCGCCAAGTTCGCTCCCAACTGGTGACTCACGCTCAGCCGGCGCGGCGGCGGGGACGGACGACGCGGGGGATGCGCAGGGTGACCACAGACAGCGCCAGGATCAACGGAAAGATCTCCAGGCGCCCGAGCAACATCTGCACCATGGCCACCCAACGCCCCGGCGGTGGGATCGAGAGGAAGTCGTTCGCATGGTCGAGGGCCCCGAGGCCGGGGCCCACGTTGCCGAACGCGGTCGCCGACGACGAGAACGACGTGATCATGTCGGGACCGGTTGCCGAGATCAGGAACGCGCCACCACCGAGGATCGCCAAGGCGAGCACCAGGAAGCCGAGCACCCGACGCGCCACGTCGTCGGGGAGGATGCCGTTGCCGATCCGGACCGGACGGACCAACCGCGGGTGCAGGTGTCGCAGCGCCTCGCGGTGGGCGAAGCTCGCGACGGCGATGACCCGCACGACCTTGACACCGCCGGCGGTCGAACCCGCCATCGCGCCGATCGGCATCGCGAGCAGGAGCACCAGTTGGGCGGTCTGGCTCCACAACCCGTACTCGGTGACGACGTAGCCGGTGGTGGTGACCGTCGACACCGTGGTGAACAACGAGTCGCGGAACCCGGCGGCCTGGCCGCCGTCGTTGCCCGATGCGACGAACGCCCAGAGCGTGATGGCCGCGACGATCGCGAGATAGACCTTGAACTCCGTCGAGCGCAGCAACGGTTTCGGGTCGCGCTTCAGGGCCCTGTAGTACAAGGTGAAGCTGCCGCCGGCGAGCAGCATCGCGACGATGCAGATCCACTCGATCGGCGCGGACTCGAACTGCCCGATCGAGCCCTGGTACGGCGAGAAGCCGCCGGTCGACACCGTCGTGAAGCTGTGCGACACGGCGTCGTAGGGGCTCATGCCGGCGACCAGATAGGCACCGGCGAGCACGATCGTGAACCCGACGTAGACCGCCCAGAGTCGCCGGGCGGTCTCGCGCACCCGAGGCGTCAGCCGCTCGTCGGTCGGCCCGGGCGCCTCGGCCGACAGCAGGCTCATGCCACCGGCGCCCACCGTCGGCAGCACGGCGACGACCAACACGATCACGCCCATGCCGCCCATCCACTGGGTGGTCGAACGCCAGAACAGCATGCCCTTCGAGACGGCCTCGATGTCGGGGATCACCGTGGCACCCGTCGTCGTGAAGCCGGCGATCGACTCGAACAGGGCGTCGTCGATCCTCGTGAACTCCCCCGTGAGCAAGTACGGGATCGCCCCCGTGACCGCCATCGCGACCCATGCGAGCGTCACCGTGGTGAACACGTCGAGCGTGCGGATCTGCTTCGGTACGATCGTGATGCGCCACGTCACCGACCCGACCGCCCAGATGACGGCCCCCGAGGCCAGCAGCACCAGCACGTCGGGCCCCCCGTCGATGGCGTCGACGATGCCGGCGGCGGCGATGCCGACACCGACGACGGCGACGGTCAGCCCGACGATGTTGGCGACGATCGACGGATACCGGCCCGGCGCGAGCAACCGTTCGCCGCGGCCACCCAACCACGACACCCTCCCGCTGCGATGCGACGCGAGCGTCACGCGGAGAATGCCTTGCGGGTCGCTGCGAGCGCGTCCGGGCGGGAGAACACCACGACGTTGTCGCCGGCGGCGAGCGTCGTGTGACCCCGAACGATCTGCGCGGTCCGATCAGGTCGCGTCACGGCGCCGAGCAGTACGGAGTGGGGCAGGTGCAGGTCGGCGACCAGCGTCCCGTCGGCGGAGCTGCCCGCCTCGATGACGAACTCGTTCACCTCGACGTCGCTCTCGAGGAAGGTCGCGACCGAGGCGGTGCCGCCGCGGATGTGTCGCAGCACCGCATTCGCCGACGCGGTGCGCGGGCTGAGGGCGGCGTCGATGCCGAACTGGCGCACGAGCGGCAGCAGCGCGAGCCGGTGGAGCACGGCGACCGTGAACGCATCGCCTTCGGCCGCCGCATACGCACATGCGAGGACGTTCGATGCGTCGTCGCCCGTGGCAGCGATCACGAGGTCCATGCGCGACACCGACTCCTCGAGCAGCAGCTCGGTGTCGGTGATGTCGCCCTGGACCACGGTGACGCGGGGCAGACGTTCACTGAGGCGTTTCGCGCGGTGCGGGTCGTTCTCCACGAGCACCACAGTGGCGCCTTCGCTCTGGAGCCGCTCGGCCACTCGGGTTCCGACCGCGCCCCCGCCGAGGACCATCACGCGCCGCGCCCGACGTGTCGCCGCGCCGAGCAGTTCGAGGATCTCGCGCCGTGCCTCCCGCGTGGTCAACACCCGGACGTGGTCGCCCACCTCGAGGACCTGGTCGCCTCGCGGGATCACCGTCTCGCCGTCGCGGGTCAGCGCGCCGAACAGGAACCGCCAGTCGGGCTCGAACGACCGACCGATCTCGGCGAGGTCGTGCCCGACGAACGGCGATGACGGCCCGATGACGGCACCGAGCACCAGCAGCTCCCCACCCGACATCGGATACACCTCGTCGGCGCCCGACACGTGGGCCAACTCCATGATCTCGTCCGCGGTGTCGGCGTCCGGGTCGATGATCACGTCGGCCTTCATCGTGGCGAGCAGCTTTTCGCCGAGCGGGCCACGCAGTTCCTCGGTCTGGATCCGCACGACGGTCTGGGCGACGCCGAACTCCTTCGCCAACAGCGACGCCAACAGGTTCACCTCGTCGTTCTGCGTGACACCTGCCAGGAGGTCGGCGCGTTCGATCCCCGCCGAGCGCAACGTCGACGGCACGGTTGCGCTCCCGACCACGACCTGGACGTCGAGTTCGGCACCGATGGCCGCGGCGATCACCTCGTTCTGTTCGACGACGACGACGTCATTGCCCTCCGCGCCCAGACGCTGAGCGAGGTACCAGCCGACTTCTCCGGCGCCGACGATGACGACATGCATCCTCCCAGCCTGCCCGATCGACGCGCTTCAGGCAGTCATGCCGCGACCGACACCGACGTGATCAGCGCACGCGGCGCGTCGCGCAGTGCCTCGGTGGCCGGCGAGTCGGGGAAATCGTCACATGCGGCGACGGCACGGGCCACGTACTCGTGGGCGGTCTCGATCGCCGACTCGATGCCATCGTTCGAGCGAAGGATCCCGAGCGCCTTGTCCTGCTGAGCAGTGTCGAGCGGCGAGCCCAGGAGGTCGGCGAGCTCGGCAGCCGCAGGAGTTCCCAATGCCAACGTCCGCAGGACCGGCAACGTGTACACACCTTCGACGATGTCGTGGCCGGCGGGCTTGCCGAGCTGCTCGTCGGTGGCGGTGATGTCGAGGATGTCGTCGACGATCTGGAACACCATGCCGTAGCTGTTGCCGTACTCGGTGAGTGCGTCGACGAGCGGGCGGTCGTGACCGGCGGCGATCCCGCCGATCCGCGCCGCGGTGCCGTAGAGCGACGCCGTCTTGCCGTGGATCGAGGCGAGGTAGCTCTGCTCGGTCCGGGTGACGTCGTAGGTGTGCCTCAACTCCTCGATCTGCCCCTCGCACAACCAGCCGATCGTGCGGGCGAGCAGGCCGGCGACCTCGGTCCCCAACGAGGCGGCGATCTCCGACGCCCGCGACAGGAGGAAGTCACCGGCGAGGATGGCCTGCAGATTGCCCCACTTCGCGTTGACCGTCTCGACGCCACGTCGCATGTCGGCCTCGTCCATCACGTCGTCGTGGTACAGCGATCCGAGGTGGACGAGCTCGCATGCGACGCCACCGCGCACCACGTCGTTCGAGGCGCGTTCGCCGAGGATCTGCGCGCCCGCCACCGCCAGGACGGGCCGGAGCCGTTTGCCGCCCGCGACGATCAGGTGCGACGCGATCTCGTTCAGGTACGCATCGGGTGTGACAACGGCGTCGTGCATCGCCGACTCGATCCGTTCACGGTCGGCATTCATCGACGAAAGAGCCAACAGCGGCGACGTGACGCTCGGGGCCAGCACCTCTTCCTGGGACACGCCCGACAGGCTAGGCGCGCTCGGCGAGGGACACACGAACGTGCGCACCACTCGTCGCCGCAGCGAACTCCCCCTATCCTGATCAAGATGTCCGTGACGGCAGCCGTGCCCTCCACCTTGCCGAAGGCGAACGAGCCCTGCTGGTGCGGGAGTGGACGCAAGTACAAGCGGTGCCACAAGAAGTCCGAAGGGCGGGTCCTGCAAGGCGTCGTGTCGCCGATGCGAGGGGTTCCGGACTCGATCGACCGGCCGCCGTACGCCGAGAACGGCGATGTCGTACCGTGGGACGAGCCCCGGATCAAGCCGCCCGAGATCATCGAGAAGATGCGCCACGCCGGCAGGGTCGCCGCGGAGGTGTTGCGACTGTCCGGCGAGATGGTCGCCCCGGGCGTGACGACCGAGGAGATCGACATCTACGTCCACGATCTCTTCGTCGAGCGCGGCGCCTACCCGTCGACGATCAACTACCACGGCTATCCGAAGGCCTGCTGTACATCGGTCAACGAGGTCATCTGCCACGGCATCCCCGACACCCGGGCGCTGCAGGAAGGCGACATCTGCAACATCGACGTCACCGGCTACATCGGCGGCGTCCACGGCGACACCAACGCCACCTTCCTCGTGGGCGACGTCGACCCCGAGAGCCGCCAGCTCGTCCGCGTCACCGAGGAGTGCACCTGGTACGGCATCGAGGCGGTCAGGCCCGGCCGCCCGCTCAGCGACATCGGCCGGGCGATCGAGGACCACGCGAAGAAGTACCGCTACGGCGTGGTGCGCGCCTTCGTCGGCCACGGGATCGGCGAGCAGTTCCACACCGACATCCAGGTGCTGCACTACTACGACTCGCGTGCCTCCACGATCATGCGGCCCGGGATGACGTTCACGATTGAGCCGATGATCACGCTCGGCACCGTCAACTACAAGATCTGGGACGACGACTGGACCGCGGTGACCGCCGACGGCAAGCGCACCGCCCAGTTCGAGCACACCGTGCTGGTGACCGACGACGGCGTCGAGGTGCTCACGGGTGGGCCGGGCGCGGCGAGCCCGTCGGCTCCCTGGACCCGCTGACCCGGCGCTCGGCCACCTGCGGGTGGAACAGCCACCACAGCGCGATCGCTGCGAAACCGACGCCGCCGGCCAACGCCATCGCCGTCGCGAGCCGATCGAGCCAGCCGGGCGCGTCGGTCGGGATGATCGCCGCCGTCAGACCGCCTCGTTTGACCCAGCCCCAGATCGCCAGTTCGACGCCGACGAGCAGCATTGCGGCGTCGGCCGCGAACGTCGAGCGCCTGCCGACGATCAGACCGATCCCCAGCGACACCCCTGCGATCACGGGCAACACCCACCAGACCGGGCGCGGGCCGGTCTCCGGCGGCAGCGAGAGGAACTGCCAGATACCGACGACGACCGCCACCACCACGACCGGTGTGGCGGCGATGAGGGCCGGCAGCCTCCGGGACCGGCGCAGGAACCACGCCGCAACGGCCAGTGCGATCCCGCCGATCGCGCCCGCGATGGCGGGCAGCGGGGACGGCGACGGTTGCCAGGTGCTGATCACGGTGACCTCGACGTCGGCTCCGTCGACGACCAACGGGATCACCGACTCGAGGATCTGATCGCCCGGGCCGAGACCGAACGGACGCGCCTGCTGCATCCAGTGCGCACGGTGGTCGTGCCACGAGAAATTGCCGTCGGAGGCGACCTGGCGCCAGTCGGGCTCGGCGCCGGCAGCGGCGTTCGCGGGAATGCCGCCGCCACCGAGCCGGTCGGCGTTGAGGTAGGTGCTCGGCGAGTTCCGGTTCTCCCACACGGAACCATCGGGCCGGAACCACAGGGCATCCTCACCCTGGTAGCCCACCACGATCACCTCGGTGCCGGGGTCGACGGTGAGCTGGAAGAACGAGTCGCCGCCGATGATCGAGGTCTCGATGGTCGCGGTCGGCGGTTCCACGGCGACGATCTCGGACTGGTAGTCGGTGGGGCCCGGCGGGTCCGCGAGGGCGGTGGAGCCGAGGAGCGCGGAGCCGAGGAGCCCGACGGCGAGGCCGGCCAGGAGTCGACGGGTCAGCGACACGTGGACGCGCCTCACGCCTCGACGACGAGCACGATCTCGCCGCTGGGGTGCACCGAGCAGACACCCACGAACTCACCCGGCGAGGAGAACCGCTGCGTGAGCGTCTCGTTGGCGCCGACGAAGAACGGGCCGACCGTGTGGCCGCGGTCGTCCTCGTTGACGATCCTGATCGTCTCGCCGACACGGACGTCGAGCTCGCCGGGGAGGATCTCCAGCGGCGTCCCCGCGTCGAGTGCCTCACCGGCACCAGCCGGGATGACGAACTCGTAGGTGGCGGTGTCGACCGAGTCGATCGCTTCGGCCGCTGGTTCCGACGACGAGTCGCTCCCGCACGCGACGAGCAACAGCCCGGAGACCAGGCCCGCGATCCAACGCGAACTCACGGCGTGGCCGCCTGCGTCTCGTAGAGCTGTTGGACGTCGGCGGCCATCTCCTCCGACGACGTGCCGAACGGCCACGTCACCAACAGCGTGCCGTCGTCGCCCACGAGGTAGAGGAAACCGCTGTGCGACACCTCGATGTCGCCGTCGTCGTTGGTGGTGACGTCGTAGCTCACACCGAAGGGTTCGGCAGCGGCGGCGAGGCGTTCGGCGTCGAGGGTTCCGGCAGCCTCGGCGTCGGGCACGAAACTCTGGACGTAGCCGGTGAGGATGTCGTTGTCGCGTTCGGGGTCGACGGTGACCATCACCGTGCTGACCTGTTCGGCGATCTCGGGAGGCAGCCGGCGCAACGCGACCGTCCAATCGGCCATCGTGGTCGGGCACACGTCGGGACAGTTCGTGTACCCGAAGTACACGGCTCGCAGGCCGCCCGGATCGGCGCGGAACGTGACGTCCTCGCCGGCACTGGTGAGCGACGGCAACGTCGTGGCGTCGACCGTCGGGGCCGGATCGCGCACGATGCCGGCCAGGACGCGCTCAGCGCCGTCGACGACGGTCGTCGGCGCAGGATCGCTGCGGTCGGCCGACTCGCCGCTGCCGCAGGCGGCGAGGGTCAGCACCGCCACCGCTGCGACCGCGACCGCCGGGATGAACCTCCGCTCACCCATCGGCGGCCAGGGCGTCGATGAAGGCGACGATGTCGGCGACCTCGGCATCGCTGAGGTTGTTCGCGGGCATCTTGAGTGTGTACCCGTCGACGAGTTCGGCCGACGGGTCGGCGATCGCCCGCGTGAGGTACGCATCGTCGGCCACCACGGTGGAACCATCGACCAGCACCACCTCGGAACCGGCGAGGCCCACCCACCCGGGCCCGGCCCCGCCGCCGAAGTCCTGGCCATGGCAACCGGCACACCCCTTGCTCTGCGACAGCTGCTTGCCGTTCTGAGCGGCCGCGGACAGGGCCGCACCTCCCGCAGCGGTGTCGGAGCCCGTGTCGTCCCCACAGGCGGCGCCGAGCACCATCGCCGCGGTGATCCCGCCGGCGAGGGCGAATCGACCGAGGCGCGACCGGAGGCGTTCGGCGGCCGGCGGCCCGACCCGGTCGACATCGTCTCGTGATCGGTTCATGCTGCTCATCCGACGGCTTCGTCTCCTTCGCTCCACGGTTGGTCGTCGCTCATCATCTCGACCAGGTCGGCGCGTGCCCGCGACACCCTCGATCGCACGGTACCGATCGGGCATCCGAGAATCTCGGCAGCCTCGTCGTAGTGCATACCGAGCACCTGGGTGAGCACGAAGGCACTGCGGCGGTCGTCGTCGAGGTGAGCGAGCACGTCGTCGAGGTCGATACGACCCGAGTGGTCGGGTTCGACGACGGAACCCTCGAGCGAGCCCGCGGTGGCGTTCCGGGCCACGCGGTGATCGAGCCGGCGGCGACGGCCGGCGCGGCGGGTGTGGTCGGCGCACGTGCGGCGAGCGATCGTCAACAGCCAGCCGCGAGCGGAACCCTCTGCGCGATAGCGGTGGATCGAGCCGATCGCCCGCTCGTACGTCTCCTGTGCCAGATCGTCGGCGAGCTGGCTGTCGCCGAGGTATCGGCACAATCGCCAGACATCGCCCTGGGTCTCGGCGATGAAGCGCTCGAGCGCCGCTCGGTCGCCGTCGCGTGCCGCGATGAGGACGCCGGTGAGATGGTCCACGGCCCCATTGTCGCTGCGGAAAGGACGAATTCAGCAGTGACCAAAGTCGGGAACCATCCGGGCACCAGGGACGACCATCATCACCATGGACTGCAGTCAGGCGCGCGAATCCGTCTCATCGGTGGCCGACGACGAAGCGACCGGGGACGAGCGCCGGACCCTCGAACGACACCTCGGCGAGTGCCCTGCATGCCGTCACTACGCCGAGAACGTCAGGCTGCTCGACCGACAGCTGCGCGTGCGGCCCGCCGAGCCCGTGCCCGACCTCGTGGCCGCTGTCGTCGCCCGAGCACGTCCGGCGCGCCTCGGGCGGGGCGGCTGGTTGCGTCCTGCACTGGCCTGGGTCGCGGTCGTCATGCTCGTGCAGAGCGTCCCGGCGCTGCTGTTCGGCAGCGTGCCCGGCACCGATCAGCACCTCGCCCGTCACCTCGGCGCATTCGGCACCGCACTCGCCATCGGCTTCGCCTTCGCCGCATGGAAGCCGCATCGGGCGTTCGGCCTCCTCCCCTTCACCGCCGCGTTGGTCGCAACGACGCTGATCGGTGTGATCGCCGACGTCGTGAGCGGCACCCGGACACCGGTGGCCGAGTTGATCCACGTCTCGGAGCTGGTGGGCCTGACCCTGCTCTGGATGATCGCCGGGTCTCCTGGCTGGCGCTGTTGGTCACACGGCCGCCGGCTGTCGCGCCTCCACCCGTTGAAATAGCTCGTCCCACCACGGGTACAGGCCACCGCTCGAGTCGACACCGAACGCGCGATCGACCTCGACGCCACACCGGCGGACGTCGCCGGCGCGCAGTGCACCCACGGCCCCCGTCAGCGATCCTGCCGGCCACGGCAGCTCGGCGAGCACGACGGGAGACACGCGAATGCTCGATGCGGAGAGTCCCGTCCCCGCCCCGCGGTGCCACAGCCACGCAGAGACGAACGGGGAGCACAACACCGCGGCGATCTCCCACGCGGCACCGGCGAGGACATCGGCCGGCACGTCGTCGACATCGTCCCAGTGGGCGCCGGTCGGGTAGACGGCGATCACCGGCACCGCCGGCAACCAGTCGCCCCGATCGTCGCAGACCGCTTCGACGATCCGTGTCTGGTTGGCGACGAGGACCTTCGGGACCAGCCGCCGACGGGCCCACTCCTGCATCTTCGGGTCGAGCGACGATCGATCGACCCGAGGTCGCTCCCAGCGCTGGCGAGCGAACGTGATCGGCCGCCGGCCCCACAGCGAACGACCCGGATCGATCAGCCCGCTGGTGATCAGGCGAGGCCCCTCGGCATGGTCGCCGACGGCCGGAACCAGGCCGTAGTACTCGTCGCGGAAGTTGGCGTTCAGCGTCGCACGGTCGCCGAGCCGCCCGCGCGTGGCAACATCGGTGGGCAGCTCCGGCACCCCGCTGGGCTGCGTCACCACGTGCGACCACGGGCGCGTCGTGGTTGGAGTGCCGAACTCGAATCCGACGGCGCACGCGACCACCTGCGCATCGAAGACACGATCACCGGTCCACCAGGACCAGATCATCGTGGCCCGGCGATCGATGCGGTCCCGGATCGGTGCGGCATCGCGAGAGGCGAGCAGTGACTGAGGCAACACGAAGGCAAGGCGGCCTCCGTCGGGATCGACCGCGTCGGCGGCGAGTGCCAGGAACTCGACGGCAGCATCCGCGTACGGCCCGCCCCCTCGCCCGCTCGATCCGCCACGGGTCGTGCCGCTCGCCAGTTGTGAGAGGAACGGTGGATTGCCGATCACGAGGTCGAAACGACACCCCGACCAGTCGATGGTCAACGCATCGGCCCGCTGGACGGCGGCAGCCGGCAGCTCGGCCTCGACGACCGCGACTGCGGCCGGGTCGATGTCGACGCCGTGCAGTTCGACCGAGCCACCGAGACGGTGCACGCGTTCGGCGACCGCGCCAAGGAAGCGGCCGTCGCCGCAGGCCGGGTCGAGCACCGAGACCGGTCGGTCGCTCCGGGCGCCAACGAACTCCGGGGTCACGATGGCGTCGACGACCGTTGCGACCAGATCGGTCGGGGTGTACCAGGCGCCGAGTTGCTTACGATCGGCTCGGGGTCCCACCGGCCGAAGGGTACGACAACGCCGCGAGCGAGGGAGCGCTTGGGGTCAGCAGCGGGGTTGGCATCTACAGTCGCCGAGGTGATCGCGCCGGCCGCCACCAGCCGCTACCTCGAGTTCGACCGTGAGGCGTGGTCGCAACTCCGGGCAGCAACCCCGCTCACACTGGACCAGCCCGAGCTGGAACGGCTCCGCGGCATCAACGAGCGCATCGACATGGACGAGGTGGCAAGCGTCTACCTCCCGCTCAGCCGCCTGCTGAACCTCTACGTCAGCGCGACGCAGGACCTCCACAAGGTGTCGGCCACCTTCCTGGGAACGATCGCCCCGAAGGTCCCCTACGTGATCGGCATCGCCGGCAGCGTCGCAGTGGGCAAGAGCACGTTCGCCCGCATCCTCCAGGCGCTGCTCGCCCAGTGGCCCGACCACCCGAAGGTCGACCTGATCACCACCGACGGCTTCCTGTACCCCAACCGTGTGCTCGACGAGCGCGGCATCATGAACCGCAAGGGGTTCCCCGAGTCGTACGACACGCGAGCCCTGCTCGACGTGCTCCGACGGATCAAGAGCGGCGACGAGATCGTCGAGGCACCGGTCTACAGCCACGTCGTCTACGACATCGTGCCCGACGAGCGCGTCGTCGTCCGCAGCCCCGACATCGTGATCATCGAAGGGCTCAACGTGCTGCAGACGCGCAGCGGGACACCCGAGTTCGTGAGCGACTACTTCGACTTCTCGATCTACATCGATGCCGACGAGCCCGACATCGAGCAGTGGTACGTCGAGCGATTCCTCGCGCTGCGCGCCTCGGTTTTCAAGGACCCGAACTCGTTCTTCCAGTTCTACGCCGAGTTGAGCGACGACGAGGCCGTCGCGACGGCGCGCCGGATCTGGCACGAGATCAACGGGTTGAACCTGCGCGAGAACATCGCACCGACACGCGACCGTGCATCGCTCGTACTGCACAAGACCGGCGACCACCGCGTCGACCACGTCCAACTCCTCCGCCTCTGAGCGACACACCGCAGCGAGCCGGGTCAGATGGGATCGGGGCTACCGTTCCGACCGTGAGCCGTGTGGTCCTCTTCGACCTCGGAGGGGTCATCGTCGACCTCGGCGGGCTCGACGACTTCCTCGACCGACATGCCCTGAACCCGTCGGAGTTCTGGCCGGCGTGGCTCGAACTCGGCGCCGGGCATCGCTTCGAGAGCGGGCAGTCCACACCCGACGAGTTCGCACGGGCCTTTCTGGAGCAGTTCGATGTCGATCTCTCGCCGGAGATGTTCCTCCAGGAGTTCGCCGCATGGCCGTCGGGACTCCTTCCGGGTGCGGCCGAGCTCGTCGTCGAACTGCGGTCCGCCGGAATCACCACGGCGACACTGTCGAACACGAACCCGATTCACTGGGCCTCACCGTTCAATCAGACCGTGATCGTCCCGATGTTCGACCGCCACTTCCCGTCGTTCGAACTCGGGCTGGCCAAGCCGGCAGCCGCCATCTTCGAGCTGGTCGTCGAGATGCTCACCAGGGACCCGGCTGAGATCACGTTCCTCGACGACAATCAGGTCAACGTCGAGGCAGCGCGTGGGGCCGGTCTCGCAGCATTCCACGTTCGTGGCCCTGCCGAGGCGCGTCGAGTTCTCTTCCCCGCGAGCTGACACCGTCCCCACCGGTGCTGCTCGGCCCGACGATTCCGCACGCCCCGTCGCGCGATGTCACGAACGGGGCACCCGCCCGTGAAGCCGAACCGTCAGAGTTCGGCGACGCCCAGCCAGAGGGGCACGTCGGCGATCGAGGCCAGCTCGGTGACGTCCTCGTCGTGGTCGTCGACGCGTTCGAGCTCCCAGGTGATGTGGTACGGCACGTGCACGGCATGGCCGCCGATCGCAATCACCGGGAGGACGTCGCTGCGCACCGAGTTGCCGATCATGCAGAACCGATCGGGAGCGACACCGATCCGCCGCAGGACACGGGTGTACGTCTCGGGGTCCTTCTCGAGCACGATCTCGACATCGGCGAAGTGGTGCTCGATCCCCGACGTGGTCACCTTGCGGGTCTGGTGAACGAGGTCGCCCTTGGTGATCAACGCCACCCGCGTGTGCGGCGAGACCGCCGCCAACACCTCGGGAACGTGCGGCAGCAGGTGGACCGGCTCGGTCAGCATCGCCCGCCCGAGATCGACGAGTTCGCCGATCACGGTGCTCGGCACCTTCCCCTCCGTCACATCGATCGCCGAGCGGACCATCGACAGCGTGAACGCCTTCACGCCGTAACCCGAGATCGAGATGTCGGCCTTCTCGGTGGCGCGCAGGGCAGCGTCGAGATCGACCCCGGTCGGCACGTACGGCCCGACCAGCTCGGTGAACCGCTGCTCGGCGTGGGCGAACGAATCCTCGCTGCGCCACAGCGTGTCGTCGGCGTCGAAGGCGACGACGTCGAAGGTGTCGATGCGGCGGCCCGAGCCGTTCGAGCCGCTCACCGGTGGATGGCGTTCAGGTAGTTGTACACCGTGATGCGACTGACGCCCATCGCGTCGGCGACGTCCTCGACGGCACGACGGAGGATGAACGCTCCCCGCTCGTCGAGCAACCGCACGGCTCGCTGTTTGTCCTCGCGTGACAGCAGGGGCAGACGGTCGCCGAGTTCGGCCTCGACGGCATCGATCAGCCGGTCGAGCGCACCGTGCAGGGGCGGCATCCGGACCCCGGCGATCGTTCGCCCCTCCCAGACGAGCGGAACATCGCTCGCCTCCATGTCGTCGGCGGCGACGAACGACGCACCCACCGCCTCGACGACCGGCTTGACCGACCGGATCAGCGGATGGACGGTCGGCCGAACGGGCGGCGCCGTGGTCGACGGGGCCGGGCCCGGCTCGCTCACGCGGACCCTCCCGGCGGGACCGCGAACGCAGGCGGCGACGTGGGTGTGTCGCGGGCGACGTGCACCGTCACGTGGGTTGCGCCGTTCGCGAATGCAGCGTCGGAGATCGAGCCGACGAGCTCGCCGACGCCGTCGAGTTCGACGGTGCACGACGAGCCGAACGGACCGATGTCGACGTCGACGTCGCGAGCGCGCGCCGCCTCGATCGCCGCGGTCACGTGGAGACCCGGGCGTCCTTCGACGAACGGCTCGATCGTGAACTCGACGTGTGCCACGGTGGCAAGCGTAGAGCGTTCACCCCGGAGGTCGGTCAGGCACCGACACCCATGATGCGACGGAGCTCGTCCGAACGAGCGACGCAGTCCCGCCCGGCCAGTCCGAAGGCGTCGTTGAGCTTGTTCAACGCCTGTTTGAAACTGCCGTTCCAGTCCTCGACGAAGCGATCCCGCGCCGGGCCGGTCCACGTGGTTCCGTTCAGCACGCCGTCGACGGTCGACATCAGCTGCGCGATCGTGTCGATCTGCCGCTGCAGCGTCGTGCCGAGGTTGGCCAGCTGCTCTGGATTGGCGCCGTACATCGTCATCTGCGGTTCCTCCTGGGTCGTGGCGGCGACGATGCGGATGCGTCGCCGTCCGTGCCCGAGTGGGCGATGACAACGATCGGGGGGAACGCCTACCATGCGGCAATGAGCGACTCCCCACCACCCGACGAGCCGATGCTCGAGTCGGTCAAGTCCCAGGCCCAGGACCTCCTCGGCGACACGATCACCCTTCGGCGGACGCTGCACGAGTGGCCGGAACTGGGCAACGAACTCCCGATCACTCGCGACCGCGTGCTCGAGTCGCTCGACGGGCTCCCCCTGACCGTGACCACCCACGAGTCGACGAGCGGCATCGTCGCCCTGCTCGAGGGCTCGCGCCCCGGCCCGACCATGCTGCTGCGCGGCGACATGGACGCACTGCCGATGCCCGAGGACACGGGCCTCGACTTCGCCTCCCACGTGGACGGCTGCATGCATGCCTGCGGGCACGACACCCACACCGCCATGTTGTCGAGCGCCGCGCGGTTGCTCAGCGATCGGCGCGATGAGATCGCTGGTCGAGTGCTGTTCATGTTCCAACCGGGCGAGGAGGGCCACCACGGAGCTCGCTTCATGCTCGACGAGGGGCTCCTCGACGTGCCGAACCTCTCCGACGGAACGCCCTCACCGGTCGACGCGGCCCTCGCCCTCCACATCACCTCGGCGCTACCGAGTGGGTGGGTCAGCGGACGCGGCGGACCGGTGATGGCGTCGGCCGACACGATGATGATCCGCGTCATCGGACGCGGCGGACACGCCAGCGAGCCGCACCGTGCGCTCGACCCGATCCCGGTGGCCTGCGAGATCGTGCAGGCCCTCCAGACGATGATCACCCGATCGATCGACGTCTTCGATCCGTCGGTCGTCACCGTCGGGCGGATCAGCGCGGGCACGACCAACAACGTGATCCCGGAGGTGGCGGAGATCGAGGGCACGATCCGCGCGACCAGCGAACGAACCCGGGCGAAGGTCCACGACGGCATCCGGCGAGTCGCCGAGGGCGTCGCCGCAGCTCACGGATGCGATGTCGGCATCGACATCGTCCACGGCTATCCGGTCACCAGCAACGACGACGGGTTCGCCGAGTTCTCGCTCGGTCTCGCCCGCGACCTCGTCGGCAGCGATGCCACGGTGCGCCTGCCCCACCCCGTGATGGGCGCCGAGGACTTCAGCTACGTGTTGCAGAACGTGCCCGGAGCGATGATGTTCCTCGGCGGCACTCCCGAGGGTCTCAACCCGGCGACGGCGCCCCCGAACCACTCCAACCGGGTGATGTTCGACGAGCCGGCGATGGCGGTGGGCACCGCGCTGTACGCGGCTGCCGCCCTCCGTCACCTCGCCCCCACCTGACCGATCGCCCCACACACTCGATCCGCACCCCAAGGCCCGAAAATCGCGGAATCCGGACGCTCAGCGACCCGATCCCGGGATTTTTCGGAGTTTGGGGGCTGGGTTTTCGGGGTCAGTCGGTGAGGGATCGGCCGTCGGTGCCGAGACCCCGGCGGAGGCGGAGGGTCACGAGCTGGAACGGGCGCAGCGTGAGCACCACGATCCCGTCACCGACCTCCTCACCCGTCTGCGGTTCCTCGAGGAGGTTGCAGCGCCAAGCCGACGTGATCCGATCCGCCGTCGCCACGGAGATCCGGGTCCGGTTGCCGCACGCCTCGTGCAGCCGCACGACGAGATCCCCACCGCCGTCGTCGGCGAGTTTGACGGCGTCGACCCCAACGCCGAGCGCAGGCGACCCGTCGGCACCCGTGACCGTCACCGCCGGCGTGGGAGCCGCCGTCGTCGACCGTCCCGCGACCGCACGAACCGGCGAGTTCAGTCGGGCAGCGGCCGCCCGGATCTCGGCGATGCCGGAGCCGTGGGGCCGAATCGCGAGCGTCACCTCGTGATGGCCGCGGTCGGCGGTCGGGTCCGGATACTGCGCCGCTCGTGCCAGGCTCACCCTCACGGCGCCGTCGAAGACGTGGTGGCCGTAGCGCCCGTCGTTGAGCACGGCGACCCCGAAGTCGGGTTCGGCGACGTCGACGAAGCGGTGCGCGCACACCTCGAACTTGGCGGCATCCCACGGACTCGACGGGTGGGTCGGGCGTGCGACGACCCCGAACTGGACGTCGCACATCGCCACGTCGGCGCGCACGTCGAGGGGGAAGGCCATCGACAGCAGGTGCTCGTCGTGGCGCCAGTCGAGCGCGACGTGGACGCGCAACTCGGGGCTCCCCGCCCGCAGCTCGTAGGTCACCGTCGACGCCGACCGACCGAAGGAACGCTCGACACGAACGCGACCGACCAGCGGGCCGGACTCGACGATCGACACCTCTGCGGGCCCGGTGAGCGCCGCCGCTCCCGACCGGGTCCACGACTCGAGATCCCACGCGTCGTACTCGACCGGATGGTCGGGCGCGACTTCGAGGACGGCAGCGACCTGCCCGACGGGAACGATCTCCCGAGCGCGCTCGAGATCGATGATCGACGTGATGTTGCCGTGTGCATCCCAGCGGACCGCGAGATGTCCGTTGGTCATCGACGAATCCGAGAGCACGACCCGGTCGCCAACCGGCTGTGCCACGAGGGATGCGACGCCGAGCGCCGGAACGGTTGCACACAGTGCCACGCGTCCGTCCGACAACGCCTGGCGGGCGTCGATGCCGCCAGGGATGTCGCCGAGGTGGTCGATGTCCAGGATCAGCACCTCGTCGACCGGCGCGTCGGCCGGGTTGGCGAGCAGTGGTCCAGTGCCGACGTCTCCGAGCAGGGCGGCGATTTGCGTCTCCAGCTCGTCTGCGACGTCTCCCAGAATCCGTTCCGCATCCTGGTGCACCCACGCGATCGACGACCCCGGAAGGATGTCGTGGAACTGCTGCGTGAGGACCTGCCGCCAGAGGTCGTCGAGATCCTCCGGTCGACCGAGGGTGGCAGCCCACAGCTCCGCCTCGACGAGCAGGCGCTCGCAACGACGGTTCCCGAGCTTGGTCTTCAGCTGGCTCGTCAGCGTGCCCCGATGGGTCTCGAAGTACAGCTCGCCGCGCCAGACGGGCACCGGCAGACCACGCTCGGCGTCGCGCTCGATGCGCTCGAACATGGCGGCCGGACTGTCGATCTCGAGCGTGGCGCGGGCGTCGATGCCCGAGAGGCGCCGCGCCCGTTCGAGCATCTCCCGGGTGGGCCCGCCACCGCCGTCACCGTGACCGAAGGGCATCAGCGAGTCGGTGCTCCAGCCATGATCCCGGAAGTTGGTGACCGAGAACGCGAACTCCTCCGGCGTGATCTCGGCGTTGTAGGTGTCGACCGGTGGGAAGTGTGTGAGCACGCGGGTGCCGTCGAGCCCCTCCCACCAGAACGTGCTGTGCGGGAACCGGTTCTGTTTGTTCCAGCTCAGCTTCTGGGTGACGAATCGGTCCATACCACCCGCCGCGAACACCTGCGGGAGGCCGGCGGGGTAGCCGAACACGTCGGGGATCCACACCTCGGTGCAGCGCATGCCGAAGCGGTCCTCGAAGTAGCGCTGGCCGAACACGATCTGGCGCACCAGGCTCTCACCGGAGGGAAGGTTCATGTCGGACTCGACCCACATGCCCCCGACGGGCACCCACTGCCCACGCGCGACGCGCTCGACGATCTTCGCGAAGAGCTCGGGATGGCGCTCCTCGATCCAGGTGTAGTGCTGGGCCGACGAGGCGCAGAACTTGTACTCCGGATAGTCGTCCATCAACGCTGCTGCCGACGCGAACGTGCGCGTCACCTTGCGCTTGGTCTCGCGCAACGGCCAGAGCCAGGCGGTGTCGATGTGCGCATGGCCGATCGCAACCGACCGGTGGCGGTTGCTGCCGCCCACGTCCTCGGCCATCGCCGGGGCGATCGCCCGCCGGGCCGCAGCGACGTCCGGGATGCGATCGAGCGCGTCGGCGAGCACACGCAACAGCCGAGCGCGACGGGGGTCGTCGGCGGCGAGCGATCGCATCACGCCGTCGAGGACTTCGACGTCGTAGGCGAGCGCCTCTGCGGCCGGGTCGACGAGAACGAGCGCGGCCCGGCGGAACCGGTACAGCATCCGATCACCGGCGGTCTCGAGCGAGCCGAGGTGCGAGGGGGTGTAGCCGGGAAACGACGGATTCGACGCGGCTTCGAGGTGCAGCACGACGGGCCCGGGCGCCGTGTCGACGATGTAGTTGGTACGGCGTGGATGGATCCCCTGGAGCGGCCGGAACGAGCCGTCCGGCATCATCTCGACCACCAGAGCCTCGCACTGGAAGCCGGCGGCTCGAGGATGGAACCCGAGGTCGATCACCGCTTCGACACGGCGGCCCGCCCACTCCGGCGGAACGTCGCCCGTCAGACGGAACCACGTGGTCGCCCAGGGCGCGCCCCACGACGAGCCGGCCTCGAAGGGTGCCAGGTGGTCGAGATCGGGGCCGGCCTCGATCGTCAGCGGGCGCCGGGCGCTGTGTACCAGCGGGAGGACGCGCTCCCACAGCTCGCGCTGGATGCGCTTCTCGACGAGGTCGCGGTCGCTGAACACGCCGCGACCCTATTCCCCCACCCGCTCCACACCCGAGCGATGAGTCTCGGTCTCGAGCGCGACACGTGCGCGCCCGGACTCATCGCTCGTTGGTGCGACCGGTTCAGGCGAAGGGGACGACGCGGACGTCGAACGCTTCTTGACCGTTGCGGCCCTCGCGTACGTCGTAGGCGACGCGGGCGCCGTTGTCGAGGGTCTTGAAGCCGTCGTTCAGGATCACCGAGAAGTGCACGAAGAGGTCCTTGCCGCCGTCGTCGGGGGTGATGAACCCGTACCCGCGACCGGAGTTGAAGAACTTGACCGTGCCCTTGCCGTCGGCGGCGTCGCCGGTCGGGACAGGCCGGCTCGTGTCGGGCTTCGACTCCCGGGCAGCTTTCGGCTCCCGGCTCGGCGTCGCCTCACGGGTGATCCGGGTCTGGCGGTGCTCGACGTCGAGTTCCTCGGTGTGCGCCTGCTTGGCGACCGCCGGGGCGGCGTGGATCACGAGGTCGCGGACGCGAGCCGAGGTCAACGGCTCGCTGATGCCGATGCCGCGCTGCATCTTCATCGCGTCCTTCTTCTGGCTCTGGTCGAGCAACGACACGACGGTGCCCATGGCGCCGGCACGGGCCGTGCGACCCGAGCGGTGCAGGTACGTCGCGTCCTCTGCCGGCGGGTCGTAGTGGACGACGGCGTTGACGCCGTTGACGTGGATGCCGCGGGCGGCGACGTCGGTGGCGATCAGCGCGGACGCCTGACCCTTCTTGAACGACGCGAGCGCACGGTCGCGCTGGCCCTGGCTCCGACCACCGTGGATCGGCTCGGCGGACACGCCGTTGCGACCGAGCTGCTTGGCGAGCCGGTCGGCACCGTGGCGGGTTCGGGTGAACACGATCGTGGCGCCGAGACGTTGGATCACGTCGGCGGTGGTGCTGACGCGGTCCTCACGGTCGACCACCCAGAAGTGGTGCTGCGCGGCGTGCACGTCCGGTCCCTTCGGGCCCACCTCGTGACGAACCGGGTTGTGCTGGAAGTCGGCGACGAGCTTCGCGACGGGGCCGTCGAGGGTGGCCGAGAACAGCAGCACCTGTCGATCCTTCGAAGTCTGCTCGACGATGCGTCGCACCGAGGGCAGGAAGCCCATGTCGGCCATCTGGTCGGCCTCGTCGATCACGACGGTCTCGACGTCACGCAGGTCGATCGCCCGCATCTGCATCAGATCCTCGAGGCGCCCGGGGCAGGCGACCACGAGTTCGACCCCGCGGTCGAGGGCCTTGCGCTGACCGCCGTAGCCGACGCCGCCGTACACGGACGCGGCGTCATGGCCAGCAGCCTTCGCGAAGGGGGTGAGCTCGGCCATGATCTGTTCGGCGAGCTCACGGGTGGGGGCCAACACCAGCGCGACGGGACGCTTCGGACGTGCGTCGACGAGGCGAGCGACGAGCGGGAGACCGAAGCCGAGCGTCTTGCCCGATCCGGTGGGCGCTCGACCAGCGACATCGCGGCCGGCGAGTGCATCGGGGATGACGGCGGCTTGGATCGGGAAGGCGTTGTGCTTGCCCTGGCTCTCCAGGCGGTGCACGATCGAGTCGGGCAGGCCGAGGTCTCGGAACGGGATCGCCACCTCGGCAGCGTCGGGGGACGTGACGCGCGGCGCGTCATCGATGATGGTCATTGGGGGGACTCCTCTATGTTGCTCACACAGCGCAGGACCGGAGCAGAGAGTTATCCGAGTGCGCTCACCAGCCGGGAATTCGACCAGCGCACGCCCGACACTACCGGGACATCGATCGATTCAGGTGTGACGCCCGGCGCGGACGACCGCGAACGATCGTCTCAGATGCCGAGCACCTTCGCCTTGGCCGCCGCGAACTCCGCGTCGGTGAGCACACCACTCGCGTGGAGATCCCCGAGCTGCTTGAGCTCGGCTGACATGTCGTCCTGGCTGGCGGCCGCTGGCGCCGGGGCGGGCTGCGCGAACTGCTGTGGCGCCGGTGCGTACTGCGGCGGTGAGGGTTGCGCGTACTGCGGCGGTGCCGGTGCGTATTGCTGCGGGGGCTGGTTGTAGCCCATGTCGCGCTCGTACGCCGCCGTTCGGTCGGCGGCGAGCTGGGCGTCCTTCTCGGTGTAGCGGGAGGCCTGGCGCCGGGCGACGCGTCCGGACACCGCGGTGGCGGTTCCGGCGACGACGGCGGTCCTGGCAATTCCTCGGACGAGTCCTGGCATGGTCGTTCCTCTCTGGCGTGTGGGGTTCTGGCGTGTGGGGTCGAATGGAGGTCGGCGTTCGGTGGTGCAGGTCGTCGACGCGGTTCAGTCGGCGGCTTCGAGTTCGTCGAGGGCGGCGATGACCTCTTCGGCCGGGATGCGCCTCGTGGCGACCATCGTGCCACCGGCGTCGAGTGCAGCGCTGACGAACGGGATCGCCCACGTGTTCTCGTACATGAGCAGCACACCGGTGGTGCCGGGAAGCATCGTGTCGGCCGCGGCCTGCAGATCGTCGTCGCCGAGCAGACCGGAGCGGGCACCGGCGATCACGAAGACCTCACCGTCGAGCGCATCGAGCTCGACGATCGAGAAGGTGCCGTCGTCCTCCTTGCGAATGGCGACCAGGTCGTACAACCGGATCGTGCCGCGACCGACGAGGT
The DNA here is from genome assembly GCA_963710625.1 of Ilumatobacteraceae bacterium. GTDB lineage: Bacteria > Actinomycetota > Acidimicrobiia > Acidimicrobiales > Ilumatobacteraceae > Sva-07. The sequence goes on along the minus strand of CAVQBG010000010.1, from coordinate 173,796 downwards.
CCATCAGCGCCGCGGCGGTGGACGAGAGGTCGTGGTCCCCCGTGAACTCGAGGAGAACGAAGTCGATCGGGCCGTGTGCGTCGGTCATGTCGGTTGCCGTGGCGCTTCCTGTGAGATGGATCGTCGAACCCGAACATGATGGCGCGTCCGGCAGGCGGCGACGCCATCCAGTCTGGGTGAAGTTCGTCAGGTCGATGGCGGTCCGGCCGGCGCAACGGCATCGCCGAGCACCGCTCGCATCACGCTGTCGAGGTTCGGACCCCGGCGAAGGTGGTGGCCACCGTCGGCGCTGATGCACTCGCCAGTGACCCAGGAGCTCTCCGGCCCGGCGAGGAACCGCACGACCGATGCGATGTCCTCAGTGGTGCCGAGACGGCGGAGCGGCATCTGTTCGAGGTAGTCGTCGACGATCTCCGGAACGGCGGTGAGCCCGGCCGAGATGTCGGTCGGCACCAGGCTCGGGCGCACGGCATTGGCGCGGATGCCGAGCCCGCCGAGTTCGTCGGCCACCTGCCGCACGAGCATTTCGAGGCCGGCCTTCGACACGTTGTACGGCGTCATGTACCGGTGCGTCGCGACCGCGGCGATCGACGACATCGCGACGATCGCGCCACCACCGTTCGCCGCGAGGTGTGGCACGGCGTGCTTCAGCGTGAGGAAGGCCCCGGTGAGGTTCGTGCCGAGCACCGCGTTCCAGTCGTCGAGCGAGGTGAGGTGGAACGGCCCTGCCGAGCCGGTGCCGGCGTTGGCCACCACGATGCGGAGGGGACCTGCCTCGGCCGCTGCGGTGCAGGCCGCCTCGACGCTGGCCTCGTCGGTGACGTCGCACTCGACCGTGTCGATCACGGCTCCGGGGAACTCCACGCGCAGATCGGTCGCCGACGCGGCCAACCGCTCGGCGTTGCGGGCAGCGAGCATCACGCCGGCCCCGTCGACCAGGAACGCACGGGCACAGGCGAGGCCGATCCCCGATCCCCCACCCGTGATCAGCGCAAGGTGGTCGGCAAGGGGCAGTTCATCGTTCGGCATCGAAGCAGTGTGGCTGCTCGTCGGTCGTCGCAGCGGGTCGGTGCGTCGGGGCCGAGTGGTGGCCGGCAGGGTGGCACGATGTTGCGGTGACACCGACCACGACCACTGCCCGCCCACTGTCCGGGGTGCGGGTGCTCGACCTCAGCCGCGTGCTGTCCGGTCCGCACTGCACACGCATGCTCGCCGACATGGGCGCCGACGTGATCAAGGTCGAGCCGCCGGCAGGCGACCTCACCCGATTCGCCACCCCTCGTCGGCACGGTTTGTCGAGCTACTTCGTGCAGCAGAACGTCGGCAAGCGCAACCTCAGCGTCGATCTCGCGACGCCGGAAGGCGCCGAGATCCTGCTCGCACTCGCCGAACACGCCGACGTACTCGTCGAGAACTACCGGCCGGGCGTGATGGCCCGCCTCGGTCTCGACGCCGACACGATGCTGGCGCGGAACCCGAGGCTGATCTACGCCTCGATCTCCGGGTACGGCCAGACCGGGCCGTGGGTGAGACGCCGGGCCTACGCGCCGGTCGTCGAGGCCGAGGCGGGCATCGTGGCGTCGCAGGGCAATGCCCGCGGGGGCGAGCTGGCCAAGGATCCGCACAGTCACGCCGACGTGTACACCTCGTTGGAGACGGCGTCGGCGATCCTCGCCGCGCTCTACCAGCGCGAGCACACGGGTGAAGGGCAGTGGATCGACGTGTCGATGGCCGAGACGATGCTCTACGTCAACGAGCACCTCCACGACGCCCTGTGGGACGGCCACGACGACCCGCAGTGGATCCGCAGCTTCCGCCCCGGCGACTATCTCGTGCTCACCGTGGCGAACGGCGACTCGCTCGTGGTGTCCGGACACCCTGCCGAGCGAGGCACCTTCGACTTCTTCATCGCTGCCATGGATCGGGGTGACCTGGCAGACGATCCGCGGTTCGCCGACGTTGCGTCCCGACTGGCGAACTTCGACGCGCTTCGCGAGATCATCCGCGACTTCGCCGCCACCGTGCCCGACGCCGAGGCGTTCGAGGAGCGGTTCTCGAAGCACCAGCTCGCCGTCGGCCGGGTGCGTGAACCCGGTGAGTTGACCGACACCGACTGGGCACGGGAACGCGGTGCGGTCGTCGAGGTCGACGATCGCGGCGGCGGGACGATCCGCGTGCCGAACGCGCCGTGGCGGTTCAGTTCCTCGCCCGACGTCGGCGTGTCCGGGGTACCCCGGTACCGCGGCGAGGACAACCGCTCGGTGCTCGGCGAACTGCTCGGCTTCGACGACCAACGTGTCGATTCGCTGGAGGCGTCGGGCGTCCTGTCGAGCCGCCTCCCCGACGCCTGAGACGATTCCCCACGTGACGCTTCGTTTTCCCGTGGCGCCGATGAAGGCGGCGATGGGTTCCACCGCCGCGATCCCGGAGGGTGACGACTGGGCGTTCGAGGTGAAGTGGGACGGTTACCGCACGATCGTCCACGTCGACCGCGGCGCAGTTCGATTGCAGAGCACCGCGGGCCACGACGTCACCGACCGGTGGCCGGAGTTCGCCGGGCTCGCCGACGCCCTGAACGCCTCGTCGGCCATCCTCGACGCCGAGCTCGTCGTGTTCGGCGACGACGGTCGACCGCGGTTCGAGTTGGTGCAGCAGTCCGGTGCCGGTTCCACCCGTGAAGCGGTGCTGCAGTTCTTCGACGTGCTGCAGGTCGACGGGACCGACGTGATCGACCTGCCCTACGAGGCACGACGACGGCTGCTCGACCAACTCGTCGAGCCCGGACCCAACTGGACCGTCCCGGCGTTCCGAGTCGGCGGCGGCGCCGAGTTGGTGGAGGCGACGGCCGCCGAGGGTCTCGAGGGCGTGATCGCAAAGCGCCTCGACTCCGCGTATCGCCCGGGCACACGATCCAAGGTGTGGCGCAAGATCAAGCATCGGACGCGGGTGGAGCTGACCATCGGAGGGTTCACCGACGGAACCGGCAACCGTTCGTCCACGTTCGGAGCGCTACTCGTCGGACATCCCGACACCGACGGCGCCCTGCGCTTCGCCGGCGGCGTCGGCACCGGCTTCGACCAGCGCACCCTCGTGGCGCTGCGCTCGCAGCTGGACGCCCTGGTGACCGATCGCTCCCCGTTCGATCCACCCGTTCCCCCCGGCCTTGCCCGAACGGCGACCTGGGTGGAACCACTGCTGCGCGCCACGGTGTCGATCGCCGAGTTCACCAACGACGGCCTGGTACGCCACGCCAGCTTCGTCGATCTGGTCCGGTGACGCCGGCACTGGCGCCGCGACCCGATGCGCCCGTGCTCAGGAGGCCGCTGCCAGCGCGGCGGTTGCGATCGGCGTCACCACGTCCGGCGCATTTGCGTAACCGGGCGGATCCCCCTCGAATGCGATGACGTCGATCGTCCAGCCGTTGTCGGCGAGCACCGACAGGATCTCCCCGTCGTACACGCTGTCGGCATCGACCGAGTCGAGCGGCTCGCCGCCGCTCGCCACCGTTGCGTCCCAGACCGCCGGCGACGCATGGTAGGTCACCCTGATCTCGCGGTAGTCCGGCTCGCCCTGCCACTCACACGTCAGCGACGCCGGGTCGTCGGCAGCGAACATGTCCATGTGGAAGCGCTCGATGTCGCCGTCGATCCAGTCGCTCACGACGACGTCGAGTGGATCGCACAACGCCTCGATCGACATCACTGCTTGCACGGTCTCCGTCGTCGCCCCGTCCTCCTCGGTGACCACCGTGTCCTGCACGGTCGTCGCAACCTCGGTCGAGGAGGATCCACCGTCGCTCCCACACCCCCCGGCGACGAGCGCAGCGACACACAGCGGACCGACGAGCCGTTCGATGCTCCTCACGACACACCTCCCTGTTCGGTTCGCCATCAGTGTCTCGCCGTCGCCGACCGACGCCAAGGGCCAGGAGTCCCGGGGATCGAATGTGATCGACAGCTCCCGGTCGGGTCAGACTGCCTGCGCATGATCGACCGCTCCGATGCGCTGGCTCTCGACACCGCCGACCCACTCGCACACTGGCGCGACGAGTTCGTGGTGGCCGACCCCGAGCTGATCTACCTCGACGGCAACTCGCTCGGACGCACCCCGAAGCGAACCGTCGCGTCACTCCACGAGGTGGTCGAGCAGTGGTCGGGAGACCTGATCACCTCGTGGTGGGAACACGACTGGCTGAACCTCACGCTCGCCGTCGGTGACGAGCTGGCACCGCTGCTCGGTGCGCGACCCGGTGAGGTCGCCGTCCACGAGTCGACCACGGTCGCGCTGTTCCAGCAGGTCAACGTCGCACTCGACCTCGTTCCGGGCCGACGGGTGATCGCCATCGACGACGGCGACTTCCCGACCGACCGTTACGTGACGGCAGGTGTCGCACGGCTCCGTTCGTGCGCAATTCGACGCGGCCTGCACGATCTCCAAGGGGTCGACGTGGTCGTTCGTTCGTTGGTCGACTACCGAACCGCCGAGGTCGCCGACGTCGCCGCCGAGACCGCACGCGCCGCGGAACATGGAGCCACCACGGTCTGGGATCTGTCGCACGCGGCGGGCGTGCTCGAACTCGATCTTCCGGCCGCCCGGGTGGAGTTGGCCGTCGGCTGCACGTACAAGTTCCTCAATGGCGGGCCCGGCGCCCCGGCGTTCGTCTACGTCTCGAACGAGATCCAGGATCGGGTGACCCAGCCGATCTGGGGTTGGTTCGGCCAGTCCGACCAGTTCGCGATGGAGCGGGCGTTCGATCCGCGGCCCGGGATCGGCCGGATGCTCAACGGCACGCCACCCGTACTCGGCCTCACCGCCGCCCGGGAGGGCATCCGGGTCACCGTCGAAGCGGGCATCCAGGCCATTGCCGACAAGGCCCGGAGGTTGACCGGCTTCTGCCTCGACCTGGCCGACGAGCTCGGGTTCGAGACCGACACGCCGCGCGACCCGACCCGCCGCGGCGGCCACGTTGCGATCCGCCACCTCGACGCCCGCTCACTCCAACACGGGTTGGCCGACCGCAAGGTGATCGTCGACTACCGCGATCCCGACGTCCTCCGGTTCGGGCTCTCGCCGCTGACGACGAGCTTCGTCGACGTCTTCGACGCAATGGTCGTGCTCGACGAACTCGCCACCCGAAATCTGCCCGGAAAATCGCGCTGAGCGCGACGAACGAGGCAGATTTCGGGACCGGGCGGGCATGCTGGAGTGCATGAGCGTCGTCAAGATCAATGCCATCACGATCCCCGAGGGCATGGGCCCGCAGCTCGAAGGTCGCTTCGCCGGACGGGCGAAGATGGTCGAGCAGTTCGACGGGTTCGAGGACTTCCAGCTGCTGCGCCCCGTCGAGGGCGAGGATCGCTACTTCGTGTACACGCGCTGGGCGTCAGAGGAGCACTTCCAGGCGTGGATGAACAGCCAGGACTTCGCCCACGGGCACGCCAGCGGCCAGGCCGACGGCAATCAGCCCGGCGACGGCGAGGCGCCGCGCAAGCCGGTCGCCCAGGGCGCCGATCTCATGTCGTTCGAGGTCGTCGAGCACGTCGTCAAGGGCTCCTGACGGTTCTCGTGAACTCGTTGGGGGATTACTCCCGAACGAGTTCACGAGAAGGAGTTGTAGCCTGCGATACCCGTGGCACTGATCGTCCAGAAGTACGGCGGCACGTCCGTCGCCGATCCCGACCGCATCCGCGCGGTGGCCGACAACGTCGCGATCACCAGGAAGCGGGGCAACGACGTGATCGTCGTCGTGTCCGCGATGGGCAAGGCCACCGACAACCTGATCGCCCTCGCCAACTCGGTGTCGAACACCCAGCCGGGCCGCGAGATGGACATGCTGCTCACCACGGGTGAACGCGTCACCGCAGCGCTGATGACCATGGCGCTCGCCGACCGCGGGATCGACGCCGTGAGTTTCACCGGCAGCCAGGTCGGCATCATCACCGACACCGCCCACCGCAAGGCGAAGATCATCGAGGTCAAGGGCGACCGGGTTCGCGAGGCGATGGCGGCCGGCAAGGTCTGTGTGATCGCCGGGTTCCAGGGGGTGAGCACCGACAAGGAGATCACCACCATGGGTCGTGGTGCGTCCGACCTGACCGCGTCCGCGCTGGCCCAGGCGATGCGCGCCGACGCCTGCGAGATCTACACCGACGTCACGGGCGTGTTCACCGCCGACCCGCGCATCGTGCCGCAGGCCCGCAAGCTCGCGAAGGTCCACTTCGACGAGATGCTCGAGATGGCCGGTGCAGGCTCCAAGGTCCTGGCGCTGCGCTCGGTCGAGTTCGCCCGCAATCACGACGTACCCCTTCACGTCCGTTCCGCATTCACCTGGGAACCCGGCACGTGGGTCACTAACGAGGAGGCTTCCGTGGAAGATCCGATCATCTCCGGTGTCGTCACCGACATGTCCGAAGCGAAGGTCACCGTGTTCGGGGTTCCCGACCGGCCGGGCATCTCCGCTGCGCTGTTCGAACCCCTCGCCGACGCCAACGTGAACGTCGACATGATCGTGCAGAACACGTCGACGCAGGGCACGACCGATATCAGCTTCACGATGCCGATGGCCGACATGGGCGAGGCCGAACAGATCGTGTCGCGCGTCGCCACCGAGATCGGGGCGACCGGCGTGTCCCACGACAACGACATCGCCAAGGTGTCGCTGGTTGGCGCCGGCATGAAGTCGGCCCCTGGTATCGCCGCCAAGATGTTCCGCGTCCTGGCCGACGAGCGCGTCAACATCGAGATGATCTCGACCTCGACGATCCGCGTGTCGGTCGTCTGTGCTGCCGACGACATGGAGCGCGCGGCACGGGCGCTCCACACTGCATTCGGCCTCGACTCGGGCGCCGACTACAGCGCCCCGCTCCCCGAGCGCAAGTAACCGGACCCGAAGGCAGGGCAGGCGGGTCTCTCGGTCGGTACCTTGCTTGAATGTCGGCAGTGGGAGACATCTGGCCGCAGCTCGTGCTCGTTGCCGTGCTCGTGGTGATCAACGCCGCGTTCGCCGGCACCGAACTCGCCCTGGTCTCGCTGCGCGAGAGCCAGCTGCAGCGTCTCGAGGAGCGCTCGACGACGGGGAGGGTGCTCGCCCGTCTGGCTCGGCAACCGAACCAGTTCCTCGCCACGATCCAGATCGGCATCACCCTCGCCGGCTTCCTGGCGTCGGCCGCCGCTGCCGTGTCGCTCGCACAACCGCTCGAGGAGCCGCTGGGTTTCCTCGGCGGCGCTGCCGAGGCCGCCTCGGTGATCATCGTCACCCTCGTCCTCGCCTATTTCACGCTCGTGTTCGGCGAGCTGGCGCCGAAGCGCATCGCGATGCAACGCGCCGAGAGATGGGGCATGGTCATGGCCCGGCCACTCGATCTGCTGTCGACGTTGACCAAGCCGGTCGTCTGGTTGCTCTCTCGCTCCACCGACCTCGCGGTGCGGCTCCTCGGCGGTGATCCCGAGCTACAACGCGAACAGGTGACGGAGGAGGAGCTCCGCGACATGGTCGCGATCCACGAGACCTTCTCCGACGAACAGCGCCTGATCATCGACGGGGCGTTCGAGATCGCCGAGCGTCGGCTCGACGAGGTGATGGTGCCCCGCAACGACGTCGCGATCATCGATGCCGCCGCCACCTGCGCGGAGGCGCAGGCGGTCCTGCTGGAGACCGGCCACTCGCGGGCACCCGTCTCCGAGAAGCGCAACCTCGACAGAACCGTCGGGATGGTTCGGCTCCGCAACCTGATCGGACGGGGCGACGACCCGGTCACCGCGCAGATGCGGGAGATGCCGGCGTTTCCCCACGCCGCCCGCGTGCTCACCGCGCTGCGGGAGTTCCAGGCCCACCGCACCCAGATGGCGGTGGTGATCGGCGAGCACGGTCAAGCGCTCGGGATCGTCACCGTCGAAGACCTTGTCGAAGAGCTGGTCGGTGAGATCTACGACGAGACCGACCCGGACCTGTCGAGGATCGGGCACGAACCGGACGGGACGATCACCCTCCCGGGCAGCTTCCCCGTCCACGATCTCGTCGATCTCGACATCGAGCTCCCGAGCGGCGATTTCACCACGGTGTCGGGGCTGGTGCTCGACGAGCTCGGCCGCTTCCCGTCGGTCGGCGAGACCCTGGTCGTCGGCGGCTGGCTGATCGAGGTCCGTGCGATCGAACGACATCGAATCCGGCAACTGGCGATCCGGCCTGCCGACCCGACCGCAACGCCGGCCAGACCGGGGTGACCGACCCGGAGGCGACGGCAGCGCTCAGCGGACGGTGGCGATCAACCAGTAGTGGTGGGGGTTGATCCCATCGAACTCCTGCACCTTGGCACCCCGTCCGGAGATCTTGCTCTTCGGGTTGCGCCAGATCTCGATGTCGGTCAGCAGTGGTGCGAGCGGCCCGATCAGTTCGTCGGGTTGGAGTCGGTTCGCCTGCCAGCCGAGCCGGGCGGCCCACCGACGTTGCGACAGCCACGGCCCGTACCTCGGGATCCGGAACTGTGCGCGGGTGATGGCACCGAGCGGCAACAGCACCACGTCCTGGGCGCTCCTGGCGCGGTAGTTGAGCACGATCTTGCCGCCGGGCCGCGTGATCCGGACGGCTTCGGAGGTGAGTTCGAGTGCATCGTCCGGCTCGCAGTGCTGCAGCGTGATGTAGCTGAACGCGACGTCGGTCGAGTTCGGCGGGAGGTCGAGCGTGTGACCGTCGGTGACGTGGCTGGTGCGCAACCGGTCGACCTTGCCGAACTGGCTCACTGTCTCGATGCAACGCTCGAGGAAGCCGGCGTCGAGGTCGCACGCAACCACGGTTCCGTACTCACGTGTGAACGCGCACGTCATCCGGCCGATGCCACAACCGATCTCGACGAGCGTCTTGTCGTCGGGCGTGCGACCGTTGGCGTCGGGTGACCGCAGGCCGAACACCGTCAGGTAGGAGGGCACTTCGGAGTCGCCGGTGGCGACGAACTGCCCCAGCGTCAACTCGCTGCCGGTCTCGTTGTTGAAGACCCAGCCCGTCGTGCGCACGACGTCGTCGCCGCTCGCCTGACGTTCGCTGGTCTGACCGGCCGCCTTCCATGGAACGAGTTGAGGCCGACGACGCATGCCGACGATTGTGCCAGAGCGATCCCGGAACCGCCCAGCGCGGTCGCGAAACGTTCGGCGTCCCCGCCGACGACCGGCGTTATCGTCTGGGCCATGTCTGCAGCAGCACAAGGGCTCCGAATCGGCGTGGTCGGTGCGACCGGTCAGGTCGGCAGCGTCATGCGTCGGCTCCTCGACGAACGCGACTTCCCGGTCGCCGAGATGCGGTACTTCGCCTCCGCCCGGTCCGCCGGCACGACGCTCCCGTGGAAGGGCACCGACATCGTCGTCGAGGACGCCGAGACCGCCGACCCGAGCGGACTCGACATCGCGCTGTTCTCGGCGGGCGCCACGTCGTCACGCGCCTACGCGGCGAAGTTCGCCGCCGCCGGTGCCGTGGTGATCGACAACTCGTCGGCCTTCCGGATGGACCCCGAGGTTCCGCTGATCGTCGCCGAGGTGAACGGCGACCTCGCCACCGACACCCCGAAGGGCATCATCGCCAACCCGAACTGCACGACGATGGCGTTCATGCCGGTGCTGAAGCCGCTCCACGACGAGGCCGGGCTGGTCCGGATCATCGCGGCCACCTACCAGGCGGTGTCGGGTGGCGGCCTGGCCGGTGTCGACGAGCTCGACAAGCAGGCCCGCCAGGTCGTCGATCAGGCGGCCGCGCTCACCCACGACGGTGCCGCAGTTGCGTTCCCCACTCCGGAGAAGTTCGCCAAGCCGATCGCGTTCAACGTGCTGCCGCTCGCCGGATCGATCGTCGACGACGGCTCGTTCGAGACCGACGAGGAGCAGAAGCTGCGCAACGAGAGCCGCAAGATCCTCGGCATCCCGGACCTCTTCGTGTCGGGCACCTGTGTACGTGTGCCGGTGTTCACCGGGCACTCGCTCTCGATCAATGCAGAGTTCGAACGCCCGATCTCGGTCGAGCGTGCGACCGAGCTGCTCGCCACGGCACCGGGTGTCGTGTTGTCCGACATCCCCACGCCGCTCGAGGCCGCCGGCCAGGACCCGTCCTATGTCGGCCGCATCCGCGCCGACGAGGGTGTCCCCGGTGGACGGGGGCTGGCGCTGTTCGTCAGCAACGACAACCTCCGCAAGGGCGCCGCCCTCAACGCGATCCAGATCGCGGAACTGCTCGTCTGAATCAGCAGGCGCAGGGGATCGAGCTGCACTTGGGGCAGCCGGCGCCGTACCGGGCGACCGCTTCGTTCAGATCGACGCCCTGCTGGTTGGCGAGCGTCGCGACCCAGGCGACCACGTCGCCGAACTCGTGGACGCGCTGCTCGTGGGTGCCCTTGCGAACCGCCTGGGCGAGTTCGCCGATCTCCTCGGCCAGCCAAGCGACGGTTGCCGACACGCCACGCTGCCGATCGCGGTCGCCGTATGTCCGCTCGATCACGTCCTGGAGTTCCGCGAGGTCCATGCGGCGTGACGGTAGTGCGCTGGTGGCCCGCGACGCTCGACGTCAGGAGTCGACGCCGACGGGTACCCGGTGTTCGAAATGCTCGGTGAAGCCAGCCATCCGGGGGTCGGCGTTGACCACGACGAGATAGGACGACGCCCGACCGGCCGTCGACGTCACGCGTGTCATCGCGGTGTACGCAAGACGCCGCGACCGCTCCTCCATGCCGATGCCGAGCACGACCGCCGGGCTCTCCCAACCCTTGAAGGCGTGCACCGTGCAGCCCTTGACGGCATCGGCGTCCGGCCAGAACCGCGACTTGCGGCGCTGACGCTCGTCGGGGTCGCGGCTGTACACGTGGTGGACCGAATACCCGGCCGCCTCGATGATCTCTGCGGCGGCGAGCCCGTCGTGGTGGTATTCGCACAGGTACACCACGTCGCGAGGAGCGAGATCCGGGTGCTCGCGCAACAACCGGACCACCGCATGGCCGATCTCGGAGCCGAGGTCGGCGACCCGATCGACGTTGTGCCACGACCGTTGCCCCGACGAGACGGTGCCGACCACGGCGGCCTGGTCCGGCGGCACCACGGGCACCGGCGCCTCGTCGGACACGTACTGGCGAGCGAAGAGGTTGGTCGACTCGATCAGCTCGGGGGCCATCCGGTACGAGCCGGTCATGTCGATCCACGGTTCGGTGAAACCGGCCGAATCGAGCGTGCTCGGTGTCGCCCAACTCGACTTGCCGTAGAGATCGACCGTCGGATCGGTCACCAGCAGCATCTCGCCGCCCGGTCGCACCACACGGTCGCGAAGCAGGTTCCACCACTGGATCCGGAAGTCCTGCCCTTCGTCGACGAGGACGGCGTCGAATCGTCGTTCGAAACCATGGCTCAGCACGTCGTCGGTCTTCACGAGGATCTTCTCCGGCCACGTGCCGCGAGTCGGCTCCGCAGACACGACGCCGGCCAGTGACGCGTCGTCGACCACCCGGGCGCAGAAGGTGTGGAAGCTCGTGCACGTCACCCGTGCCGGGTTGGCGCCGTACTCGGCGCAGCGCTGCACGACGAGACTGCGCAGGCGATGGGCCAGGGTGAGGTTGAAGCAGAGCACCAGCACGCTCTTGCCCTCTGCGGCGAGTCGGGCTGCGCGAGCGGTGAGCGCGAACGTCTTGCCGCTCCCCGGCGGGCCCGTGACCCCGCGGATGCCCGACCCCTTCGGGTTCGCTGCGACCATTCGTGCCTGGGCGCTCAACTGCACCGGGGCGACCATTTCGTGGGAGACCCCGTCGACCACCAACTGGTGGTGCAGCCGGCGGACGGACTCAGCGGACGTCACGACGCCGGGCGGGGCCATGACGACCCCGGCGAGATGCTGTTCGAGCACCTCCGAGCCCCAGAGCAACAACGTGGTGTCGAACGGGTCGGCCATGAGGATGTTCGCCGCCGCCGCGGTCGAGAGTCGAGGGGTGACCACCGCGGCTCGCACCGACGCTCCGGGATCGCGATCGTCGCCCGGGAGGGCGAAGAACTGATCGACGACCGTGCTCCGATGCCGTCGTGCCATGTCGACGACGTTGGTCCGGTCGTCGAAGATCTCGATGACGATCACCCCGTGTCGGTCGTGGACGAGGACGAAGTCGGGGACGTCCTGGCCGAGCTGCGGGCGGCTGTAGACCGTCCACGCGTCGTCGAGGGTCGACAGCTGCCTGGCGAGCTGTCGACCGTCGGCGTCGAGCGGGTCCAGGAGTTCCTCGAGATGGTCGATTGACGGCTGGAACGTGGCCACGGGAACCCCCAGAGCAGAAGCGGACGCTCCGCCATCGGCACGATGGTCCGTCGCCTTGAGGGATTCCTCACGCGAGCTCCGCATGTCTCGGAGGCACCGGCCCTCGTCGGGGTACGCACCGCAACCAGAACCGGGAGCGGGTGCCACGACCCCGGAACGCGTCCGTGGCAGGGAAGAGCCGTACCTGACGACACCCTCCTGGTTGGTCGGGGTGGGAGGATTTGAACCTCCGGCCCCCACGTCCCGAATGACGTCCTGCGATGACATCGTGTGCCAACTCATGTCGGCGCATGCCGATCTAGCTGGGACTTTGCGTTTCGTCGTGCCGACGCGTCCCGTTCAGTTCGGGGGATCTCAGACAGTTTGGCTCCCAAGATCCGGCCGGCGGAGCAGGCGTCGCGGACAAGCCGGCGACGTTCCGCACCACTCGGGTGTACGCCGCATGCGGTTCGGTTGACAATCGGTAGCCAGCATCCGCTGAACCAGATCGAGACCTCGGTTGACGGTGGACTCGTCTCGAACGGAGTCGTACGGCTGAACGTTGTGCGTAGGTCGGCGCCGAGCATCCTGGCTCCTCTCTGGCAAGCCCGGTGGGTTCGGGGTGGGCAGAGAGGGACGTCTGCGTGGCGCGAGGCCTGCCGCGTGATCAGCTTTCACCCGGTGCTGATGCTTCGGTGAGGCCATACCCCGAAACCGCTCGCGACGTTGGCCTGCGACGGGCTCGGGCTGCGTGGGTCGACCGTTGACGCGTGGAGTGTTGGGTGATCGGTAGTGCGGGTTGCCCTGCCGGGGCGAGGGCCAACGCGGCCATTGGTGGTCTTGTCCGCGCTCGTCCGATCGGTCGATTTGGAGCTGGCGCCACACGGCGTCGGAGATGCGGCGTTTCACGACCCGTAGTGCTTCCTTCTTCGTCTTCCCCTCTGCCACCTTCCGGAGAAACAGTCTGCGCGGGGAGGGGATCGATGAACCACATCGACCCGACCAACAACGCAATGAGAGGCGACCTGGTCGCGGCCGGCGACCAGAACTGAAGCGTGTCATCCATCAAGGAGCCACTGCATGGGACCGATCGAGATCTTCCTCCTCGGCTTCGAGGACTTCCACGACACCGGCCGGATCGCCGATGAGCTCACTGCCTTGAGCGATGCCGGCACGATCCGCGTCGTCGACGCCCGCTTCTTGCTCAAACAGAGCAACGATGACGTCCTCGTTGCACGAATGAGCGACCTGGACGACAGCGAGCGCGACGATCTGCGAGCGGCCGCCGGCGCTCTCATCGGGCTGGGCGCCGGGGCCGTGCTCGGCGGTGAGGGCGGCGCCGCTGCCGGGCTGGTACTCGGCGCCGACGCCGGGTTCGGTGGCGGTGGGCTCGGGTTGAGCGAGGCCGAGATCGGCGCACTCGCCGACGAGTTGGAGGTGGGCGATGCGCTGCTGATGCTCGTGATCGAGAACGTCTGGGCAACCGGGCTCGCACAGGCTGTTCGCGGCGCCGGTGTGGTCTCCGCGACCCATGACTACGTGTCACCCGAAGGCCTCGTCGCTCTCGGCGCGATGCTCGGCCTCGAAGTCGCCACCGACAACTGACAGAGCACACCATGGACGCGTCGAGACCCATTGGCCCACCGCCCACCTCGACCCGCGGTCACACTGCAACACGCAACGGCGGCCGTGAGGCCCGATACGAACCGTGTGGTCGTAGTACATGACGAACGAAGGTGAGGCCGTGGACAACCAGGAGCGGATCCCCGATGAGGAAGCCGTCGCCCCCGCCGACGGCGAGCCGGCATGCTCGGCGGATCCCGAGCCTGCGGGCGGAGCACCGAACACTGCTGCGGGTCGTGTGCTGCGCCCTAACGATCTCTCGGGCGTCCAGACGGCTGTGGTGTCCGTTTGGGTCGATGGGATTCGACGGCTGGTCTCAGCGGGCACGACAGTGGTCCAACACGTCGCATCCAGCCCACCGGCGCGCTTCGTCGGAGACATCGCCGGTGGGATCTCGACCGCCCTCGCAGAGGACAGCGGCATCGACTGGAGGGGCGCCGGAGAGCGGACCGAAACAGAAGTCGGGCGCTTGTTCGCCGTCGTCATTCCGCTCGTCATCGACTCCATCGACATTGCTGACGTCATCGACCGAGTCGACGTGAACGCCCTCATCGCGAAGGTCGACATCGACGCCGTCCTCAACCGGGTCGACCTCAACAAGATCGTCGACACCGTCGATCTGGACGCGCAGTTCGCCAGAGTGAACCTCGATGAACTGATCGAGCGAATCGACATCGACGCCGTCCTCGACCGAGTCGACCTCAACAAGATCGTCGACACCGTCGATCTGGACGCGCAGTTCGCCAGAGTGAACCTCGATGAACTGATCGAGCGAATCGACATCGACGCCGTCCTCGACCGAGTGGATGTTGCCAAGATCAGCGAGCGCATTCGCGTCTGGAACATGCTCGCCAAGAGCAGTGGCGCAGTGGCCAGCTCTGCGGTTGATCGGGCGCGAGAACACGGGGCCGGACTCGATGAGTTCCTCGGCAACACCTTCGATCGCGTGCGCCGCCAGGACCCGGATGATCTACCTGGGCCGGCGCAGCTCGACTCGGACGGAGAAGAGGGTGCGACCTGAGTCACGCGCACATGGCGATGCTCACCGCCGACATGACTCAGCACCCGTTGGGGCGTCTTCGGTCGGTCAGTCTCCTCGGATCGTCTGGCTCGCTTATCGGGTGGGAGCATCCGAGTGCTGTTGGGGGAGGTCACAGACTTCGGCGACGTCAACGGACAGGTCCGGTTGACTGTTCACGCTCTCATCGTCATTACACCCGCCGTGGAATGGTGCAACGATGCCGACGGGCAGCACCACCTCTGCCAGCGCTTCGAGCACGGCAACAACGGCGGGCGGCCCGTCGACCATGAGACCGCACACGCGGCAGGATGCTCTCACACGTCCGCCCGCAGAGCCGGGGGACTTCGGTTGCTCCGTCAGGCGATGCCGCGCCGGGCCTGCTCGGCCTCCCACTCCTTGCGATACCGGTGAGCGCTCGGGCCTCGGTAGGGCCTGCCGTTTCCGGGGTCGTTGTACTTGCCGCATCGCTGGCACTTCATCTTCTGCTTGGTCGCGAGTGAGCCGACCCCGAGGCCAATCACCTTTGACCGAAACGTCCGTTTCTGGTTGAAACTCTTTGATCCGCAGTTCCAGCAACGCGGTTGGTTGTCCGCATCGAAGCGGAGGTTCTTCATGACAGCTCACATTCCTTTCTTGGGGAGAGGTTGACCGAGGGATTCGCGTCGAGGGTCACGTCGCAGAGGCCGGCGTCGACTCGTCGGCGGCGTCGTCCTCGGCGGCATCGTCGTCGGCGACGAGGATGCCCTGATTCGCCATCTTGTCGACGAGCTTGTCGGAGATCCGGGTTCGTTTCTCCTCGGGAATACGGCCGGGCAGCTTGGCGTCGAGTTTGGCGCGGGCTTCGCTCTCGGTGAGCCCTTCCCACTCCGATTCCCGAACCCCTGCCGCCCGTGCGACCAAGACGGCAGCGATGACCACTGCCGGGACGACCATCCATTTCTTGTTCTTCATCTCAACTCCTCGTTCCACATCTGTTCGTCTGTCCGCTTTTCGTCTTCCATGGTGGACATTCCGTTCCGCGGACGTCGCAGCGCGCTAGTCGGCGGCGACCTCTCCGATCTCTTCCTCGAAGGCTTTCTGGACGTCTTCGTCCTCGGCGAGTTCCTCGGTCTTCGCGAGCGTCTCGCCGCGCAATTCGGCGAACATCAGCTCGGCGCCGAAGGCGTTGCCGATGTCGCGGACCACGTCCCAGTCGATCGGATCGTCGAGCATCAGCGCGATCGCGGACTGCTCGGCGCCGAGGCTGGCGTTGACCTTGTCGCGGAGCTCACGCCGTTCCTGGCCGCGCAGGTAGCCGAGCAGCCCACCGACCGCCGCGAAGCCGAGCGGTCCACCGAGGAGAATCCCGATCCCGAGGCCGATCCCTCCGCCTTTCCACCCCGCGACATAGCCCTTGTTGTTGAGCAGGATCTGGCCGCTCTCACTGCGGTGGAACGTCGCTGCCTCCTTGACCTGGAAGGCACCGTCGGCCTCTTTGGACTTCGCCACGGTGAAGAACTCGTCGGCCTTCTCGCGTCCATCCATCACCGCGATGATCAGGTCGTAGTCCTTGTCGTGCTCGTAGGTCTTCATCAATCTCTCACTCTCTGTTGTTCGGACGGTTCCGGCGTCGGTCGCCACCCTGCTCGGCTCAGTCGGTGCCGGACTCGGCGGACGCGGTGGCGACTTCGAGGCCGAGCATCGCGCCGAGAGCGACGAGGCCTTCGGGTGACACGTAGTCATGGGTCGCGGAGACCACACCGGCGCCGCGAACAGCCTGTGCGAGCCCGGTCGCCCAGACGTTCTCGATCACGAGCATCAGCAGCGCATCGCCGATCTCCAGCTCGTCGGCGAGTGCGCCGATCTCGGCCTCGCTCAACCCGAGCCCACCGCCACCGAACCCGGCGTCGGCGCCGAGTACCAGCCCGGCAGCGGCGCCGCCCTCACCGCCGAGCACGGCCCCGGCGCCCAACCCGATGAGAGCGCCGGCGGCCGCTCGCAGATCGTCGCGCTCGCTGTCGTCCAGGTCGCTCATTCGTGCAACGAGGACGTCATCGTTGCTCTGTTTGAGCAGGAAGCGGGCGTCGACGACGCGGATCGTGCCGGCATCGCTCAAGGCAGTGAGCTCATCGGCGATCCGGCCGGTGTCGTGGAAGTCCTCGAAGCCGAGGAGGAAGATCTCGATCGGTCCCATGCAGTGGCTCCTTGGTGGATGACGCGCTTCAGTTCTGGTCGCCGGCGGCCACGAGGTCGCTGTCCAGCTCTGGAGCGTTCGCCTCGCTTTCGATACGGGTCGCCTCTTCGGCGAGCGAGGTCCTGCGGATCGCTTCGATCCCGACCACGATCAGGGCCAGGACGATCAGGACGGTGACCCAGTTGCCGCCCGCGGAGAACGGTGACCAGGTGAGCACGACCAGGACCAACACCGCGAAGCCGATCCATGTCGCCACCGCGGAGCGTCGGAAGCCCTGCGCGGTGTAGTGACGTGCCCGCTCGGCGTAGCCGGCCGGCCCAACCAGCGACGCGCCGAGCACGATCAGCAAACCGATCAGGATCTCGGACCACGCGCTGCGTCGCAACAGCTCGGTCCCGATCTTGAGGATCGAGTTCGCTGCCGCGCGACTCCCCTCCGTGTCGGGTTTCCCGGCGACGAAGCCGATCCCGAAACGAAGCGCGACCAACACGATGAACCCGCCCAACGCGGTCGCGGCACCCACATTGCGGACGGCGGCTCGCCGCCAGTTGTGAGCCAGATAGATCGCACCGCAATACAAGGCAATCACCAACAAGAAGTACACGATGCTCAAGATCTTGATGATCTTCACCGACGTCTGAGCAGACTCCAACCGATCCGAGTCGACCACCTCGAACACCCCGGCATCAGCAGGAATCGCGTCCAACACCCCCTCGGGCAAACCGATCTGCTCACCCACCTGACGCACGACACCACCGAGATCGATCACGACCTTGCCGTCCGTCGTCGACAGATTGGCACCGGCATCATCTTCGAGAATCGCCACGACGATCCCATGAGCGTTGCGATTCGCCTCCTCCCACACCGCCTGCACCGGCTCGGTCTGCAACAACCGGTCCGCAGTGTTGGTCAACGGATCACGCAACACCCCCGCCAACGGGCCACCCAAACCCTGCAACTGCTCAGGTAACCGCTCATCGATCGCCTCGCCGACCTCGACATTCTCATACAACGCATTCACCAAGCGCAGCGACAACTCCTCACGCACCGCATCATCCTCGAGCAACGCCGTGCTCGCATCCACCCACGAATCGGTATCGAGCAACTGTCGCTCCACCCACGTATTCAACGTGCTCAACACCATCACGACCGTTCCGAGGATGATCAACAACCACACCACCGGCCGGTTCGCACGCTGCTCCTCGATCTCAGCGACCGCCGCAGCCGTCTCACTCGTCGTGTCTTCGCTCATCACCACTCCTTCTCCCTCGGCTCGAGGCCGATCATCAACTGTTGAATCGCTCTACGCGGCCGCGCTCGGCCGTGCTACTCGACGTCGGGTTCCTCGCGAACGACCGTGATCGTGCACTCCGTCAACATCGCCGTGACGGCACCCACGGCCGCAGCGACGGGCATCAGTGCCGCCCCGACGACCCCCAACGTCAGCGGAAGCTCGACCAGTGCGTCTCCGTCCTCGTTGGCGATGGAGATGCGGCGAACATTGCCCTCCCGCACCAGTTCCTTGCACTTCTTCACGGCATCATCGCCGTGGACCTTGAAACTCTCCGTCACCATCTTCACATCAGACATCTCAATCCCCATCTCAGTTGGACCGCTCACAGCGGTGACTCCTGATGACCAAGGCCACCGTATGACGGCTGGGAGATCCTGGACATGGCCCGTTCAGGGGGTTTCACCTGATCGATCTATCCATAGGCGGAGCAGTTCCAGCGCCGACACACCACGCTGTGTGCCGTCGGCATCACGCAGGGGGACCGGGAGCAGGTCGTCCCGATCCTCCGGGCGGCAGAGCACCCCGGTGCGGCGAGCCATTGGCCTAAGGTGCGTGCAGGCACCGTGGAACCGGGGGCGTCATCGCAGCGCTGTGGGATCGACCTCGTTGCACGAGGTCGATCCGCCGCCCACACGGCAATGGGGACGAAACTGAGCTACTTCACGACTTCATTGGTTTTCCTCGGTGGTATGTCCGCCGGTGTCGGACTGCTCTACGTGTTCATTGGGATGCGTCGAATCGTCGATCGACGGCTCAACGTCTTGTTCGGCATGTTCGCGCTCGCGTACGCAGGTTGGGCGCTCGCGGCGCGGGCGGGGTACCTCGCATCGGATGTCGCCGGCCTCTTGACGGCTGGCCGATTGACGGCAGTGTTTGCCTCGTTGGGATACGCACTGCTGGTGTGGTTCGTGGCGGCGTACGCCGACATCAGGTCGCAGTTGTGGGTCTACGCAGTCAGCGGGCCGTGGGCGGTGGTCGGCCTCGCGTCCATGGTCCTCCCCGACGACGTGCTGATCCCTGCGCCAGTCGAAGTATCGACCGTCACGTTGCCGTGGGGTGAGACGGTCCAAACGGTGGAGGCATCAGGCGCTCTCCTGGTGCCGTTGGTGGTCGTGGCTCTAGCTGCATTCCTCATCTACGTCGTGTGGGCCACCGTGCTCCTCGCCCGGCGCGGAAGAGCACGCAGCGCGCTGGTCCTCGGCATCGGCATCGGCTGGTTCCTCGCCATGGTCGCTGGCGACGTCTTCGTCGTGAACAAGATCATCGACTTCGTGTATCTGTTCAGCTTCGGCTTCCTCGGGTTCATGGTCACCATGGGCCTGGACACCGCCGAAAGGGCGATCAGAACCGAACGCGAGCTGACCGCGCTCCAGGCGGGTCTCGAGAGCGAGGTTGCGGACCGCACCGCGCGACTCGAAGCTGCCCAGACACAGCTGGTGGCCCAGGCCACCGCCGACGCAGCCGTTGCCGAACGCGACCGGCTGGCGCGCGAGCTCCACGACGCCGTCACCCAGGTGCTGTTCTCGATCAACCTCCTCGCCGGGAGCCTCGGCCGGCTGTGGCGCACCGATCCCGAGGCTGCCGCGAAGGCCACCGACGAAGTGCGGCGCCTTGCCCGAGGTGGCATCGCCGAAATGCGGGTGCTGCTCCGCGAGTTGCGCCCAGACTCCATCGCCGAAACCGACCTCGGAACCCTCGTCAGCCAGCTCACCGACGGTGTCGGCGTGCGCTACGGCATCTCGACGAAGACGAACACGAAGTTCGACGGCGATCTCCCCGAAGACGTCCGCGTTGCGTTCTACCGCATCACCCAGGAGGCGACGAACAACGTCGTCAAGCACGCCGACGCCAGCGACCTCACGGTCAACCTGGCCGGAGACCACGATGAGGTCCGCCTCCTCGTGAGAGATGACGGGGTCGGCTTCGACACCGACAAGCCCACCAACGGCGCCATGGGACTGCGCATCATGCAAGAGCGCGCCGCCGCGATCGGCGCCGACCTCGCTGTGGTCAGTAGCCCGAACGCCGGCACCTCGGTGACGGTCGCGTGGACACCTCAAGACGGGACCCACGATCGATGACGTCCAACTCAACCGTTCGCGTCCTCATCGTCGACGACCACGAGGTCGTGCGCACCGGCTTGCGCACGATGCTCTCGCTCCACGACAGACTCGAAGTGGTCGGCGAGGCGACGAACGGGCAGTCGGCGATCGACCAGTGCGCTGCTGCCGGCCCGAACCTGGTGTTGATGGACATGAAGATGCCGGGCATGGACGGACCCACCACCATCGCCCGCATGAGAGCACGATTCCCTGGGCTGAAGATCCTTGCGCTCACCGCCTTCGACGACCCGCAACTCGTCGCCCGAGCGCTCGCGGCCGGCGCTGTCGGCTATCTCCTCAAGGACACCGACGAGGACGAGCTGATCGCCGCCATCCAGCTCGCCGCGGCGGGATACGGCGCGGGGACGCCGCCGGTATCGCAGAGCACGGTCGACGACGCTCGGGAGGCGTCTGGTGAGGAGTACCGGGCGTCGGTCACCGCCCGCGAGATGGAAGTTCTGCGACTCGTCGCCGGTGGTCTCACGAACCCCCAGATCTCGGAACGTCTCAGCATCAGCGTCTCGACGGTCAACCACCATGTGCACAACCTGCTGGACAAGTTCGGCGCCAAGACCCGCACCGAGGCCGTCACGATCGCCCTGCGCGAAGGCCTGGTGGATCTCTGAACAAGGCGGGGTCGCTGTATTGGCCAAACCCCAAGGTGTCCAGGCCGGTCTCGTACTGCGATCACGACGAGCCGTGCCCCGTCGAGTGCGCCGAGTTCGTCGAGGATCCTGCTCGCCTGCGTCTCTGCGCCCACCGGCGAGATGATTACCCGCTGATCCTGCTGGGCGTCGGCGTCGTGATCCTGATCACCGGGATCATCAGTCCCGCTCATATCCGCCCCACTTGGCCGTACTCAGAACCATCCGAGTACGGCACGACGGCGTGCGGCGAGGTGCGCTGTATTGCCCGAGAAGGCGGTCGGCGCCGATACCGCTCGGGGGCGCCAGCTCGGCCGTGCCGGATCTCGGACGGGTGTGAGGGCGTTGTAGTGCCCCCCGAATATCTGGTGCCGAGTCGGGCTGGTGTCGGCAGTTGCGTACGGGACCCCTCGCCCTGTCGCCCGTGGAGGCGTCGATGCCGGCGCGGCCGCACCCCGATGACGACCGAGGTGCCGTCTATCGGTGACGGTCTCGGCAGCTCCACGAACGAACCGACGCGCGAACGAACCAACGCAACGGCGCCCGCTCGCGCACCTTGTCAACGCCGGCGGGTGATATCGAGTTGCGGATCCCGAAGGTGCGGGTCGGGTCGTTCTTCCCGAGCTTGTTGGAATCGCGCCGCCGGGTGGATCAGGCGTTGTGGGCGGTGATCATGACCGCCTACATCATCGGCACCAGCACCCGAAAAGTCGACGACCTCGTCTGCGCACTGGGCTGCGAGACGGGCATGTCGAAGTCGACCGTCAGCCGGATCTTGAAGGGCATCGACGACGAGTCGCCGTGTTCCGCACCCGCCCCCTCGGCCACCTCGCGATGCCCTACGTCTACTTGGATGCGACCTACATCAAGACCCGCAACAACCACCGCATCCTCGGCCGCGCCGGGGTCATCCGACTCGTCGGTGCCGTTCTGCTCGAACAGCACGACGAGTGGCCTCTCGCCGAACGCCGCTACCTCAGCGAAGAATCCATGGCCCTCATCGACCAACACCTGGAGGTGAACACGACCGAGAACCCCGAACTGCCAGCCGCCCAAGATCGGCCAAAGGAATCAAGGGTCACAGACCGACTTCCACCACAACACGGGACGCGATCTCCTGCGACGGGCTGCGCTGACCCTCCCCGACAGAATGTTGCTTCTGAATCGCGCGTGGAGATGAGGGAGCTCGGAGGGTGCCCGCTCCACCGGATCGGCGCGCCGATCCCTTCGGCGTCAGGACAGCGGTAGGTCGGAAAGCGCCCAACCTTCGATCACCCGCGCGCCGATCGGCTCCGGATTGTCTTTGAAATGAACGAACTCCATGGTCATGTGTTCGAAACGTTGGCCTGTCGCCTTGTTCGTCACGAAGACGTTGTAACGAATTCCACACCAGTCATCCACGACGAGCATGTTGTAGAAATCACCGAGTTCGACATCGAAAGCGTCCAAGAACTGACCCATCATGTCTTTGTATTCTTGGAGGGAGAGCCGGTGCATGCCGTCAGACGCGCCGATGTTGTAGTGAGCATCGGGCTCGTAGAGGATCTCACACCACTCCAACCACGATTCGTAGCCGTTGTTCCAATTATTGAACCCGTCTCGTAGACGACTTCTGATCGCTTCTTCGAAGTCGTCGTTACTCATTGCCGAGGATTCCTTTCATTCAAGATCTGCTGCGATGTCTGGACCGAACTCGATGTGCTCAACTCTCACCGTGAGGGACCCCACATCAGCAGCCGCTCTGATCGCACTCGATCGGAACGGCTCCGTTGCGTTCAGGAGCTGGTGATGCCGGCTTGGAGCTTTGCGAGGACCTTGTCGATGCTGAAGCTGGCCGGCTCCTGGCGGGGCGGGAACTCGACGAGCGTCTGGAGGTACTCGGCCACGAACGCCTGCGCCGGCACGAAGAGGAAAGCGTGGTCGAGCATCCAGTCGAAGTACGTGTTCGAGGTGATGTCGGCGCGTTCGAACGGGTCGGTGCGCAGGTTGAACAGCTTCGGCATGCGCAGCTCGACCATCGGCTCCATCCAGAGCTGCATCGTGCCCCGCGCGCGCTGCTCGAGGAACACGAACTTGAAGTTCTGATACCGCAACGCGGCGAGATCGCCGTCGTCGGTCACGTAGAAGAAGTAGAACCGTGGACTCTCGTCGACCTCGCCGGTCAGGTACTCCAACTGGTTGAACCCGTCGAGATGCACGCGGTACGAGTGCCCGTCGATCTCGTGACCGGCCTTGAGCTTCTCCGCGATGTCAGGCTCACCCGCTGCGGCAAGCAACGTGACGAACCAGTCGGCATGGCTGATCATCCCGTTCAACACCTGACCCGCTTCGATGTGACCGGGCCAGCGCACCATCGCGGGCACCCGGTAGGCGCCCTCCCACATCGAGTTCTTCTCGCTCCGGAACGGTGTCATGCCGCCGTCGGGCCAACTGTTCATGTGCACGCCGTTGTCGGTGCTGTACACGACGATCGTGTCATCGGCGATCCCGAGCTCGTCGAGCTGGTCGAGCATCTCGCCGATGCGTCGGTCGTGCTCGATCATCCCGTCGTGATACTCCGACTGCCAGCGTCCGGCCTGGCCCAACTTGTCGGGCGCCACATGGGTCCGGAAATGCATCCCGGTCGTGTTGAACCACACGAAGAACGGGGTGTCGGCATCGACCGCGTCCTTGATGAACCGCTTCGCCTCCGGGACGATCTCGTCGTCGATCGTCTCCATCCGCTTCTTCGTCAGCGGACCGGTGTCCTCGACGCGACCATCGGCCCAACTGTGGATCACACCACGCGGCCCGAACCGCTCCCGGAAATGCGGAAAATCCTCCTCACTCGGATAGTCCCGCAGCTCGGGCTCCTCTTCGGCATTGAGGTGATACAGATTCCCGAAGAACTCGTCGAACCCGTGATTCGTCGGCAGGAACTCATCGCGGTCACCGAGATGGTTCTTGCCGAACTGACCAGTCGCGTACCCCTGCTCCTTGAGCGCACGAGCGATCGTCGGGTCCTCGCTCCGCATCCCGATGTCGGCACCCGGCATCCCCACCTTCGTCAGACCGGTCCGCGTCGGGTTCTGCCCGGTGATGAACGCCGCACGCCCCGCCGTACACGACTGCTCGGCGTAATAGTCCGTGAACCGGGCACCCTCAGCAGCGATCCGATCGATGTTCGGGGTCCGGTACCCCATCAACCCATCCGAATAGGCACTGACATTCGTGATCCCGATGTCATCACCCCACAAGACCAGAATGTTCGGCTGACCGTTCGGCATAAACAGACTCCTTGAAGGCGACATACGGCTCGACGGTCGGACAGTAGACGGAGCGAATTCACGTCCACAATGGACAATCCTGTGGGTTGCGCAGCCTGATCGATCTGTCAGGCACGGCGCGTCGACATCACCCAGACCGGGCAAGACCGCCGCAGCGCCGGATCGCTGCGGCCCCAAGCGGGACTGTGGCGCCCTCGTCAGATGGGACATGGTGTGGCGGAGATGACGGCTCTGGATCGCGGATGGTCGCCGGGGCCGCAGGAGTGAGCGATATGCGTGGCTCCAGACCGGCACGCATACCGGGTACGTCGTCTGGTGGATGGCAAGATGCGGTCGCTCGCCCGTGGGAGCGACCAAAGGACATCAGACTGTCGTTCAACGAAGCAGCCGAGGTCGACGACCCCGTTCGCTGTCTGCCATGCGGGTGTGTTCGATAGGGCTTGGCACCGAAGACCGACGGCTTCGCTGCGCTCGCGATATCGCCGAGCTCTACGACCACCATGGCCGGCTGCACGGCGGCACCGAGCACCGCATGCGTGCCGCCGCGATCAGGCGCTGGTGGCTCGAACGAGAGGCCGGCCGCAGCGCACTCCTCATGGCGCCCACGAACCACGCCGTGGACGAGCTCAACCACTCCTGCCAGCTCGTCCGCATCGGCGAGGGCCAGCTCGACCCCAACTCACCGAGCGTGCAGGCTGGAGCGCACACGATCTACGTCGGCGACGAGATCGCCACGCGCGACAACGACCGACGCCTCCTCACCGACCGAGGCCGCATGGTTCGCAACCGAGCCGAGTGGACCGTCACCGCCATCCACCCCGACCGCTCGATCAGCGCCGAAGGTCGCAGCGGCCGTATCCGGCTCCCGGCCGAGTACGTTGCCGAACACGTCGACCTCGCCTACGCCCGTACCGGCGCCGGCGCGCAAGGTCGCACGGTCGATGTCGCGATTCTCTACCTCGACGGACCCACCGACGTCCGCAACCTCTACGTCCCCATGAACCGAGGCCGCACCACCAACGAAGTCTTCGTCGCCACCACCGGCGAACAGACCGCCCTCGACGTCGTCGCCCAATCCATCGCCGCCGACTGGATCGACCGGCCCGCCCTCGTACGACAGACCGAACTGGACCCTCACACCACGCCCGACGCGACGATCAGCCACAGCAGACAGATCCTCGCCGAGTGGAGGGGTGGATCCGTGCGGCGAACACCGGCCGACCGTCTTCCGGGCCACGACGAGCGCAGCCACTCCCGCCGGATCCTCGACCACTGGCAACGCCGCGACGTGCGACCGACGACAAATGACCACCGCGCCACGGAGCCAGCTCGACTCGACGGCGCAGCCTTCGCGTCGACGCCCGACCACGTCGATTCCGCGGACGTCAGCACCCCCAACGAGGAACTCCGACGGCAGCGCCGCCAGCTGCGGGCCGGTCGCCAACGACCATCCTTCGGACCGGAGATCGAGCTGTGAGACCGAGGACACTCGTGCGGGCCGCCCCGCCCTCAGGCGCCGTACTCGGCGGGCGGGAGGGGCGGGTCCACGCGATCGGTCATGCGTGAGTCAGCGTGGGAACACGAGCTCCCGTGTCGCCTCGATTCGTTCGAGGAGGTACGGGTTGCGAACACTCGGACGGGTGATGAGATCGACCCGGTGGCCGAACACCGCTTCGAGCGCCTCCTTGAGTCCGAAGTAGTCGTCGGCGTACGACGACGCTGCCGGATCGATGAACTCGACGAGTAGGTCGACGTCGTTGTGCTCGACATCAAAGGCCTCATCGACGGCGGAACCGAAGATGTCGAGCCGCGCCACGCCGAACCTCTGACAGAGTCCGTCGATCTCACTGCGGTGTTCGTCGATGACAAGCGGCACCGATCGGCTCCTCGTGCTGTCGGCCAGAGTCGCATCGTATGTCCAAAGCGAACGCTGGGGCTTCTCCCCGACTCCGGGAACTCGGTCGGCTCAGCTACCCGACGTACACTGGCTCCATGTCGATCACGGTCGAGGAGTTGGCTGAGCGGCTCAACGCTGAAGCTGCGCGCCGCGGCATCACCGTCGAGGCGCTGCTCGACGAACTCGCCGACAAGCTCCCACGACAGCGGCCACTCGGGTTCGTCAGCCTCGGTGCATCCACCACCGGCCGGACCGCACGCGAAGCCGACGACATGCTCGCCGAGGGCTTCGGCCAGTCGTAGCCGTGCTCCTCGTCGACACGGGCGTCTTTCTCGCGGCTGCCGACGACAACGATCCCGACCATGGTGCGTGCGTCGACATGTTCGCCAGCACCAACGAGGAACTGGTCACGACCGCGCTCGTCGTGGCCGAAGCTGGCTACCTGATCGAGCGGCAGCTCGGCGCAGCCGCCGAGGCGGCCTTCTTCCGCTCGCTGGCCGACGGTGATGCGAGGGTCGAGTCGCTCACCGAATCGGACTTCGCCCGAACGGCTGAACTCATCGAGCGCTATGCCGACTTTCCGCTCGGCGGCACCGACGCCAGTCTCGTCGCAGTCGCCGAGCGTTTGGGACTCCACCGGATCGCGACGCTCGACCACCGCCACTTCAGCGCCGTTCGACCAAACCACACCGACGCATTCCATCTCCTCCCGTAGAACGGGTCGCCGGGCTACTCCGCGGTCAACGACCCGAGGACCGACACGTGGGACGTGACCACGCCGTCGGTGCGGTGGCGGTAGCGCTTGACGACCATGTCCAGGTCCTTGTGCCCGAGCAGGTCGGCGACCTCGCGGAGGGGGACGTCGGCGTCGACCATCAGTGACGCGACCGTGTGGCGGATCTCGTACAGCGACAGCGCCGGCACGCCGGCGTGCGCGCAGATCTTCTTGAAGTCGCGGCGCGCGTGGGACGGGTCGATCGGCGTGCCGACCTCCGACGTGAACGCGAGATCGGCCCAACGAGCGTCGGCCGTCCACTGGTCCCCACTGGCGAGTCGAGCCTCGGCTTGGTGTTTGCGATGCCGGCGCAGGGTTGCGAGCAGCACGTCGGTCATCTCGACGTCGCGACGGTTCCCCGTCTTGGTCGGCCCGATGCTCAGCGGGCGCCCGCCATCCGCTCGTTTGATCGCACGGTCGATCGTGATCGTCCGGTTGTCGAGGTCGACCTGCGACCATCGCAGCGCATCGATCTCCCCCGGCCGCGCCCCGACACTCAGCAAGGTGACGAAGTAGGCGTTCGGGGTCGCCGAGGTGAACGCGTCACCGCCGGTTGCGGTCAGCGCTTGCATCACCGCCGCGTACTCGTCGCGGGTGAACGATCGTTTCGCTCGCGACGTGCTGTAGATCGACGGTGCGTCCGGGTTCGTTGCCGACCGGTCCTTCGGCAGCTTTGCGCGACGGGCCGGGTTCCACGTGAGGTACCGACGGGCGACGGCCCACTCGAGCATCTCGCCCAGCATCTGCTTGTAGTCCCGGCACGTCGCCTTCGCCTGTGGGCTTGCCGCCCTTGCCGCCCGACTCGGCCTCGAAGCGCAGCCAGGCCTCGATGTGGGCGACGGTCAACTGGTCGAGTTGGCGCCCACCGATGCGACCGACAGGGACGATGTGTCGTTCGACCCGTGGGCGCAGTCGGAGGATCGTGCTCGCCTCCTTCGTGCCCTCGTTCTGCTCGAGGTGTGTCAGCCACTCGTTGGCGAGGTCGGCCACCGTGATCGACTTCTTGCGCACGTCGACGCCGGCGTCCTGCTCGCGTTGGAGCTCGCGCAGCTTGTCGGCGACCGCCTTGCGGGTCGGACCGGTGATCCTCTTGCGCCGTCGCTTGCCGTTCGGGCCGACGCCGAGGTCGACCGATGCGATCCAGCGTTCGACGGTCACGGCGCTGCCGGGTCGCGTGTAGTCGCTCCGGTAGATCGACCCTTCCCCGTGTGAACGGCTGGGCGACGTGCTGGCCATGCGGAACCCCTTCCGTCGGACCACCCCACTCTACGGTCTCGAATGGCTCCCAAGATGGCTCCCAAGGTGCCCGAAAACGACCGAACCCCTGGCCCAGACTGCATTCGCAAGCCTGTGACCAGGGGTTCCGTGGTCGGGGTGGGGAGATTTGAACTCCCGGCCTCCACGTCCCGAACGTGGCGCGCTAACCAAGCTGCGCTACACCCCGTAGCGGCTCGCCATGCTATCCAGCGGTGGCGGCTTCTTCCTCCGTCGATTCCGCTGCCGCTTCGCCATCCGGCAGCGGCACCATCGGCTCGACCTCGGGGGCGTCGAGCGGCAGCCCCTCGGTGTAGCGGCCACCGGATGCGAGCGTGTCGGCAGCGCGACGGAGGCGGAGCGCGTCGAGCGGCTTGACGAGCCAGCCTTCGGACCCGCTGCGCCGGGCGAGGTGCATGTCGGCGGCCCGATCGAGCAACATCAGCACCTTGACGTGGGGCACGGCACCGGCGGATTCGTCGAGTCGCAGTGCCATCGTCACAGCCATGCCGCCCATCGAGCCGACCTGGAGATCGAGGATCGCGAGATCGGGGACCTGCTTCTTCACCTCGCCGGCGACGGCGCGGCCGTCACGACAGACGGTGAAGTGGACGTCGTCGTCGCCCAGCGCGGCCGTGATCTCGTCGACGATCCAGTCGGCGTCGGTGGCAAGCAGGATGTGCACGGACCAGACGCTACCGCTCGACGGTCGGATGGTCGAAGAGATGCGCTGCGATCGTACGGAGGCCCTCGAGATCGTGGACGTCGCGGTCGAGCAACGGCAGCACCACCACTCGCTCGTCGCCCGCCGCCGTACCGAGTGGTGCGATCACGTCGAGCTCGCGTTCACGCAGCGTCCGGAGGTCGGCGACGTTGCGCCACAGTGCGGCGAGATCCGGCTCACCTTGCTCGGACGCCCGCAGCGCCTGGGCGCTCGCGTCGTCGGCGCCGCCGTGGCCGAACGCCGGGTGCGCCCGATTGACGATCGCCGCCGTGACGTCCACGTGCTGGTCGACGAGTTGCTCGACGAACCACACCGCCTCGTCGATCGTGTCGTGACGAGGCGACGCGACGACCACGAACGAGGTCTCCGGCGCTCGAATCAACGCGATGACGTCGTCGGCGCGCTCGCGGAATCCGGTCTCCATGCCTGCGAAGGCCTGGAAGAAGGCGACCGAGTCGGCGAGGACGTCGGAGCCGACGACCCGACCGATCGCTCGCAGGATCGGCTGCGTGGCGGTGCCGATCACCCGCAGGCCGCCCTTGGCGGGCAGCATCAGCAACTTGAAGAGCCGATGGTCGAGGAACCGGGACAGCACGCCTGGTGCCTCGAGGAAGTCGAGGGCGTTGCGGCTCGGCGGTGTGTCGACGACGACGAGGTCGAAGCGCTCGTCGCCGTGCAGCGCATGGAGCGTCTCCGCGGCCATGTACTCCTGCGTGCCGCTGAGCGCGCCGGCGATGTTCCGGTAGAACCCGTTCTCCAGGATCCTCTCGACCTGTTCCGGGCTCTCCGCGTAGCGTCGCACCAGTCCGTCGAACGTCGCCGCCGTGTCGAGCATCATCGCCCAGAGTTCGCCGGGGGCATCCAACTCGATCCGCTGGGGCTCCGACGCCAGGCCGTCGACGAGGCCGAGCGCGTCGGCGAGACGCCGCGCCGGGTCGATGGTGACGACCACGGCGCGACGCCCACGACGTGCCGCTTCGAGCCCGAGCACGGCCGCCGTGGTGGTCTTGCCGACGCCACCGGACCCGCAGCACACGATCACCGACGACGCGTCGATCAACTCGTCCGCCGGTCGCGCCGTCATCGCGGAGTCTCCACTGGAGCGAGACCGCCGAGGCCGGCCGCGAGATCGGTGACGTCCGCCGCGACCAGGCCGGCGACGAGCCGGGCCGGGAGCACGATCTGGGGGATCGGCAACTCCTCGGCGAGCCGGGCGAGTTCCTGTCGCTCCATCTCCCGCCGCGACCGTCGGAAGTCGGCCGCATCGGTGAGCGTGGCCGCGGTCGCCTGGTCGAGATCACCCACGATCGACGACACCGCCGACGCAGCGGGCAACTCCACCCCGAGGTCGACGCCGTTCACCACCACGGGGCCGAGCTGCACACCGACCTGGTCCTCGAGCGCGTACGCGGTCTCGATCACCTCGTTCACGGGCGTCGTCTCGGCCAACGTGACCAACACGACCTGGCAGCGCTGCGGGTCGTGCAGCAGGTCGAGCACCTCGTCGGCCTGCGCTCGCACCGGGCCCGAGCGGACGGAGTCCGCCAGCCCGGCAGCCGACGTCAGGAACGTGATCGCGTGTCCGGCTGCCGGACCGTCGACGACGACGAGGTCCCATGCGCCGGATCGCTCCAGTTGCTTGATCTTGCCGAGCACGACGATGTCGTCGATGCCCGGTGCCGCGGTGCCGACCATGTCGATGACACCGGTGCGGTTCAGGCGTTTGGCGATGCGGGCGAAGCCGTTGTCGCGCAGGTACTCGTCGAGGGCGTCGGGCGCCGAGATCGGCATCACCTCGAGATCCGGCACGAGCTGGGCGAGCGCCGGCTTGCCGTCGAGTTCGACGACCAGCACGCGAAGGCCCGCGTCGGATGCGGCGCGGGCGATCACAGCCGTTACCGTGGTCTTCCCCACACCCCCCTTGCCCGCCACCACGACGACTCGAGCGGCGGTCAACGATTGCAGCGGATATTCGCTCTCCGGAGGCACCTTTGCGCAGACTAGCGATCAGCATCCTCACGCTGATGGCCGGGCTCACCCTCTTCGCGCCCGCCGTCCAGGCCCAGAGCGACGATCAACCCGTCGACACGGGTGATTCCGTCGACGTGGCGCGTGTCGACGTGCTGCAGGTCAGCGGGTACTTCGACCCGATCCTCGTCGATGCGATCGACACCGCGATCGACCGGGCCGACGCCGACGGGTCGCAGGCGTTGATCCTCCAGGTGAACAGCGACGGAACCGTCGTCGACGACGACGTCATCGAGGACCTGCTCGTGCGGGTCGCGACCGCCCCGGTCCCGATCGGCATCTGGGTCGGGCCGAGTGGGGCCCGGTTCTACGGCACCGCCGCACAGCTCCTCGCCGTCGCCGACGTCACCGGCATGTCACCGGGCTCCCGCGTGGGGTACATCGGCGTGCCGCTCGATCCGGTGGGCCTCCCCGAGGGAAGCAGTGTCGACTTCGGCATCGCCGAGGAACGCCTGCGCAACGGCTCGGTCGGGTTGTCCGACGCCCGGTCGCTCAGCGTGTTCAAGCAACGCATCGACGACGAGGGCATCCCGACGATCAGCAACATGGTCCAGGCGATGGACGGATTCGAGGAGAACGGCGTCGCACTCGTGACCACCGAACTGGTCGTCCTCGACGACGGGTCGACCCGGTTCGAGACGATCTCGGTCGTGCGGTTCTCCAAGCTGTCGCTCGTCGACCAGTTGTTCCACACCGTCGCCAGCCCGTCGGTCGCCTACCTGCTGCTGCTCACCGGCCTGGCCCTGCTGGTGTTCGAGTTCTTCACGGCGGGCGTCGGCCTCGCTGGCGGTGTCGGGGCGATCTCGACCGTGCTCGCCTTCTCCGGCCTCGCCGTGCTGCCGACGCAGACATGGGCGGTGGTGGTGATCATGCTCGCGATGCTCGCGTTCGCCATCGACGTCCAGGTCGGCATCCCGAGGTTCTGGACCGGGGTCGGCATCGTCCTGACCGTCGTCGGCAGCTGGTTCCTGTTCGAGCCGATTCCCGGTTCGACGATGCGGCCGTCGTGGCTGGCGCTGTTGACCGGGATCGTCGGCATCGTGCTGACGTTCGTCGTCGGAATGCCGTCGATGGTCCGCACACGGTTCGCCACGCCGACGATCGGGCGCGAATGGATGATCGGCAAGGAGGGTGCCGCCGTCGGTCCGGTCGACCCCGACGGCATCGCCGAGATCGATGGCGCGCGGTGGCGCGCCCGCACCAACCGCGCCACCCCGATCGCCGATGGCGAGGCTCTGCGCGTCGCCGCGATCGACGGCGTCACCCTCGATGTCGAACCGTTGGAGGGCGCCGCCCGCGACTACCGCGAGATGCACAAGCAGGACCCGGTCGAGTCCGCCGATCACCCCACCTGACTCTCCCTCATCCCGTCTGCGTCAGCGACAACGTCGAATTCGCACGTCTGGGCCGACGCACATCGCTGGGTCGGCGGCTCAGAGAGCGGGAAGGCGGGGGCCGCCGATGCGGAGGTCGTCACGACGACGGGTGACGCCGCGGGCGTCGAGTTCGGCGACCAGCGGCAGTGCGTACTTGCGGCTGGCGCCCGTGGCGTCGCGGAACTGGGCCACGGTGAACCCGTCGGGGTTCATCGCCAGCAGCCCCGCCGCCACGTCGCCCGCAGCCACGATCGTCGCCTCGTGGAAGTGCACGCCATCGCGCACGACGACGTACCCGCGCCGCACCAGTTCGCGAAGCTCGCCACGGTCGACACCGTCGGGTTGCGACGGTGTGAACCCGTCGGCCTGCAGGACCGCGAGGTACGGATGGTCGGCGTACGGGTCGACCACGTCGGCGAGGCGCACAGTCGTCGCGTCGACGAGGATCTCTTCGATCGTGGCCAGCACGGCGCGCTCGCGCTCGTCGAAACCAGCCACATCGAGACCGACCGGACCTGCATCGGTGACCCGATCGAGGAGGTCTTGGTGCATCGTCGCCAACCGCTCCGGTGTCGTCAACCAGTCACCGACGATCGGCTCGACGATGTCACCGGTCAGCCGCTCCACTTCGCGCACCGTCACCCAGCCCCGCTCGCGGACGATCCGATCGATCGAGCGGTCAGGACTGGCCTTCGATGCCCGCAGGACCGGGTCGATGTCGAGCACTTCACCACCGCCGACGGTCTCGTCGCGGCCCGACTCCCGCAACACGAACCGGTCGCCGGGCAGCAAGGGCAGCGCCTCGTCGAGGAACAACCTCACCGCACCGTCGCGGCCGGGTGCGATCGCCTCGCGACCCAGCACGCGGAGCTTCACGGTGTGCTCACCGGAGCCGATGTACGCGACGAACGCACCCCGTCGGGACACGTCGTGGTCGAGCGCGTCGAGCACGTGCAACGACGCGTCGAACCGGTCGGTCAGTCGCCACCGGTCCGGTTCGACCACGGCGTGGCCCCGTGCCAGGTCGTGGTGGTCGACGCCGGCGAGATTCACCGCGACACGGGTGCCCGGCCCGATCGACTCCACCGTGCGCCCCGCCGTCTGGATCGAACGGATCCGCGCGGCTGTCGATCCGGGCTCGGTGACCACCGCTCGATCGGTCGCGAGCCGCCCTCCGACCAGTGTGCCCGTGGCCACGGTCCCGCTCCCCTTGGCCGCGAACACCCGGTCGATCCACAGCCGGGGCCGGCCGCGATCGACGGCACCGGCCGACGTGGCGACGAGTTCGTCGAGTGCCACTCGGAGTGCATCAAGACCTGCACCGGTGGTCGACGACACTGCGAGCACCGGAGCGTCGGCGAGAAAGGTGCCGGCGACGTGGTCGGCGACGTCCATCGCCGCGAGTTCCGCCAGATCGGTGTCGACGAGATCGGACTTGGTGAGCACGACGATGCCCGAGGTGATCCCGAGCAGTTCGAGGATGCGCAGGTGCTCCTCCGACTGCGGCTTCCAGCCCTCGGTGGCAGCGACGACGAAGACGCAAGCGGTCACGCCGCCGACGCCCGCGAGCATGTTGCGGAGGAACTTCACGTGGCCGGGCACGTCGATGAAGCTGAGTTCGGCGCCTGACGGCAGCGTCGTGTGGGCGAACCCGAGGTCGATCGTGAGACCGCGACGTCTCTCCTCCTCGAAACGGTCGGGATCGGTGCCCGTGAGCGCGAGGACCAGCGACGACTTGCCATGGTCGACGTGGCCGGCGGTGGCAACGACCGTCACGACACGGCGGCACGCACAGCGGCCACGACGATCGGGTCGTCGTGCGGGAACACCGAACGCAGATCGAGCATCGTGCGGTCGTCTCGCGACCGGGCGATCACCGGCGTTCCGTGATCTCGCAGCGCGCGGAGATGGTCGCCGTCGAGTTCGACGCCGTACGAGGGCATCGTGATGCCGGGCGCAGAACCCGCCCCGGGGAGCGCGTCCATCGACGCGGCCCGGACAGCGGGATGCACGTCGACCACCGCGTCGACGACCGCGTCCACGCGTCGCCGAAGGTCGGCGACCGGTGCGGCGACCATCGCCCAGAACGGTACGTCAGCGCTCGCTCGCTTGTCGAGGTAGGTCAGCGCCGTCTCCTGCAGTGCAGCGAGGACGAGCCCACCGGGTCGCAGCGCTCGAGCAAGCGGGTGGCGCAGGCATGCGTCCACGAGCTCGGCGCGGCCGGCGATGATCCCGGCTTGTGGCCCGCCGAAGAGCTTGTCGCCGCTGAACGTCACGAGCGCCGCGCCGTCAGCCAGCGTCTGGCGAGCCGCCGGCTCGCCCGCCAACCAGGCCGGCGGTGCACCAGCGAGCCAGGGGCACGTAGCATCGATCAACCCACTCCCGATGTCCGCGACGACCGGAACACCCAACGTCGACAGTTCGGCGACCGATGTCTCCTCGACGAACCCCTCGACCCGATAGTTGCTGGGGTGCACCTTGAGGACCATCGACACGTCGACGTCAGGCCGGTCGATCGCGCGCCGATAATCGGCGAGCCGGGTGCGGTTCGTGGTGCCGATGTCGACGAGGCGGGCACCGGACTGCTCCATCACGTCGGGTACCCGGAACGAGCCGCCGATCTCGACGCTCTCGCCGCGGCTCACCGGCACGTCGCGGCCCGCACCCAGGGCGGCCAGCACGAGCAGGACCGCGGCGGCGTTGTTGTTGACGACCATCGCCGACTCGGCCCCGCACAGGCGTGCGAGCAGCTGCCCCACCGCCCGCTGTCGAGAACCTCTGCGTCCGGTGACGAGATCGAATTCGATGGTCTGCGCAGCAGCCTCCTGATGGTGACGAAGGGGCGCTCGACCGAGATTGGTGTGCAAGAGCACGCCCGTGGCGTTGACCGCCGGGGTCAGCAGCGAGCGACGAAACGCGTGCGCACGCGACAGCGCCGACTCGACGTCGGCTGCCTCGATCGACTCGCGAGCGATGTCGACGAGGATCGGATGCGGCAGCCCCGTCGGTGCGAGCGATCGGGCGAGCGCATCGACCGACGGTGGCCGCCCCACGTCGTCCGTCGATGCGCTCATCGAGCCGAGCCTACGACCCGACTCGGGCGCCTGGCCCGTCGAGGCTCAGGCGTCCGGGAGCTTGTCGACGGCGTCCTTGGCCACCTTGGCGCCCTGTTGCACCTTGTCGGCATGAGCGCCGGCCTTGTCGTCGACGGCATCTGCAGCCTTGTCGATGCCCTGCTTGATCTGCGTCTTGTTGCCGCCGAGCTTGGACTTGATGGAATCGAACAGTCCCATGATGGACCTCCTTGTGGTAGGGCCCCGTTTCGCGGCCTCGGGGTGGGACCCTACCCGCCGACGCCGTGGTCAGGTCCCTGCTCCACCCGTCAGCGTCCGCTCGTCGTACGCGAGCGTGAACCGGTCGGGACGCACCATCGGCACCGACGGTAGCCAACCGTCGAATCGGCGCCGAGGGCGGGCAGGGGTCATCCGGTGCTCCGCGGCAGGTATCGTGACGATGCCGTGTACGTGACGAGCCCCTGCGAGGCGCGATGAAGAGCTGGTGGCGTTCCGTCATCAGCTACCCGCCCACCTGGATCGCGGCCGTCGTGCTCGGCGTCACCGTGTGGCTCGTGCTCACCGTGCTCGACCCGCCGGGTGTCCTCGTCGTGATCCTGATCGTCCTTGCGCTCGTGGCGGCCGTCGCCTGGCCGTTCACGATGTCGGCCACCGGGACACTGGCGAAGTTGCAGTTCGAGGTCCCCCGGGTGGAGGAGGTCGACCCGGCCGAGATCGCTGCGCTGCGTGCGGAGCTGGCACCGCTCGCCGACACCCAGCCGACCGAGCAGCTCGACGCCCTGCTGTCGAAGCGCCAGAGCCTGATCAACGTGCTCACACGTCGTCTCGACGCCGGGGAGCTCACCTACGCCCGGTACCTGTCGACGTCGCAGCAGGTGTTCGCGTCGGCGCTCGACAACCTGCACGAAGTGGCCGTCGCGTCCGAGAGCATCAGCACGATCGACGAGACCTACATCGATCGTCGCCTCGCCGAACTGGCCGACGACGACAGCGACGTCGACTCCGCCACCCGCGAGCGCGACACGCTCGAACGGCGCCGCGATCTGCGCGCCACCCAGCGTCGCCGGATCGCTCAACTCCTCGCCCAGAACGAATCGGCGCTGACCGCGCTCGACCGCACCACCACGGCGCTCGCCGACGTGCCGATCGGCAAGCAACCCGAAGACGCCGAGGCGGCGATGGCCGCACTCGAGGAACTCGCCGATCGCGCCGCCAAGTACGCATGAACCGCCAGAGCACGAACGAACCGAAAGGCCCACCGACATGACCGAAGCTCCACGCACCGGCACGGCGACTGCGCCCGTGTTGAACCTCGTCCTCGACGTTCCCGAGGCCAAGGCGGAACTCGCCCTGCCCGAGCCCGAGCCCACCGACGATCTGCGCGCACAGGCAGACGCGCAGGTCGAGCAGTTGCTCTCGATCGACCCGACGAACGACGAGGCCCGGGCCGCGGCGCGCGATGCGGTCGACTCGATGGGCCGCGACCTGCAACAACGGTCGGCCTCACGCAGCCGGATGCTGCAGGCGCCGCTGAAGGAGATCTCCCACGGCACCGAGGACGGCGGCGAGGTCGCCAAGTCCCTGTCGGATCTGCGCATCGAGGTCGAGAAGCTCGACCCGTCCGGCCTCGACACCGACGCCGGCTGGTTCACCCGCGCCGTCGGCAAGATCCCCGGCGTCGGCACTCCGCTCAAGCGCTACTTCATGCGCTACGAGAGCTCGCAGACCCAGATCGACTCGATCGTCAAGTCGCTCGAGAAGGGCCGCGACCAGCTCAAGCGCGACAACGTCACCCTCGGCGACGACCAGAAGCAGATGCGCGAGTTGACGCACCTGTTGGCCGATCAGATCGCGCTGGCGCAGGCGCTGGACGCCTCCGTGGTCGACAAGCTCGCCACCGAGATCACCGCCGACGACCCGCGGCGCCAGTTCGTCGAGGAGGACATCCTGTTCTCGCTGCGCCAGCGCACGCTCGATCTCCAGCAGCAGCTCGCCGTCAACCAACAGGGCGTGCTCGCGATCGAGATCATCATCCGCAACAACCGAGAGCTGATCCGCGGCGTCGATCGCGCGATCGACGTCACCGTCAGCGCGCTGCAGGTGGCGGTCACGGTGGCACTCGCCCTCGCTCATCAGAAGATCGTCCTCGACAAGATCGAGGCGATCAACACCACCACGTCCGCGATGATCGCGGGCACCGCCGAACGCTTGAAGACGCAGGGCACGGCGATCCATCAACAGGCGTCGAGCACGATGCTCGACATGGATGCGTTGCGGTCGGCGTTCGCCGACATCGACACCGCGCTCGACGAGATCTCCCGGTACCGGCGCGAAGCCCTGCCGACGATGGCGGGCACGATCCTCGAACTCGATCAGCTCACCGCGGAGAGCGAAACGGCCATCGAGAACATGGAACGTGGCCGAACGGCGTCCACCCGGATCCAGGAGTCCGACTCCGCGATCGACGTCGGTGAGATCACAGCGAAGGAGAGCGAGTGACGGTGGCACGACCGATCGCATCCCGCACGGCACACGGCTCGCGCGCCACAGCGATCCGGCTCGCGGTCGCTGCAACCGCGTTTGCGCTCGTGGCTGCGGCATGCGGTGTCGGAGAGGAGAGCAGCGAGCCGCTCGATCAGGCGACCGCCGCCGACCAGCTCGCAGAACTCGCCGACGAGATCGGCTGGGTCGACAACCCGATCGGCCGTACCGCGTCGATCCCGCCGCCCACGGGCGCCAACCTCGCCGACACGCTGCCCCCGATCACCGAGTTCCCGATCCGTGTCCAGGCACCGGGGAGCGCCGACACGGTCGTCGAGATCTGGTCGTCGACGGAGAAGTCCGGCGAGCTCGGCACCACCGACGGCTGGATGACCGAGGTCGCCCAGAAGTTCAACGAGACCGGCATCACGCTGTCGGACGGCAGCGTCGCCGGCGTCGACCTGCGCAGCATCGCGTCGGGAACCGGCTACCAGTTCATCGCCCGCGGCCAGGAGCTGCCGGACGGATTCACACCGTCGAGTCAACTGTGGATCGAGATGGCCGGAGAGTTCGAGACGATGACCGAGATCACGCCGAACACTGTCGACAACGTCGCGGGCATCGTGATGAAGGACGAGACCGCCGACGAGCTGCGCACCACCTACGGCGAGCTGAATGCCGCGAACCTCGTCGACGCGGTGATCGCGGGCGACCTGGTGATGGGCTACACCGACCCGTTCGCATCCAGCACCGGGCTCAACTTCCTGCTCACCGTGCTCGACACGATCGCCGAGGGCGACCCGGCCCGCCTCACGTCGCCCGACGTGGCCAGCGTGTTCGAACAGTTCCAGCGCCAGGTGCCGTTCGTGGCGCTCACCACGCTGCAGATGCGCGACTCGGTCGAGAACGACACCGGCACACTCGACACGTTCGTGATGGAGTGGCAGACGTTCACCAACACCGAGTCGCTCCAGTCGGGCTTCGAGTTCATTCCGTTCGGCGTGGCGCACGACAACCCGCTCGCCGCCGTCGGCGATCTCTCCGCCGCTCGTCAGGAGACACTGCAGGTCTTCGCCGACTTCGCCGCCCAGCCCGAGTTCCAGGAACTCGCCATCGACTACGGCTTCGACCCCCCGCCGTACACCCCGACGGTCGAGGTGCCGTCGGGCTCGACGCTGATCGAGGTGCAGAACGTCTGGAAGGACAAGAAGGACGGTGGCCGACCGGTCGCCACGGTCTTCGTCGTCGACGTCAGTGGGTCGATGGAGGGCACCCGGATCCAGTCGGTGCAAACAGCGATGCAGTCGGCCCGGGAGTTCATCAAGCCGACGACCCAGGTCGGCGTCGTCGAGTTCAACGACACGGCGATGAAGCGCCTCTCGATCGCGGAATTCGATCTGAACCAGCAGGCGCGCTACGCCGCGATCGCCGAGGACCTGGCACCGGGCGGGGGGACCGCGATGTACGACGGCATCGTGCTCGGCCTGCAGATGCTCGAGGAGCAGCGGGCGGCGAACCCCGAGATCAAGCCGATCCTGGTCGTGCTCACCGACGGCGAGACCACCGACGGCCTCCAGTTCGGCGACGTCGACAACGTGATCGAGGGTCTGCGGATCCCGATCTACACCGTCGGCTTCGAAGCCGACCTCGACGAACTCGATCGGGTGTCGTCGCTCGTCGAAGCTGCGAGCATCGACGCCAGTGAGGAAGACGTCGAGTTCAAGATCGCAGCCCTGTTCAACGCCGGTGGCTGACGAGTCCGTGAGCCACGCCCAGGTACCCGGCCGGTGAAGCCCCTCGCGATCTGGATCGCAGTGGTCGCCGTGGTGTTCGGCGGCTACGCGCTGGTCGCCTCGCTGCTGCGCGAGACCGAGCAGGTCTTCGTGGTGGTCGACACCTCGTTCTTCATGGAGGCGAAGGAACCCGAGGTGCGGCGCGAACTCGATCGCATCGACGACCGTGACCGCAGCGAGTTCGCGCTCGCCACCGTGCGCGATCGCGGAGGCAGCGCGCTCGTGCACAGCTGGCAGGACCAGCTCGCCCTCGGCGGCTTCCAGGCGTTCGGGCCGTGCTCGATCGTCGGTGTCGACCAGTTCCCGGAGGCGAGCACCGCTGACGAACGGATCCTGATCACCACCTCGACGTCGTGCGACACCAGCACGTTGACCGACTGGACGATCATCACCCTCGACGACTGACTGTTACGCCAGGGGTCAGACCCCTGGCGTAACACCTACGATTGGGTCGGTGAGTCTGCCCGTACCGATCGTCCAACTCGACCCGGAACTGCCGCTGCCGGAGTATGCCCACGAGGGCGACGCCGGCCTCGACCTGTACGCGCGCGAGCCTGCGACGTTGGCCGCCGGCGGCGGTCGGGCGCTGGTGCCCACCGGGATCGCCATCGCCATCCCGATGGGACACGGCGGGTTCGTGCTGCCGCGCAGCGGGATGGCGGTGAAGCACGGCATCAGCGTCGTCAACGGGCCCGGCCTGATCGACGCGGCGTACCGGGGAGAGATCAAGGTCGTGTTGATCAACACCGATCCCGACGCCGACTACGCGGTACATCGCGGCGACCGCATCGCCCAGCTGGTGATCCAACGGGTCGAGTCGGTCGCGTGGCAGGTCGTCGACTCGCTCGACGGCGTGGACCGCGGTGGCGGCTTCGGCCACTCCGGACGCTGACCCCCGTTTGCGTCGGGTTCTCGGTGACCCGGGCCACCGAAAACCGCCACGCAAACGGGGAAGCTTCGGAAGCGGTCAGCCCCAGGCGAACACCGGTTGTTCGAAGTCGACGACGCGCTCGTTGACGAGGCCGTCGAGGGCGACCCACCGGAACTGGACGAGCACCGCGCCGGTCGGAGCGTGGATCAGGTCGCCGCCGAGCGGGATCTGGACGACCGGACGCTCGCTCTCGGGGATCGTCACGAAGCGCGGCGAGTCGGGGCGGGTGAGTTCGTGCAGGCCGATGCGATACGCCGCGAGGACCTCGGCCGGATCGGGAGCGAGGTGCACGTCGATGCCACCCCAGACCACGACCGGTGTGATCACGTACCCGGATCGGGTCGGATAGTCGTCGAGCAGGCCGAGCACCGCTGACTCCTCGAAGCGCACACCGACCTCCTCGTCGGTCTCGCGCAGCGCCGCCTCGATCGGCGATTCGCCGGCGTCGAGACGACCACCCGGGAGTGCCCACTGCGACGCGTGCCGGTTGAGCCCGGCGCTGCGGCGACAGAGCACGAACGACGCGCCGCCCGCGACCCCAGCCATCTGCCCGTCGAGACCCGAAACATCGGACGGGATGACCG
Source organism: Ilumatobacteraceae bacterium (assembly GCA_963710625.1). Classification (GTDB taxonomy): domain Bacteria; phylum Actinomycetota; class Acidimicrobiia; order Acidimicrobiales; family Ilumatobacteraceae; genus Sva-07. The sequence goes on along the minus strand of CAVQBG010000010.1, from coordinate 132,509 downwards.
AGAGACGTTCGGCATCGACGCCGTGCGGGTCGGCGGCATCGGATCCGAACTCGGAGTCGACCACGACGATCGCGACCGCAGCATGGCGGCGACCATCGAGCGGCACCTCGACACGATCGTGTCGGGCGAGATTCGACTCGATGCTCGCCCGGAGGTCGTCGTTCAGTTCGATGGGTCGTCGATCGGGACGGCGTGCTCCGCCGGGTTCGTCGGTGGTTCGGGACTGCTCGGTGTGGTCGATGCCAACACCTTGGCAGCCAGCGCCGTGCTGATCGGCACCGAGGCGACCAGGCCCACCGACCCCACCAACGCTCGCACGATCTCGACGGCGACGATCTCCCTGGTCGCCACCGAGCCGAGGCTCTCGTTCGCCTCGCTGAACAACAGCAGCAGCGGGAGCGAGGCGCCTGCGTACGCCAGGAACAGCGTGTTCACCGTGGAGGAGATGTGGTCGCGACCGATGCGGAGCGCCCTGCCGTAGAGCTCACCGAACGTCACATCGGGCGAAGCCCGCTTCAGTTCCCACACCGCCGACACCTGGGTGACGGTCACGTCGTCGAGCACGCCGAGCGAGCCGATCACGATGCCCGCCAGGAGCAGCCCGCGGGGGTCGATCTGTGAGCCCAACGCATCGAGGAACCCGACGTTCTCGTCGCCGAACCCCGTGAAGTTCGACATCGCCAGGAACACCGCCGCCAGCGCTGCGGTGATCGCCAGGCTCGCGAACGTCGACAGCAGCGCGGTGGCCGTGGCCAGCCCGCGCCCGTGTGCCAGGAAGAGGGCGATGAAGGCGATTGCGCCCGCCGTCACGATGGCGACCGCGACCGCATTCGTTCCCTCGAGCAGGGCCGGAAGGGCGAACACGACGATCACGACGAAGCTCATCGCGAGCCCGGCGAGTGCACCAACACCCCTCCACCGTCCGAGCACCACGATCGAGGTGACGAAGACGATCACCAGCAACAGCATCGGGGTACTGCGTTCGAAGTCGTAGAACACGGCTTGCACCGACCCGTCGCCCAATTCGACGAGGTCGACCAGGATGTCGTCGCCCGACGAGATCGTGCTGTCGAGCGGTTGCTCGAGGAACACCACCTCGCCGCGGCGTTCACCCTCCGACACGAGCGCCTCGACGAGCTTGCACGCGAGCAGCGGATCGAACGAGCAGGGCACCTCCTCGACGCTCCGAACCGACGTGGCGACCGGGTCGCCCGTGAGGCCGAGCGGGTCACGACGATCGCCGCCGCTCCCCGGCCAGAGAGCGATCATCCCGACGACGACCACGACGGCGCACACGGCGACCGCGATCCAGAGCTGCCGGCGAATCCGCGGATCGACCTGCTCGTCGAGCGGCTCGTCGTGATCGTGCACGTGACCCATGCGCACAGTGTGTTCCACCGAGCGCTCCGAAACCGGGAGGTCGGGTGCGAGGAGGTCGGGTGGGAGGCCGGCGGTGGCGTCAGTGCGCGTCGGAGCCGGCGGCGTGCTCGGCGGCGTGCTCGGGCTGGTGAAGGTGGCGATGTCCGACGTCGTCGTGACTGGGGGCCGGCCCGTGATCGTGGCCGTGGCCGTGATCGTCGACAAGTACCGCCTGACCACCGAGGTGCAGCAGCCGTCCGCCGAAGGCGACGGCGAGGTGCTCGGGAACGAGCACCTCGTCGGCGACCCCGTCGGCGATCAGGCACCCGGCGAGCAGCATCACCCGATCGGCCCGCTTGGCTTCCTCGAGGTGATGGGTGGAGAACACGACGGCGGCGCCCCGCTCGACCTCCTCGTCGATGATCCGCAGGATCGTCTCCTGGCTGGGGAGGTCGAGCCCGGTGATCGGCTCGTCGAGCAGCAACAGGCCCGGCGCCCCCACGAGCGCCTGTGCGACCAGCACGCGCTGCCGTTGCCCGCCCGAGAGCTCGCCGAACGACCGCTTCGCGAGATCTGCGACCTCCAGCCGTTCCGCGACGGCGCGGATCTCGGCGCGATCGGCGCGGGTGATGCGGCCGAGCAGCCCGCGACGGCGGTAGCACCCCATCCGCAGCACCTCGTCGACCGGCAGCGGCATCCAGTCGTGATGACCGTGCTGCTGGGCGATGAACGACGCCTCGACGCCGTCTGCCCGCTCGACCCGACCCGTCGAGGGCGTGAGCAATCCGGCGAGGAGCTTCAACACCGTGCTCTTGCCGCTGCCGTTCGCTCCGACGAGGGCGAGTGACGATCCGGCGTCGAACGTCGTCGACGTCCGATCGAGCGCCACGAGGTCGCCGTAGCGCACCGACACATCGACGAACGTGGCAACGGGGCCATCGGGCGCATCCACGTGACTCACGGTAACTGGTTTGAAAGTGAGAACCGTTCTCAGTAGCGTGTGGTCATGCGACACCGCGCCCCTCTCCTGGTCGCGGCCGCCGCGCTCGCGTTGGCGGCGTGCGGCTCCGACGGCGAACCGACGACCGACGACGGTGCCGGATCCGACGTCGCAGCCGAGATGCCGTCCGTGGTCGCGACCACGACGATGTGGGCCGACATCACCCGCAGCGTCGCGTGCGACGGGCTTGCCGAGGTCACCACCGTCATACCCGCCGGTGGTGACCCTCACTCGTTCGAACCCTCGCTGCGCGACCGCGAGACGATGGGGAACGCGGCATTGATCGTGGCCAACGGACTCGGCCTCGAGGAGTCGCTCGAGGACACGATCGACGCCGTGGAAGCCGACGGCGTCGACGTGGTCCGCGTCGGCGAGTTCGTCGACACCCTCCCCGCCGGCGACGACGACCACGACGACCACGACGACCACGAGCAGACCGACGACACCGCGAACGACCACCACGACGACCATGGGTCGGAGGACCCGCACATCTGGTTCGACCCGACTCGGGTGAGCGCGACGCTGCCGGCGATCGCCGACGGTCTCGCGGGCGCGGGCGTCGACCGCGCCGCCCTCGACGCATGCGTCGCGGAGTACCGCGATGCGCTGGCTGCGCTCGACAGCGACGTCAACGCGATCGTCGAGCCCCTCCCGGTCGGCGACCGGCTACTGGTCACCAACCACGACTCGTTGAGCTACTTCGCCGACCGCTACGGGTTCACGATCCTCGGCAGCGTGATCCCGTCGCCGAGTTCGCTCGCCGCCACCAACCCCGCCGACCTGGAAACACTGGCAACCCTGATCGCCGACACCGGGGTCCCGGCGATCTTCGCCGAGACACAGCACTCCTCGAGCGACACCCAGGCGCTCGCCGACCGTGTCGGCGACGTCGCGGTCGTCACGCTGCAGACAGACACGCTCGGTGAGCCCGGCAGCGACACGGACGACTACGCGAGTTGGCTCGCGGTCACCTCTCGCTCGATCGTGGACGCACTCTCGGGATGATCACCCGCTGCCGGGACGGTTGCTGAATGGAGTTCCTCACGGACCCGTGGAACTGGTGGATCGCGCCGTTCGCCGACAACGCGTTCATGCGCGACGCCCTGCTCGCCGGCCTGCTGACCGTGCTGACCACCTCGGTCGTCGGAACCTGGGTCGTGCTGCGCGGCATGAGTTTCCTGGGCGATGCCCTCGCCCATGGCGTGCTCCCCGGCATCGCGATCGCCTTCATCATCGGCGTCGACACCTCGATCGGGGCGCTCGTCGCCGCCGGCGTCATGGTGTTCGGCATCACGCTCATCCGCCGACACTCACCGCTGCCCGAGGACACGTCGATCGGGGTGCTCTTCGTGGGGTTCCTCGCGCTCGCCGTCGTCATCATGTCGACCCAGCAGGCGTCCTACGTCGGCGATCTCAACCGGTTCCTCTTCGGCTCGATCACCGGGGTCGACAGCGGCGACCTGCAACGTCAGGCGATCACGGCGCTCGTGGCACTCGTCGGTGTGGTCGTGCTCTATCGGGCGTTCCTCGTGATGACCTTCGACGCCTCCCTCGCCTCGATGCTCGGCCTGCGTCCAGCGCTGGCCCAGGCGGCGCTGCTCGTCCTGGTGGCACTGTCGATCGTGGCGTCGTTCCAGTCGGTCGGCAACCTGCTCGTGTTCGCCTTCCTCGTGGCACCGCCCGCGGCAGCGACGCTCGTGGCGAGACGGGTGCCGGCGATCATGGTGGTGTCCGTGCTCTTCGGCGTCGTCGCCACCGTCGTCGGGATCCTGATCAGCTACCACCACGACAGCGCCACGAGCGCCACGATGGCGCTGTGCTCGGTGATCCTGTTCTTCGTGGTCCTGACCGTCACCGCCGCCCGGCGCGCCATTCCCCGCCGCCACCGTGCCGCGGAGGCGTTGCCGTCGGCCTGATCGACGAGACGGTCAGCGACAGTCGACGCAGCGACCGTAGAGGTCGATCGTGTGGTGAGTCGGAGCGAACCCCTCAGCCATGGACAGCGCCGCGAAGGCGTCGTCGAGGCGTCGTTCGAGCTTCGGGGTCAGCGTGACGTCACGCACCACGCCACAGGATTCGCAGATCAGGTGGTGGTGGTGCTCGGTGAGATCCTCGGCCAGCTCGTAGCGAGCATGGTCGGCGCCGTGCACCAGCCGGCGGACGACACCGACCTCCTCGAGTACGGCGAGGTTCCGATACGCAGAGCTCTGTGCCAGCGTGGGCGCAAGGTCGATCAACTCGGGCAGCGTGATCGGGCCGTCGGTGCTCGCGAGAGCGTCGACCACCGAACGCCGGCCGGTCGTGTACCGCTGGTCGTTCTGGTCGAGACGATCGCGGACCGTGCGATGGATCTCGGTGTGAGCAGGCGTCATCGAGTCGGCCCTACCCTCGGTAACCGCTGGTGATCGGCAGGCGGCGGTCCTTGCCGAATGCCTTTCGACTCACCCGCACACCGGGGGGCGACTGACGTCGCTTGTACTCGGCGATGTCGACCAGGCGCGTGATGCGGCGCACCATCGCCTCGTCGTGGCCGAGTTCGATGATCTCCGCAGCGGTGCGGTCGTCCTCGACGTAGAGCTGCAGGATCGGGTCGAGCACCTCGTACGGAGGCAGGCTCTGGTCGTCTCGCTGATCGGGACGCAACTCCGCCGACGGCGGCTTGGTGATCACGTCCTCGGGCACGATCTCACGGCCGGCGACCCGGTTGACGTAGCGGCACAGTTCGTAGACCCGCAGTTTGAGCACGTCCTTGATCACCGCGTATCCGCCGACGGAGTCGCCGTAGATCGTGAAGTACCCGACCGCCATCTCGCTCTTGTTGCCGGTGGTGAGCACCATCCAGCCGAACTCGTTCGACAGGGCCATCAGCAGCTGACCCCGGCACCGGCTCTGGATGTTCTCGTAGGTGAGGCCGGGCTCGCGGCCCTCGAACGATGGTGCCAGCATGTCGAGGTACGCCTGGAACGCCGGCTCGATCGAGATCGTGCGGAAGTCGATCCCGAGGTTGTCGGCCAGCAGCTGGGCGTCGCTCTTGGAGTGGTCGCTCGAGTACCGCGACGGCATCGACACGCCGTGGACGTGCTCGGCGCCGAGTGCGTCGACGGCGATGCAGGCGACGATCGTGGAGTCGATCCCGCCCGACAGACCGATCACCACGTCGCTGAAGCCGTTCTTCGCGCAGTAGTCGCGGGTGCCGAGCACAAGGGCGTCGTAGAGCTCACGGTCGGCGTCGAGCGGCTCGGTGATCGAGGACGCGGCCGGCTCGTCGTGCACGACGGGCATCTCCGACACCGTGATCGTGGGCAGCAGCGACTCGGTGATCCGGCCTCGCGGATCGAGGAGTCGCTTCCGGTACACCGGCGGCACGGGCACGTCGACGACGAGCAGCGACTCCTCGAACTGGGGAGCTCGCGCCAACAGACGACCCTCATGGTCGAACACGACCGACGCGCCGTCGAACACCAGCTCGTCCTGGCCACCGACCTGGTTGACGTAGACGATCGCCGTGTGCGAGTCGGACGCCCGCGTGGCCAGCATCCGTTCGCGCTCGGTCGCCTTGCCGGTGTGGAACGGCGAGGCGTTGATGTTGATGCTCAGCTCCGCGCCCGCGGCCGCCTGCTCGGCGACGGGCCCGAACGGGCTCCAGATGTCCTCACAGATCGAGACGCCGACCTTGACACCACCGACGACGTACAGCTCGAGCGGATCGGACAGGTGACCGGGGGTGAAGTAGCGGGCCTCGTCGAACACCGCGGCATTGGGGAGCAGCCGCTTGTGGTACCGGCCGACGATCTCTCCGTTGGCACACACCGCTGCGGCGTTGTGGAGGTCTCGGCCCTGATCGACGAAACCGACCACCGCCGCGCACCGACCCGTTCGTGCGGCGAGCTTCGACAGTGCGACGAGGTTGTCGGCGACGAACCCCGGCTTGAGGACGAGATCCTCGGGGGGATATCCCGTCGTGGCCAGTTCGGGGAACGCTACCAGGTCACAACCGGCCGCCTCCGCGCGGTCGTACACCTCGATCATCTTCGCCAGATTCCCGTCGAGGTCGCCCACGGTCGGGTTCAGCTGAGCGAGCGCCACTCGCAGCACCGTCACGACGCTGAGGCTACCTCGGAGCCCGCCGGGCACGCTCACGATCATCGATGCCGGAGAACCGCCGTGATCTGGCACTATGGCCACGTGCGTTGGATCGGACTGGTGATCGTCGGAGTGGTCGCTGCTGCGTCCTGCTCGCCCGGAGAGGGCCCCGAGTCGATCCCGTTGCCGACCTCGGCCAACACGACGACGACCACGACCACCACGACGACCACCACCACCACGACGCTGGTACCGCCGCGCTACGAGGCCACGATCCGCCGCACGACCGACGGCGTCCCCCACATCTCGGGGTCGTCGCTCGAGGACGTGGCGTACGGACAGGGGTGGGTCAGCGGAGCGGATCACGGCTGCACGCTGATCGACCAGGTGATCAAGGTGACCGGCACCCGCGCCGCCACACTCGGGCCGGGCCCGGACGGCGAGAACGTCACCAGCGATTTCGCGTGGCGCTCGATCGACATCGCCCGCACCGCCGCCGAGGACTTCGAGAACGCCGCCTCGGACGAAGTCGTCGCCCAGTTCGAGGCATTCACGGCCGGATGGAACGACCAACTCGCCGACGTCGGTGGTCAACGGTTGAGCGGGTGGTGCGCCGGCGCCGACTGGTTGCGGCCGCTCGATCCGGTCGAGGTGTACACCTACGCACGATCGGCGGCGCTCCTGGCCAGCAGCTCCCGGCTGACCGACTTCATCGGATCTGCGCAACCCCCCGCTGTCGAACCGGTCGGCCTGCGTCGACCTGACGGGGCTCCCCCTGCCATCGATCTGCCCGCGGTCGCCGAGGCCGCCGCCGGCCTCGGGCTGAACGATCCGAACGGCATCGGGAGCAACGGCTGGGCGATCGGACGCGACCGGGTCGAAGGTGGCGAGGGTGGACTGCTGCTGGCCAACCCGCACTTCCCGTGGGAGGGCGAGCTGCGCTTCGCCGAGGTCCAACTCACCGTCCCTGGCGAGGTCGACATCTACGGCGCCCAACTGCTCGGGCTCCCCGGCGTCGGCATCGGGTTCACCGATGGCCTGGCGTGGACCCACACGGTGTCGGCCGGCAAGCGCCTGACCGGGTACACGCTCACGCTCGACCCCGCCTCGCCGACGTCGTACCTCGTCGACGGCGTGTCGGTCCCGATGACGGGGACCCCCACCACGATCGAGATCCTGCGCGCCGACGGGACCGTCGACACCGAGACCCGCACGATGTGGCGCAGCGAGTACGGCCCGATCCTCGACTTCCCCGGCGTCGGGTGGACCGACACCGCGGTGGTCACCTACCGCGACGCGAACATCGACAACGACGAGTTCGTCGAGCAGTACGCCCGCATGCTCACCGTCCAGAGCATCGACGAACTCGTTGCCCTGAACGAGGCGTACCAGGGGGTGCCGCTGTTCAACACGGTCGCCACCGACAACGAGGGCAATGTCTGGTACGCCGACACCGCCGCCACGCCCAACCTGTCGGCCGACGCCGAGCTGTTGTTCCTCGACCGGCTGTTCACCGATCCGCTCACGCAGATCGCGTACGACCAGGGCTTCGTGGTGCTCGACGGGTCCGACAGCCGGTTCCGCTGGGAGGACCAGCCCGGCGCGCGCGACCCCGGGCTGGTGCCGTTCCCCCAACTCCCACAGGTGCGGCGGAGCGACTACGTGTTCAACGCCAACGACAGCTTCTGGGTCCCCAGTGCCGAGTTCACGCTCACCGGTCCGTACTCGATCGTCAACGGCGAACAGGGCACAGCGCTGACGATGCGGACCCGCCAGAACGCTGCCGTCCTCGGCGCCGCGAACAGTGCCGGGCTGGCCGGACCCGACGGGCTGTTCAACGCCGACGAGGTGCGCACGGCGGCGTTCGAGAACTCGGCCCGCACCGCGGTGCTCCTGCGCGCCGCTGCAGTCAACGCATGCCAGACCTTCCCACTGATCGACGTGCCCGACCTCCTCGCCGACGACGGCACCGTGAGCCTTCCCGCCACCACCGTCGACCTGACGGCGGCATGCCAGGTCCTGGCCGCGTGGGACGGGATCTACGACCTCGACCGGGCCGGACCGATGATCTGGCGCGAGACGATGTCGCGCTTCGACGACGCCGACTTCGAGGGGGCCGGTCCGTTGTTCGACGATGCGTTCGACCCTGCCAACCCGACGACGACGCCGTCCGTTCCCGCAGCGGATCCGACCCCGCTCCTGCAGGCGATGGCGCGCGCCGTGCAGACCATCGCCGAGGCCGGCTTCGCGCTCGACACGACGCTGGGGGCCGCACAGTTCACCGAACGATCCGAGACCCGGATCCCGATCCACGGCGGGACGGGGCAGGAGGGCATCACCAACGTCGTCGCCTGGAACGTCTCCTCGACATCGAGCGAGCCGGCGCCCGAACGGGGCGAGCCGGTCGCAGCCGGCAGCTCGTTGCGCGGCGAGGGCTACCGGATCAACTACGGCACCAGCTTCGTGATGACGGTCGACTTCACCGGTGCCGAACCGGCCGCCTGGGCGTTGCTCGTGTACGGCCAGACCGGAGACCGGCTGTCGCCGCTGTTCGACGTGCAGACCCAGGAGTTCAGCGACAAGCAGTGGCGACAGGTCGCGTTCACCGACGAACAGATCGCGGCCGACCCGGCCCTCGACACCAGCGTCGTCGCCCGCCGTTGACGTTCCGTCCCCCGGTGGGTGGGGGATGTGACGCCCGCCATCAGTTCAACCGGAGAGCAGAGCCCGAGTCGGCAACGCGCAGGAGCCAGGCGACAAGACCGTCGTTGCCCGAAGCGAGGCCGGCGTCGCGTGACGTCATCGCTTCGTGGCCGAGCCAGTCGAGGTCGGCGTCGCGATCGACCAGCATCTCGACCGCGTCGAGCTGACCTGCCCGGCACGCGTGCCAGCAGGAGTTGGTGATCTCCTGCGGGCTCGCCGCGTCGAGGAGGCCGGACAGGGTCTGGCTCTCTCCGAGCGCGGCTGCCTGCCAGATCGTCATCGTCGCCCCGCGGTCGACGAGGAGGCGCGCAGCGTTCCACTGGGCGAAGACGACGGCATCGGCGAGCGGCGTGCCGTCGGTGAGCACCGCGCCATCCGCCTCGATGTCGGCACCGGCATCGAGCAACGCCGCGATCGCTTCGACGTCGTCGGCGCTCGCCGCCCAGTGCAGTGGTGTCTCGCGATGGTCACCGATGAACCGACCGTCGACGGGAGCACCGGCGGCCACGAGCACCGCGATGGTCTCGGTCACATGCGGGAACCGTCCCGGCCAGTCGGTGGCGACGTGCAACGCCGTGCGCGAGGTGGTCTCGTCGCCGTGTCGATCCGCGGCCACCGACGGATCCGTCGACAGCGCCCGCAGCACCTCGACATCGCCGGATCGGACGGCGTCGACCAGCGCGAGCACGACCGGGTCGTCGAGCGCGCGCACGATCAGAGTTCGATGATCTCGAGCGCGCCGTTGGGCGCGGCCGCGGCCTCGTGCGCATCGGAGGACGCTGCGGTGCAGCACAGCAGGTGACGGCCCTGTGGGCCACCGATCGCACACGCGTAGGCGTTCTGCGACGTGGTCACCCGGCGCGTGATGGTGCCGCCCTCCTCGACGCGGACGACCTCGTTCCCGAGCGCGTTGGCTACCCAGATGCCGCCGTCATCGTCCGCGCTGATGCCATCGGGAACGACGAAGGGCTCTGCCAGCGCCGCCCACACCCGCCGGTTCGACAGCGAACCGTCGCCGGCGACGTCGAACGCCGTGAGTTCGAACCCGAGCGTCTGCGCCACCACCAGGGTCGCACCACCATCGAGCGCGACCACGCCGTTCGGGAACGCGAGGTCGTCGGCAGCGACCGACACGGTGCCGTCGGGATCGACCCGCGCCAGCACCGCCGTGTACGGACTGCGGTCGCCGACGATCGCCGTCAGCAGACCCTCCGCACCCATCTCGGCCATCACCGTGTCGAGATCGAAGCCGAAGTTGCCGACGTACGCCCGCCCGACGCCGTCGACGAACATGTCGTTGCAGTGGAACGTCGCCAGATCGCTCAAGTCGGCGTGCACGACCGCGGTGCCGTCGTGCTCCCGTCGCATCACCGACCGGGACAGCATCGCGACGTACAACAGCCGACCGTCGGGAAGCCATCCGAGGCCCGACGGACGTTCGTCGGCACCGACCGACACCTCGACGCGCACGTCACCGTCGAGACCGACGCTGCAGATCTCGTGCGCGTAGAAGTCACTGAACCAGAAGCGGTCGTCGTGCCAGCGCGGCCCTTCGCAGAAGTATCGGCCGTCGACCAGTGTCGCCGTGTCGTTGCCCGCCGTGTCGTTGCCCGCCGTGTCGTTGCCCGCCGTGTCGTTGCCCGCCGTGTCGTTGCCCGCCGTGTCGTTGCCCGCCGTGTCGTTGGTGGTGTCCATCGCGGTCCCCTCTCGGTCGAATCTCAGTGTGCCACCTGCACGACGTGCCACTCGGATCGGCCAGTTCACACGCCGTTCACGATGGGGCAACGACTCGGCAACCGACCGCTGCGACGATGCCGCTCGCCACCGGGCGACCCCGTAGGTTGGATCGCCTGGAACCCAACACACCATCGTGGACGAATTGAGGACAACAGTGGTTTACAAGGCCGAATACATCTGGATCGACGGCACGGAGCCGACCAACCATCTTCGTTCGAAGACCAAGATTCTCGAGGACGGCGCGGAACTGCCGATCTGGGGCTTCGACGGCTCGAGCACCAACCAGGCGACCGGTGACAAGAGCGACTGCGTGCTGAAGCCGGTGGTGAGCTACCCCGATCCGATCCGTGGTGGCGACGACGTGCTCGTGATGTGCGAGGTCATGCTCGTCGACGGCAAGCCGCACCCCACCAACACCCGCGCCGCGGCCGCTCGCACGGCGAAGAAGTACAAGAAGCACGAGCCGATGTTCGGTATCGAGCAGGAGTTCACGCTCATGAAGAACGGGCGTCCCTACGGCTTCCCGCCGGCGGGCTACCCCGAGCCGCAGGGTGGTTACTACTGCGGCGTGGGCGAGGACGAGATCCACGGCCGCCCGATGGTCGAAGACCATCTCGAGGCCTGCCTCGCCGCGGGTCTGTCGATCTCCGGCATCAACGCCGAGGTCATGCCCGGACAGTGGGAGTTCCAGGTGGGACCCCTCGGGCTGCTCGAGGTCGCCGACCAGCTGTGGGTCGCTCGCTGGTTGCTCTACCGGATCGGCGAGGACTACGGCATCGCCGCCACGCTCGACGCCAAGCCGGCAAAGGGCGACTGGAACGGCGCCGGCGCCCACACGAACTTCTCCACCAAGGAGATGCGTGAGGAGGGTGGCTACAAGTACATCGAGGCCGGCTGCAAGGCGCTCGGCGCCAAGGCGGAACTGCACATCGCCAACTACGGAACGGGCATCGAGGACCGCCTGACCGGGGCGCACGAGACCCAGCGCCACGACCAGTTCAGCTACGGCGTGTCCGACCGCGGCGCGTCGATCCGCATCCCGTGGCAGGTCGCCCAGGACAAGAAGGGCTACCTGGAAGACCGTCGCCCGAACGCCAACATCGACCCGTACACCGTGGCTCGACTGATGGTCGAGACGGTCTGCGGCGCGATGAAGTGAGCTGCTGAGCGCTCGCACGCTCACCACTCGTACACCGACCAACCGACAGGGCGGGGGCTCCGGCTCCCGCCCTGTCGCTTTCCCGACCGAAACCAGAGAGAATTGGGGAATGACCGACATGCTGGACCAACAGCGCGACTACGTCCTGCGCAGCGTCGAGGAACGCGGCGTCCGCCTCGTACGCCTGTGGTTCACCGACGTGCTCGGCAATCTCAAGAGCCTGGCGATCTCGCCGGCGGAGCTGGAGAACGCGCTCGAAGACGGCATGACGTTCGACGGCTCCTCGATCGACGGGTTCTCCCGCGTGCAGGAAGCCGACGTGCTCGCGATGCCCGACCCCGACACGTTCGAGCTGCTCCCCTGGGGCGACCCGAAGGTGCCCGAGGCTCGGATCTTCTGCGACATCCACCACCTCGACGGCACGCCGTTCGAAGGTGACCCTCGCCAGGTCCTGCGGCGCCACGTCAAGGAAGTCCATGAGGCCGGCCTGACGTTCTACGTCGCCCCGGACGTCGAGTTCTTCTACTTCGAACCGCTCGTGCCGGGCCGGCTGCCGGTTCCGGTCGACCGGGGCGGCTACTTCGACCTCACGACCAGCGACGTGACCGGCGAGCTGCGCAAGCAGACGATACGCACCCTCGAGGCGCTCGGCATCCCCGTCGAGTACAGCTTCCACGAGGATGCGCCCGGTCAGCAGGAGATCGATCTGCGCCACACCGACGCGCTGACGATGGCCGACAGCATGATGACGTTCCGCCTCGCGGTGCGTGAGGTCGCATCGCACAACGACGTCCACGCGACGTTCATGCCCAAGCCGCTCGAAGGGGTCCAGGGCTCGGGCATGCACGTCCACCTGTCGCTCTTCCGCGGCAACGACAACGCGTTCTACGACGCCGACGACGCCTACCACCTCTCGTCGACAGCGAAGTCGTTCATGGCCGGCATGCTGCACCACGCGGCCGAGATCACCGCGGTCACCAACCAGACGGTCAACAGCTACAAGCGGTTGGTTCCCGGTTTCGAAGCGCCGGTCCACATCAGCTGGGCACGCAACAACCGCAGCGGCCTGATCCGGGTGCCGATTCCCAAGAAGGGCAATCCGACGGCGACCCGGATCGAGTACCGCTCGGCCGACCCCGCGTGCAACCCCTATCTGGCGTTCAGCCTGATGCTGGCTGCCGGGATGCGCGGTGTTCGCGAGGGGTACGAACTCCCCGACGAGGCCGACGCCAATCTCTTCGAGATCGGCGACGACGTCCTCGCCAAGCTCGGCATCCAGCAGCTGCCGCAGTCCTTGAACGACGCGCTGGTGGCCATGGAGAACTCGACACTCGTGCAGGAGGCCCTCGGCGAACACATCTTCGAGTGGTTCCTCCGCAACAAACGCAGCGAGTGGCGTGCGTACAAGACGCAGGTCACCGCATTCGAACGCGACCGCTATCTCGGGGTCCTCTGAGGTCGAGATGTCCGAGTCGATGATCGCCGTCGTGCCGGACCCGGCGTCTCCGGAGCTCGCACGCACCCTCGACCTGGCGGGGTATGCCTGGAAGGCCGTGTCGGCCGCCGAACCCGCCGCCGAACACGAACCTCCCGGTGGATGGGGCGGGGCGATCATCGACATCAGCGCCGACGCCGACGGTGGCTGGGCGTTCCTCCGAAACATCGGCAAGCAGGGCGAACGGGCGATTCCGGTGATGCTCCTGGTCGGGGGCGCGCAGCTCGGCGATCTCGAACACCGCGACGACCTCTTCGACGACTTCTGCCTCGCGCCGTTCCATCCCGCCGAACTCGAGGCTCGTCTGCGCCACCTGTTGGTCGCCGACATCGACCTGCACCGTGCGGATCTGGTCGAGTACGGCGAACTGACGTTGAACCTCGAAACGTACCAGGCGGCGATCGCCGGCCGGCCGCTCGACATGACCTACATGGAGTACGAGCTCCTGAAGTTCCTCGCGCAGAACCCCGGCAAGGTGTTCACTCGCGAGATGCTGCTGAGCCGTGTCTGGGGCTACGAGTACTACGGCGGCGCCCGGACCGTCGATGTCCACGTCCGCCGACTGCGCGCCAAGCTCGGCGAGGAACACGCCAATCTGATCCAGACCGTGCGCTCGGTCGGATACCGCTTCGGCCAGTCCCGCTGGGACACCTGACCGTTCTCAGCGGCCGAGGAAGGCCCGAGCGGTGTCGGCCACGACGAATGCGAAGGCCTGCGTCCCGTCGGACGTCGGGTGCACCCCGTCACCGGTGAGCACGCCATTGCTCGTCGCGAATGCCGACCACGGAGCGACCACGCTGTTGCCGCGCCGCTCGACGCGGTCGCGGATGATCGAGTTGACCAGCTCCTGCTGTTCCGGCCGATCGCGGAAGTAGGTGTCGACCCACACGAGGGCGGCATCGTCCGGAACGTTGTCGAGCACCTCGTTGACGGCGGCGGCGATCTCGTCGGGGCCGGCGTACTGGCCGACGTCGTTCGTACCCAGTGCCACCACCCACAGCTCGTTCGAGTGGTCACCGCCACCGCCACCCGACAGGAACTCGGCCACGGATGCGCCGCCTGCGTTCTGCCCCGAGGACACGACCATGCGCTTGCCGTTCACCGCTTCGATCAACACGGTGCCGAAACCGAGTGCCGCGAACTGTTCTCGCAGCGCCGGCGTCGAACCGTTGGTGATCGAGTCGCCGATCATCACGACCGAGTCGACGCGGTCGGCGTCGGAGGCCACCAGTCCATCGGCGCCGAGCTCGCCCGGGTTGCCCTCGAACCCAATCGGCGAGCCGAGACCGATCGTGGTCAGCGACTCGGACCCGCCCGACGCTGCGGTTGCGCAGCCGGCAAGGGCGACGACACCCACGGCGACGACGATGCCACGACAGGCGACGGAGACGGGCGTGAGCTTCACGCTGCAAGTCTGGTCATTTCGACGCCCCAGGCGGTGTCACCCGGCCGACCGGGCACGTGTCAGGCGTCACGTCGCGAGGCGTTGCATCGACCGGGCGAGCCGCGCATGGACGCCGAGCATCTCGTCGACGCGCGGAGAGACGAGAGCCCCGTCACGGACGACCGGTTCGCCGTTGACCACGGTGTGATGCGCCGACACCGGCCCGCACCGCAACCACGCCTCGACCGGGTCGGCGAGCGCGCCGGCAAAGCCCGGGCCGGTCAACGACCACACCGCGATGTCGCCGACGGCGCCGACGGTGAGCTGGCCGATCTCACCGATCCGCCCAAGACAGCCGGCCCCGCCGATCGTGGCCATCTCCAGCGCCATCCGCGCCGTGCCCGCGGCGGCGCCATCGCGAAGCTTTGCCAGCAGCATCGCCTGGCGAGCCTCCAACCACAGCGACGCCGAATCGGCGGACGACGATCCGTCGACCCCGAGGCCGACGTGAACCCCGGCGGTTCGCAGCGCAACGACGGGCGCAATGCCCGACGACAGGATGAGATTGCTCGACGGACAGTGGGCCGCACCGACACCGGCCGCACCGAGACGGCGGATCTCGTCGTCGTTGGGCATCACGCAGTGCGCCACCCACGTCCGATCGGTGCACCACCCCGTGCGTTCGAGGTACTCCATCGGCCGACACCCGAAGGTGGCGAGGCTGAACTCGTCGTCCTCGGCGTTCTCTGCGAAGTGCGTGTGCAGCCGGACGTCGAGCTGTTCGGCGAGTTCGGCCGTGCGCACCATCAGTTGCTCGGTGACACTGAACGGAGAGCACGGGGCGAGCGCCACCCGGGTCATGGCGCCGTGTGCCCGATCGTGATGGCGCTCGACCGCCTCGGAGCTGGCGGCGAGGATCGAGTCGTCGTCGCTCACGACGTCATCGGGCGGCAGACCGCCGTCCTTCTCCGACAGCGACATCGATCCGCGGGTGGGATGGAAACGCATGCCGAGGTCGCGCGCAGCATCGATCTCGGCCGACAGCAGGTCGCCTGCCCCGGCCGGGTGGAGGTACAGGTGGTCCGACGAGGTGGTGCACCCGGCGAGCGCGAGTTCTGCGAGGCCGACCCACGCCGACACGTGGGCCGCCTCGGTGTCGAGGGCCCGCCACAGCGGATACAGCGACTGCAACCAGCCGAACAGGGGTTTGTCGGTCATCGGGGGAAATGCCCGGGTGAGGTTCTGGTACAGGTGGTGGTGGGCGTTGACCAGGCCAGGGGTCACGAGGCAGTCGGTGGCGTCCAACACGATGGTGGCCGGCGGAGCGACGCCCGTGCCGACACCGCTGATGAGGCCGTCGGTGACCGCCACCCAGCCGCCGTCGAGTTCGCGTCGTTGATCGTCGACGGTGGCGACGCAGCGGGCGTTGACGACGACGAGATCGGCGCGTCGGTCGATCATGTCGTTCCCGTCATGCCGGTCGGGTTCCGAGCGAGTCGACGATCGCGGAGATGTCCTCGATCGTGGTACGGGGATTGACGATGCAGAATCGCAGGACGGTCTCACCCTGCCAGCTGGTCGGCACGACGAAGGCACGTCCGTCGGCGAGTTCCCGGTCGCTCCAGGCCTGGTAGTCGCCCGCCGTCCAACCAACTCGCCGGAACAGCACGATCGACAGCTCCGGCTCCAGGAGCAGCTCGGTGAAGGTGGTCTCGTCGACCAGCCGCGCCGCCTCTCTGGCCACACGCAACGTGGTCTCGACGGCGCTGACGTAGGCGTCGGTGCCGTAGGTCGCGAGGCTGAACCACAACGGCAGGCCGCGAGCGCGGCGGGAGAGGTGATGGGCGTAGTCGCTGGCGTTCCACGGCTCGTCGACCGCGTCGGCGGCGTGCAGGACGTCGAGGTACTCGGCGTGCTGGGTGTGCGCCGCTCGGGCGACGTCCGGGTCCCGGTACAGCAACGCGCACGAGTCGAACGGCGCGAACAACCACTTGTGCGGATCGACGATGAAGCTGTCGGCCCGTTCGATCCCGACGAAGCGATCGCGGACGCTCGGGGCGGCCAGCGCCGCCCCGCCGTAGGCACCGTCGACGTGGAACCAGGTGTCCAACGACGCCGCGGTGTCGGCGGCGCCTGCGAGATCGTCGACCACGCCGACGTTCGTCGTGCCGGCCGTGGCGACGACGGCGAACACGCGTCGACGGTCGTCACCGAGCGACTCGATCGTCGAACGCAGCGCGTCGGCCCGCATCTCGCCGCGCTCACCGGCGGGGACGAGGACGACGTCGGCGTCCATCACACGGGCGGCCTGCGCGACCGACGAGTGCGCTCCCGACGACGCCACGACAACGCCACGGGTCGCATCGAACATCCCCTCGGCCCGGCTCCGCCAACGCCATCGAGCCGCCACCAGCGCGCTGAGATTGCCGGCGGTCCCCCCGGAGACGAACACACCGCCGGCCTCCGCTGGCAGTTCGACCAGATCGGCGATCCAACGCAGCGCCTCGTTCTCGGCGAAGATCGCCCCCGCTCCCTCCAACCACGAGCCGGCATAGACGCTCGACGCCCCGACGACGAGATCGAAAAGGATCGACGCCTCGGTCGGCGCGGCGGGGACGAACGAGAGGAACTTCGGGTGGTCCACCGAGATGCAGGCCGGAGCCAGGACGTCCTCGAAGATCCGGAGCGCCTCGAGACCACCGAGCCCGGCGGCGGTGATGGTCGAACCGGCCGCCTCGCGAAGGACTTCGACGGGCAGTGAATGGTCGAGCGGTGGGGGATCCATCCGCATCCGCTCGACGGCGTAGCGGACGACGGCCTCGGTGAGCACCTCGGTCGATTGGTCGTGGAGATGCATCGCGCCAGTGTGCCAGCCCGCCCCACCCCAGCAAGCGTTGTATCCGGGGTCGGACACCGGACGTGACGGTTGTCGACCTCAGTCGGGCAGGTCGAGGAGTTCGCTGTCGGCGAACTTCGATCGGGCGTTGCGGTAGTAGACCTCGCCGATGATCGCCGAAGCGACGGCGCCGCTCATGATCACCACGACCGGGATCAACAACAGCACGATGACGATGGCGATGGCGCCTGACATGGCCTCAGGCTAGTGCCGCACACTCGGCATGACGAAAGCAGGTGGTGACGTGGTCGTTGACCATGCCGGTGGCCTGCATGAACGCGTAGCAGATCGTCGGGCCGACGAAACCGAAACCACGACGCTTGAGGTCCTTGCTCATCGCACGGGAGTGTTCGGTCTCGGGAGGCACGGCATCCATCGATGTCCACTCGTTGACGATCGTCGCCCCGTCGACGAACCCCCACAGGTACGCCACCGGGTCGTCGATCGTCGACCAGGCCTGGGCGTTGCGGATCGAGGCTTCGACCTTGGCACGGTTGCGCACGATGCCCTCGTCCGCGAGGAGGCGGGCGACGTCGTGGTCGTCGAACGAGGCCACCACCTCGGGGTCGAAACCGCGGTACGCGACACGGTAGGTGTCGAGCTTGCGCAGGATCGTCGACCACGAGAGTCCGGCCTGCGCCCCTTCGAGGATCAGGAACTCGAAGAGCACGAGAGGGTCACGTTCGGGGACCCCCCACACCTGATCGTGGTAGTCGAGGTACGCGGTGCCGATGTTCGGGCCCCCGGTGGACGCCCACGAGCACCGTGGAAGCTGCGTGGTCACCCCTGCGGCACGTACGCCCAGGCCTCCACTTCGACGAGGAACCCTGCGGGGAGGCCGGCCACCGCGACCGTCGATCGGGCGGGGCGGTGCGATCCGAGCGCCGCCGAGTAGGCCTCGTTGAACGCCGCGAAGTTCTCCATGTCGGTGAGGAAGCAGGTGGTCTTGACGACGTCGGACAGCGAGGCGCCGACCGCGGCGAGCTGCGCGGCCACGTTCTTCATCGTCTGGGTGGTCTCGGCGCTCACGCCGCCCTCGACGACTTTGCCGTCGGCCATGCCGCCCTGGCCGGAGACGATGACGAAGTCGCCGGCGCGTACGACGGGGCTGTAGGGACCGAGGGGCTTGCTCATGCCGCCAAGCTAGTGCTGAGGCTCGGGGCTGCTGTGACCCGGACGACCGCCGGGGGTAGCGTCGACACCGTCCACCCCCACGATCACGAAGAGCACCCGATGTCCCCTCGCAGCGTCCCATTCACCGATCGACTCAGCCGGCGAGGCTTCCTGATCGGCGCGGCCGCCACCGGCATCCTCGCCGCGTGCGGGTCGGACTCGACGAACGACCCGGCGCTCGGCTCTCCCGACGACATCGCCGACCCCACCGACCCGCCCACCGACGGTGGCTCCGCCGCCGACTCGACGCACACGATCGTGCAGCGTTTTCCCCAGAACGTGCAGGAACCCGGGCCGGTGCGACTCCCGATGAGCCTCGGCACCGCCCAGGGCCAACTCGTCCAGGACGGCCCCGACATCCTCGGGGCGCAGGTCACCGATGTCGACGGCGCACCCCTGGGCGAGCGGATCTCGGCGGTCCGCCGCGACGTCGAACCTGGCCCGTACTACGCCTTCCGCACCGAGATCGACACCCCGGGCGTGTACTACCTCGTCGTCGACGGCGGCCCCGCACAGGGCGCCGCGTTCCAGATCATGGAGCCAGGCACCGTCACGGTTCCCGGCCCGGGCCAGCCCCTCCCGCCGTTCGACACGCCCACGGTCGACGACGCACGCGGCGTCGACCCGGTGTGCACGCGGACCCCCGAACCGTGCCCGTTCCACGACGTCACCCTCGCCGAAGCGATCGAGTCCGGTGCCGAGTCGGGCAAGGGCGTGGTGTATCTCGTCGGTACGCCGGCGTTCTGCCAGACCGGCACGTGTGCCCCGGCGCTCGAATCGATCATCGACCTGCAGAACGAGTACGCCGACCGATACACGTTCGTGCATGCCGAGGTGTACACCGACGACACCGCCACCACCCCGACGCCGGCCGTCGACGCGGCCGGGCTCACCTATGAGCCGGCGCTCTTCATCACCGACGCCACCGGCACCGTGGTCGAGCGACTCGACGCGGTGTGGAACGAGACCGAACTCGCCGAGGTGCTCGACGCGCTCGGTTGACGCGCACGGTCGACGCCAGGTCGAGCGCGCATGCGCCCGCTGGCTCGGCTCAGCTCAGGAGAAGCTCTGGCCGCACCCGCAGGTGCGAGAGGCGTTGGGGTTCGTGATCGCGAACCCGGACTGGTCGAGGCCGTCCTTGTAGTCGAGCGTGGCCCCCTCGAGAAGCTGCGCCGACGCTGGATCGACGACGACCTTGACGAACCCGTCATCGCCGAACGTGGCCTGAGTGTCGTCGGCGGCGATGTCGCCGTCGAAGAACATCTCGTAGGAGAACCCGCTGCACCCGCCCGGACGGACGGCGACGCGCAGCGCGAGATCCTCGGCTCCTTCGTCGGCGAGCAGCTGACGGACCTTCACGGCCGCGGTATCGGTGAGCGTGATCATGGAACCTCCTGGTTGCAGACGGACATCAATTTAGCGGGAAGCGACGGTCACACGACACGGGGTGCGGCTCGTGAGGGTGCAGAACTCATCGACCTCCGCGTCGCCCATCTCGGCGACGAACCCCGCAACGAGCCCGCGGTGCAGCCCGCAGACGAGCTCCGGGTGGCGCTCGGCGAGGTCGGCGAACGGACAGTGGGCGAACGCCACCACGGCGGCGTCGGGATCGTCGGGATCGTCGGTGACCAGCGGATCGAAGCCGAGACGGTCGAGATCGGCGACCAATGCCTCCAGGGTGGACGGCGCGTCGGCATACGGGGTCGCACGGGCGACACCCTCGGTACGGCCGACCGCTTCGGCGTCGTCGGCGCTGGCCTGCAGCCGGGCTGCCATCGCGAGCACCATCCGTGCGAGAACCGGCATCGTCGGTGGTTCGAAGCCCAGCGACGGCGCATTCCTCGCCACCGAGTACCGGTGCTGCGGGCGTCCGACATCGCCACGCCCCCCGACTTCGACGTCGAGCAGTCCAGCCTCTCGCATCCGTTCGAGGTGCGGTCGAACCGTGTTGGGGTGCAGGCCGAGCGACTCGGAGATGTCGGCGGTGGCCAGGGGACGGGCCGACCGGGCGAGTTCGAGATAGATCGCATACCGGGTGTTGTCTCCCAGTGCCTTGAGCAGGTCGAGCTGCGGCGTCCCGACCGTCCGGGTCGGGTCACCCGGCGGCGCATCGACCCGATCTCGATCCACATCTGGAGATTACACGGACTTCGCCGGTAAAATGCACCGCATGTCCCCGACGACGCCGGCCCCCGCGACCGCGGTCGCACCCACCAGGACTGGTGCACCCCACGTGGCACCCCCGACGATCGAGCCGCCGACGATCGATGACGTGATGGGGGTGCTCGGCACCGTGATCGACCCGGAACTGGGTGCCGACATCGTGTCGCTCGGCATGGTGCCGTCGGTCGAGGTCGAGCCCGACGGGGTCGTCACGGTCGGGGTGAAGCTCACGATCGGCGGATGCCCGCTGCGGGCCGAGATCAAGAAGGAGGTCGAAACCCGCGTCGGCGTCCACCCCGGCGTCACCGAGGTCAAGATCTCCTGGGGCGAGATGAACGCCGAGGAACGCAGCCAGGTGATGACCAAGGCACGCTGGAATGCGCGCGAGAACGCGCCGGACACCGAAGTGCCGCTGTCGTGCAAGGTGCTGGCGATCGCGAGCGGCAAGGGCGGCGTCGGCAAGAGCTCGGTCACGGTCAACCTGGCCGCAGCCCTCGCGGCCGCCGGGCACACCGTCGGTGTCCTCGACGCCGACATCTGGGGCTTCTCGGTGCCTCGCCTGCTCGGCATCTCCGATCGCATGGAAGCCCAGCAGGTCGAGGGGTCCGACAAGCCCAAGATCGTCCCGAACGAGCGTGTGATCGGCGACGGGCTGCTCAAGGTCGTCTCGACCGGCTTCCTCGTCGACGAGGACACCGCACTGATGTGGCGGGGACTGATGCTGACCAAGGCCGTCGAGCAGTTCCTCCGCGATGTGCGATGGGGTGAACTCGACTACCTGCTGATCGACATGCCGCCCGGCACCGGCGACGTGCAGATGGGCCTCGCCCGGATGCTCCCGAGCACCGACCTGATCGTGGTCACCACCCCGGCGCTCGCGGCACAGAAGGTGGCGCAACGCGCTGCCGACATGGCACAGCGCAGTTTCCTGAAGGTGGTCGGCGTGATCGAGAACATGAGCGCGTTCACGTGCGATCACGGCGAGTCCTATGCGCTGTTCGGAACCGGTGGTGGCCAGTCGCTCGCCGATGCGATCGACGCGCCGCTGCTCGGCCAGGTGCCGCTCGAGGCCTCGGTGGCGGAGGGTGGCGACACCGGCGAGCCGGTGGCGCTCGCCGGCGAGGGCGTGGCGGCCGACGCCTTCCGGGCGATCGCCGAGCGGATCCTCACCGACATCGCACCGCCCGCCGACCCCGACGCAGTCGACATGGCCGGCTGCTCCGCTCGCCTCTTCGACACCGTCAACGCCGCCTTCGCCGAACTCGACGCCAAGGCCTGAGCGTTACGCCGGGGGTCTGACCCCTGGCGTAACGGTCAGTCGAGGGTGTCGTAGTCGGGGTCGCCGGGCAGCGAGATGCCGACGATCCGGCCGTCGGCGTCGCGTTTGAGCTTCGGGAGTGTGCACGCCGGGCGGTCCACGGCCGCCCCCGCCGCCAACGCGTCCGCCGCGGTGTCGTGGGGAACCAGGAAACGCAGGTTCGCCATCGTCGGCGGCATCATCATCAACTCACCGTCGGCCTGCATCTGCAACGCATCGGCCGGGCGCACCCACAGGCTGTCGACGGTCTCCTTGTCGTCGTGGAGCGGCTCCTGATCGCTCGGCATCTCGCTGAGGAAGAACCGGGTGTCGAACCGTCGCTGCTCACCGACCGGTGTGATCCAGTGGTCGACGTAGTGCGTCGTCGACAGGTCGAGCACGAGATCGTCCCGTCGACACAGCTCGACCAGCGAGAGCGAGCTGTCGTGCACCTCGTGGCGATCCTCGTTGCGCAACTGCAGCTTCCCCCCGGTTCGTGGTTCCGCGAGCAGGACGCCCGCCTCCTCGAAGCACTCCCGCACCGCTGCCACCCAGTAGGCGAGGCCACCGTGATCGATGCCCAGTTTCGCCGACGCGGTGCGGTCGTCGAGCCCGCGGCAGTACGGCGCGATGTCGTCGGCACCGTCGACGCCGTCGACGCGACCGCCGGGGAACACGTACATGCCCGCACCGAACGCGGCGTTCGTGGTGCGGCGCATCATGAACACCTCGACACCGGGCTCCCCGTCGACGGCATCCCGTACGAGCATCACCGTCGCGGCCGGCTTGACCGGGACGTCGCGTGGATCGAGAGGAGCTGCTGGCTGGGTCATGCCCGTCCGACGGTATCGAACCCGTCACCCCACCCGAGATTCGGGAGAAGTCGGCACAAAGCGGGCGTCGTTCGGCCGTCGGCGTCCTACGGTGGGGACATGACGACGGCCCCGCTCACGGCACCGAACCAACCCAGCGACGTCCTCGAACACATCGCGCCGGGAGAACAGATCATCGTGCCGCTGGGCAACGGCGAACCGACCGCCGTGATGGATGCGATCGAAGCCGCGGCCGCGGCCGGGGACCCCCGCATCGACGAGGTGCGGGTCCACCAGATGCACGCCATCCACGACCGCCCGTACCTCCGCGGCGAATACGGGACTCGGCTCAAGAACATCTCCTACTTCCTCTCGCACGTCACGCGGCCACAGTTCGCCGCCGGGCACATCGGGCTGGTCCCCGCTCACTTCTCCGAGGTCTATTCGCTGATGCGGATGCGCACCGACGACCCGCTCGTGATCGCCGCAGCGTCACCACCGGACCGTCACGGCTACTTCTCCCTCGGCGTCTCGGCCGACTACACCGCGAGCTTCATCGGACGCGGGCGGATCTTCCTCGAGGTCACCGACGACATGCCGCGAACGTTCGGGCGCAACCAGATCCACGTCTCCCAGGTCGTCGGCTGGTGTCGGAGCGATCGCAAACTCGTCGAGGTTCCGCCCGCGATCTGCGGCGACACCGACCGCCGGATCGCCGCCTACGTCGCCGAGCGCATCCCGAACGGTGCGACGATCCAGACCGGCATCGGCGCGATCCCCAACGCGATCATGGCCTCACTGTCCGACCACAAGGATCTCGGCATCCACACCGAACTGGTCTCCGACGGTGTCATCGACCTCATCGAGTCGGGCGTCGTCAACGGGGTCAAGAAGCGACTCAACCGCACCAAGGTCGTCGGCACGTTCGCGCTCGGCACCCGCCGCCTCCACGAGTTCCTCCACGAGAACACTGCGATCGAACTCCACGCGGTGCGCTACGTGAACGACCCGCGCGTCATCGCCAACGAGAACAACTTCGTCTCGATCAACGCCACCCTCACGGTCGACTTCATCGGCCAGTGCGCTTCGGAGACCATCGGCGGCAGCTACTACTCGTCGTCGGGCGGCCAGAACGACTTCGCCCGCGGCGCGGTGTACTCCGATGGCGGCCAGGGCTTCGTGGTGCTCCATTCCACGACCTCACACGGCGCCTCGCGCATCGTGCCGCAGCTCGCCGCGGGCGACGTGGTGACCACGCCCAAGAACACCGTCGACAAGATCGTGACCGAGTACGGCGTGGCCGAGATGCGGGGCAAGTCGATCAAGGAGCGGGCCGAGGCGCTGATCGCGATCGCTCACCCGGACCATCGCGCCGAGTTGACGGCGGCGGCCGAGGCCGTGAACTACGCCTGAGGACCCGAGTCGATCGTCGAACCGACCGTGGTGTCGGTCGTCGCGTCTGCGGTCGGCTCGACGGTGGCGGGCGGCTGGGGCCGGCTGATCACGTAGGCGATCGCACCGCCGACCACGACTGCGAGCACGATGCCCACGACCTGCCAGTGGTCGTTGAGGAACGTGGTGGCCTGCGCCTGCCGTTCGAGCGCCCAGTCGGTGACCGGATCGCCCTCCTCCCTGATGTCGACCCAGTAGAAGTACCACAGCAGGTAGATGCCCGACAGGACGACGAACCCCGCAGCGATGCGGTCGACGTACTGCAGGCCCCCGCGCAGGAACTTGAGCAGGCTCGTGTTCGCCGAGGCCAATGCGACCGTGAGTGCGCTCACCAGGAGCGCCATGCCGGCGCCGTACGCCAGCACGTTGCCGACACCGGCCACCACTCCCTCGCGTGCGGTGGTGCTGAAGACGGTGGCGATGAACAGCCCGATCGTGCAGCCGATCGATGCGACGGCGTAGGCGATGCCGAACACGAACATCGCCCGCATCGTGCGCTCCGGTGCGTCGCCACCGGTGTTGATGCTGGGCGTCATGAACGGGAGCTTGTATCCGAAGAGCATCGCCACGCCGAGCACGAGCAGGGCGACGCCGATGCCGCCGGTGGCGTACTTGGCGTTCTCGTTGATCCAGTTGGTGAAGTTGTAGGAGATGACACCGGCGACGAGGAAGACCGAGAGGAACCCTGCCGACACCGCTGCGCTGACGAGGAGCGCTCGCCGGATCGTGGCGCGCTGCGTGCCCGGGGCGACACCCTGCAGACCGAGGAAGTACATGAGATAGGTCGGCAGCAGGATGAAGCCGCACGGATTGACCGCAGCGACCATGCCGCGGATGAAGGACAGGCTCACGTGAGGCTCGCTTCCGCGACCAGGAGGTCGTCGATCTTGGCGTTCAACTCATCGGCGTCGAGGACACCGGCCTGCTCGACGATCGTGCCGTCGGAGGTGACGAACAGTGTGACGGGGAAGGCGACCGCACCGATCCCGTCGGCCAGTTCGGCGAACTGATCGCGAAGGAGGTCGTAGGTGACCCCGCGTTCGCCGGCGAATCGCTCCATCACCTCGACCGAGTCGATCGTGTTGACCCCGACGAAACGGACGTCGTCGCGTTGCGCGTCGACCTCCGCGAACTCGGGGAGTTCTCGTGCGCACGGCGGGCAGGTGCTGAACCACAGGTTGACCACCAGCGGTTCACCGAGGAGGTCCGCAGTGGAGATCTCCCTGTCGTCGCCATCGAGGAGGACGACGTCGGGAAACGGCTCACCGTCGACGGCGTCGTTGCCGAGGCCGTCGACGGGGAACGTCACGACGGCGCCGGGATCGCTGAGCCGAGCGTCGAGGTCGTCGTCGCTGCCGTCCGAGCGCTGCGTCCAGGCGAACAGGCCGATCACGATGACGGCAACCAGGAGCGAGCCGACGAGGAGTCGCGGACGGATGTTCACGACGTCGAGGCTACTGAGCGGGTCGCCGGTGGCCAGATCGGCCCGGGCGTTCTTCGCGTTTGTTCACCGTCCCGCACCGTCCCACACCGTCCCGCACCGTTTGCGACGAGGTTTCGGTGCGGGGGGTCAACGAAACCTCGCCACAAACGGGGAGGGGGGATCCGGGGAGGCGGGTCAGGCGACGGGAACGGGACCCATCTCGTCGATGACCACCGCCGGGCGGGGATGCTTGGGCGGTCGGCCGCAGGGACGCTTGTTGGCGATGATGCGGCCGCCCGAGAGCAGCTCACCGCCCCAGACACCCCAGGGTTCTTCGCGCTCGAGCGCCCCGGCGAGACACGACGCCTGCAGTGGGCAGAGCCCGCACATCGCCTTGGCACGGGCGATGTCGACGACGTTGTCCGAGAAGAACAGCCCCGTCATGGTGCCGTGCCCGTCAGCGCAACGGGCAACGGGTGTTCTCGCCGGACCGGGTGGTCTCGGACTGTCGGGTTCTCGGGGCTCGTCGAGCACCGAGCGGCTGGCCGCGGTGAGTGTCATGGGGTCGTCCTGTTCGAAGATCGTGGATGTCGTGCGAGTGACGGTGAGGACCGAGGAGGAGGCGGTCGCCTGATGGGATCCGTACCCGGAGGTGTCGGACAGTGGAGTGGTCGTTTCCTGGAGGTTCATGTCGTGGTTCCTGTCTCTGATCGGGTTGGTCGGTGGTGGGGTTGCTGGATGGACGGGTAACTCGGGGCCGAAAAACCGAAAAGGCCGCCGGGTCGGAACCCGGCGGCCTCGTGAGAGGTGATCTGACGTGGTGTCTACGTCAGTACTCCCATGAGGTGGCCGGGGCTGAGTCGCTTGAACCCAGTGGTGCCGGTGGTCTCGCCATGATTCGCGGACATGCATCCCTGGGCGAGATCCATCGGCCACGAGGCGGAGCCCACCGAGCCGACGTACGGGCGCGCAACGGCGAACGACGGTGCAGAAATCGGTGACATGCTCATCGTTCGTCCTCTCGTGTTCGTCGTCGGCGGGCACGGGGTTCCGTGCTCGGCTTCTCAGACAACCACGACGGCCGGGCGGGAGTCAAGGATGTTTCGCGAAATCCGCAGTCGGGGTGCGCAGCGAGTCGGTCAACCAGTCGATGCGTTCACGCATCAGGTCGAGGCCGGGCTGGGCCGGACACGGCTGCACTGCCGAGCGGGGTCGGTCGAACACCAGGTGATGAGGATCGCCCGGATCGTAGGTCGGCCAGGCGTCGCGGCCTGGCGTGTCGGGCACCCCGGTGGCAGCGAAAGCGAACCAGCGGTCGCCCATCTCGCGGGTCAGCAGGTGGGCGTCGTCGGCGTCGGGAACCAGCGGGAACTTCGTGCCGAACACGTATGTGATCTCTGCAGCATGGAACGCCCCGATCGTCTGCTTCTTCGATGCCGGCACCGCCCGGAAGTGGTACCGGTACACCGGATGCCCGGCGGCGGAGTGCTGGCGGGTGGCGTGGTCGACGTGCACCCCGAACATGTGGTCACCGAGGTGCTCACACACCGCTGTGGAATCGAGTGACGCCAGGCCCGGGTACGCCGCCATCAGGCGATCCACGTGTTGGGGGCTCGGGTACGAGCGCTCGAACACTGCGCGGGCGTCTGCTGGCGACACCGTCGTTCCGTCGGCCGGTGCCTCGAACTCGGCGCCAGCGGGGTGCGAGAACGGAGCCAGCAACGTCGCCTCGTCGCGGTTGTAGCCGATCATCAACGGCACCGACGCCTGACGCTGATCGGTGAACGCCGACATCGGGGTCTCGGGCAGGATGACGTCGTCGACCACCGGGTAGAAGTACCGGCCGAGTTCGGGATGGGCCTGGTACATCTCGGTCAACACCTCCGGCGTCATCTCGCGCAGACGCGCCGGTTGCCCGGCGGCTGGACCGACCGCCAGCGTCGCGAAGTCCGACCCCGCCTCCTCCGCGGGGAGGAAGTCGAGGGCCGGCCGGCGGAGGTGCAGCCATCGGCCACTGTCGCTCGGGCTCTGGGCGATCGCTCTGTGGAACAGACCGCGGGCTCGCGGCGAAGTGAGCAGGTTGAGCACCGCCTCACCACCGGCGGACTCGCCGAAGATCGTCACGCGGCCGGGGTCGCCGCCGAACGACGCGATGTTGTCGCGCACCCATTCGAGCGCGGCGATCTGGTCGAGCAACCCGTAGTTGCCCGAGACCTGATCGGGCGACTCCGACGCGAGCTCGGGATGCGCGAAGAACCCGAACAGCCCGAGCCGGTAGTTGATCGTGACGAGCACGCATCCCCGTTCGGGGAGTGCATCACCGTGGTAGAACGGCTCCGACCCGCTCCCGTCGGTGTGGTCGCCGCCGTGGATCCACACCATCACCGGCAGTCCTTCGGCGCCGGCGGGGGCGCGGACGTTGAGCGTGAGGCAGTCCTCGCTCTGTTTGCCCGGCGCGACCTTCAGGGCGAGGGTCAGCGCCTTGCGGCGTGGCGCGCTGAGACCGAGGCCGCGTACGAGGTTGTCGAAGAACTCGTCCATCCCGGCGCCCCGCTGGAACGCGGTCGGGCCGAACTTCTTGCACGAACGGACCCCGCGCCACGGCTCCGGCGGTGCCGGGGGCTTCCAACGGCGGTCGCCGACCGGCGGCGCCGCGTACGGGATGCCACGAAACACGGCGATCGCGCCGTGGTCGTCGAGTGCACCGCGGACTCGGCCAGCCGTGGTGGTGGCCTCCACACGGGTGCGCTTCACGTTGATTGCCATGGCGCATCGTGGCGCGATGGGCGCTCGAGCGCAAGTGTGCGCGGGATCTCAGAGATCGACGAGGATCTTGCCGACGTTGGCATTCGCCTCGATGTGCCGATGGGCGTCCGCGATCCGCTCGAACGGGAAACGAGAGTCGATCACCGGTCGAAGCTGGCCACTGTCGAACAGCGGAAGGACTTCGTCGATGAACCGCCGGCTGAGGGCCAGCTTGCGTTCGAGCGGTCGCGCCCGGAGGGTGGTGCCGATCCAGGTGATCCGCTTCGACAGGATCAGGCCCACGTTGACGTCGGCCGCCGCGCCGCCCATGAGACCCACCTGGATGATCGTGCCGTCCATTCGGACCGCCCTCAGGTTGCGATCGACCTCCTCCCCGCCGATCACGTCGAGCACCACGTCGACGCCGCCGGGGACCGCCGTCTGGAGCGCGCCCAACCAGTCGGCCGGGCTGCGCTCGAGCACAACATCCGCGCCCAGCTCGCGACAGGCGTCGATCTTGCCGGCGGAACAGGTGACGACGATGCGCGCACCGATCGCCTTGGCGATCTGGATCGCTGCGGTGCCGACACCCGACGCGCCGGCGTGGACCAGCGCCCAACGTCCACTCGTCAATCCACCCTGGACGACGAGGGCGTCCCATGCCGTGAGGAACACCTCGGGGATGGCGGCGGCGTCGGCCGAGTCGACGACCGTCGGCACCGGGAGCGCCTGACGGGCATGGGTGACGACCTTGTCGGCGTAGCACCCGCCGGCCTCGATGCCCATCGCTCGATCGCCGATCGACCAGCCGGTCACGTCGCTGCCGACCGCCGACACGAACCCGGCGAACTCGAGGCCGGGGATCTCGATCGTTCGGCCTCGCGGATCCGGGTACATCCCCATCCGCTGGAGGACATCGGCCCGGTTGATCGCGGTGTGTTCGACGTCGACGACGATCTCCTCCCGGTCCGGGGTCGGGTCGACGACCTCCTCGATCGTCAACACCTCGGGGCCACCATGGGAGCGAAGGACGACGGCGCGCATACGTCGGAAGCTACCGGCTCACGGCGGGTCGGTGGGTTCCGAACGGTCGATCGCGTCGCTCCGGTCGGTGCAGGGACCGATGGTTTCCGCCTCGGCTCTCGGAACGCTCAGTCGGCGGGCGTCGTCGAGGTGTCCGGCGACTCGGCGACGAGTGCCGCGGGGTCGACGAACACGTGCTCCCGGTAGTACGCCATCTCGCGGATCGACTCCCGGATGTCGTCGAGCGCACGGTGCGATCCCTGACCACGCGGACGATTGGCGTCGATCGACGGATACCAGCGCTTCACGAGTTCCTTGACGCTCGACACGTCGATCGAGCGGTAGTGCAGATGGTTCTCGATGTCGGGCAGGTACGCCGCAAGGAATCGGCGGTCGGTCCCGATCGAGTTGCCGCACAACGGCACGCTCGCCGGTTCCGGGACGTGCAGCTTGATGAACTCGAGCGTCGCCGCTCCAGCGTCCTCGAGTGAGACGGT
Source organism: Ilumatobacteraceae bacterium (assembly GCA_963710625.1). Taxonomy (GTDB): domain Bacteria; phylum Actinomycetota; class Acidimicrobiia; order Acidimicrobiales; family Ilumatobacteraceae; genus Sva-07. The sequence goes on along the minus strand of CAVQBG010000010.1, from coordinate 102,108 downwards.
CGACGCGCGGATCTGCTCGAGCAGGCCGGACTTGGTGTGCATGTCGACCACGAAGGGCTCCATGCGTTCGAGCACGTCGTCGGGCTGGTGGATCACCAGGTCGGGTCCTTCGGCGATGATCTTCAGTTCGTCGTCGGTGATGATCGTTGCGATCTCCACGATCACGTCGGACGTGTGATCGAGTCCGGTCATCTCGAGGTCCATCCACGCCAGCATCGACGTCACTGTAGAGCCCGAGTGCTGCGATCATGGCGTGGTGACCGCCTTCGCCACCCTGCTCGCCACGCCCGGCGTCGAGGAAGTGGCGCACCTGCGCGGCCGGATCGGCTTCATGGCGTACCACGGCGGCGCCCTCGAGGCGATGACCGATGTGATCGCGACACGTGCCGCCGAACGGTCCTCGGCCTCCCTCTACGCCGTGATCCAGCCCGATGGGATGCGCGAACACCTCCCGTCGATCCAGGTGCGTCCGCACGAGTCCGAGCACCTCGCGGCATTCGTCGACCACGTCGACATCGTGATCACGGTGCACGGCTACGGGCGGCGCGGCCTGTTCGGGTCGCTGCTCCTCGGGGGCGGCAATCGGGTGTTCGCCGACCACGTCGGCGGTGCGCTCCGCCGCACCCTGCCCGCCTACGACGTCGTCACCGACGTCGACGCGATCCCGCAGCCGCTGCGCGGTCTCCACCGCCACAATCCGGTCAATCTGCCACGCGACGGCGGTGTCCAGATCGAGCTGCCACCCCGAGTCCGCGGATCGAGCCCGCTGTGGTGGGACTGGGAGGGCCCGGGTCTCACACCGCACACCGAAGCGTTGATCGACGGGCTCGTCGACGCCGCGACCTCCTGGCCGATCGACGGCTGACGGCGGCCGGCACTCCTCCAGCGGGCTGACCGGCGGTCGCCCGTCACACCGGCAGCGCGATCTCCACGACGCCGCCGGGGCCGTCGCCCACGCCGATCGACCCACCGTGTGCGGTGACGATGCCACGAGCGATCGACAATCCGAGTCCGGCCGTGCCGGTTCGCGTGTCCCGTGCCGGGTCGGCTCGGGTGAACGGCTCGAAGGCCCGATCGCGGAACTCGGTCGGAAAGCCCGGGCCCTCGTCGACGACACGCATCGTGGCCACGTGATTCCGCTCCTCGATCTGCACCAGCACGACCGAGTCGTCGGGAGCGTGACGGATCGCGTTCTCCAGGAGGTTGCGGATCACACGGGAGAGCTGCGAGCCATCGGCCTCGACGAGCACTCGGTGCCTGGCTTCGAGCAGGAGTGCGATGTTGCGGACCTCGGCGATCGGGCGGAGCGTCTCCATCGCCTCGTCGGCGAGTTCGCGCAGGTCGAGACGGATGCGTTGCAGCTCCATTGTTCCGCTCACCAGACGGCTGTGGAGGTGCAGGTCGTCGACGAGCGCCGACAGCGCCCTCACCTGACGCTCCATGCCGCTCAGGTACATGTCCGGGTCGGCCGCGACGCCGTCGCGGATCGCTTCGACCGACGCGCGCAACGCCGTGAGGGGCGTCCGGAGGTCGTGGGAGATCGACGACAGCATCAGCGACCGCTCCTGCTCGACGGCCCGGAGTCGGTCGACCATCAGGTCGAACATCGCCGCCGCTTCGCCGAGTTCGTCGCGCCGGGTCACGCCCGTACGCGCCGACAGGTCACCATCGGCCACCCGCATCGCTGCGTCGCAGATTCGGGTGGCATCGCGAGCGACCGGGCGGGCCATCGCCACCGCGACGAGGGCAGCGCCGAGCACGGCGGGCACGAGCGCCCACATGAGCAGGCGCAGGTCGTGGTCGTTGATGAACATCGTCTGCGCCGCGATGGCGATCATCAGCACCGCCACGCCGAGGACGGCGAGGGTGGCGACGAGGAACTTGCGGCCGAGGCGGTTCATGCCGCGCGGCGGGCTCGGCCGATCGGGCGTCACGGTTCGAACCGGTAGCCGACACCCCACACCGTGGTGATCCAGCGCGGCGTCTCGGGGTCGGTTTCGATCTTGTTGCGGATCCGCCGCACGTGGACGGTGACGGTCGCCGGGTCCTGCCACTCCGGCGACGACTGCCACACCGACTCGAGGAGCTGTGCTCGCGAGAACACCTGGCGCGGCGACGACGCAAGGAAGGCGAGGACGTCGAACTCCTTGGGTGTCATCTCGATGTCGCAGCCCTGGAGGGTCACCTGGCGGCTCAGCGGTTCGATCGTGAGTTCGCCGTGCACGATCGGTCCCGGCGCAGCCGCCTGGCGACCATTCGTCCGGCGGAGCACGCCGTTCACCCGCGCCGCCAACTCGCGAGGCGAGAACGGCTTGACGACGTAGTCGTCGGCGCCCAGTTCGAGGCCCGCCACCCGATCGGACTCCTCCGACCGTGCGGTCAGCATGATCACGGGGACGTCGCTGGTGGTACGCACGCGTCGCAGCACGTCGAGGCCGTTGACCCCGGGCAGCATCATGTCGAGCACGATGAGATCGGGATGGTCGCGATCGACGAGTTCGAGTGCCGTCGTGCCGTCGGCCGCCTCCGACACCTCGTGGCCGTCGCGCCGCAGGTACCCGGCCACCACCTCACGTACGGTCGGTTCGTCGTCGACCACCAGCACCCTCGTCACGGTCATGCGCACAGCCTCGCCGGTGAGGGATCGGCATTCAACTCCCGTGACCTGGCGTTTTCCGATTGGCTCGCACCCGCCGATTGCAGCAGGGGTCGGACCCCTGCTGCGATCCTCACGGGGCGAGGCGGGTGATCTGCCAGCCGTCGTCGGTGCGGCGATAGTGCAGACGGTCGTGGAGGCGGCTCGGGCGACCCTGCCAGAACTCCCACTCGAACGGGATCAACCGCCAACCACCCCAGTGCGGCGGGCGGGGGACGGCACGGTCGGCGAACTGCTCGTCGAAGCCGATCAGCCTGGCCTCGAGTTCGGCCCGATCGGCGATCACCTCGCTCTGTGGCGATGCCCAGGCGCCGAGCTGCGAGCCGCGTGGGCGCGAGGCGAAGTACTTGTCGCTCTCGTCGTCGCTCACCCGCTCGACGTGAGCACGCACGCGTACCTGGCGGTGCAGATCGAGCCACGAGAACACGGCCGCCGCCACGGGCGCCCGGTCGAGCTGCCGGCTCTTGGCCCCCGCGTAGTTGGTGTAGAAGACGAGCCCGCGTTCGTCGGCCTGGCGCACCAAGACGATGCGGGCGTCGGGCACACCGTCGGCATCGACCGTCGCCACGGTCATGGCGTTCGGCTCCGCGACCCCGCCCTCGAGGGCGTCCTGATGCCAGCGATCCCACTGAGCGACCGGATCGGGGTCGACACCGGCGAGATCGAGCCCGTCGGTCTCGTACTGGACACGACGCCCCCACAGCTCGGCCCGGCGATCGGGTGCGGCCCAGTCGGTCACGCGTCGGCCTCGATCCGCTCGATGCCGCGCATGTACGGCCGCAGGACCTCGGGGATCGTGACCGACCCGTCGGCGTTGCGGTAGGTCTCCACGATCGCCGCCCACACACGGGGAACCGCAAGGGCGGAACCGTTGAGCGTGTGGACGAACTCGGTGCCCTTGAGCGCCTTGCCCTGCTCGTCGTGTCGACGGAACCGGATGTTCGCCCGCCGGGCCTGGTAGTCACCGAACCAGCTGATCGACGACACCTCCAGCCAGTTCTCGACGCCGGGGGCGTACACCTCGACATCGAAGCTGCGATGGTGGCTCTGCCCCATGTCGCCGGTGCAGATCTCGATGATCCGGTAGGTGAGGCCGAGCCCGGCGATCGCCCGCTGGGCCCGGGCCACCATGTCGTCGAGCAGCGCGGGCGCCTGTTCCGGGGTGGCCAGCGCGAGGATCTCGACCTTGTCGAACTCGTGGGCGCGCAACATGCCCCTCGTGTCGCGGCCCGCCGATCCGGCCTCACGCCGATACGACGGGCTGTAGGCCATCATCCGGATCGGCAACCGGGTGTCGTCGAGCGTCTCGTCCGCGTAGATTGAGGTGAGCGGCACCTCGGCGGTCGGGATGCACCACAGGTCGTCGCGCTCGATGGCGTAGGCGTCGTCGGCGAACTTCGGCAACTGGCCCGTGGCGGTGAGCGTGGCCGACGTGACCACCGACGGCGCCCGAATCTCCTCGTGGACATCGGCGTTCAGGTCGAGGCCGTACTGGATGAGCGCTCGCACGAGCGTGGCGCCCGCTCCACGCTGCATCGTGAACATCGCTCCCGAGATCTTGACGGCGCGCTCGTTGTCGAGGATGCCCAGCGCCGTGGCCGTCTCCCAGTGGGCGACACCGTGCTGCGGCGCATCGGGATCCAAGGGGCCGCACGGTCCCTTGACCACCGGGTTGTCGGCATCGCCGGTTCCGTCGGGTGCGTCGGGATGCGGCAGATTGGGGATACCGAGCAGCAGCTGGCGCAGCTGTGCCGACAACTGGTCGTGCTGCGCAGCGAGCGAGCGTTCGTCGTCGCCCAGCGCCCGGCTCTCGGCCTGCAGCGCCTCGGCACCGGAGACGTCACCGGTGCGGCGGAGCCGGCCGACCTCCTTGGAGATCTCGTTCACGCGGGCCCGGATCGTGTCGCGCCGGGTGGTGATGTCGAGGAGTTGGCCGTCGAGCCGGTGCGCTTCGTCGATCTCGTCGAGCAGCGCAGCATTGCCACGCCGGCTCAGCGACGCCTTGACGCCGTCGAGGTCGGTTCGCAACAATCGCTGATCGATCACACCGTTGAGGCTAGTGCTCGGTCATCGACAGGACCTGAGCGGTTCCGCCGACCGATCAGTCGGTGATGTCGCCGGCGGGTCGCACCTTGGCGAACTCGCGCTCGATGTCGGCCGTGGTGAGCGGGGACTCGTCGTCGACGGCGCGGTCGCCGGTCAGCTCGGCGTCGGGGATCGGCCGTGGTCGCTTGTAGGTGTTGCCGTACTCGAATCCCGACGCGAACTTCTTGAAGAAGATGTAGATGATCACGGCCCACAGGAAGATGCCGCCGCCGGTCTTCATGATCGCGCCGGCGAGTTGCTGATCGATGATGACCGACATCCCCCACACCCGCACGGGTTGGTCGTAGGTCCGGTAGACGGCGTCGTCGGCGAACGTGAGCCATGCGGCGGGGATCGTGGGAACCAGCGACTGCAGGAAGAGGTAGATGCATTTGCCGAGGGGGGTCATCTGCAGCTCGGGGAACGGCCCGACGACCGGCATCCACATCAGGAGCGAGAACATCACGACGGCGAAGTGCAAGCTGTAGTGCAGCGGCCCGTTGTCGACCGACGCGCTGACCACCTGGGGTATGTGCGTGATGATCACGACGGCGTTGAACAGCACGGCGGCGATGATCGGCTTCGTGAAGAACACGACGACGCGGTAGAAGCGTCCGTTGCCGACGAGGACCCGCAGCAACCATTCCGGCGTCGCCATCAGCACGAGCGGCGGAAGGAAGTAGCTCAGCATCATGTGCTGGAGCATGTGCGCGGAGTACAGGTACTCCTCCCCGATGTCGTGCATCGGCCAGTCGCTCGCCACCCACAGCATCACCATGGCGCCGATGAAGCAACCGATGTTGAACCGTGACACCGCCGCCTGGCCGGGTGGCACCGCCTTGGGGCCGATCACCCGCACCATGTAGATGTAGGCACCGGTCAGGAAGGCGACGAGGATCCAGACCTCGGGATGGAACTGGTACCGCCAGGGGTCCAGCGTTGGGAGTTGGGCGAGCATGGGGGTGCGCCCTTTCGACGACTAGCTGACGAAGAAGTGGAACGTGGCGAGCACCACGCCGTACAGCACGATGGCGAATCCGAGCCCGATGTAGAAGACCAGGCTGAACAGGCGGCTGTCGAAGCGCAGGTGCATGAAGAACAGGATGACGAACAGGAACTTCACGGCCATCAGGACGATGAGGGAGACGATCAGCAGCGGACCGTCGGGCCCGACCTCGGTGGCCGCGATCTCGATCGCCGTGAGCACCGCAAGGAAGAGCGCAATGAAGATGTACTGACGGTCGGTCGGTTCCTTGTGGCGCTGCTCGGGGTGCGCCTCTGCCTCGACGTGGGCATCGTCGGCCGGTGTGCGGCCGCTGTCGGTGATGGTGGCGTCAGTGCTCATGGATCAGGCCGGAATCAGGTAGACGAGGGTGAAGATGACGATCCAGACGACGTCGACGAAGTGCCAGTACAGGCCGATCATCTCGACGGTCTCGTGTTTGTCACCGACCAGCTTGCCCCTCACCAGCATCGCCACGAGCGACAGCAGCATGACGATGCCGACGGCGACGTGGACGCCGTGGAAGCCGGTGAGCGTGTAGAAGCTCGACGAGAACAGGCTGGTGGTGTAGCCGAGGCCCTCGCGGTAGAACACCGTGAACTCGTAGACCTGACCGGCGAGGAACAGGCCGCCGAGCAGGGCGGTGACGGTGAGCCAGAGTTTGGTTCGCTGCTCGTCCTTGCGCTTGGCGTTCGACACCGCCATCACCATCGTGAGTGACGACATCAGCAGCACGAAGCTCGTCGCCGACGTGAACGGGATGTCCCACAGCTGATCCGGGCCGAGCTGGTCGGCCTGACGGTTGCGATACAGCATGTAGGTGGAGATCAACCCGCCGAACAGCAGGCACTCCGAACCCAGGAAGAGCCACATCGCGAGCTTCGTGTTGGAGAGGCCCGTGGACGTGTGGTGGGGCAGCCCGATGTGGTCGCTGCCGTCGTCGTAGCCGGGCGGGATCTCGATGGCGTCGTCGGTTTCGGTGATCGTTGCGTCAGACACTGACGGCCAGCTCCTTGCTCGGTTCGTCATCACCCGGCGGGGGCGGGTCGAACTCGGACTCGTCGGCGGTGGGCGGCTCGAGCGCCCAACCGAACAACGCAAGCACCGCGATGGCGGCGCCGGCGACGATCAACAGCGTGCTGTAGATCACGCCGTAGGCGAGCACCGGGAACGACAGCGCCAGGACGAGCGGCCAGTACGACGGTGACGGCAGGTGGATGTGCGCCTCGGCGTACTTCTCCTCGAGCTCGATGACCTCCTTGCCGGTCGCGACCTGCTTGTAGTCGTGCTGGTCGCCTTCACCGACGTCCTCGTACTTGCGGTGGAAGAACTCGTCGAGTGTGTGGACCGTCGGAATCCGGTCGAAGTTGTGTTCCTTCGGCGGGCTCGTGGTGATCCACTCCAGGCTGCGCGCATCCCAGGGGTCGGGTGGGCAGGGCGGGTTCTTGCGGCTCACCCAGACGTTGATGATGAAGAACAGCGCGCCGATGGCGAGCACCACCGAGCCGATCGAGGAGACGAGGTTCCAGAAGGCGAGGTCGAAGAAACCTTCGCCGGCCCGGGCCTCGGTCCAGACGTACATGCGGCGAGGCTGGCCCTGCAGGCCGAGGATGTGCATCGGCCCGAACGTGAGGTTCATCCCGATGATCATGAACCAGAAGTTCCAGCGCCCCCAGCGTTCGCTCAGCATCTTGCCGAACACCTTCGGCCACCAGTAGTAGATGCCGGAGAAGAGCCCGAGCACCGCGCCGCCGAAGATCACGTAGTGGAAGTGGGCGACGATGTAGTAGGTGTCGGTCTGCTGGGTGTCCGACGGTGCCACCGCGTGGGTGACGCCGGACAGGCCGCCGATCGTGAACTGGATGATCAAGCCGACGGCGAACAGCATCGCCGTGGTGAACCACAGCTTGCCGCCCCACATCGTGAGCGTCCAGTTGATGATCTTCACCCCGGTCGGCACGGCGATCGCCATCGTTGCCACCGAGAACACGGCGACCGAGATCGGACCGAGGCCGGCAGCGAACATGTGGTGCGCCCACACGCCGAAGCCGACGAAGCCGATCGCGGCGCCGGAGAAGACGACGAACGGGTAGCCGAACAGCGGCTTACGGGAGAACGTCGGCAGCACCTCGGAGATGATGCCGAACGCGGGCAGCACGAGGATGTACACCTCGGGGTGGCCGAACAGCCAGAACAGGTGCTGCCACAGCAGCGGGTCGGCACCGGCTTCGACCGAGAAGAAGGTGGCGCCGAAGTTCCGCTGGAACATCAGCAGGAACAGCGCAACGGTGATCACCGGGATGGCGAAGAGCAGCAGGAACTGCACGACGAGCGCCATCCACGTGAAGATCGGCATCCGCATCAGGTTCATGCCGGGAGCGCGCATGTTGAGCGCGGTGACGATCAGGTTGATCGCACCGACCTGCGAGGCGACGCCGGTGATCAGCAGGCCGAGCACCCAGAAGTCGACGCCGTTGGTCGGCGAGAACGGCACCGAGCTGTTCGGTGCATACATGAACCAGCCGCCGTCGGCGGCTCCGCCGAGGATCCACGACGTGTTGATGAAGATCCCGCCGAACACGAAGAGCCAGAGGCTGAGGGCGTTGAGACGGGGGAAGGCGACGTCACGAGCGCCGATCTGCAGCGGCATCATGTAGTTGGCGAACGCCGCCGCCATCGGCATCACGAAGAGGAACACCATCGTGGTGGCGTGCATCGTGAACATCTGGTTGTACTTGTCGGCCGACAGGATCGTGCCGTCGGCCTGCGCCAGCTGGGCCCGGATCAGCAGGGCCTCGAAGCCACCGATGAAGAAGAACGCCATGGCGACGACGCCGTACATGATGCCGATCTTCTTGTGGTCGACGGTGAAGGCCCACGACCGCCAGCCGGTGGTCTGCACCGGGCGGCGGAAGTAGCCGTAGGACGTCGACGGTGTGACGACGGCCGCGCCGGCGCCGGCCAGTGCCGGGGTGTCGGTCGGTCGTTCGATGATGGCCATGGGCTATCGGGCTCCCATCACTTGCGTTCGAGCAGGTAGGCGACGAGTTCGTCGATCTGGTCTTCACTCAGGGCGAGGTTCGGCATGCCACGCACGAGGCCGTCGGTGGCCTCGAGCTTCAAGGGGTCGGTGTACATCGGCTTCATCGCCGGGGCGTTTCGCAACCATTCTCGCAGCTGCACGGAGTTGAGGCACTCCGGCGTGACGCCCTTCAGGTACTCCTCGCCCACGGTCTCCGGCGGGGCCTGCCAGACCTCGGGACGGCAGGCCGGCGACAGCAGGTCGAACGAGGCGCCGGCGAACGTGTTCCGGGTCATCAGCCACGACAGATTGGGCGCTGCGCCGGAGTACACCGACAGGTCCGGCCGGGAGATGATCGGGTCGCCGTCGGCGTCCTCCAGGCCATTGACCTGGTGGCATCGCGAGCACTGGGCGATGAACGTCTGCTCGCCGGCCGCGGCGAGGGTGTCGGGCTCCGGTGCCTCGTAGGGCTTGATCTGGTTCGCCTTCCACGCCTCGAAGTCCTCGGGGGTCATCGCGATGACCTCCATGCGCATGTTGGCGTGTGACAGGCCGCAGAACTCGGTGCACTGGCCTGCGTAGATGCCGGGCTCGTCGGCCTCGAGCTTGTTGGTGTGGACACGCCCCGGGACCATGTCACGCTTGCCGTTGAGACGGGGGATCCACCAGGAGTGGATCACGTCGCGGCTGGTGCCACGTACGAGCACGGGCGTGTTGATCGGAATGACCATCTGACCCGACGTGATGATCGGTTCGGTGATCCCGGAGCCGCATCCCTCCTGCGTGGGGTAGTCGATCTCCCACCACCACTGCTGGCCGGTGACATTGATGACGCATTCGGTGTCGCTGGTGTCGTTGAGCGCCATCAGCGTGCCGACGGTGGGGATGGCGATGCCGATCAGGATCAACGCCGGGATGATCGTGAGGATGATCTCGAGGGTCGGCTTGCCGTGGACCTGCTCGGGGATCGCCTGGCCCCTGTCGCGGAACTTGAAGATCGCGATGAACACCACGGTGAGCACGACGACACCGACGATGCCGGCGAGCACGAACACGAGCCACGACAGATCGGCGATCGACTGGGCGTTCGGCCCGGCCGGTTGCCACATGTCCTGGGGGGCGTCTTCGGCACAGCCTGCAACGAGCGCGCCGAGGGCGAGCACCAGTCCGATTCGTACGCGACGACTCATTGGGGCGACGGTAGCCGAGGATGTCACAGCAGGCCTTTTCGTTCGCGAGTTACTCATGGCACAACCAGGTCCAGGCGGGCGGAGTCGACCCCGGGCACGAAGAAGAAGTAGCCGTCCTCGGCCGTGATGCTGGGCAGAGCGACGCTCATGGTGATGTTCTGGGCGCCACCGTCGTCGACGAGGGCGGTGCACATGTAGAAGGGACGCTCGACGTCTTCGCCGTTCTCGCTGACCACCTCGGTGCCGAGACTGGCCGAGAGCCTCCGGTGTTCGCCGGATTCGTTTCGGAACACGACGTTGTTCGGGTTGGACCGGGGCAAGGTGATGCCGTCGGCGCCCTGGGCGCTCGGCCCGTTGAGTTCGTAGGTGAGTTCGCCGTCGGATCCGAGGGTGATCGTGGCGGCGACCGCCGCCGTGGCGGCCACGGACTGCGAGGCCTTCTCGTCGGCCTCGAACTCCTCGGGGCTGGTGCAGATGTCGACACCCTCCTCGGCGAGGCCTTCGGTGGTCTCGTGCGGCTCGATGTCGCGCTCACCGCTGAGCCCGGCTGCCGCCCCACCGGCGATCAACCCGAGTGCGCCGACGCCGATGACGACGGCAGCGGCCTTGGAGGAAACCTTCGGGCGATAGGCGAAGAGGAAGGCGAGCGTGATGATGATCGTGCCGAGGATGGCGAATGCGACGACCGTGTTGGTCTTCGAGAGCCAGAGCATCACCCGGCTGAAGGCGTAGATGACGATGCCGATGCCGATCGCTGCAGCGAGCGGGAACTCCAGCGGGTTGGCGATGCGGTCACGGACGTCGGCGTTGTGGCTGACATCGGCCGATGCCCGGTGGGCCCAGGCCTCGGCGGTCCATTCCGCTCCGGTGACGAGGAGCAGGACGATGCCGATGACGAATACGGCCTGGTAGGTGACGAGACCGACTGCGAACACCGCGGCGGAGAAGGCGAACGCGAAGGGCCACACGGTGTCGACCGGGGCACGCACGGCAGCGGGTGCCGTGTCGATCGACGCGATCTCGTCGGCCCAGTAGTTGCTGTCGCGGATGAACAGGTTGAGCGCGGCGAGGAACCAGAGCACGATCGCCGCCGAAGCGAGACCGATCGTGCCCATCACGCCGTCCTGGGTGACGCCGTAGGCGATCGCCGTGACGGTGGCGATGACCGCCGAGCCGAGGAGGAATTTGGATCCGGTGGTGAACATTCAGCAGCTCACTTGGTGACGTAGACGAGGAACCAGATGCCGGCGTAGATCGCCGACATGGCGTACCAGAACAGGGCGTGGGCGACCAGCAGTTCGCGGTCGGCGGTGCGACCGCCGATGAAGCGGAACGCGGTGACGGTGGTGAAGAGCAACCCGGCGATCATCAGCAGCATGAAGAAGCCGGTGATCGCGTAGAACATCGCCGCATAGGTGCCGTCGGCGATGCCGAGGCCCATCTGGGTGTAGACGAAGGCCTGCGCGTTGATCACCAGGATGCCCACGAGGAACGTGCATCCGAGGGCGAGGATCGTGTGGCCCCGATCGTCGTTGCCGGCGCTGTAGACGGCCCACTGACCGAACACGCAGAGCCCGATGAAGGCCAACAGCATCACGTTGGTGGGCACCTCGGGAATCGTGACACCGTCGGGCAGCCAGGTACCCGTGAAGTCGATCGCCTCGCGGCGCTGCAGCGCCCACACGGCGAGCATGCTCCCGGTCATCATCACCGCCGCCATCACGGCGAGCGAGACCCCGACGAGCACCTGGCGCTGCGGCGCCGGAGGCGGGGGTGCGGGCAGGGCGTACATCAGGAGGCGCTCCCGTCGGTCGGGGCCGTTGCGGCGTCACGGAGGTCGAGCATGGGTTCGGCGGAGTGGATGACAGGCACGTCGACGAAGTTGTCGCGCGGTGCCGGTGAGGTGGTGGCCCACTCGATGGTCTGGCCGCCCCAGGGGTCGTCGCCGACGTCGTCGCCGTCGTGGCGACCGAGCAGCGAGCCGAGCAGCACAGCGACGAAGGCGAGCGCCGTGATCGCCATCAGGCCGTGGCCGACGAGGCTGAGGATGTTCCACACCTCGAGGTTGTTGCCGTCGTAGGCGACACCGGCGGGCTGATCGAGCAGACCGGCGATGTAGAGCGGGAAGGTGGCGAGGATCGTGGCGGCGACGCCGAGGAACGCCAGGCCGATCGCAGCGACGGAGTTGATCGTGCGGCCCCACAGCTTCGGCGCCCAGTGGACCAGGGCACCCATCGCACCGAGCACCGCGCCGTAGGCGACGTAGACGAGCGAGCCCTCTTCGAACACGGTGCCCTGCACGCCGGCGTCGTCGATGGCGTACATCAGGTTGCCGAGCATGCCGACGAGCACCATCCCGTAGCCGAAGAAGCCGAAGAACACTGCCGGTTTGACGTTGACCTTCATGCCGTCGGTGGGGCGGGCGATCTGGAGGCCGACGAGCAGCACGAGCAGCGCACCGAGCACCGGGAGCGCGTTGAAGAGCAGGTACGGGACGAGGTCGCGGGCCTTCTCGTCGAGGTTGCTGGTGCTCAGCTGACTCCCGGCCCACGGCAGGTTCTGCAGGTTCTGCTGGGTGACGCCGGCGAGCGCGGCGAGCCCGACGAGGCTGAGGCCGGCGAACATGATCCCGCGTGCCGGCGTGCGCTTGCCGAACGTGATCGGGAAGAGCTCGACGAGCATGGCGATCGCCGGGATGGCGAACAGGAACGTCGCGGGTTGGGTGAACATCCAGCCGACCCAGGTGAGGATGCCTTCGTTGCCACCGAAGCCGGTGCGGGCGTTGCGGTGGTCGAGGAAGAGGTAGGTGAGCGTGCCGACGAACACCGGCATCACGAGCACGATGCCGAGGCTGAAAACGAGGGCCGACCACGTGGACGGCGGGATCCGGCGCATCGTCATGCCGGGGGCCCGGGTGGTGAGGATCGTGGTGGCGACGGAGCCGGCGGAGGCGAGCAGACCGATCGCCATCAGGCCGAGGCCCACGATGAACAGGTCGACCATGTCGCTGTCGCCGCCGAGCGTGCCGCCGTTGTTGACGAGGGCGACGACGGTGATGATCGCTCCGCCGAGCCACATCCAGAAGCCGGTGAAGGCCAGACGGGGGAACACGATCGATCGGGAGCCGACCTGCAGCGGCACGAACGCGACGGCGATCGCCATCGCGAGCGGGAGCATCACCGCGAACACCAGACCGACGCGCTGAGCGTCGAGCAGTTGCGGAATCACCTCGATGTCGAGGACGGTGTCGGTGCCGTCGAGGCGCTCGATACCGATCAGCACGTTGACGACGACGATCGCCAGCAACCCGACGAGGCCGCCGGTGAAGTAGTGGCGGCCGATGACCTTGTGGTCGGTCGAGGTGAAGACGTCGATCAACCGATCGAGCCAGCTGACGGTGTCGGCAGCGTCGACCGTGCCGCTCGAGGCGGCCACGACGGCTTCAGGGGTGGATTCGATGGTGGTCATACGGGGTGGGCGCTCACTTGTCTGACTTCGAAACGTGGCTCGGCACGACGGCCGAGACTACTTGCACGGGACCGGTGCGCCCGAAATCCTCGCAGGGCGGGCACCTGTGGTCGCGGACCTGATGGCGGCAGTCACCAGCCGTACCGGACGAGAACATCCAGTGTCATGGCCCCGAAGAGCACGGTGACGTAGGTGATCGAGAAACCGAACAGTCGCATGCTGTTGGCCGGTGTGGGGTGGCGGCGCAGGGCGACGGTGCCGCCGATGAACATCGCACCGAGGACGACGGCGGTGATCCCGTAGATCCAGCCGAGGTCGGCCACGGGGATCAGCACCAGCGTGGTGATCACGAGGGCGACGGTGTACCAGAACATCTGGCGCACGGCGCTCTCGATCGGCACCACGGTGGGCAGCATCGGCACGTCGGCGGCGCGGTAGTCGTCGGCGTACTTGACGGCGAGCGCCCAGAAGTGCGGTGGCGTCCAGAGGAACATGGCGACGAAGAGCACGATCGGCGCCCACGCCAACGAATCCTGCACGGCGGCCCACCCGACGAGCACGGGCACGGCCCCGGCAGCCCCGCCGATCACGATGTTCTGACGGCTCGTGCGCTTGAGCCAGAGCGTGTAGACCCCGACGTAGAAGGCGGCGGCGCTGAAGGCGAGCACGGCGGAGAGCAGGTTGGCGCCCGCCCACAGCACGGCGAAGGCCAGGATCTGCAGGGCGATCGCGAACACGAGGGCGTTGCGAGCCGGGATGATGCCGGTGACGAGCGGGCGACCCTGGGTGCGCTCCATCAGGGCGTCGATGTCGCGGTCGACGTACATGTTGACCGCGTTGGCGCCACCGGCTGCGAGCGTGCCGCCGAGGAGGGTGACGGCCACCAGCGACCAGGCCGGCCAGCCGGACTCGGCGAGCACCATCGTAGGCACGGTGGTGATCAGCAACAGCTCGATGATCCGGGGCTTGGTGAGCGCGATGTAGGCGCCGATCACGCCGGTGGGGGCGCGACGACTGCCGTGGGCGATGCCGCCGGGTGTCAGCCGGGACGGAACGAGGGGGCGACTGCCGACGGCCATGACCGGATCATCGTAGGGCGGTGGTGCCCAGGTGACCAACGCGGGCACACTGGTGTCGTGCCGACCACGCTCGAACCCACGGAGGTGATGGACCCCGACCTCGACGAGGCAGCGGTGATCGACCGTCCGTGGATCGTGCTGGTGTGGAACGATCCGGTCAACCTGATGAGCTACGTCACATACGTGTTCCAGAAGCTGTTCGGGTACTCGAAGGAGAAGGCGACCGAGTTGATGCTCGACGTCCACCACAAGGGGCGAGCGGTCGTGGCGTCGTGCGGCCGCGAGGAGGCCGAGATGCACGTGTTCCGGCTCCACGAGCACAGCCTGTGGGCGACCATGGAACAAGATGGCCCTGCGTCGTAGGTTCGTGCCGCCGGTGCAGGCGGTCAGGGGCGGCTGGAAGATCACGCTCGACGCGGAGGAGCGCAACCTGCTGATCCGCCTGATGGGCGAACTCGGGGCCTTGATGACCGGCCCGGAGGACAACGAGCTGCTGCTCCGGCTGTTCCCGGTGGCGTACCCCGACGACGACGAGAAGGAAGCCGAGTACCAGCGGCTGATGCGCGAGGAGTTGGTGACCAGTCGGATGTCGGCGATCGAGTCGGTCACCGACGCGCTCGATCCGGAACGCACCGAGCTGATGAACGAGGGCGAGACGATCGCCTTCCTCCAGTCGATCAACGCGATCCGCCTCGTGCTCGGCACGATGCTCGGCATCACCGACGACGAGACCGCCGACGACGCCGACGACGGCATCACCCCCGAACACCAGCTGTACGACTTCCTCAGCTGGCTGCTCGAGTGGACCGTGCGCTCGCTGTCGCCCGACTGACGTCGACCGCAACGACGGCCCCGGTCGCTCGTGGTTTCCCTCGTGCCGACCGGGGCGCCCACTGGGCCGTGTGCAGGAGCAAATCGAACCTCTACGGTCCGACGGAAGACCGCGCTCGAGCCACCGACTACGATCCGTGGATCCCTTGGGGAAGGAGGCGTGGGCGGTGGAGTCCGTCGGAGTTCCCGAGCGAGCGTTCGTTCGCTCGTCGAGTGCCCATCGGCGGGATGGGACCGATGACCGGTGGTCCGGACGCGCGCCGATCACGCCGATCGCGTTCGGTGTCGTCGCGGCGGCGGCCCTGGCCGGATGGCTCCCAGCGCCGGCCACGCTGACCATCGCTGCGATGGTGCCTCCGGCGATGATCGACGCCAGAACGCGACGTCTGCCCGATCGGTGGATCGGCGTCGCCGCAGGTGTGCTGGCGACGACGGAGGCACTGGCGTGGGCACTCGGAACTCCGCCGGCGTCCGGATCGGTGGCCGCGGGCGCCGCCGCGATGGCGACGCCGCTGTTGCTGCTCCACCTGATCTCACCTCGCTCGATGGGCTTCGGTGACGTCAAGGCCGCACTGGTCCTCGGCGGTGCCGTCGGCACGGTGGCGTGGCAACTCGGGCTGGTTGCGCTCTGCGCCGCCGCCGGCGTCGGTGCCGCCGTCGGGCTCGGCCGCCGATCGGCGACGATCGCGTTCGGCCCGTTCCTCGTCGCTGGTGCAGCTGTCGCGGTGATCGGATTCGAAGTCGGGCTCGACACCGTGCTGAACGGACCGGTGCTGAACGGACCGGGAGCATGACCGACACACGGCGTCCGACCTCGGGTTCGTCCGCGACGACGGCGCCGACCTCTGCGTCGCCGGCGAGGGCGTCCAACGGTGCCGGTGACCGCCGGGGGTTCCAGCCTGCGGCCCGCCGTCGCAACCGGATCGCGCTCGGCGTCGCCCTGGCCGCCATCGCGATCGGAGGGAACCTCTACGTGTACTCGTCCCTCGACGACGCCGAGCCGGTCGTCCAGGTGGTGCGAGACGTCCCCGCCGGGGAGCAGATCACCGCCGACATGCTCCGCACGGTCGACGCTGACGTCGACCCGACCGTGAACGTCGTCTCCGGTGAGCGGCTCGACTCGCTCGTCGGCAGCTACGCGAAGGTCCGACTCGTCTCGGGTTCACTCGTGACCTCCGAGGCACTGCAGTCCACCCCGCTGGTCACCGAGGGCAGCGCCGTCGTCGCGATCCAGGTTCCCGAGGGGGCGTTGCCGATCGGGGTACGCGAGCGCGTGGCCGTGGTCCTCGTCGTTGCGAACGGCGAGGCCGCGCCGATCACCGTGGCCGGTCGGGTCGTCGGCCTGCCGGCACCGACGAACTCGGCGCTCGGGGTGGAGGCGCTCTCAATCGAGGTCGACGTCGCCGATGCTGCGACGATCGCGGCCGCCGACGACGTCCGAGTCGTCCTGGTGGAGCCGACCGCCGACCCGGCGACGAACGCCACTCCAACCGAGCCGGTGATCGAGCCGGTGGTCAACGGCGAGGACGGCGAGTCGTGACGATCGTCGCAGTCACCGGCGACTGCACCACGACCACGTGCGTCGCGCTCGCGTCCGGTTGGACGGCCGACGCCGAGGCGATCGTGCTCGAAGCCGACCCGTCCGGCGGTTCGCTGTCGGCGTGGCTCGACACCCCCGGGACACCGTCGCTCGCCTCCGCCGTTGCGGCCACCACCTCGGAAGTCCGCACCGTTGCCGACACGATCGACTCGGTGGTCCAGCGGAGCCGCCGGGGCATCGGGTTCATCGCTGCGCCGATCCGTTCGTTGCCCGCACGTCGGGCGATCGCCGAGGCGGGCGCCGCGATCATCCCTGAACTCGCCAACCGTCGCCACGTCGTCGCGCTCGCCGATCTCGGGCGCCCATCGGGCGATCCGCCTCACCTGCTCCGCTGGGCAGCCGTCACCGTCGTGGTGCACCGCCAGACCCCGGCATCGGCCGAGGCGGAATCGGTGCGGCTCGAACGGCTCCTCGAGCAGGTCGAGGGTGTCGACGGTCCGGTCGTGATCGCCCTGATCGGCCGCGAACCGTTCGACCCCGACGACATCGTGCAGTTCCTCGACGACTCGACGCCGGGGACGATCACCGCCGCGTGTCGACTCGCCGAGGACCCACTCGCCGCTGCTGTGCTGGCAGGACGAACCGGCGTGTCGGCCAGACGTCTCCAGCGCCTGCCCCTGATGCGGTCGGCGGCCGAGGCCGCCGCGCTGTTGAGCGGCCACATCGCCCCCTCGTCCGACCCGTCGCTCGGGCTGGACGTGGGAGCGCTCGGACGGTCCGGCTCCGAGGCTGGCCCGTGACGATGATGCGCGACCCCGGCGTCGACGAGGCCCGCACGACGGTCGCGCTCGTGACCGATCGCGTCGCCGGCCGGCTGATCGAAGCGATCGAGCACGACGACAGCCGCAGCGCCGACCGTCGCAGCGTGTCACTCGCCGCTGACGAGCGACGTCAACAACTGCTCATCGGAGCGTGGATCGGCGAGGAGATCACCACACTGACCGAGGAGCGGCTGCAACGCGGGCTGCGCCCCCTGTCCCGCGATGTCGAGCAGCGTGTTCGCGCCGACGTGGTCGCCGAACTCACCGGCGCCGGTCCCCTGGAGCCGTATCTCAACGACCCGGCGGTCGAGGAGATCGACGTCAACGGACCCGACTCGACGTGGGTGACCTACACCGACGGCCGCAAGGTCGACGTCGGTGCGCTGTGGGCGTCGGCAGAGGAACTCACCGCATTCCAGAAGCGGATGGCGTTGCGCATGACCGGCACCGGCGAGGGGCGCCTCGACACGTCGTCGCCGATGCTCACGCTCCAGTCACGAGACGGATCGCGCATCGTGATGGTGCTCGGCGGGCCCGGGGAGCACGGCGTGTCGACGCATCCCCGGCTCGCGATCCGCCGATTCGTCGTCCGTCAGGTCGGCCTCGCCGGCCTCGCCGATCTCGGCCTGTTCCCCCACTCGCTCGTCGAACCGTTGCGGGCGCTCGTGCGATGCGGGTTCACCATCCTCGTGTCCGGCCCACCCGGCGCCGGCAAGACCACCCTGCTCACCGAACTCCTCGGCGAGGTGTCACCGCTCGAGCGGATCATCACCGTCGAGAAGAACCTGCTCGAACTGCGGCTGGAGGACGACCCGAGGCACCCCGACGCACCGGCGCTGTTCACCCGCCAGGCCAACGCCGAGGGGGAAGGCGAGATCACGACGCGGCAGCTCGTGGAGCTGACCCGCCGGTTGAACCCCGACCGGGTGGTGGTCGGAGAACTCGTCGAGGACGAGGCGCTCGACATGTTGGACGTGGCCTCGATGTGCAAACGGGGATCGCTCGCGACGATCCATGCGCACACCGCCGACATCGTGCTGCAACGGCTGGCGTACTACGTGTCGAAGTCGAACTCGACCCTTCCGGAGTTCGCGGTCTGGAGCCTGATCGCCCAGACAGTCGATTTCGTCGTGCACATCGATCTGGTCCGCAACGCCGTCGACGATCAGCCGCCGGTGCGGCGGGTGACGTCGATCGTCGAGGTGGGCGGTCTCGGCGAGGCCGGTGGCGTGTCGAGCACCGAGGTGTGGGCGCTCGACGAGTACGACGAGGAGCTCGCTCAGGTCGCACCGCTGTCGCAGAGGCACCTCACCAGGCTCCGACTCGCCGGATACCGACCCGAACGGTTCGCGGTCACGGGACGGTCGTCGTGAGCCTCGACGTCGCGCTCCTCGTCGTGTTCACGCTCGTCGGCCTCCTCGCCGTCGTCGTGCTCGTCGGCTCGGACCGGATCCCGGTGCCGACTCGACCGGTCGACTCCGACTTGGCACCGAGACTGCTCGCCTCGCTGGGTGCAGCTGCGATCGTCCTGGCCTTCTCCGGCTGGGTGATCGCGTCGGTGGTGGTCGGCGTGGGGTGCTGGTTCGCCGTCAGGGTGTGGCAGCGCCGCGATCGGCGTGCGGTCAGCGACGTCGAACGCACCGACGCGCTGGCGTCGTGGATCGAGAACCTGCGCGACGTGTTGGTGGCGGGTGACCAACCCGTCGGCGCGATCACCGCGACGGTGGCGACCTGCCCGGAACCGATCAGGCCCCAGGTGCGACGGCTGGCGGCGAGCCTCGGCCGCCAGGATCCCGCTGTGGTGTTCCGCCGATTCGCCGACGACCTCGACGATCCGCTCGGCGACCTCGTGGCCGCGGGACTGCTGATCGCGGTGCAGCGCGGCGCCCGTACTGCGGCCGTGCTCAGCTCGCTCGCCGAACAGGCTCGGCGGCAGGCCGATCGGCGCCGGCTCGTCGAAGCCGAGCGGGCCCCGATCCAACGCGAAGTGACCCTCCTCACCGTGATCATGGGATCGCTGATCGTGGGTCTGCTCGTGTTCGGCCGGGCCGAGTACCTCGAGCCCTACGACACCGCCGGCGGTCAGCTGTTCCTCGCGATCGTGCTGACGCTCTACGCCCTGCTGCTGGTCCGGGTGCAGCGGC
The DNA here is from genome assembly GCA_963710625.1 of Ilumatobacteraceae bacterium. Lineage (GTDB taxonomy): Bacteria > Actinomycetota > Acidimicrobiia > Acidimicrobiales > Ilumatobacteraceae > Sva-07. Next base: position 82,269 of record CAVQBG010000010.1, on the reverse strand, counting down.
TCGCCCACTCGCCGCGACCGAGCCGGTTCCTGACCGCCGCCGCCCGACCGCCCGTGGCAACCGATGCATTCGACGAGATCGGCTCGACCCGATGAGGACCACGGGTTGGCTGCTCGTCGGCGGCATCGCGACGTGTGTCGGCGTGTGGCTCGTCGTGTCGGGGTGGGCACAACCGCGGCCGAGCGTCCACCGGGCGATGCGCCATCTCCGACGGCCTGCCGACAGCGGGGCGGTCGCGTCCGACCCTCGCTGGGCGGCACGGCTCGGTCGGGCCGTGCGCCGATCGGAACTCAGCCGTCGCACGGATCGCTGGCGGCAGCAACTGCGACTGATCGACCGGCCGGTCGACGAACACGTCGGACTGCTCGTGCTGGCGGCGATCGCCGGGTTCGTCACACCAACGCTCGTCCTCGGCACGTTGCGGGCCGCCGGCGTGGTCACGATCGGTGTGTGGATCCCGCTCGGGCTGGCGTTTTCCACCGCGGCGCTCCTGCCGATGCTCGTCCACTCCGATGCGATCGCCCGCAGTGCGGAGGTCGCCCTCGACCTGCGCCACCAACTCGGCGCCTATCTCGACATGGTCACGATGCTGCTGGCGGGCAACAGTGGCTACGAAGGAGCGCTCGACCAGGCGTCACGCGCCGGCGACGGCCTGCTGTTCGTCGAACTGCGGCGCCGGATGCGCGAGGTCTCGACGACCGGGCACAGCCTGGTCGGTGCACTCGATCTCGTCGCCGCCGACTACGGCATCGTCGAACTCGAACAGGTCGCGGCGACCGCCACGCTGTCGGCCGCCGAAGGTGCCCCGGTGGCGCGGAGCCTGAGCGCCAAGTGCGCCACGCTGCGCTCGACCCTCGCCGCGGAACAGGAGGCGGCCGCCCGGATCCGCAACGACAAGATCACGCCGCCGCTCGTGGGCATGGCCCTGCTGTTCATGGCGCTGATCATCTATCCCGCCCTCGACCTCACCTGAGCACGACCTCGCCACGACCCACAGCCGCACCACTCCCACCCGAATCAACAGGAAGGAACCCACCATGCAGGACCCGATGTCGTTGATGAACGGCCTGCTCGCCGTCATCGCCCACGTGATCGGCACCCGCAGCGAAGCGGGGAACGCGACCCGAGACCACGGCGCGGTGTCGATCGAACAGGTGCTCTGGTACGCCGCCGCGGCCGTCAGCGTCGCGGTCGTCGCGGCGATCATCTGGAGCCAGATCCGCACCACCGCCAGTACACCGGTGCAGTCTCCGTCCGCTCCCTGAGCGGCGTCGACCGACGATGACGGACGAGCCGGTCCGCGCCGCCCGCCGGGTTCGCCACGTTCGCCGAGGTGCCGGCGACGACGGCGCCGCGACCTCGCTGTCGGTCGCGCTCCTGACGCCGATGTTCGTGTTCCTGGCGTTCGCCGCGTTCCAGGCCGCGATGTGGAGCCACGCGAAGACCGAGGCGCGGGTGATCGCGCGGGACACCGCGGCGCTCGTCGCCCGGTCCGGTGTCACCGCCGGCGATGCAGCAGCATCGGCCACCGCGATTCTGGAAGCCGACACCGACCTGCGCAACGTCGTGGTGGAGGCGTCGACATCGGGTGGGGTCGTCGCGGTGACGGTCACCGCCGACGCTCCGGGCATCATCCGCGGCACCTCGACCGGCATCTCGGTGACCTCCGCGATTCCGCTGGAGGAACTGACGCCGTGACCACGCGACGCGTCAGCGATCGGGGTTCGGCCGATGCGCTCGGGCTGGCGCTGCTCGCCCCGGCGGCGATCGGTCTGGCCGTCGTGATCGTGTTCCTCGGACGCGGCGTCGACAGCCGCGCGACGGCTCAGGGCGCGGCTGAAGCCGCCGCTCAAGCGGCCGCGCAGGAACGAAGCCCGGCGGCGGCGATCGCCGCCGCTCAGGAGGTCGGCTCGGCGATGCTCGTCGATGCGTCGTCGTGCTCCAGCCCACAGGTGAGCGTCGACATCTCCGCGTTCGGGCCCGGCGGGAGCGTGGCCGTGACCGTGTCGTGCACGGTGTCGCGCGCCGGCCTCGAGCTGGTGGACCCGCCGGCGACCGGGCCGACCACGGCGACGGCGTTCGCGGCGATCGATCCGTTCCGCGCCACCGAGGGTCGGCCGTGAACCGGCGGGACCGGCTGCACGGCGATCGCGGGGCCGGGCTGGTGGCCGGCGTGGCGCTCATCTTCGCCTTCACCTTCCTCGGGCTGGTGTGGCTCGCACGCGACGTCGATCGCGGCGTCTCGAACCGCTCCGCTGCACAGTCGATCGCCTTCCAAGCGGCTCGATCGGGCGCGCAGGCGACGTCGATCGGTGATCTGCGCGGGGCGGATCGAGCGGTGGCCATCGACGCCGACGCCGCACGGGTCGCTGCGACGCGGACCGCCGAGGGCCTCTTCGCGAGCTACGCCGTGAACGGCTCGATCAGCTCGATCGACGTGACCGCTCAAACGGTGTCGGTGACCGTCACGATCACCGACGGCAGCGTCACCGTGACCGGCGCCGGAACCGTCCGCGCGGAGCGCGCGCCGTGACCTCGATGTGTCGGAATCTCCGTCGATCGGATCGTTCCCTCCCAGCCGATCGGGCGCCCACTCGCGAGATGGAGGGCGGACATCGGAGGGGTCGACGACACACGGCACGGTCGCCGGGAGAGGACGGATGATGCAACGCGACCAGCACGAACTCGGTCGCTTCCTCACGTCGCTGGGCGCGTTCGTCTTCGTTGTGGTCCTGGTACCGCTCGGCGCCATCGCCGCGTCGCAGGCCAGGTTCGGATCGGCCAATCCCCTGGCCGGCGTGGACCCGCCGTGGCGATGGTTCGCCGGCGACCCCGGGTCGACGCTGTCGGAGCCGGTCGCCGACGCAACGGTCGTGGACGCGCTGATCCGCCTCAGCCTGTGCGCCGTGTGGGTCGTGGTGGTGGTCGTCGTCGCGACCACCGTGCTCGAGATCGTCCACCTCGTCCGGCACCGGGGGCTCGCGATGCCGTCGGTGCGCGGACTCGGGTGGGCGCAACGCGTCGCCCGTTACATCGCCGCCGGTCTCCTCGTCGTGATGCCGGTGCTCACGTCGACCGTCGGCGTCGCCTCGGTCCCGCGTGCGTCGGCCCCGTCGTTCGGCGACGCGCCGAGCACCGTCGTCCCGCCGCGCCGGACTCCCTCCGCGGCTCCGGCATCGGAGGCGACCGCACCGTCGTCCGCTCACACGCACGTCGTGCGACCGGGCGAGTCGATCTACTCGATCGCGCAGCACCTGGCGGGAGGAGACGGTGCTCGCGTGATCGTCATCGCCGACGCAATCGTCGAGGCCAACCTCGGCGCCACGATGGCACCGGGTCAGCGTTTCACCAATGCGGCGTACATCGAGGCAGGCTGGATCCTGCAGATCCCCGCCGAGTTCGCCGATCCCGCCCCGCCGGTGGCGGCGCCGTCGGGCGAGCCGGCGAGCAACGTCTACGAGGTGCAGCGGGGCGACACGCTCTGGGACATCGCCGACGAGCAACTCGGTGATCCGACGCGATGGACCGACATCTGGGATCGCAACGCCGGCGACGACATGGGCGGTGGCAGGACCTTCGACGATCCCGACCTGATCCTGCCCGGCTGGGACCTCGAGCTGGGCGACGAGCCGGCGCCGGCCATCGAGATCACGTCGCACGTCGAACCCGATGTGGTGCCGGAGCTCGCGCCCCAGATCGTTCCGGACGCCGAGCCCGAGATCATGCCGGGCATCGAGCCCGAACCGACCGTCGAGTCCACCATCGAACCCACCGTGGATCCACCATCGACGGCGCCGGCCGCCGCGTCGACCGGTCCGCTCCCCCTCACACCGGGGGAGTCGACCGGCACCACACCGGACACGACCGACACATCGGCCTCGAGCACCACCACCGTCATGCCGATCGGTGACGGGACCAACGGTCTCGACGAGCCATCGCCGACGTCACCGGACGCGCCGTCTCCGATCCGGCTCGAACACGCCGCGCTGCTCGCCGCCGGCATCCTGGCGCTCGTCGGCGTGCGCCGTCGGCAGCGATTGCGGGCGGCGCGACCTCGGCATCGAGTTCCCGAGCCGCGCTCCGAGGTGATGGCCACGGAGCGCCGCCTCCGGGCGGTCGATGCCGGCGAACGGGCCCTGCGCGTCGATGTCGCCTGTCGGGCGGCGGCCTGGTCGATGATCGACACCGACGCCCAGATCGGCTGGGTGCGGGTCTCGATCGACGGCGACGTGGCGATCCGCACGACGACGCCGGTCACGCTGCCACTGCCATGGAGTGGCGACGGTCAGCACTGGCAGCTCGGCGCCGAGGCCCCCATCGAACTCCTCGGCGAGGACGCGCGACGCGTGGGGATGCCGTGCGTGGCCCTTGCACAGCTCGGGGTGAACGATGCCGGTGACGACGTCCTCGTCGACATCGAGGCGTGCGGCGTCCTCGCCGTCGAGGCCCGCCCGAACCAGGCCGACGAGGTGATCACCGGGCTCGCCGCCGGGCTGGCATCGTCGATGTACGCCGAAGTCGCCCATCTGATCGGCGTGGCGCTGGCTCCCGAGGCGCTGCTCGGACACCGCAACGCGCATCGGGCGGAGTCGCTCGACGCAGGCCTGCAGCTCGCCGCGACCCTGGTCGGCACCACCGCAGATCAGGAGCACACCACGTTCGAGTTGCGGTCGTTGCACACGGGCGGCGAAATGTGGGAACCGGCGATCGTGCTGCTCGGCGACACCACGGCGGGCTCGACCGGATTGGAGGAATACGGGCTCCCGGCAGGCGGACACGGTGTCGGCGTCGTCGTCGCTGTTGCGCCCGGCGCGCTGGCCGACGCTCCGGTCCGACTCGTGGGGGCGGCTGACGGGTGGGCGCTGAAGGGGTTCGGGACCTCGATCGAACTCACGCCCGTCGGGTTGACGGCAGAGGATCTCGAGGCCATCGACGAGGTGCTGGTCGATGCCGAGCGACCATTGGAGCCGATCGAACTCGGATCGGCCGACGAACTCACCTGGGCCGATTCCGACACGGCCGATGCGCCACGGTCACCGGAACCCGGTGACGGAGACCCGGTGCCCGACGTCGTCGAGGATGTGACGCCGTTCGTGCCGATGGACCATCGCATCGTGGTGGGACTCCTGGGCGGGATCGAGGTGCGCGACCTCGACGGCAACCCCGCCAGGTTCGAACGCTCGAAGACCGTCGAACTGATCGCGTGGCTGGCCACCCACCGCGAGCGATCGACCCGATCCGGAGCGCGCACGGCGCTGTGGGAACTCGACGTGCGCGACGCAACGTTCGCGAACGTCGTGTCCGAGGCCCGGCGTGGTCTCGCCCGACTGGTGGCACCTCCCGACGGCGAGGAGTGGGTGGGACGCACCCTGACCGAGCAACTGCCGCTCCACCACGCCGTGGTCACCGACGCCGACCTCGTCGACGAACGTGTCACCGCAGCACGCCTGCAGCCGCCGACGCAGGCGATCGACACGCTGCGTCCGGCGGTGGCGATGATCCGCGACATGCCGTTCGCCGGCACGAGCTACCTCTGGCCCGACGCCGAGGGCATCACGTCGAACCTCGTGCTGCTCGCGATCACGGCGACCACCGACTTCGCGGCGCATGCGCTGTCGCTCGGCGACACCGACGGCGTGTTCTGGGCGACCGGCCACGGTCTCAAGGTGTTGCCGGGCCACGAGGAGCTGATCGGGTTGCGGATGCGTGCTCACGCTCGCTCCGGCGACCTGGCCGGCGTTCGCCAGGAGTGGGAGTCGTACGAGCGGGTCGTGGTGGCCGACCCCTGGTCCGACGGCGAGCCCTCCGCGAAGCTGCTCGACCTCCGCCACGAACTCCTCTCCTGACCCTGTTACGCCGGGGGTCTGACCCCTGGCGTAACAGGTGCGGCGGAACGAAACGTTCGGTGAACCGGGGCCTGTTCGCTTCGGGGCTGGGCCACACTGGCCCGATGCGAGACGTCGCTCCCTCCCGTTCCCGTCGACGGCGCGCGGCGACCGCGATGGTCGCCGGGGCCCTCGTGCTGGCCGCATGTGGCGGCAGCGACTCCTCGTCGGGTGCATCGAGCGGCGGCACGACGCTGCCGGCGCCGCCCGACGAGGTGGAACTCGATCCGGCTGCGGACACCGTCGCCAACCAGCTGCCCAACGTGGTCGTCGACAACGTCACGCTCGGCAACAAGGTCAACCTGCGCAACGTGGCACCGGCGGACACACCGATCCTGCTGTGGATGTACGCGCCGCATTGACCCACCTGTCGGTCGGAAGCGCCCGACGTCGAGCAGTTCGCTCGAACACACGCAGACGAGGTCACCGTGATCGGTCTCGGTACCCAGGACAGCCTCGGTGAAGCCGAGGAGTTCGTCGAGGACTACGGCACCACGTTCACCATGCTGTGGGACGAATCGTTCCAGTCATGGATCGAACTGGGTGTCAGCTCACAGCCGACGGCCATCCTGCTGACCCCCGATGGCACGATCGTGACCGGATGGGTCGGCCGGTTCCCCGAGGACACCGTCCTCGAGCTCGCCGCCGAACTGACCGCCGCCATTGCAGCAGGGGTCTGACCCCTGCTGCAATCACGTGCAGGGTTCGCCGGTGGTGCTGACGGTGCCGTCCTCGTGGAGGTCGTACTCGGTGGACACCTGCTTGATGAAGCCGGCATCGATCAGGAACAGCTCGTAGCGGTTGGCGCTCGTTCCCATGGCCGGGAGCACCTCGACGCGTTCCTGGGCCATGTACACGCCGGCCGCCGCGGTGAGCGTGGAGGCATCGGTCCCACAGGAGGTCGTCTCCCCCTGATCCGACACTCCGCGAACCGTGAAGGCAACCACCACCGCGAGGACGCCCAGGACCACGATCACGACGAGGATCTCGACGAGGGTGAATCCTTGATTGGTCTGATTGGTGGGGGTGGTGCTGCTCACGGGGTTGCTCTCTCGCTGGTTGACGATGGATGCATCGGCCGTGGCGTGTCGACCACAAGTCAAGAAGCGCGCAAGGTCCGTCGGCGAGAGTCTCCGGAAAACGACAGAGGACCCCGCCGGCCGAAGCCGACGGGGTCCTCTGGAGTATCGGGTTCAGCTGATCAGCAGATCAGCTGGACAGTTGGACAGTTGGTCAGACGCAGGATCCACCAACTGTGAAGGTGACGTCACCGGACGTCGCCACGTCCACGTTTTCCGACGGGTCGACGATGAGCTTGGCCGCCTGGAGCGTGCCCTCCGTCGTGCCGCCGGAAGCCGGCAGCGCAACCGCATCGCCAGCGGTCACAGCCGCCGTGTAGGCCGCGGTCTGATCGGCCAGGTTCAGCGCGATGGTGGATCCACCGTACTGAGCGAAGTAGGCCTCGACTGCCGTCTCCATGGTCTTCGTGTCGGCATCACACGCCGACTGCTGACCCTGGTCGGTGATGCCACGGACTGCGAAGACCGTGACGGTGGCCAGGATGCCGAGGATGACGATGACGATGAGGAGTTCCACGAGGGTGAAACCCTTGTCCTGCTTGTTTTCCATTTGAATGGTTTCCTTCCGCTCTTTGGTTGGTGCTCCCGGAGGAGCTGTGTCTCACGAATGCGCTCCGTGAGAACCAGCTCCCGTTGCGCAAAGAGTTCTTCGGCCTTCCCCGGTCGATCTTGAGCACAAAATCGAAAATCTCCCGAAGATCAACAACTCGTCAGGTCGCTCTCAAGAGCGGGGCAAGGCGCGCCGATAGATGGACAGGCGCCCGGAGCGGGCGGCGCACCTCACACACCTCATACAGGGACGACTCATCATGTTCGGCAAGCCACACGACGACACCGACACACTCGACTCCGGCGTAATCGACGGGTTCTTCGGCGACGAGGCCGCGACGGCCAAGGCCGTCGAGGTCGACGAGCTGCAGCACCGCGTCGAGCAGGTCGAGGCACAGATCAGCAGCCAGTTCACCTCGCTCGCCACCTACGCCCAGATCGCGCAGGAGCAGGTGGAGCTCGCCCGCTCCGAGGCGAAGGCCGCCACCGAGCGGTCCGAACAGCGCGTGCTGTCGCTCATCGAGCGTGAGCGAGCCGACCGCATCTCGTCGTTCACCGGACAGGCCCCCGCCGGCTCCGCGCCAGACGTCGCCGCCCGCCTCGATGCCGTCGAACACTCCGTCGCCCAGATCCGCAAGGGTCTCGACGAGTGCCTGGAGCGGCAGAAGTCGCTTGCCGACGCGATCGCCCTGATGTTCGACCGCCTCGCACCGAGCGCGCCCGCCGCCGAGGCGACCGAGCAGGACGACAACGCCTCCGACGCCGTCGTCACCACCGAGGGAATCGTCGAGGGAATCGTCGAAGACGTCGAGGACGTCGAGGACGTCGAGGTCGCGGACCCACTGCCGATACCCAGCTCGTTCGCTCCGCCGACGGCCGGCCCGGTGATCGCCACCCCCGTGATCGCCACCCCGGTGATCGCCACCCCGGTGCACAGCCCGCTCAGCGGCCCGATCGCCGACCTCTCCCTCGAGGGCTGAGCACTCCGGCCGCTCCGGCGATCAGTCCCGGCGCAACCTGTGCGCGCCCGGACCCATCGCTTCGATGCACGCATCCGACCGCGGTGGGTCTCAGCGCGACTGTGCGCGCCGGAACCCGTCGCCGGAGTGGCTCGATGTGGCGCCGGTCAGCGGACGATTTCCATGCGGATGCCCGTCTCGTCCCACGTGGGGTCGATCGGCATACGACTGATCGCACGACCTGAACCGCGACGAGCGGTGAAGAGCAGTGCAGCTGCCTGCAGCAGGTGCACACCGGCGGCACCGTCGGGCGGGGTGCGGGTGATCACGTCGTCGACGCCCGGGAGGCGCTGGCGGATCAGCTCGAGGCGTTCGAGCCGACCGTCCTCGTGATACGGCGACGTTCTCAACGGCTCGTCGCCGTTCATCGCCGTGAACGACACATCGGGGTTCGCCGAGAAGAAGCTGCGCGTGTGGTACGGCTGGAGTTCCCGCTCTGCCTCGCGCAGCCACCGGAGACGCCGCTCGTCGTGCTTGGTCATCCACGGCTCCATCCGCCGCGCCTCGCTATTGGACGAACGAATCGCCTCCCGGCTCGGGGTGCCGTGGATCGCCACCATGCGCGGCCAACCGACGTACTCGCGCGCCTCACGATCACAGACCCGGTACTGGCCCGACGGGATGTCGAACATGCCCATCGGGGCGTTGATCGCCGCCGCCTCGAACGTCGGGCGGAAGTCGAGCACCTCGAACAGCTTCGGGAGCACGAAGGCTTCCTCCGCCGCGACCGTGATACCCGCCAGCCGCGCCGGGAGGACGAGCCACCCGCCGGGACACGGCGTGACGCCCGCGATGTTCTTGTACGGAGACTTCTTGGCGACCATGTTCGATCAGCGCGGTTCAGGAACCGTTGGCTGCAGGCACGGGGGGCGGCGGGGGCGCCATCCCGTCGCCGGCGTACGTACCGGAACCGGACGAGCCGGCCTGACCGGTCGACATGGTCGCGTGCGCAGTCATCTGCGCCCGTGCAGTGGCGAGCTGGGCCTGCACCTCCTTGGGGTACTGGCTCGACTCCATCGCCGTCTCCATCGTGATCAGACCAGCGGCCACGAGGCGGGCGAGGTCCATCTCGATCGTCTGCATCCCCTCGGCCGCGCCGGTCGAGATCATGTTGCGCATCTGGCGCGACTTGCCCTCGCGAACGAGGTTCCGGATCGCCTCGTTGGCGACCATCACCTCGTAACCGGCAACGCGGCCACCGCCGATGGCGGGCAGCAGACGCTGCGAGATGACGCCCTGCAGCGCGCCGGCCAGCATGATCTGGATCTGGTCGCGCCGCTCACCCGGGAACACGTCGATGATGCGGTCGAGCGCCTGGGCGGCGTCGTTGGTGTGCAGCGTGGCGAACACCAGGTGGCCGGTCTCGGCGAGCGACAGCGAGATCTGAATCGAGTCGAGGTCGCGCATCTCGCCGAGGAGCACCACGTCGGGGTCCTCTCGAAGTGCGCTGCGCAGACCGTCGTTGAACGTCTCGACGTCGGTGCCCACCTCGCGCTGGTTGACCATCGCCACCTTGTGGTGGTGGAGGTACTCCACCGGATCCTCGATGGTGAGGATGTGCACCGGCTTGCTGTCGTTGATCCGGTCGATCATCGCAGCCAGGGTGGTCGACTTGCCCGAACCAGTGGGGCCCACCACGAGCACGATGCCGTACGGCTTGTTGAGCAACGTGGTGCAAGCGACCGGAGCACCGAGCTCTTCGAGCGTGCGCACCCGGAAGGGCACGACGCGCAGCGCGAGCGCGAGGTTGCCCCGCTGACGGAAGGCGTTCGCACGGAACCGGCCGACGCCGGCGAGACCGAACGAGAAGTCGACCTGGCGGTCGCGGTGCAGTTCCTCGCGCTTGCGCTCGTCGAGCAACGAGTAGACCATCCGGTCGACCTCGTCGGCGGCGAGCACCGGCACGTTCTCGAACGAGATGAGCACACCGTCGCGACGCGCCGTGGCCGGCCGTCCCACCGTGAGGTGGAGGTCGGATGCCCCGGAGTCGACGGTCGCCTTGAGGAGCGACTCGAGCATTGGATCTGGTTCGGACATGGTTTGGCTAACCTCCCGCTCGGGCCACGGAGGGCCACACTTGCTGATGAGCTTTTCGTTGTTGATCGTGTTTGCCGTGGTGGCCGGTCTGGTGATCGGCTCGTTCTTGACGGTCGTGGTGGATCGGGTACCGCAGGGCGGCTCGGTGGCGGCACCGCCGAGCCGTTGCGGTTCGTGTGGGCTCCGCCTCGGCCCACTCGACCTGGTGCCGGTGCTCAGCTGGGCCGCGCTGCGCGGCAAGTGCCGACAGTGCGGTGCCAAGATCGGCATCGAGCCGATCGTGCTGGAGCTGACCACGGCAGCGTTGTTCGTGCTGATGGCGATCCGGTTCGACGACACCCGCGCCGCGATCCCGGCCTACTGGATCCTGTGCGCCACGCTCGTGGCCCAGACCTGGATCGACCTGCGTACGCAGCGGCTGCCGCGCGAGATCACCTACACCGGCATCGTCCTCGGCGGGATCGCCCTGGCGATCGCTGCCGTGGTGATCGACGAACCAGAACGCATCTGGATGGCGGCGCTCGGGGCGCTGATCGCACTCGTGGCGATGTGGCTGATCTACCACTTCAGCAAGGGCGGCATGGGCGATGGCGACGTGCGCCTTGCTCCACTGCTCGGCATGTTCCTGGGTTGGCTGAACCCGGGCATCGTGCTGCCCGGACTGTTCTTCGGCTTCATTGCCGGTGCCGTGGTCGGCGTGGCGATGATGGCCGGGAATCGCGCGGGGCGTCGCACCGCCGTGCCGTTCGGGCCGTTCCTGGCCCTGGGCACCGTCGTGGCGGTCTTCGTCGGTCAACACTTCGTCGACCTCGTCCTCGTCCGCTGACACATGCGTCAGACCTGGCCCTTCGTTCCGTTGAGCACGCCGTACATCGCCGAGACGAGTGCAACGGCCACGAATCCCACGACGACGCCGACGAACACGATCATCAGGGGCTCGAACATGGTGGTGAACTTCTTGATGCGGCTCTCGAGCTCCCTGTCGAAGTAGATGCTCGCGACCGCGAGCTGCTGATCGAGCGTGCCGGTCTCCTCACCGACCTTGAACATCTGCTTCGCCGCGCCGGGAAACAGATCGGTGTCGATCAGTGGTTGCGAGAACCCCTGGCCCTCGAGCATCTGCGCCCGGGCGATCTCGAGGCGCTCCTTGTAGACGACGTTGCTGGTCGCATCGGTGGTCGTCTTGAGGCCCTCGGGCAGCGGCACGCCGGCAGCGAGCATCGCCGACAGGATCCGGCAGAACCGTTCGAGAATCGCGTAGTCGACGATGCCCTTGATGACCGGGAGCTTGAGCACCAGGCGGTTGTTCCAGACCTTGCCGGTCGGGTGTTTGAACAGGAAGAGCAGGATGGCGATGACGACCAGGAAGAACGCTGCCGTGATGAACCAGAGGTCCGTGAAGAGGCGCGAGAACGCCAACAGCATCCTGGTGGCCAACGGCAGCTCCGCGTCGAGTTCCTCGAACAACGGCTTGAACTGCGGGAGCACGTAGCCCGCGAGGATCAGCACGGTGATCATGGCCATCACCATCACGACCATCGGGTACGACAACGCCGACACCACCTTGGAGCGGGTCTCGATCTCCCGTTCGAGGTAGTCCGACAGGCTCTCGAGGGCGGTGTCGAGCTGACCGGTCAGTTCGGCCGACTGCAGGATGCCGACGTAGTAGTCGGGGAACACCTCGGGGTGCCCGGCGGCCGCAGCCGAGAACAACCCACCGTTGCGGAGGTCGTCGACGAGGTTGCCGAGTGCCCGTCGCAGGGCGACGTCCTCGGTCTCGTCACCGATCGTGATCAGGGCGTCGGTGATCGGGATGCCGGCCTTCACGAACACGGCGAGCTGCCGCGTGAAGTGCATCAACTCCTTCTTCTTCACCTTTTCCTTGGTGAGCTCGAAGTCGAGCATCCCACGGCGTTCCTCGATCTTGGTCGGGAACAGGTTCTGTTCGACCAACAGGGAGCGCGCGGCACCGATGGTGTCGGCCTTGGTCACCCCCTCGACGGGGGCGCCGGTGGGGTCGACTGCGGCGTAGGCGAACTTGGGCATGATCTGCTCCGTGTCTCTCGTGTTCGGATCTCAGTGGGCAAACAGGGTTCGGACGACTTCGGGGACGGTCGTGACGTCGTCTTCGACCATCTGCATTGCTTCTCGGAGCATCGTGCGCATACCTTGAGCAACTGCCAGGCGGCGCAGTTCCTCCGTGGTCGCCCAGCCGACGATCAGGCGGCGGATCTCCGGGGTGATGCGAAGCAGTTCGTACACGCCGATGCGGTCGCGGTAGCCGGTGTTGGAGCAGTAGCTGCAACCCTTGCCGTGGTAGAAGACGGTCTTGTCGCTGCCGCCGGAGTGCTGGCGGAACACTGCGAGTTCCTCTGCGCCGGGCGTGTACGGCTCCTTGCAGTTGTCGCACATCTTGCGCAACAGACGCTGCGACACCACCCCGACGATCGCCGAGGCGACGAGGAAGGCCTCGATGCCCATGTCGAGCAGCCGGTGGAGCGCGGCGACGGCATCGGTGCCGTGCAGCGACGAGAGCACGAAGTGACCGGTGAGGGCCGACTGGATCGCGATGCGCGCCGTGTCGGCGTCGCGGATCTCACCCACCAGGATCGTGTCGGGGTCCTGCCGGAGGAGGGCCTTGAGGCCGGTGGCGAACGTCAGGCCCGCCTTGGCGTTGGTCTGCACCTGGTTGATGCCCGGGAACACGTACTCCACCGGGTCTTCCACGGTGGTCACGTTCTTGCCGGTCGAGTTGATCTCGAGGAGCGTGGCGTAGAGCGTGGTCGTCTTGCCGGCGCCGGTCGGGCCGGCGCAGATGACCATGCCGAAGGGTGCGTGCACGAGCTTCGAGTAGGTCTTGTAGGTCTCTGCCGGCATGCCGAGTTGGCCGAGGCTGACCATCGACTTCGACTTGTCGAGGAGACGCATGACGATCTTCTCGCCGAACACGGTCGCCACGGATGACACGCGAACATCGATCGGGCGTCCGTCGACCTTGGTCGAGAACTGGCCGTCCTGCGGCGCCCGCTTCTCGACAATGTTCATCTCCGACATGATCTTGAGGCGGCTGATCAACGCGTTGTGTGCCGACAGCGGCAACGAGAACGCCTCGATGAGGTGACCGTCGACGCGGAAGCGGATGCGCAACCGGTCGTCGAGCGGCTCGATGTGGATGTCGGAGCTGCGGTCGCGCATCGCCTGACCGACGATCTTGCCGACCAGCTGCACCACCGGCGCCTGGTCGTCGAGGTTGACCTCGGCGATCGTCTCGGCGGCCTGGCGCTGATCGTCCTCGGCAGCGAACGCGGCCACGATGTGGTCGACGTCGGACGTCGAGCGGTACATCTGCTCGATGAACGATGTCACCGTCTTCTCGTCGGCCGCTTTCCATGCGAAACGCTGGCCCGTTTCCGACTCGACCTGCTGGCGCCGCCACGGCGACGGGTCGGCGGCGTAGAGCACGATCAGCCCGTTCTCCTCGGCGATCGGCATCACCTTGTGGGTGCGGGCGACCGCCTCGGGGAACCTGGTGACGATCTGTTCGTCGAGCTCGACGAGCGAGGAGTCGGCGACCGGGACCTGACAGACCGCCGCGACCACCTGCGCAAGATCGTTGCGGGCGACGCCGTAGTGGCTGAGGAGCTTGGAGACCAGCTTGAGCAGGTCGCCGTTCGCCTCGTCGAGTGCGTTCGCGAGCTTGTCCGGCTGGATGTGGCCGCCCTGCACGAGCGCCTGACCGACGGCCGCGCACTCGTCCGCGGACGCTCCGGCGGTGGGCGGCTCGGCGAGTGCCGTTGCGGCGCCGCCATTGGATCCGCCGGCGGGTGCGATGTCGTCGGGGCGTGGTTTGCGAAGTGCCATCAGTCTTCCTTCGGATCAGTGCTGCGCGTTCACGGGAGGGCTGAACGGGGTCGGTGCGGAGAAGGGTGCCGACGCCGGCGGGGCGACATCAGGGGTCGACGTCGGCGCAGGTGGCGCGGCGGCAGGCGGCGCGGCGGCGGGCGGTGTTGCAGCGGGGGCATCCGTCGGTGCGCCGCCCGAGCTGTCCGCGAACGCGAAGTCGTAGCTGTCGGCGCCGCCGTACCCGGTGTCGTCGGAGCCGGCACCGTTCGAGCCGTTGCTGGCGGCGCCCGAACTCCGCTGGTCGCTGTCGGTCCGGCGGACGAACTGGCTCGGGTCGAGCGCGATGAGCGCCCGCTCGACCTCTTCGAGTCGTTCGAGCTGTACGGCGGTCTCGACGTCGAGGTGCTGTTCCTGCATCTGGGTCTCGAGTTCGACGACGCGCAGGTTGGTCTTGTCCATCGACTCGCCGATCGACTCCTGGAAGCGTTCGGTCTCGATGCGGATCAGCTCGACCTCACCGGCCACACCGGTCATGCGGTCCTTCAACTCGTCGATGGCATCGATGTCGACGTTGGCGAACTTCGCGTTCATCGCGGCCAGTGCAGCGTCGACGCCGGCGAAGCGGGATTCGCTCCCGGCGATGCGGTCGTTGAGCATCGTCACCGCTTCGTCGAGGCCGGCGCTGACACGACCGACGTACGCGTCGGTGTCGGCGACACGCTGGCCGAGGGTCTCGTTGATGCGGGCTTCGGCGGTGAGGAGCCGTTCGTTGATGCGTGACTCGGCCTGGTCGACTCGGCTGCCGACGGCGTTGGCGACCTCTGCCTGCTGACGAGCAGCCTGCGCCGACACCTCGTCGAGGCGGGTCGAGAGCACTGCGAGCCGACCGTCGATCTCGACGCCGACCTGTGCCGACACCTCATCCATCCGCGCCTCGGTGGCCTCGGTGATGATGTTGAAGTGCTGGACCATCTTCGCGGCCTGGTCGTCGAACTTGCGGACGCTGCGGTCCACGTTCGCCAGATCGGCTTCGATCCGGTCCTGTCGGTGTTCGAGCTGCTTGACGATCGGTTGAGCTGCGGAGGCGACCGCCGCCGTGAGCCCGATGTTGGTCTCGTCGACGATGCGGCCGATCCGGGCATCGACCTCGTCCTGGCGGCGCTTGGCGGCCGTGGCGTGTTCCGCCATGCGGGCGTCGAGCGCCCGTTGGATCTCCTGGTGAAAGGAGGCTTGCGACCGCTCGACCGCCGGCATCAGCGTCATCAGCTGTTCCTCGGTGTGTGCCCGCGCGGCGCGCTCGGAAGCGAGTTCGGCCCGAAGGCGCTGGATCTCGCCCGAAACCACCTCGTTGTATCGGGTCAACTCCTGCTGCACGGCCGCGACGATGCTGGAGCGGAGTGCATCGAGCTGATCGTTCATCACGTGGTCCTTCGGGTTCGGGGCGCCAGCTGCCTGGCGTTGGGTTCCAGGTCTCTATCGGCAGCCCCTCCGTGGATCTTGAGAGTTCGCTGAGACGGAGTTGACACAGTCCGTGCACGGCCGTGTGCGCCGGGCGACGTAACGTCCCATCCATGCGCGTGCACCTGGTCGACGGCACCTACGAGCTGTTCCGCCAGCACTTCGGGTCAGCGTCGCGCCACGCCGACAGCGGCCCGTACGCCGGCGCCGCTGGTGTGGTGGCTTCGACACTCGCATTGATCGAGGACGGCGCCACCCACATCGGTGTTGCGTCCGATCACACGATCGAGAGCTTCCGCAACGAACTGTGGGGTGGCTACAAGACCTCCGAGGGGATGGATCCGGCGATTCTCCAGCAGATCCCGGTGATGGAGCGGGCGCTCGTTGCGGCCGGGTTCACGGTGTGGCCGATGGTGGAGTACGAGGCCGACGACGCGCTCGGTGCAGCGGCTGCCGTTGCCGATGCCGACGGACGGGTGGACCAGGTGCTGATCGTCACGCCCGACAAGGACCTCGGGCAGTGCGTCCGCGGGCACCGGGTCGTGCAGTTCGACCGGCGCAAGCGGGAGATCATCGATGCCGACGCAGTTCGCGCCAAGTTCGGGGTGGGACCAGAGTCGATCCCCGACTACCTGGGGCTCGTCGGCGACACGGCGGACGGGTTCCCGGGTCTCCCGGGGTGGGGTGCGAAGAGCGCCGGGCTCGTGCTGGCGCGCTACGGCCACCTCGAGCAGATTCCGCCGGCGGCGGGTCAGTGGGACGTCACCGGCCTGCGCGGCGCCGCCAAGCTCTCGGCGACGCTCCAGGCACAGTTCGCCGATGCCGTGTTGTTCCGTGAGATCGCCACGGTGGCCACCGACATCGACGTCGGCACCGTGGACGACTGGCGCTGGAGCGGCCCGACCGAGGAGTTCGCTGCGGTCGCCGCCGAGATCGGCGCCCCGGAACTGGCCGCCTTCGCGACGCGCCTGGCCCCGTAGACGTCGAACGGCGTGTTGCACCCGGGGTCAGACCCCAGGTGCAACAACCGTCGACTGAGGTGACGACCAGGCGATCTGCGGCACACGGACGATGCCGATGAAGGCTGCTACCTTCCGGTCCTGACCTGGTTCACGGGCGCCCATTGCACAGGACCCGGTCGTCACCTCACTCGACGGCGAACCGCCGGAGGTCACCTTATCGCTTCCGTCGACGATCACCCGATGGGGTTGGCCTGCTCGCCAGCTAGCCTGCGCAGGCGGTTCCGTCGCCACCCGGTGACGGCGGGATTCGAGGAGGGATGCGAGAGCGGCCGAATCGGCACGCTTGGAAAGCGTGTGAAGGGCAACCTTCCGTGGGTTCGAATCCCACTCCCTCCGCCATGCGGCTCCAGGACGAGCAGGTCGACGAGTTCATGGGGCTCGCGCTCGACGAGGCGCGTGCCGCCCTCGGGCACGACGACGTCCCGGTCGGAGCGATCGTCGTTCGAGGTGGCGAGGTGATCGCCGCACGCCACAACGAACGCGAGCTGTCCGACGATCCGGTTGCCCACGCCGAGATCCTGGCGTTGCGCGACGCCGCCACGCGCCTCGGCCAGTGGCGACTCGACGACTGCACGATGTTCGTCACGCTGGAGCCCTGCCCGATGTGCGCCGGCGCGCTCGTGAACGCACGGCTCGACCACCTCGTCTACGGAGCCCACGACCCGAAGGCCGGTGCCGTCAACAGCCAGTTCGAGCTGCTCGACGGGTCGCGACTGAACCACCGCGTCGACGTCACCGCAGGTGTGCGCGCCGCTGAGTCGGCCGAGTTGTTGCGGGCGTTCTTCCGACTCCGACGAGCGTCGAAGTCGGGCGACGCCGATCAGTGATCCTTGCGGCGCAAGCTGCCGATCAGGCGGCGCAGCGCCGAGCTGCGCTCGTTGGCCGGCTCGGGCTCGGGCTCCTCGTCGAGGAAGACGACCGAAGCAACTCCGTGCGACGGCAGCATCGACGCCGAGTTCGGCTGGTCGCCAACCGCGTCGGGGGCAGCATCGAACGTTGACTCGGCCATCCACTCCTGCTCCATCTGCGCGTAGATCACCTCGGCCCGCGTGTCCATCGTGGGCGGCGCGAACCCGCCGAAGCCCCGTGGAGCAGGCTCGTGTTCGACGGCGGCGAACAGCGGGGTGGGCTCCGCCGCTGCAGGCACGTCGACGGGGTCGACGTCGACGTCGCCCGGGCCCGATGCGGGCATGGGCATCTCGAACGATTCGGACTCGACCGGCTCCTCAGCGGCGGTGACCTCGGCCGCAGGCATGTCCACCGTCGGGAGTATCGGTGCGGCCGCTGCCGACTCGATGGCGGCGATCGCTCGTCGGACCGCAGCAGCGACGTCGTCGGGTACGTCGTCGGCCGCCGCGAAATCGTCGTCGGTCATCTCCAGAGGCGGGATCTCGAAGTGCAGCTCACCGTCGTCGGTCTCGACGAAGGCCGGTGCGTCGATGCCCTCGGGTGAGTCGGCCACGTCGGTCGGCGCCGCCATCGGCTCCTCGGTGCCGTCGGGCCACGTGACGCCGAAGTGGTAGTCGCCGAGGTCGTCGTCGACCGGCACGACGTCGGCGGTCGCGTCGTCCACGGTCTCTTCGCCGGGCTCACCGACGAGGATGATCGAATCGGTCCGCTCGTCGTCGGCCTCCGGAGCAGCGCCTTCCGACATGGTCAGCTCGAACTCATCGACCTCCGGCAGCGTCGCGACATCGGTCGGACCGTCGTCGAACTCGTCCCATTCGATCGTCAGTTCGTCGGCGCCGAGGTCGGGCACTGCCAGGTCATCGACCACACCGGCGTCGATCTGCGTCACCGATGCCATCGGGCCGGTTTTCTCCACGGTGTCGAGTTGCGCAACGAACCAACGGTGCACACCCGAGGGGTGGTGACGGTACGCGGTCACCCGCACGGTCGTGACGGCCTGATTGGCGAGCTCGGCGATCAGCGCCTGGGTCGCCGTCTCGGTGACGACGAGCACGGCATCACGATCGACCGACGCATCGCGGTCGAACAGTCGCCCGAGATGCTCGACGTCACCGACTCGTACGGTGCCACGTTCGAGCTGGCCGGTGTCGACCACACCCGCTTCGAGCAGTCGCCGCCCCAAGGGGGTGCCGGACGCCCGCTCGGCGTAGTACACGACGCCGTTGTCGAGGTACGCGAACACCTCGGGGTCGACCTCGAAGACGATCTCGCCGGTGAACGCACGATCGCGAGCCTGGTCGAGCGTCATCCACGCCGGCTGCGGTCCGGTGACCGACAGTGCTCCCGTCACGGTCTCCGCCGAACCGGACTTGATTCCTGTCTTGTGCATCATCAGGCCACCTCTGCCCTTGTTGACTCCATGGACGCAAGGAGCGTCACGAGGATCTCGACCACGACCTCACGGCCGGAATCGGGGTCGATCAGTTGGCACGGCACGACGGCTTCTCCGTCGAGCGCACCGAGCGAGCGTGCGAGACGGCGCGCCACCGACACGTCGTCACAGCGGTTCACGGCGATGACCGCCGGAACACGAAGATCGCGCAACAGCGCCCGGAGTTCCACACCGGCTGCGGCATGGGTCTCGGTCGCTTCGGCATCGATCACGAATGCGACGACGTCGACGTCGCCCTTGAGAATGTTGGTCATGAACCGGAAGCGGGCCTGGCCCGGCGTACCGAAGAGCAACATCCTCGTGTCGTCGTCCTCGAGTCGGTAGGTGCCGAAGTCCATCGCGACGGTGGTGTGCGACTTGACGTCGGACTCCTCACCGCTCGTGACGACGTCGGTGGAGATCACCTGGGTCTGCGACACCGACTGGATCATCGACGTCTTGCCGGCCGCGAAGGGTCCGGTGACGAGGATCTTGAAGGTGTGGCTCACGCCGACACCCCGGCGAGCACCGGTGCGCGGCGCTGGACGAGCGCACGCAGGCGACGCTGGTCGACAGCGGGCGATGCGAGCACGGCGAGTACTCGTTTGACCCCGACCGGCCACACGAGGAGCAGGCCGCCGTCGTGGTCGACGACGAGTTGGCGTAGTTGCTGGCCGCCACCCAGCGCGACGAGTTGATGTGCGAGCCCCACGGCCGCCGCGAGCATCGCCGGATGTGAGGGTTCCTCGTTCATCGACGCGCTCCTGGCGAGCCCGAAGCCGTCGACCGATGCGAGGATCGCTCCCCTCACACCAACGATCTCCTCGACGAGTTCGTCGAGGGTCGTTGCGGGATCGGCGGGCGCGGTCGGCACCGATGACGGCGTGGCCGGGGCGGTCCACACGCAGACCGGTCCGGGCCGCCGCGGCGGAACGAGCACGCTCGCGGCGAGCGGTGGCCGGTCGATGACTGCCTTGACCTTTTCCATACGAATCACCTATCGGCATTCGATGCTGCATCTTGAGGGGTTTCTGGCCCGGCGGCGAGCCTCCGAGTGGCCGATCGAGAGTTTCCCCGGGTGCAGATCACCGTGATGCATCTCGTCGCTCGCACGATCCGGGGCCGTGCGCTCGCAATCGACCGGAGTGCCACACCCCGAGAACGACGACGGGCGTCCACGGATCTCGATTCACGGCTCCCTGCCGAGCAGGTTCTCGTGGATCTCCATGGACGCCCGTGGACGTACTGGCGGAAGGCGTGGGATTCGAACCCACGGAGGCCCGAAGGACCTCAACAGTTTTCGAGACTGTCCCATTCGTCCGCTCTGGCAGCCTTCCGTCGATCGAGGCTAGCGGTGAACGGTCGGGTCGGCTACGAGCAGACCGTCCCGTCGTCGGGCGCCACCAACTGCAGCAGATACTGGTGCACGATGTCCTGCACGCAGTCGGAACCCCGGTAGCCCGTGTGCTCGTTGGCCTCCACCACGACCAACCGACCGTCCTCGAGTGCATCGGCCATCGCCCGCGTGCTGTCGAGCGGTGTGGCAGCGTCGCCGGTGGTGCCGATCACCACGATCGGGCCCGCCCCCGCGCCGGTGATCTCGAGACGCGGATCGATCGCCGGTGGGAAGAACGTGCACGAGTAGGAACCCGTGGTGTACGGGAAGATCCGCGGCGCGACCTCGAGGACCGCGTCGACCTCGGCGTCCGACTCCGCCACCGTGGGCCGCTCGGACTGATCGGCGCAGTTGATCGCCTGGAACGACTCGATCAGGTTGCCGTACGAGCCGTCGGCCCGACGGCCGTAGTACGCGTCGTGCAACTGCAGCAGACCAGCCCCATCGCCGGCTTGCGCATCTTCGAGCGCACGCTCGAACGCCGGCCAGTAGGAATCGGAGTACATCGCCTGCGCGAGCGCGATCGCGGCAACGCCACGATCGACGGGCACCCGGCCGTCCGGTGACGGCAGCGGCGACTCGTCGAGCGCGGCCATCAGCCGATCGAAAGCACCCTCGGCATCGCCATCGTTGTGGAAAGCACACGCGCTGTCGGCACTGCACTGGGCGAGGAACGTGTCGAGCGCCGCCTCGAAACCCCGGCCCTGCGCGAGACCCACCTCGAGCGGGCTGGCCGCCGGATCGACCGCTCCGTCGAACACGGCCGCGCGCACGGTGGTGGGATACAACGTGGTCCAGACGCCACCGAGTTCGCTCCCGTAGCTGAAACCGAAATAGCTCACCTGGTCGACGCCGAGCGCCTGGCGGATCGCATCCATGTCACGCGCCGAGTTGTTGGTTCCCACGTACTGCAGGACGTCGACCCGGTCGATGCAGCGTTGAGCGAATTCCTCGGCGAGGTCGATCAGTGCCTGACGCTCGCCGTCGTCGTCGGGCGTGACGTCGAGCGTCGAGTAGAAGCGGTCGTACTCGTCGTCGTCGATGCAGTCGACCACGCCCTCGCTCTGGCCGGTCCCGCGAGGGTCCCAGCCGATGATGTCGAAGTTGTCGGTGATGTCGGATCGGAAGAACCCCGAGGCGTTCAGGGCGAGCGAGGCACCCTCGGCGCCGGGCCCACCGCGGTTGGCGAGGAGCGGCCCGACCGGCGTCTCCGCCGATGCACGGTGGCGCACGACGTACAGGTCGATCGTGTCGCCCTGCGGATCGGCGTAGTCGACGGGCACCGTCAGCCGTCCCTCGTCGATCACGTCGTTGAGCGCCGTCCAGTCGATCGTGTACTCGAGTGGGACCGCCGCCGTCGACGGCGCAGTGGTGCCACCGGACGACACCACATCGGCGGGATCGGTGATCCCGGTGACGTCCCGCGCGACCACCGGGGGGTTGCCGGAACCGCCCGAGCAGGCAGCGAGCGCAAGCGCAGCGGTGACGGCGAGAGCGAGGCGACGCATCAGCCCCAGCGTACGGTCGCCGTCTCCGGCCGCGACTTCGGCCCACACACGGACCCCGGACCCGTCCGTCGGGCGGTGGGGTGCTCGTAGCGTGGGCGCATGCGCATGCCTCCGCACTCGATGATGCCCGGCGACAAGGACGCACTGAAGGGCGTCGAGTTGCAGGAGGGGACGTTGCGACGGGTCTGGACCTTCGCCCGCCCGTATCGCGGCACGATCATCGTGTTCCTGGTGGCGATCATCTCGTCCGCGCTCCTCGCCCTGGTGCCGCCCTTCGTGTTCCGCAGCATCATCGACAACGCCATTCCCGACTCGAACCGAGGTCAGATCATCGTGCTCGCCGGCCTCGCTGCGCTGGCGGCCGTCGGAGACGCGGGCCTCGCGATCGTGCAACGCTGGACCAGCGCCAAGGTGGGCGAAGGGTTGATCTACGACCTGCGGCGGGCCCTGTTCGCCAAGATCCAACGCATGCCGATCGCGTTCTTCACGCGGACCCCGACCGGCTCGATCACCTCCAGGCTCAACAACGACGTGATCGGCGCGCAGACGGCGGTCACGTCCACCCTCGGCAGCATCGTCAGCAACGTCATCGTGCTCGTCACGACGCTCGCGGCGATGTTCTGGCTGCAGTGGCAGCTGACGCTCCTGACCCTGATCGTGCTCCCGCTGTTCATCGTTCCGGCTCGACGGGTCGGAACGCGACTGCAGACGATCGCGCGGGAGCAGATGGCGTACAACGCGGCGATGAACACCCAGATGACCGAGCGATTCAACGTGTCGGGCGCAACGCTGGTGAAGCTGTTCGGCTCGGGTGCTCGCGAACGTGGAGCCTTCGACCAGCGAGCCGCCGGGGTGCGCGACACCGGGATCCGCTCGGCCCTGCTCGGACGGGTGTTCTTCGTCGCCCTCGGGCTCGTCGGCGCGCTCGGGACGGTCGCCATCTACGGTTTCGGTGCCTTCATGGCGGTGAACGGCACGATCACGGCCGGCACGCTGGTCGCGCTCGCTGCCCTCGTGACGCGGGTGTACCAGCCGCTCACCGGCCTCACGAACGCGCGGGTCGACCTGATGACCTCGATGGTGAGCTTCGAGCGAGTGTTCGAGGTGCTCGACGCACCCGAGGCGATCGCCGAACGGCCCGGCGCGATCGACCTCGTCGACGCCCGCGGCGCGGTCGAGTTCGACGACGTCGTCTTCCGGTATCCGCCGGCCGCCGAGTCGGCGATCGCATCGATGGAACAGAACGCCGGCCTGGGCGGCGACACCGATCCCGACGTCGACGTGCTGCGCGGGCTGTCGTTGCGGGTTGCCCCCGGCGAGACGGTGGCGTTGGTCGGCGCGTCCGGCGCGGGCAAGTCGACGACGATCTCGCTGCTGCCACGGCTGTACGACGTCACGACCGGCGCGGTGCGAATCGACGGTCACGACGTGCGCGACCTGACGCTCGACTCGTTGCGCGGGGCGATCGGCATCGTGTCGCAGGACCCGCACCTGTTCCACGAGTCGATCGGCGACAACCTGCGTTACGCCGACCCCGGGGCCACCGACGAGCAACTCGTCGACGCGGCAAAGGCCGCTCGGATCCACGACACGATCGCCGCCCTTCCCGACGGCTACGACACGGTCGTCGGCGAACGCGGGTACCGGCTGAGTGGCGGTGAGAAGCAGCGGCTGGCGATCGCACGGCTGCTGTTGAAGAACCCGTGCATCATGGTGCTCGACGAGGCGACCAGCCACCTGGACAACGAGAACGAGGCGCTGATCCAAGCGGCACTCGACACCGCGATGCGTGACCGCACTGCGTTGATCATCGCCCATCGCCTCTCGACGATCCGCAGCGCCGACCGGATTGCGTTCGTCGAGGACGGACGCATCGCGGAGATCGGATCCCACGACGAGCTCCTCGCGGCCAACGGCCGGTACGCCCACCAGCTCCAGGCCGGGGAGCTGGTGGGCTGACACCCACCTCCGACCCCGTGTCGTCCTACTGGACTTCCCAGGAGTTGATCGCGTAGGCGCCGTTCTGGTTGATCTGCACCACCGCGGTCGACACCTCGCGTCCGCCGTTGCTCGTCGACACGATCTGGAACTTGCGTTGCACGATCAGTTCCTCGAACCCGATCGGTACGTCACCCGGGGGGCGGGTGTCGGCGACGTCGATCTGCGAAGCGAGGATCCCGCCGGAGACGGCGACGTCGAGTCCGTTCGGGTTGTTCACCCGGAAGCGGCCCTGGGGAACCGAGACGTAACCGGGGATGTCGACCACCGAGGCGGCGGTGCCGGTGAGGTCGACATCGATGACCGCCGGCGGAGTCCACGGAGCCGGCGCCGGCGGGCCGGCGATCGGTGGGGCAGGCAGGCCGATCGGAAGGACCGGCCACGTACTCAACGCCGACACCGCCGAGTCGCCGACCGCGTTGGTCGCCGTCACGGTGAACCGATATCCGGGAAGCAGCAACGGATCCAGCCCGGTGACGTCACACTTCGTCTCCGGTGTCCACGAGGCGGTCAGGTCGACCGAGCAGGTCGCCCCTCCCGGCGATGCCGTCACCGTGTACCGGGTGACCGGGGCAGCCGGCGGGGCGACAGGCGTCCACGACACACGGATCAGACCGTCGTGCGGCATGACAGACGGCGCCGCCGGAGTGGCCGGAACGCCGAGCGTCGATCCGCCGATCGAGACATTCGCCGTCGGCGTCGACGGCAGCGATGTGCCGACTGCATTGGTCGCAACGACCGAGAAGCTCACGTTCGAACCGTTGGAGAGACCGCGGACCACGCACACCGTCGCACCGTTCGTGGTGCAGGTCTGACCCGAGCTCGCGGTGACCACGTAGCCGGTGATCGACGAGCCGTTGTCGGACGGGGCCGTCCACGTCACCTTCGCAGCGTTCGAGTACGGCTGCACGACGACGCCCTCCGGCGCGGCGGGAATCCGCGGGCGCGGGGTCACCAGCGACGGCTTGTACTCCTGTGCGGTGGCGCTGACGGGATCGACCGAGCCCACCAGCGACAGCGGCACGTTGATCGACCCCGGAATGTCGAGATCGATTCCTGTGACCCCATCGGCTGCGAGTTCACCGTTGATCGTCATGATCGACACGCCCTGCGACGGTGCGTCGCCGGCATCGTCCGGCGACGCATACCGGTTGTTGAACTGCAACGAGACGGCCCCGGCCGAGTTGTCCACCAGCAGGCGGGCGTCCGCTCCCAGCACCCAGGTGCCACCGAGCCCGGTCATGTTGTGCGTGGGCGGCACGTTCTGTGCGTAGAAGGCCGCTTCCTGGCTCGAGGTGCATCCTGGGACGGCGCCGTCGCCGACCACCACCGACGCACCGGCTTGGACCCTGACGTCCTTCTCGAAGTAGTAGATCCCCGAGGTGAAGAACGTCGGACCGGCGAGCGTGACCGGGTCACGGTACGTTCCGGGGAAGTAGACCGTGCACGTCGGGAAGCCGGCGGCCATCTGTGTGCCGGCAGGCGAACGCGGGCTGAGCCCGTGCACCGGCAGATTCGGCAACCAGATCTTGTCGGTCTCCGATGCCGTGGTGGCCGACGACTGCCATTCCGTGGTCGAGTTGGGGTCGACCGGCACGAAGACGTTTCCCAGCAGCACCTTCGGATCGCAGACGTCCTTGTTGGTCAGCGGATCCTTGCCGAGCGTGCAGGGTGCAGTGGCCGGGACACGTGTGGTGGTGAGACCCAGCCGGAGTTCGTTCGCGTCCTGCGCCGTCGCGACGTCGATCATGTAGCACTTCGTCGAGATCGTCTCGCCATTGAGTGTCGCGTCGGCCAGATCGACCGCCACGGTCGAACCGGCATTGCCGCAGGTCTTGTAGAGCTTCGCCGGCTCGGCCAGCGCCAGTCGCAGGCCGCTCTTGACGCCTTCGATCCGGTGGGACTTCTCGCTCAGCACGCTGTTGGCCCGCAGGACCGTCATCGCGTAGGTCATCGTCGGCAGGATGATCAGCGAGGTGATCACGATCATCACGAGCACGAGGATCAGGACCGACCCGTCGTCGCGTTCCGCGTTCGCGACATCGGGTGGATTCGCCGGCTGCACCGTCGGGCCGTTCATTTCGTCACCGACAGCTGACACGAGACCGCCTCGTTGGCCGAGACCTGGACCCTCACGCCCTTCCAGTTCCCCGCTTCGGGGATGTCGATGAGCGTGAACGGGCGATCCTGATTGCCTGCTCGACACGTCCACGCCCCTGGGGTGTAGACCGAGAGCTCCTGGTAGTTCTGCGGCATGATGTCGACCGTCACGAACTGACCGTTGGCGATCGGGAAGTCGAACGTGCCGGTGAGGAACTGCTGGTTCGTGACCACGAAGCTCGGCTCGAAGACAACCGGTGCGCCCACCGAGTCGGTCATGGCTGCCGTCTGGTAGCGGAACGGATCGGGTGCAGCCGATGAGCCGTTCAACTTCGTCTGCAGCGTCAGCGTGCCGCCGCAGTCGCCGAGTGCCACGGCCGACATGGCGTTGCCGAACTCCGACCAACTCGGGAGCACGTACATGTCGGCGACCTCGGTGTTGGTGTACCCGGTCGCGTTCTTCTGTGCAGGTGTCCCGAAGTCGTTGCCGGAGATGAGCCGGGCCAGGATCTTGCTGTTGTCGGTCGACTGCTTGACCGCCGGTTCGAAGCCCGTGTACGGCGGCTGGTTGTAGACACGATTCGTGCGGTACTGGCTCGACGGGCCGGTCTGCGACCCCGTCCAGACCTCCCAGTCGGGACCGTCGCTCCACGTCTTGGTGACGGCGTGGTAGGCCGGGTTGGTCGAGTTGGAGTTGTACTCGGCCGTGCTGACCGGTGTCTGGACCGCGATCTGGCGCAGACCGTCGTCACCTTCGTCGAGCAGCGTCGTGTTGACGATCGCTGCGAACTCGGCCTCCGACACCGTCGTCCAGCCGACGTCTTGACGGCGGTTGTTGGACGCGTCGAGGTACGTCGGCTTGTCCACCCAGTAGTACGGGCTGTTCTTGCTGTTCTTCTTCTGGTAGCGGGCCTGGTGACCGATCGAGTCACGCACGTAGCTGTACGAGCCACGCTCGACCACGTCGCGGTAGCCCTTGCCCGGATCGGAGACCCAGTCGGACTGCTGGGTGATCCCGTTGCCGACACCGACGCCGATGAAGCGGGAGTTGCGCCGGAAGGCATTGGCGATGTAGTCGGCCCGGTTGAACGCGACCTGGCTGTACGCGTAGCCGGTCGAAGCGTCCCAGGGGGCGCCCGGCGCCGGGGGCTGTGCCGGCAGCACACCGGGATCGGTCTTGTGCACCAGACGATCGAACGTGGGCACGCCATCGGTGAAGAACACCATCGTCTTCGGCAGGATGGCGGCCGTCGAGCCATCGGCTTCGTAGAACGTCCGGAACAGCGCCTCCTCCCAGTTGGTGCCGCCCAACGGGCTCTGACCCGTCCACGACCCCTTGAGATCATCGACTGCAGCCAGCAGTGCGTCGACGTCGGCCTGCACGGTCATGTCGAAGTACCGGTGCCAGTCAGCGCTCGCCAGGATGGAGCTCTTGGTCTGGAAGCGCACGATCTGCAGCTTGACGGGCGTTCCCGCCAGCGACTCGATGAACTTCTTGACCCCGGCCTTGACCTGAGTGATCGAACTCCCGATCGAGTTCGACTCGTCGACCACCAGCGTCATCGGACCACCGCAGCGGCTCCGGGCCTCGACGAACGACGGCACACCGCTCGAGCTCTTGGCGTCGATCGTCGTGCGCACCGTCCCGCCGGCGGTGATGCTGACCTGGTTCAAACCGCCACCGGCGCCGGCGGTGTCACCGCCACCATTGATCGACACGATCACCCGGTTGGCGTCCTTGCGGTCGGCCTCGCTGGCGAGCTGTGTGTCGTTGACCGCGTCCGCGGCGAGCGGTTCGCTCACGGTGATCACCCACGTCGGCCGGGTGCACGGCACGGGGTCCACGGGTCGCGAACAGTCGGCGCCGTGGGCGACTCCGGGGTAGAACGAGTCGCCCGCTGGCGGCCCGGGAAGGTCGTGCAACACGACGATCTCCGAGCAGGTCCATGGACCGCCATCGGTCGAGAAGCACTCCACTCGGGTCAGCTCGAACGTGGTCAGGTCCGCGCTCGGCGCGAAGTGGTACGAGATGTTGGTGGTGGTCACCGACCCGTCGCCGTTCTCGATCGACCACGACAGCATCATCACGTTCGAGCCGTCGGAGAGGTCGATCCCGTCACAGACGGTGGCACCGCACGGCGTGACCCAGGGGCTGATGTCGACGGTGTCCGACGAAGAGAGGTCCGCGGGCACCCACAGGCTCACCTGCTGTTCCTCCCGGGCGACGTTGACGCGCCCCATCGAGTTGTCCTGCTGGCGCAGTGTCACGATGACTGCACTCGACAGCACCGCGGCAAGGATCCCCATGAGCCCGATCGAGATCAACAACTCGACGAGGCTCATGCCGCGGTCGCCGGTCGACGACCCCGTTCGGATCGATCGTACGTTCATGTCAGACATCGGACTTCACCACCTGGATTGACCGACTGATCTTGCCGTCGGGACTTGTGATACGGATCGTGACCTGCTGCACGAGCAGGTCGGACTTCACACCGGGGCATGCCGGCGTGGCGGGCGGGCCATCGACCCACTGACCGGCGACCGTCGGGTCGCCGGAGGGCTCGTAGTACTGCTGCGTCACGAACACCGTCGAGGCGGGCCAGCCCTCGGTCAGGACGGCTGCTTGGGCGTAGATCGTGTAGTCGCAGGACTTCGTCGCACGGTTCACGCGGTCGGACGCGTTCACGATTGCGGTCTCCACCTCGGCGGCGGAGTGGCTGACCGACGACGCTCGAACGCTCATGGCCACCGCCGTCAGAGTCGCGACGATGACCGTACCGATCAGCGAGATGGCGATCACCATCTCGACCAGGCTGAACCCGCGATCGCCACGGTGCCGCTCACGGACGGAGCGAACGGAGCGACCAGCGGGACGAACAGCAGGAACGGCGGCTACACCACTCGATGCATCGGTGCTGGGCGATCGTCGCAAGTTCATACGGTTCCTCTTCGGTCGGACGTGGCCAGGTCTTGAGGCCACCCAGGACGGTAGGGGGATCACTGTCAGCGACATCCGTGGCGGGAGTCAGGGAACGGCAAAGTCAAGAACGCAGCAGAGATCTTGAGAATCCGGCGGAACGTGGGCGAGCGCGCCGGAGGCGTCTGGCCCCTCTTCACTCGAGCGGTTCGATCAGGACTTCCACTCGAGTTCGATCGACGACTCGCCGGTTCGTTCGTAGTAGTCGACGACGAACGTGTGCGTGCCCGCCGTCAGCGTGGGGGTGACCGCCGTCGTGGCGTTCGACGCCTGCCTGGCCCTGCTGGCATGCGTACCGATAGATCCTGCCCGTCGACGCGTCGGTCTCCACGAACCGGTAGTTCGACACGTAGTTCTCGGTCCCCTCGCTCCAGTGCAGCTCGAGGAGATTGATCGACGAGGCGGGCAACGACGACGCAAGACACCCACCGCTCGGCGCGCTGGTGCCGATGTAGAAGCCGTCCTCCGCCGTCGACGACACGTCCTGGCTGAGCCAGTTGGTCAGGTTGAGCAATGCACGTGAGTCGTCGGCACGATCCTCCGACGTGGGCGTCGTCCGGATGACCACGGTGAACGCCATGGCGAGCACCGGCATGATGATGCCCAGGAGGAAGACGACGATCACGACCTCGGTCAGCGTGAAGCCGGCATCGGACGTCGCACGATCGGCGGGAGCAGTCGGTTCAGCGGTCAACTTTGATCATCTCCACCGATTCCTCGACACCGCTCGGGTGATTGACCACCAGGCGCACGAGCTGCTGGCGCAGACGTTGCTGGTCGTAACACACCGTCTGGGAATCGAACGGCACGTACTGCGACCCGTTCCAGACCTCGGGCACCGCGACGGTGAGGACCCCGTCGTATTGCCAGGGCCGCTGGGCGCCGTCGTCGGCGTTGATCACGCCGTCACCGTTGGTGTCGACGCGACCGACGGTGACCGCATCCTGGTAGGCCTGCTGCACGTTGGCGCCCGTGATCACCGCAGGGTCGCAACTTTCGAAGTCGACCGCCTCGATCAC
Source organism: Ilumatobacteraceae bacterium (assembly GCA_963710625.1). Taxonomy (GTDB): domain Bacteria; phylum Actinomycetota; class Acidimicrobiia; order Acidimicrobiales; family Ilumatobacteraceae; genus Sva-07. The sequence continues at coordinate 52,038 of CAVQBG010000010.1, read as the reverse complement.
ACCGATGGCCGCCTGCAACCACTGCTGCGCCTTCGCGTGGTCGCGTTCGTACGAAGTCGCCGTCGCCGTGACGGCCACCGCCGAGAGCACCGCAACCACGACCGTGCTCATCAATGTGATGCCGATGATGATCTCGATCAGGCTGACGCCGCGATCGACCGGGGCTGTGTCGGCGGAGACGGAGGCGTCGTGTTCGGCGGTTGTGGCGAGCCGGAACCTCGCGCTGTGCTCCGGTTCGGGAGGCTTGCTCATCGAACTGGTCATCGGCACTCTTTCCGATTTCTTGAGGCAAACGCCGACGGATGGCGTTTGAACACCCACAACGTTAGGTTGCTCACTGTCAGTGGCAGGTGAGGTGCGGGTCAAGAACCCGGCAAGGTCCGTGCATCCGGGCGCCGGCGGGATTGCACGGAGCGAACGCTCGGATGAGACAATCGGCGGGTGATCGAGGCCGCCGTCCGTGCCACCGGCGTGCCGCCGTTCCACGCCATGGCGATGAGCCGGGAGGCGAGCGCGCTGGAGGCGTCGGGGCGTCGAATCCTGCATCTGGAGGTCGGGCAGCCGTCGACGCCGCTGCCGGTGCTCGCCCGCGACGCCGTCCGGGAGCACCTCGATGCGCCGCTCGGTTACACGAACGCAGCCGGCCTGCAGCCGTTGCGACGGCGCCTCGCCGAACGTGAACACGTCGACGCGAGCAGGATCCTGGTGGTGGCCGGCGCCTCGGCGGGGTTCACCCTCGCGTTCCTCACGCTGTTCGAACCCGGCGATCGCATCGGGGTGCTCGAGCCCGGCTACCCGTGCTACCGCAATGCCCTGATCGCGCTGGGGATGACGCCGGTCGCCATCCCGGTGGGTCCGGACTCACGGTGGGCCCCGACTGCCGGCCACCTCGAACGGGCCGGGCCCCTCGACGGGCTGGTGCTGGCCTCGCCCTCGAACCCGACGGGCACGATCCTCAGTGCAGCTGCGCTCGAAGAGGTGACCTCGGCGTGCCGCGGCGAGACATCGCGGTCGTGGCCGACGAGATCTACCACGGCATCGTCGAGAGCGAGCCGGCGCCGAAGGTGCTCGACCACGAACCGGACGCCATCGTGGTCAACAGCTTCTCGAAGTACTGGTCGATGACGGGCTGGCGCGTGGGCTGGCTCGTGGTGCCCGACAACATCGTCGACACGGTCGAACGGCTGCAACAGAACCTGTACATCTGTGCGCCGCACGTCTCCCAGGTCGCCGCGCTCGCGGCACTCGATGCGACCGTGGAACTCGAGGGGCACGTCGCCCGCTACCGGGCGAACCGCCACGTCGTCATCGACGGCCTCACCGCGGCCGGGATCACCGAGCTCGCTCCCGCCGACGGGGCGTTCTACGTGTACGCCCACGTCCCGCACCTCACGACGGCGCTCGGCATCGACTCGCTGGAACTCACCCGGCGGTGGCTGCACGAGGTGGGCGTCGCCGCCACGTCGGGTATCGACTTCGACCTGGCGCGGGGCCACGAGTACGTCCGGTTCTCGTACGCCGGCGCAGGCAGCGACCTGGCGGAGGCGTGTGAGCTGCTCGCCGGGTGGCGGCCGTGACCTCCCCGCCGTCGCGGCCGCCGCTGAGCGACCTGCGGGTGATCGACATGTCGACCGTGCTCGCCGGGCCGAACTGCGCTCGCTACCTGGCCGACTTCGGGGCCGATGTCATCAAGGTCGAACGGCCCGGGGGCGACAGCCTGCGCGGCATGGCGTGGCGGGATCCCCGCGACGGCGAGGGGCTGTGGTGGAAGCTCGTCAACCGGAACAAGCGCACCGTCGTGCTCGATGTGAAGGAAGACGCCGACCGCGAGCTGCTGCTCCGGCTCGTCGACGACGCGCACGTCCTGGTGGAGAACTCGCGGCCCGGGACGATGGAGCGGCTCGGCCTCGGGCCGGACGTTCTGCTGGCACGCAACCCGGATCTGGTGATGACCAGGATCAGCGGGTTCGGCCAGGACGGGCCGTACGCGTCACGGCCGGGCTTCGCGACGATCGCCGAGGCGATGTCGGGGCTCGCGGCGCTCAGCGGAGAGCCCGACGGCCAACCGCTGCTCCCACCGATCGCGCTCACCGACGAGGTGACCGGGCTCGCCGCCGCGTTCGCCACGATGGTGGCGTTGCACTCGGGTGTGGGACAGGTGGTCGATGCGAACCTCCTCGAGACGATGTTCCAGATGATGGGGCCCTTGGCGTCGCTGTACGGGGTGACCGGCGAGCAGCAACCACGCCTCGGCGCGGGGCTGCCGTACACGGTGCCGAGAGGGACGTATCGGTGCAGCGACGGCCGATGGGTCGCGGTGTCGACGAGCAGCGACTCCGTGGCCGCCCGCGTGATGGGCGTGCTCGGCGTGGCCGACGACGAGCGTTTCGACACGTTCGAGGGGCGGACCGAGCACCGCCTCGAACTCGAGCAGGTGATGAGTGACTGGTGCGCCGACCGGACCCAGGGCGAGGTGCTCGACGCGTTCACCGCGGCCGAGGCGGCGATCGGCCCGGTGTACGACATGGCCGACATCGCCGGCGACGAGCACTATGCCGCTCGAGCGGCGATCACCTCCGTCGACGGCACACCGATGCAGGGCCTGATCGCCCGGCTGTCGGCGACGCCGGGCTCCCTGCGGTGGTCCGGCCGTCAGCTCGACGCCGACGGCGACGCCATCCGCCACGCCGGCTGGACCTGACCCGCCTCGACCGAACCCCGAAAAATCGCGAGAATCGGTCGCTCCGCGACCCGATTCCGCAGGATTTCGGGCTTTGGGGGTGGGAGGCCGGCTGTCAGGTGGTGAGGCCGATGGGGCAGCTCACGCCGGTGCCGCCGACGCCGCAGTAGCCGTTCGGGTTCTTGGCGAGGTACTGCTGGTGGTAGGGCTCCGCGTAGAAGAAGCCCGTGGCGAGGTCGAGCGGCTCGACGTCGCTGGTGATCTCGCCGTAACCGGCGGCGGTGAGGCGCTCCTGGAACATCGCCCGCGACGTCTCGACGGCCGCGCGCTGCGCGTCGTCGGTGAGGAAGATCGCGCTGCGGTACTGGCTGCCGACGTCGTTGCCCTGGCGCATGCCCTGCGTGGGATCGTGCCCCTCCCAGAAGGTCTGCAGCAGACGGTCGTAGCTGACGACCTCGGGGTCGTAGACCACCACGACGGTCTCGGTGTGGCCGGTACGCCCGGAGCACACCTCTTCGTAGGTGGCGTTCGGGGTGTAGCCACCGGCATAGCCGACGAACGTCGAGTACACGCCGTCGAGTTGCCAGAACTTGCGCTCGACCCCCCAGAAGCAGCCCATGGCGAACGCGGCGGTCTGCATCCCCTCGGGCCAGGGGCCGACGAGCGGGTGGCCGTTGACGAAGTGGGCGTCGGGAACGGGCATGGTCTGATCGGTGCGGCCGGGCAGTGCGTCGGCCCGGTCGACCATCTGGACGTTCTTGCGGAACAGCATGAAACCAGCCTAGGAGGGGTTCGGTGGCAGGGCGATGTCGTTCCCGTCACCGTTCTGCGCGCTCGCTCTTCGGCCGCGCCGTTCCGAACGTGCTCGGTCAGCGCAGGAGGAGGCCGTCGATGCGCCGGGCGGTGATCGCCAGACCGACGAGCGCGAGGGCGACGAGCACACCAGCGTTGCCGAGCATGCTCCATTCCAGTTGGCCGAGATTGCAGCCCCGCACGATCACCACGCCGTGGTACAGCGGGCTGAGCTGCACGAGCCAGCCCCACTCGCCGTAGCTCGACACCGGGTAGAACGTCGCTGAGAACAGCAGCAGCGGCAAGGTGACCGCGTTGACGTACTCGAGGTCGGACCACGCCCGCATGTAGGTGGTGTACGCCATGCCGAGCGATGCGAAGGTGAACCCGATCAGCATGCACGCCGGGATCGCCAGCACGATCAGCGGCGAGCCGACCAGCCGGAGGATCCACATCGTCACCACGAACGCGACCGAGTAGATCGTGCCCCGGATCACGGCGAACATGATCTCGCCGACGGCGACGTCGGCGACGGTCATCGGCGTGGCGAGCACGGTGTCGTAGAGCTTCGTGTGGCGCAGCTTCTCGAACACGTTGCCGGTGGCGTCGAAGATCGCCCCGTTCATCGCAGCAACGGCCAGGAGCCCGGGCGCGACGAACGTCGCATAGTCGTAGCTCTGCCCGTCGACGGTGATGTCGCCGACGAGCGCGGCGAAACCGACCTGCACCGACAGCAGGTACAGCAGCGGCTCGAAGAACCCCGACACCAGCAGGACCCAGGCGTTCCGGTAGAACATCACCGCCCGCTCGATCATCCGGTGCGGTCGCCGAGCGGTGAACAACGGCACGATCCGGAGTGCCGTCGAGCGACGAGGGGCTCGCGCCACGGGCGGTGCAGCGGTGTCGGTCACGGCTGCAGCCTCCTGGTGAACGTGGCGCGGCATGCGAGCCAACCGCCGGTGACGTAGGCGAACAGCACGGCGAGGTGGACCACCACGTTGCCCGGATCGACCGATGCGATCACCGCCCCACGACACAACTCGATGCCGTGCCACAACGGCGTGACGTCGGCGACCGGCTGGAGCCACCCCGGCAGTTGATCGACGGGAAAGAATGCCCCGCCGAACAGGAACATCGGCAGCAGCCCGAATCGGATCACGATCGGGAACGACGCGCCGTTCGTCCTCGTCGCCGACCACGCAGAGATCGGCAGCGCGAACGCGAGCCCGGTGAGCACGGCGACCGGGATCGCCACCAGCAGCCCCCAGCTACGGGTCTCCTGGAACAACGCCAGGACGGCGGCGACCCCGGTGACGCCGATCGCGGTACGTGTGGCGTGCCACAGCGCAAGCCCGTTGGCGACATCACCCGGACCGAGCGGTGTCGCGGCCATCGCGCGGTAGCGGTTGCTCCACTGGAACCCGTCGAGCACCTCCCAGAGCGACGCCTGGCCGGCGCTGATCATCGCCGTCGTTGCGAGCAACGCCGGGGCCAGGTACTCGAAGTAGGTGATCCCGCCGAGCGATGCGATCGAGGCGGCGTTGTCGTCGACGAGCGCACCGACGCCGAGCCCGAAACCGACCAGGTACAACAGCGGCTGCACGAAGGCGAGCAGCACATGCGAGTGCCAGATCTTGCGGTAGACGGCGGCCTGGCTCTCCCAGACCCGGATCGTGGTGGGCGTCGACATCGCTCAGTCGACCAGCGTGCGGCCGGTGAGACGGAGGAAGACGTCCTCGAGCGAGCTGCGACGCACGAGGCTGCCGACCGGATCGAGCCCGCGCCGGTGCACCTCGGCCAGCGCGTCCTCACCGTCGAAGGCGTAGATCAGGATGCGGTCGGGCAGCACTTCGGCTCGATCGCCGATGCCGTCGACATCGACGTCGGGGAGCAGGTCCTGGTCGCCGACATCGCCTGTCGCGAAACGGAGCTCGAGCACCTCCCGTGTCGCGTACTGCTCGATCAGGACCCGCGGCGGTCCCTCGGCGACGATCCGACCCCGATCCATCACGACGAGCCGGTCGCAGAGCTGTTCGGCCTCGTCCATGTAGTGGGTGGTCAGCACCAGCGTGACGCCGCGCTGCTTGAGCCGGTACAGACGGTCCCACAGGATGTGGCGGGCCTGGGGATCGAGACCGGTGGTCGGCTCGTCGAGCAGGAGCAGATCCGGCTCGCTCATCAGCGAGCGGGCAATCGTGAGGCGCCGCTTCATCCCACCCGACAGCGGGTCGACTCGATCGCTCGCCCGATCGGTCAGCTGCACGAACTCCAGGAGCTCCGCGGCGCGACGCTTGCACTCGGCTCGCGGGATGTCGAAGTAGCGGCCGTAGATCACCAGGTTCTCGAGCACCGTCAGCTCCGGATCGAGCTGGTCGGCCTGCGGGACGACACCCATCCTCGCCCGGATCGCCGGGCCGTCCGTCGCGGCGTCGAGGTCGAAGATCTGCAGCGAGCCGGACGTGATCGGCGACACGCAGCCGATCATCCGCATCGTCGACGTCTTGCCGGCACCGTTCGGGCCGAGGAATCCGAACGATTCGCCGGGCTCGACGGCGAAGTCGATGCCGTCGACCGCCACGAACTCGCCGAACTCCTTGCGCAGGTTCCGAGCGGTGATCAGCGGCGCAGGCACGTCGGGGACGGTACGGCACGGCGACGAGCACCACCAATGCCTTTCTCTGCACGGCCCGGCGCTGCCCGCCGTCGTCGCCCGTCTCCGCCGAACCCCCGTCGGCCGCAATACGGTGCGGCCGATGAGTTCGAACCCGTCCCCGTCCGACGGCGTCGCGGTGCGCGACGTCGAGCCGTCCGACCTCGCCCGGATCCTCGAGATCAACCAGGAGAACACACCCGAGGTCGGCTCGGTCGACGAGGGGCGGATGGCGTTCATCGTCGGCGAGAGCCCGATCGCACTGGTGGCCGCGGTCGACGACGTCGTGGCGGGCTTCTGTCTGGTGCTCGGCGCCGAGTCGACGTACGACTCGGTCAACTACCGCTGGTTCACGAGCCGGTACCGCGAGTTCATGTACCTCGACCGTGTGGCGGTCGATGCGCGGTTCCGTGGTCGCGGGATCGGCACGCTCCTCTACGGCGAGGTCGACCGGCGAATGTCGGAACTCGACGGCGCCGGCCACCTTGCGCTCGAGATCAACGTCGATCCGCCGAACGAGGGCTCACTGCGCTTCCACACCGGGCTCGGCTTCGCCGAGGTCGGCCAGCAGGACACGCCGTACGGCATCCGCGTGTCGATGCAGATGCGCCCCGTCACCCGCTTCTCGTGAACTCGTGCGCGCTCTGGACGCGCACGGGTTCACGAGAACGGTCAGCGGCGGTCCTGGAGGAAGCGGAAGTGGTCGCGGGTCGACGAGACGTGCGCGGGGTCGAGGTCGGCCAGCAGCACGGTCTCGACGCCGGCCCCGGTGGCGAGCACCTCGCCGAGCGGATCGATGATCGCGCTGTCGCCGGAGTAGTCGAGGCCGCCACCGGACCCGACACGGTTGACCCCCACGACGTACGCCTGGTTCTCGATCGCCCGCGCCCGCAGCAGGGTCGACCAGTGCAAGCGCCGCTTCTCCGGCCAGTTCGCGACGACGAAGTATGCGTCGGAGCCGTCGGCGAGCGCCCAGAACTCGTCGGCGAACCGCAGGTCGTAGCAGACGAAGAGGCTGCATCGCAGGCCGTCGACGTCGACGGTCACGAAGTCGCCACCGGCGCGGACGTAGCGCTCCTCGTCGGCATGGGAGAACGGGTGGATCTTGCGATACCGGTGCTGCGTGCCGTCGGGAGCGACCAGCACGAAGACGTTCGACGGCCGTTGGTCGTCGGCCGGTGCGTCTGCGGCGACCTCGGGACAGGATCCGCCCACCCACATCGCGTGCTGCACGGCCATCTCGGCCAGGAACGACGACGAAAGTCCGCCCTCGGGCTCGGCGATGCCCGGTGTGTCGAACGAGAAGCCGGTCGAGAACGTCTCGGTGAGCAACACCACCCGAGCGCCCGAGGCCGCAGCGCCGGCGACCTTCGGGGCGAGGTGCGCGAAGTTGGCCATCCGGTCGTGCCAGACGATGTCGTGCTGGATCGCGGCGACGCGCACTGCGCTCACGATTCCGCTCCGAGCGCCAGACGTTCCACTGCGGCGTCGATCACGTCGAGCCGTTTGCAGCAGGCGAAACGGACCAGGTGCCGGCCGTGTTCGGGCCGGGCGTAGAACACCTCGTTGGGGATGGCGACGACACCACAGCGGGCGGGCAGCGAACGGCAGAACGCCATGCCGTCCCCGGAGGGATCCACGGGTCGGATGTCGACTGTGGTGAAGTAGGTCGCCTCGGGCACGTAGGTGGTGAAACCGGCGGTGCGCAGGCCGCCCACGAGGTGGTCGCGCGCGGTCTGCAGGTCGGCGGCGAGACGCTCGAAGTAGTCGTCGCCGAGGCCGAGGCCGACCGCCATCGCCGGCTGGAACGGGGCGCCGTTCACGTAGGTGAGGAACTGCTTGGCGGTCTTCGCAGCGGTGACCAACGGCTCCGGACCCGACATCCAGCCGATCTTCCAGCCGGTGGTGTGAAAGGTCTTGCCGCCCGACGAGATCGTGAGCGTGCGGTCGAACATGCCGGGGAGCGTGGCCAGCGGGACGTGGGGACGTCCGTCGAACAGGAGGTGCTCGTACACCTCGTCGGTGACCACGATCAGATCCCGGTCGAGCGCCACCTCGGCGATCGACTCGAGCTCGGCACGATCGAACACCTTGCCGGTCGGGTTGTGCGGCGTGTTCAACAGGATCAGCTTCGTGCGATCAGTGACCGCCGACCGCAGGTCGTCGGGATCGAACACGTACCGACCCGTCTCGTCAGGGGTGAGGAGCACGGGAACGGCACGTGCGCCGGCGAGCGCGATCCCGGCCTGGTAGCTGTCGTACATCGGCTCGAACACGACGACCTCGTCGCCGGTGTCGAGCATGCCGAGCAGCGCTCCGGCGAGCGCCTCGGTCGCACCGGCGGTCACCACGACCTCGGAGACCGGATCGAGTTCGATGCCGTAGAAGCGCCGCTGGTGGTCGGCGATCGCCTGCCGCAGTTCGATCGTTCCCGGCCCGGGCGGATACTGATTGGCGCCGGATCGGATCGCGGCGACCGCAGCATCGAGCACCTCACGGGGACCGTCGGTGTCGGGGAACCCCTGTCCGAGGTTGATGGCGCCGGTCTCCACGGCGAGCGCCGACATCTCGGCGAAGATCGTCGTGCCGAATCCGGCCAGCTTGACGGTCAGCGGGTTCCGAGAAGGCACCGCCGCAGTGTATGCGAGCCCCGGTGGACCGCTCCCGGGTCGTGCGGTCAGACGTGGTCGGGCGTGCGACGCCGGTCCGGTCCGCTGTAGCCGCGACCCGTCGAGCTGGGTCCGTCCTGCACGCTGTGGACGTCGGCGAGCCGGTGAACGACACCGGTCGACTTGGCGCCGTACATCGCCTCGTCGGCGGCGCGTACGAGTTCGTCGAGCGTGCTGCCGTGGCGCGGGAACAGCGCCGCGCCGATGGCGGCTGTGATCGTGACGTCCTCGGCGATCGGCGTGCCGCCGAGCAGTCCACCGATGCGTTCGGCGCTGGCCCGCACGCCCGAGGCATCTTCGACCCCCGGCAGCAGGATCACGAACTCGTCACCACCCCAACGTCCGACGACGTCGGTGTCACGAACCGCCTCACGCAGCCGTTTCGCAGCTGCCCGGAGCACGAGATCGCCGAACTGGTGACCCAGGGTGTCGTTGATCTGCTTGAAGCCGTTGAGGTCGATCAACATCACGCACACACCGGTGTTGAACCGCTCGGCGGCCAACAACTGCTCGTCGGTCATCCGCTCGAACTCGCGTCGGTTGGGAAGACCTGTGAGATCGTCGGTCGTCGCTCGACGCTCGAGCGTCCGACGGTCGAGGAGGAATGTCCAACCGGCCAGCGCTGCCAGCACGCTCCCCAGTGCGAGCAGGACGAGGGAACGTCCGACACCTTCCCCGACCAACCCGGCGTCGTCGGCGATCGCCGCCGTGACTCGTACCGACCCGCCGTCACCTGGGAGCGCCAACGTGTCGAACACGACGACCTGGCCGTCGACGCTCGTGGGTCCGGTCCGATCGAATCCCGCTTCGCCGGGGCGGCCTCGTGCGGTCGTCAGGGCGATCGTGACGGTCGCCCGGTTCGCCTCGATCGACGCCGTCGCGAGTGGTCCGGTGAGCGCGGCCACCGGGACCTGCAGCACCGTGGTGACCTCACCCTTGCGGGCGACGGCGAGCAGTGTTCCCGTGGCGTTGTCCACCACGATCGCCGGTCCGCCTCGTTCGACGGCGGCGCTGACCACGTCACCGAACGCGGACGTGGCGGTGAGATCGCCGGCGGTGCAACGCTCGTCGGCGGCGGAGATCATGCACGCAGCGGCATCGCTGCCGAACGAACTCGCGACCGTCGCAGGGTCGGTGCCGGCCGACGCCGCGTCGACCACGGCGAGCGCTCGGGTGATTGTGCTCTGCACGGACTGGTCCGCGATCAGCACCGTCGCCGTCACACGGGCCTCCTGCTCGGATTGCTGCTCCGACCGCTGGTTGAACATCGAGACCGTCGTGGCGACGAGCAGCACGACGCTGCCGACGAGCGCGCCGAGCCGAACCAGTCTCATGAGCGGTCATCGGCCCGATCGACGAGGAACTTGAGGAAATCCTGACAATGGGTACAGCGGCGATGAACGGTTGTCGGCCGGGTCCTGCTGGGGCCGCGACGGCAACGCAGCGGCCGATGCGCCGGCGGGAATCGGGTCGGTCGAGTCGACCGGGGACAGGAGCGGTTGCACGCCAGACGCGCCGAGGGCGGCATCCGAAGACGCCGCCCTCGTTCGTGACGTTCAGAAGTACCCGGCGACATCGACGATCACGTTGGCCGTCGCATACGTGAACACACAAATCGTGCCCGTCGGCGACAACTTCGCAATCACCTCGTTCGCCACGTTCTCACCCGCCGAATAGTTCGACGTCGACGTGGACGGAACCGTCCCACACGGGAACACCGTCGCATACCCACCAGCAACCGGATCGGCAATGGTCACGTTGACCACCGCCGCCTTCGCATCAGCCGGAACACCGGCACGACCCGCAACGGGAACCTGCACGAACTGGCCACCAGGCACCGGACCGGTACCCGTGAACAGCCCATCGGCAGCAACCCAACCAGCCCGGGTGTCCGCCAACCGCACCGGGGTGAACCCCACGTAGTCCGACAGCGCCGGGACATACCCTGCGACGTCGACGATCACGTTGGCCGTCGCATACGTGAACACACAGATCGTGCCCGTCGGCGACAACTTCGCAATCACCTCGTTCGCCACGTTCTCACCCGCCGAATAGTTCGACGTCGACGTGGACGGAACCGTCCCACACGGGAACACCGTCGCATAGCCACCAGCAACCGGGTTGGCAATGGTCACGTTGACCACCGCCGCCTTCGCATCAGCCGGAACACCGGCACGACCCGCAACGGGAACCTGCACGAACTGGCCACCAGGCACCGGACCGGTACCCGTGAACAGCCCATCGGCAGCAACCCAACCAGCCCGGGTGTCCGCCAACCGCACCGGGGTGAACCCCACGTAGTCCGACAGCGCCGGGACATACCCTGCGACGTCGACGATCACGTTGGCCGTCGCATACGTGAACACACAGATCGTGCCCGTCGGCGACAACTTCGCAATCACCTCGTTCGCCACGTTCTCACCCGCCGAATAGTTCGACGTCGACGTGGACGGAACCGTCCCACACGGGAACACCGTCGCATACCCGTCTGCAACCGGATCGACAATCGTCACGTTGAGCACCGCCGCCGTCGCATCGGCAGGAACGCCGCCGCGGTTCGCGACGGACACCTGCACGACCTGACCAGCGGCCACCGGGCCCGTCCCGAAGAACAGGCCGTCAGCAGCAACCCAACCGGGTCGGGTGTCCGCCAACCGCACGGGGTTCAAGGGTGTGATCATCGTGTCCTCACCGGGCCGGATGATCGTCCAGGTGTGCGTATCGGAGGCGAGCTTGCCTTCGGCGCTCACTGCGATGACCGTGAAGGTGTGCTCTCCCAGCGTCAGCCCGCTGTAGGTCTTCGGGCTCGTGCAGGTCTCGAGGGCGCCACCGTCGAGGACGCACAGTTCCTTGAACGCATTCGTTTCCCAGGCAAACGTCGCCTCGGTCACCGTGGTGGTGGCCGCCGGCGCGCTGGTGATCATCACCGACGGCGCTTCGGCCTCGATCACCAAGTCGTTGAGATACGAGGCCATCTCGGCCTGTGAGAGGGGCACTCCATCAGGGGCGAGATCCGGATTCGGGTCGTTGCACGTGTTCTGGAACACCGGGTCGATGTAGAACCCGTAGCCGGCGTACGGCGAGGTCGAGGGCAGCAGAGCCTGACCGTTCTCGTGGATGTAGTTGATGACCGAGCGGACGTCGTCGGCCAGTTGGGTGAACCCGGCGACGTTTTCCACCGTTCCGGGAACCGGGACGATGTCGAGGAACTCGACACGGTCGAGGACGAGACCGGCCTCCCACGTCAGCGTTGAGTAGTCGAGCCAGATCGAACAGCCGTTGTACACCTCCGAACGGGTGTAGCTGAAGTCGCGGTAGTCGACGAACCGCTCACCGTTCGGGCCCGTCTCGCTCAGCAAGTTGGTCGAGGCATAGTCCCAGTTGGCGACGAGTTCTTCGGGGGCGGCGGTGCGGTTGTAGTACTCGATCGTGTCGACCGTGATCGGAACCGTCTTGCCCGCTGCGGTGCCGACGGCCGCTGCCGCCAACATCCACTGGTCGAACTCCTCGCCGTTCTGCTCGATCGAAGCAGGGACGCTGGGGTAGCCCGGAAGTCCCGGGATCGAGCCGGTGTCCATCAGGCCTCCGAGTTTCTCGATCGCTGGAGGGCTCCCTTCGAGCGCCGTCACCGCTGGAGCGTATGCGGCGTAGATGGCGGCATAGTCGGGTGACGCATCGAGCGCGACACCGTCCGCAGTGATCCGACCGGCGCCGTCGAGCGTGACCTCTGCGCCGGTGAGCCGCGTCCTCACCTCGACCAGCTTCTTCCAGAGCACCTCGTCATTGGTTCGGGCGAGGTTCAACCGCTCGAGTTCGACCTCCGCCACGTACTGCTCGTATCCGACCTGCGGCAAACAAGCGGTGTCGTCCTCAGCGGGATTGGCCACGGTGTTGCCCTGGAGCGGCACCAGGTCGACCTGTCGTCCGTCGACGGGATTGAGTACGGAGTCGACACCGGGAATGTCGGCGTACGCACCGTCGACGACGGCGATCGGCTCGACACAGGTGACCGCAGGATCGCTCACCTCGACGAAGGGGCCGATCGAGGTGGGGACACCGTTCTCGGTTCGCCGGACGATGAGAAGATCCGAGAAGCTCGAGCCCGGGGTGTCACCCGGGGCCGCCAGAGCCCCCGGCGGTGGGAGTACCAGGACCATCGAGGCCAGTGCTGCGGCGAGCCCTCCGACCAGTGTTGACTTGCGCATGACTCCTCCTCTCGAGGGGACCCACTCACATGGTCACCCCGCCTGTCTCGTGCGGCGGAGAAGGGTCTTACGTCGAAGTCCGTCCAACGCCGTGACCTCCGGGTGCGGGTGGTTCCGAACCCTGAATCGGGACCTGACTGTGCGTCTCGATACCCCACACCGTGTGCCGGAAGAGGCGCCGGCAGCAGAGCCGAAGGTCCCGGTGTGACCAAGATCGCTGCGTGCGTTCGCAACCGTCCGGCGGCGAACGAGCTCCGGCCCGAAAACGCTCGAGGGACCCTCCGTTCAGGAGGGCCCCTCGGTGTCCTGCGCGCTCGGAGAGAGTCGAACTCCCAACCGCTTGATCCGTAGTCAAGTGCTCTATCCATTGAGCTACGAGCGCCGGTTTGTGACGGGCGACAGTGTAGGCGGAACTTCGCCGCGATGCCGACGCTCGGCCAGTGCGAGTTTCAGCCGCCCCAGGGGCCCCAGCCACCGGCTCGCTCGTAGAGCGTCAACGCCGCGCGTGCGTTGAGCGTGGGGTCGTAGAGCTGCTCGGGAGAGGTGATGCCGAGGCCAGCGAGCCACCGGCGATGGACGCTCCAGTAGATCTGGTACACGCCGTAGCAGCAGTTGTTCTTCGCCGTGGCTTGGAACTTGCTCTCGCGCCGGGCGATCTCGAGGGCTCGCTCCTCGAGATCGTCGGGCCAGACGGCCCGGATGATCGCTTGGACCTCGTCGGTGCTCGCGTTCGACGACGGGGGCAGCGCGGGTGGCGCCACGGTGGTCGCCGGCGCGGTGGTTGCCGGCGCAGCGGTCGAGCGGGGTGTGGTAGCGGTCGTCGTGGTCCCGCGCGACCCCGACGAGGACGCGATGCTCGGCGCCTGCGTGGCGGGGGGCGTGGTCGGGGGCGTCGTGGTGGGTGGGGGCGGCGTGCGCGCTCCGGCGGGCAGGCAGATCGTGCGGCCCGGGTACAACGGTGTGTCGGACGTCGCGTCATTGACGGCGAACAGATCGGCGATGTCGACGCCCGCGCCATCAGCGAGCCGGATCCAGAAGTCGCCGGCGACGATCTCGTACTCGGCCCCGCAGCGCGTATCGGCCAGCGATTCGGACTTCGGTGACGCCGTTGCGGTGGAGGCCGGAGGCTCGGCCGGCTCAGTGATGGCCGGCTCGGTGACGGGAGGCTCGGGCGCTGTTGCCGGCCCCGTGGCGGCGGGCGTCGATGCTGCGGGTCCGGCACCGACCGGCGGGTCGGTGATCGATGCCGCGGTCAGCGGTGCGGCGGTATCTGGAGCGGGGAGAGCGTCGATCGTCGGGTTCGCCGTGACCTCGGCGACGGGGCTGGGCAGTGCGGACGGTGCCTCGGCCGTGCGGAGCGCGTCGCCGCTGTCGGAATCGGAGGTGAACGACATCGCGACCGGAACGAGCAGTGTGAGGACGACCGCCACGCCGCCGAACCGGGCGAGGAGCGGGTCGACGCCACCGCGTGGGCGATCGTCGGGCTGCTGCCAGCCGTCGTCCCACGCGCCGGGTGCGTCGTCGTCAGCAGTGCCGTCGGCATCCAGCCACGGGGCAGAAGCTTCGACATCGAGCGCACGGTCATGGGATGGTGACCGCCTCGGTGCGGTTCGTGTTCCGGTCGGTGCGAAATGGGACCGCGTCGCTCCGCTGTGCGTCCGGGTTGCTGGACGACCGGTCGAGTTCCACCAGCGCCGTGCGGCTGCGCCAAGACCGGGGACAGCGTCGTCACCGGGGGCGGTGTCGTCGTCGATCGGCTCCGTGGCCACTTCCGACCGCCAGTCGGCGGCGTCTCCCCAGAAGTCCCGGCTCGGGTCGCTTCCGGGATCCGACGGTGCCAGCTCACGCCAGCGATCGGCGTCGGGGTGGGAGTGGTCGGTCATGGTGGGAGGGTTCGGAGCGGTCGAGCAGCGCGGCGCTCACCGACCGGGTCGGAGGCACACGCCGGGTCGGCGTGACGAGTCGGCGTCCGTTCTATCCCGTTCGTCATGAAACCGCAACATCAGCGACATCGGAACGACACACATGTCATTTGCCGGGGCCCGGTCGACGACCCGCGCGGCCCCCGACCGCGGGCGAGAACGAACGACGACCGGCGCGCCCGAGGGCGACGCCGGTCGTGGCGGAGAGGGTGGGATTTGAACCCACGGACCACATTGCTGCGATCAACGCCTTAGCAGGGCGCCCCATTCGGCCGCTCTGGCACCTCTCCTGGGAGCCCCGGAGTGTAGCCCGGTAACCTCGGGACCGGAACGGTGGCAGAGTGGACGAATGCAGCCGCCTTGAAAGCGGCCGGCCGCAAGGCTCGGGGGTTCGAATCCCTCCCGTTCCGCTGATGGGTTCGGGGTGGATCGGAAAGGTCGTCCGGAAACCACGGCTGCAACGGCGTCAAAACGTCGTTCGTCGATTGGATTCGTGCCGAGCTTGATTGACCGTCCACGGCTCTCGGGTTCCGCGTGACGGATCGCGTATTGGTCGGTGGGCGCTCGGTTGATCGTGTGCCCCGCTTACGGGGTTGTTGTCGCGAGGATGCGTCCGTCGCTGGTTTCGAGTCGAAGCTCGACGTTGCCGGCGGGAAGGTTCGCCGCGAAGATGCGTTCTGGCCATCCGTCGACAACGAGCAACTCCACCGGCTGCTCACCGGTGTCGCTGACCACGACGACATGCGCCGCCTCGGTGTTGTCCGTTGCGCCGATGATGGTCGCGTTGGGGTGGAGCGTGCCGGCGTCAACGGTTCGGATTTCCAGTTCGTCGTACCCGTCGTCGAAGCACACACCACTCGCGCTGGTTGCGGACGTCTCGTACTCGAGGCACCGAGTGTTGTCCTCGTCCACGAACGTGCGCGGCATGGGCGGCGACTGCTCCACCGGGCGCGGCGCAAGCCGGATGACTCCACCTCCACCGAGCCCGGCGGGTATGTCGGGTACGTCTGCAACCGCGATCGTTGATCCGTCATCGTTGATGAAGGTGAGTGTGGCGATTGCGGCATCGCTGGCAACCGTCGCCGAGATCACACGGGCGAGCACCGTGGTCGCCGCGCTTACCGACGGGCGAGTGGTGACCTGGGTCGACGGCCGCACGTCAGATGTCCCTGCCGCACCCGATGCCTCGACATGGTCGGACGGTCGGTTCGTCTATTGGACCACGTATCCAGATGAAGCCGAGAGAGTCACCACCACAACCGCGGCCACCCTCGATGGCTCGATCGTGTGCGAAGCCGCAGGAAGCATGCGCAGCGTCGGACAGCGCCCCGACGGTTCGTCCGTGGCGACGGTCGAACGCGACAACGAGACGACACCGACCTCGCTGGAGTACCCAATCCCGAACTACGCCGTCGACTGCTCGACCGGCGTGTCGACCGCCATCGATCCTGTGTCGTTCCGCTTCGAAGATGGAGGCAGGATGCTCGAATCCGTGGCTGACCGGAGCTTCACCGTTCACTTCGATGCCGAGGGCAATGGTGACATCGTGAACGCTGACGGCATCTCCATCAATGGCGATGACTACGCAGGATTCCACACGTTCACCCCCGATGGCACACGCGTCGTGTACGGCGACTACGGAGGCGGTGTGAGCCCGCACGTCACCAGGGACATCGCCGTGCGCAACACTGTCGACGGCTCACTGCTCTGGCGCACAGAGTTGCCGCGCTCGTTCGCTGGCCTCGCGTTCACTGACCAACGGGTGGTTGCCACCCTCGCTTCGAGCTGCGCCGAGTACGAACCCTGGATGAACCCAGAGCTCCTCGCGGTATTCGACGCATCCGACGGGACGCCGCTCGCATCGTTGCCGGCATCGATCGACATCCTCCACCTGGGCTAGTACCCACGTGAACAGCTCACACTTCTGCACCGATAATCACGAGCCTGAGTGCTGCAGAATCGACCGAGTTCGGCCCAAGTCCCGCGCCACGAAATCACGTCGCAGAGCTTGACACTGGACGAGTGATTGGAGTGGTCGCTCAGAGGATCGAACATGAGCAACCACGCTCCAAAAGCTAGATGACATATACATTTGCCTATAGCATGGAGCCGTGAGCGCTGAGGCTGCAGAGATGATCAGAACCGCGCGACGCAGCGCCGGCATGTCACAGTGCGAGCTTGCGCGGCGAGCGGGTGTCGCCCAGCCGGTGGTCAGCGCGTACGAGAACGGTCGGCGCGAACCCGGACTGGCGATGTTGTCGAAGCTGATCGAGGCCTCAGGTCACGCCGTGTCGATCGAGGTCGTACCGGGACCGGTTGAAGTGCGCGGCCTACCGGACACCCGGATCGGGCGACGGTTGCGTCGGCATCGCCGAGCGATCCTCGACGCTGCCCGACGGCGGGGGGCGACGAATGTGCGCGTGTTCGGCAGTGTCGCCCGCGGTGAGGACACCGAGTCGAGCGATGTCGACATCCTCGTCGATCTCGCTGATGGTGTCAGCGTGGTCGGGTTGGTCGGTCTCGAGCGCGAGCTGAGCGAGATCCTCAAGCGACCGGTGGACGTCGTTCCTGCGGCGGGACTCAAGCCGGCTGTCGCCAAGCGCGTTGCGAACGAAGCGATCGCGCTGTGAGGAACGATGCGCAACGACTCGCCGACGTGCTCGCTGCCGCGGAAGCGATCGCTGACCACCTGGAGCGCGGCAGTCTCACCGATGGGCTCGTGTTCGATGCCGTGAGGGTGCGGTTGATCGAGATTGGTGAAGCGGTCAAGGCAATCGATCCAGCCGTGCTCGCCGCGGAACCCGAGGTTCCGTGGCAGGACGTCGCCGGCATGCGCAACCACCTGGCGCACCGCTACTTCGACACCGACCACGCGATCGTTGCCGCCACCGTCGAACACGATCTTCCGCCCCTCGTCGCGGCAGCGGGTCGGCTGCTCGACGCGATCGACGACTGACCTCGGCGGACCCTCGCGGACGTCGACGAACGCCGCTGAGGGACCGGCGATTCCCCCTCGCCAAGTCCGCACTCGTTGCTCTCGGATCGCGCGGAGTCCGCGGCCGATATTGCCGCTGAACTGGTGTTTCACAAGGTCAGCGGCACCAGCTGCGGAATCGCTCCCGTTCCGCTGATGGGTACAGGGTGGATCGAACCCGTGCCCCCACGGGGCGTCGTTCTGATCGGTCTCAGCCGGTCATTCGGTGACGGAGAACACGTCGCCGGGTGTGCAGGCGAGGGCATCGCAGATCGAGGTCAGCGTGGTGAAGCGAATCGCTTTGGCTCGATCGTTCTTCAGGATGGACAGGTTGGCGACGGTGATCCCGACCGCCTCGGCGAGGTCGACGAGTGTCATGTCCCGGCTCTCGAGAAGGTCGTCGAGGTGGCAGTGGATGCGGTGCGGTACTGCGTCAGCCATCAGCAGGGCCTCAGATCGTCGCGTCGAGTTCGTCGCGCATCACCACACCGAGGTGCCAGATCGATGCGAGTGCTGCGATGACCAACCCGATGATGATCGGGATGAAGTCGATCGTGAGTTCGGGGTCGAAGAGATCAGCTGCGGCTGACCGCTGCACGATGATCATCTGAGCGACCCCGGCGATGAGGCTGACGGCGAAGCCGCCGCCAATGACGAGTGCCGAGATGCGCCAGAGTCTCCGTTCGTTCTCGACGGTGAACGGGTCGCCGGTCCGCGTCGAGCGGGCCATCTGGCGAACTGGCCAGGCGATGAGCAGGGCCAGGAGGGGGCCTGAGACTTGCCAGAGCAGCCACACGACTCGTTGTGACGGCGTGGGGTCGAGCATGTCGGCAGTGACAGTCAGTGGGTCGCCCACCTCCACGACAGCTTGCCCGAAGACAGAAACGTCGCCGAAGTCGTCCACCGTGGTCGGGAGCGGGTTGCCGAGATCGATCTCGAATTCCGAGGACGGCTCCGCTGTCACGCTCATCATCGCCTCAGAGCCGTCGGGTTGGTCGGTGATGCGCAGCCCGTTGCCGCCGATGAGCGGGGCAATGACGCCGATGGTGGCGAAGATGATTGCGATGGTGGCAATGATTTCGATTGCACGACCGAAGGATCGTGCAGAACCTTCGGGGTGGTCGTTGGACATGGTGCGGCTCTTCCCGTCGTGCATATCGACTTTCGATATGCTTCAGGTCGCATCATGCGTATCGAAGAACGATATGTCAACAAGATGTTTGCGGACCCTCTCGGCTCCTTTGACGCGACGGTGACGATCCCACGAGACCACGGACGGGATGTCAACCCGTGAGGGTGAGCGGGACGATGGTCTCGAGGTCCACCGGGCAGTTGGGCTCGCTGTCCGGGGTGCAGCCCACGGGGCTGAGGGCGACGAGTTCGATCGGGCCGGTCGGCGCGTCGACCGAGATCGTCGTCTGGAAGTCGGCCCAGTTGCCCCAGGCTCCGGCGAACACGATCACCACGTCACTGATCCGCTCCCCATTGCGTCTGACCTCCATCGGGAAGTCGGCTTCGAACACGTCCCCTTCGCCGGTGACGGTGATCGGGCTGGTCACGGTGGCTCCCGGCAGGGGTGTGTCGATGATGATCCCTTTGGTCAACGCCCAGTCGACGTCTCGCCGTTGCTGGGGTTCGCCCAGCACGATGCCCTCCCCGCCGAAGAACTCGACGGGGGCACCGTCGAGCCAGAACAGCACCTCGTCGACGTTGTCGAACTGCGTAGCGGTGAAGATCACCTGTGCCAGCCGGGCCGTCATCGAGAGCGTGCCGCCGCCGCGTTCGTAGTCGCTGCTCAGATCGACCGTGGCGAGCCCGTCGACGAGATTCAGGTCGCGTAGCGTCGTGCCGTCGGGAATCTCGGTGTGGAGCCCGGCGGCGCGTTCGCTGTCGGCGGGCCCCTCCAGGAGTTCGGTGATGGCGTTGCGCAACACCGCGGGGCCTGCCACCTGCCGATGAGTGACGGCGAGCCGTTCGTCGCGCAGGAGGTAGATGCGCACGTCGACGAGGGTCGGGTCGGTGCTGGGCGTGGCGGGTGCGGGTGTCGAGGCAGGTGTGGTGTCCGGCGATTCGGTCGTGGTCGTCGTGCCCAACTCGGTGCTCGGCGCTGTCGTGCCGGGCGCTTCGCCGGTGATCGTCGTCGAACTCGGTGTGGTCGCGTCCGGCGCGACCGTGCTCGTGGCCGTGTCGTCGCCGTTCCCGCAAGCCGACGCGGCGGCCAGCAATCCGAGCGCGAGGCCCACTCGCAGGTTGCGCATGACACCTCCCTTCAGCTTGCTCTTCACCGTCGCGCCGAGCTCACTCCCGTGCCAGGGCCCAACGTCAAGAATCGACCGACGGCATCGCCAAGACAGATTCGAACCGGGTGCGATTCAGACGGATGCCAGGGCCACGATCACCGGTCGGGATCGAGATGCCGACGACGCGATCGGGCCCGACGTCACCGATCAGTCGTGGTCTCCGATGCCGGACCATTCCCAGTGATCGCCGTCACAGAGCTTCACGCCGGCGGACGCCAGAGGCCTCCTGTCGATCACGGATGACTCGTTGGGCTCGGTTGCGACCACGAACTCCCCGGTCTCCACGCACCCGCCATCGCTGAGCAGAATCCGCTCACCAGGCAGAGCTGCCTTCCAGAGGCGCTCGGGAATCCTGAATCCTTCTGGTGCCGCTGCGTTGTGGCCGACCCACACGCGCTCGTCGGTTTGATTCTCGAACTCGATTCTTGGCTCGAGGTTCTCGACGCACGCTGTCGACGTCAGGGCAAACACGATGACGAGCGTTGCAGCGACAACGCGAAGGTTCCATGACATCTGCTCCTACGACCTCACCGTCGCCTCGTGCTGCTGCGCCCAGCGACGAGCGAGTGCTGAGACGCATCGAGTCGCGCTGCTACCTCGAAATCGTCGTTGGCGTCGAAGCTGCCTCGTGAGATCCGTACTACGTGCATGCCGACATCTTGGTCTGGCACCTGTGCCGCCGTCGACCGTAGCCCGGTGTCAACACCCGCATTCTCCTGCGCCTGCGAGAACGGTCGGGCTCGCGGCCGATGTCGAACAGATCGGTTCCTCGTCGGTGGTCGGACTGCTGGCCAAGCCGATCATCGACCTGGCCGTCGGCAACGTGGGCGACCACGATGTCGTCGCGATCCGCGACTCGCTCACGAGTGGCGGGTGGATCCACCGAGGCGACGCAGGCTCACACGGCGGGTACGTCTTCGTGCTCGAGACCCGCCCGAGCCACCGCGTGGCACACCTCCACGTCGTCGAGTTCGGCGGCCCGCAATGGGTGAACTCTCTCCGTTTGCGGGATCTGCTGGCAAGACCGACATCGTCCGGCATCTGCTCGGTGCGTGAGGCAGCGCGACGGTCGACCCGCTCCACCGGTGCTGCCAAGATGAACGGATGACAGATCTCCGGTTCGGCGTGTTCATCCCCCAGGGTTGGAAGATGGAGCTCTCCTCCATCGCCGACCCCGTGGACAAGTGGCAGCGGGCGGTCGACATCGCGCAACTCGCCGAGGAACTCGGCTACGACTCGCTGTGGGTGTACGACCACTTCCACAACGTGCCGGTGCCCGCCCACGAGACGATGTTCGAGTGCTGGATGACGCTCGCGGCGATCTCGCAGCGCACGAGCACCATCGAGCTCGGTCAGATGGTCGGGTGTGCTCCGTATCGCGAGCCGTCGCTGCTGGCGAAGCTCACGTCGAACCTCGACGTGATGTCGGGGGGCCGTCTGATCTGGGGCATCGGTGCCGGCTGGTACCAGCACGAGTTCACGGGCTACGGCTACGAGTTCCCTGCGCCGGCGGACCGCATCCGCATGCTGCGCGAGACCGTCGAGATCGTCACCGCCATGTGGTCCGAGCCGGACGTGTCGTACGACGGCCGCTACTACACCCTCGACGGCGCGCAGTGCGATCCGAAGCCCCTGCAGTCGCCCCGCCCGCAGGTGCTGATCGGCGGCGGCGGCGAGCAGCTCACCCTCCGTGTCGTCGCCCGCCTCGCGGACGCCTCGAACTTCGGCGGCAAGCCACACGAGTTCCAGCACAAGTGCGACGTGCTGCGCGAGCACTGCCGTGACGTCGGCCGCGACTACGACGAGATCCAGAAGACGTGGTCGCCGGAGGTCTTCATCCGCGAGTCCGAGCAGGAGATCCTCGACGGAGGCACCCGGAGCTTCTACGGCGAACCGTTCGAGTCGTGGCACGCCGGCAACCTCGTCGGCACACCCGAGCAGGTGGCCGAGAAGCTGCAGACCTACATCGACCTCGGCTGCACCGGCTTCTACCCGTGGTGCTCCGACTACCCCGACACCCAGACGATGCGTCTGTTCGCCGAGCAGGTGATCCCGCAGATCCGCTCAGCGAACTGATCACCTGACGCCGCAGGCTCAGGCCAGTTCGGAGAGCCAGGCAGCCTTGGCGGACGGCGCGGCGAAGCTGTGCTCGATCGAGTTGCGGGCCAGCGCTCGAATGCCGTCGAGATCGAGATCGCACCACGCCCACGCGCGCCGGTACTCGGCGAGAAGGTCGGTCTGGAACATCGGCGGATCGTCGGTGCCGAGCGTCACGACGATGCCGGCATCGAGCATCAGCGGCAGCGGGTGGTCGCCCGCCGACTCGACGGCACGGAGCGCGAGGTTCGATCCCGGGCAGACGTCGCAGGCGATCCGACGATCGACGAGCATCGCGACCACCTCGGGATCGGCCATCACGCCGATGCCGTGCTGGATCCGGACCGCACCGAACTGCTCGACGGCGAAGCGCACTTCGGCCGGGCCGCCGTGTTCCGCCGCATGGGAGACCCCGGGCAGCCCGTGATCGCGTGCAGCAACGAAGATCGGTGCGAAGTCGTCGGTCGTCCAACTGTCGGCCGGGCCGCCCATGCCCACCGCGACCAGATGGTCGGTGCCATGGGCGAACACCTCCTGCATCGCCACGGCGCAGGCTTCAGCCGGGAGATGTGGCGAGATGTCGGGGATCAGACCCCACGAGATGCCGGTGCGATCGGCCGCACGCAGGCAGCCGTCGACGATGCCGTCGTGGATGGGGCCCCACGCCTTGCCCTGCTCGACGATGTGGCCGGTGGCGGAGACGTGGAACTCGACGTGGACGACGCCCTGATCGACCGCGTGGTCGAGGTACCGCTCGGCGACGAGTGCGAAGTCGTCGGGCTCGCGCAGCAGATCGAGGACGGCGAAGTACCGCTCGAGGAACATCGGGAACCCGTCGAAGCGGAACCAGGCGTCGATGCCCTCGATGTCGTCACCCGGCGGGCGAACACCGTGGCGTTCGGCGAGCGTCAGCACCGTTGCCGCATCGACGGTCCCCTCGAGATGCACGTGCAGCTCCGCTTTCGGCAGCCCTCGGACGTACTCGGTGGGAAACGGGGCGCTCATCGCGAGCGAGGGCGCGTCAGCCGGCTTCAGCGGTGGCGATCGCTACACGAGGATCGCGGTTCGGATCGGCGTCGGCGTCCAACGAGTCGCGGAAGAGCGTGATCGCCAGGTTGCGCTGGTCGTCGTCGAGTTCGGCATCCATGATGCGCTCGATCGACGGCGCGAGGTCGCGCCGTCCGACGACGAGCTCGTGGGCGATCTGCTCGGTCGGGGGGAGATCCTCGACCGGGGTGGTGCCGTCGTGCCAGCGGCTGACCGGCTGCTTCTTGGTGGCCATGTTGCCTCGTTCCGTCGACGCCCGGACCGTGGTGACTCCACGACCGCTCGGCGATCAGGACAACGCGCGCCCCAATGCGACCACCTTACCGGGCGACCTCGACGGCGCCGTTGGCCCCGGCAAGTCGTGCATGGAGGCGCGACCGCAACTCGTCGGGAGGCAACTCCACCCAGGCCCGCTGGCGTCGCCGCTGGTAGGCCACGGCACCGGCGGCGCCGAGCACGGCGACCACACCGGCGACACCGAGTATCTTGGCCCACCGCACGAGCACGTACGTTAGGGCACCGATGCCGGACTCGATGACCCTGCGCGATGCGCTCGCCGAAGCGGCGACGGGTGACGTGTGGCTGTTTCGCGGGCGATCCGCCGCCGATCGGGCGATCCGCCTGTTCACGAACAGCCCCGTCAACCATGTCGGGATCGTGCTCGCGATCGACGACCTGCCGCCGTTGATCTGGCATGCCGAACTCGGCGCGAGCATGCCCAACGTGTGGACCGGCGAACGCGAACGCGGCGCCCAGCTCCATCACCTCGAGCGAGCGGTGAGCGTGTGGACGCACCGGTACGGCCAGGACCCGTGGTTCCGTCAGATCGACATCCACGTGTCCGACGACATGGAGAACCGGGCGCTGTCGGTGGTTGCCGAGTACAGCGGCCGAGCGTTCCCGAGCCCGGCGTCGCTCGCGAAGCACTGGCTCACGGGTCGGGTGCGCAAGCAGATCTCGCTCACCGACGTGTACTGCGCGGAATTGGCGGCGATCACCTACGAACGCATGGGTCTGCTCGTCGACGAACGCCCTCCCAACTGGTACGACCCCGGCACCTTCTGGAGTGGAGATCGCCTCGAACTCGCCGGCGCGTCCCTCGGTCCCGAGATCCATGTCACCGACGTCACGCCGCTCGACGAGGCATGGCGCGAGGGCTGAGCCCCCGCCGCCACAACATCGACGGTCCGGACGCGATCGTGATGGCGGTCACCGAGGATCAATGTGACCGGCGAGGAACTCATGTTCGAGTAACGTGGCTTTTGTCGTACGTGTGTGCTACCATGACTCCATGGAGTCAGCGGGCGCCATCACCTTCGAGGACGATCTCGACACGGTGCTGAACGACACCGCCGGCCACCTCAACGCCTTGCACGGTCGACTGGTCGACGCCTGTGTGCTGATGCTCGCCGATCGCACCGCGTGGGCCGGGCCGGGCCGGGGGTGGAACGTCCCGAGTTGTACCTCGCCTGGAAAGTCGGGCTGTCCACCGCCCACGCGAAACAGATCGCCGAGATCGCCGAACACGCCCAAGCAGATGACACCGCCTGCGAACCGGAGCCGGCGAACACCGACACCCACACCGACAGCGAACCATCACCTGCCGCTGACTCATCACCGGTCGTGCCGCGGGTGCAGGACCGGGTGTGGTTCGGTCTCGGCGCCGACGGCCGGTTCCGGCTGAACCTCGAGTGCGACGAACCCACCGGCATGATCATCCAAACAGCATTGCGTGAATCACGCGATCGACTGTTCCACGACGGCCACCCCGACGTCGACTGGATCGACACCGTACGCGACATCTCCGAACGATCACTCGACGCCGTGGCCGACCTCGCACGCCGCGACCGGTTCCGGATCCACATCCACCTCGACACCGACGGCACCGCCAGCGACGACCGAGGCCGACGCCTCCCCGACGCCATCGCCAAGTACATCAGCTCCGACGCGCTGATCACCCCCACCGTCATCCACGACGCGATACCGATCTCGATCGGACGATCCGGCCGCATGGTCCCCGAACGCTCGACACCCACTGGCTCCACTTCAACCCACCACCCGAACACCGAACCACCTGGCAACCCCCCGACCAACCACCCGCCACCCGCCGACACACCGCCTGACCGGAGTCGGTCGGTGCTCGCTCAGGAGCCGATCAGCGCCGCGAGCTGGCGACGCCACTCGACCGAGGGCCTGTCCGACTGCACACTCACCGTCGCCTGCTGGTCGAGCGACAGCACTCCCGGCACCCGTTCGAGCATCACCTTGTCCTCGACGCCGATCGCCCGGTCGAAGGCGATGATCTCCTCGCTCGGCGTCGAGAAGTCGTCGTTCCGCCACACGACGAACGTGAACGAGGACGTCGTGTCGTCCACGGGGGTCGAACACAACAGCAGCACGTGGTCCAACCCGGTGTCGTAGTGGATGGTGCTCCGCACCGAAAACGGCAGGTGGAAGCCGGTGCTCATCCGTCGGTGCACGACGTCGCTCTCCTGGCCGGATGCCACGGTGCCGCCGGTGTCATTGCGGGCCTCGACCTCGTACCGGTATCCGAACCAACCGTCGTCGAGCGCCTCCAGGTGGAGCGTGGGCACGTCGGTGTGCTGCTCGACGCCGAACGTGCCGAGATGGACCCACGGGAAGTGGGCGATGTCCATGAAGTTGTCGGTCATCCGCGTCGCCGACGTCGCCCAGGTCTCCATGCCGGTGTTGATGCGCCGGTACGCGGGGTCGTCGTCGATCGACATCAACGGAATCGTGCCCTCGGGCTCGTCGGGGCACAACCACACCAACCCGTAGCGCTCGACCACCGAGACAGTGGCCAGATGCGCTGCCGGCGGGATCGGGCGGTCCCTGCCCGACGACGGGACCTCGACACATCGGCCTCCGTCGCCGAAGGCCCAGCCGTGGTAGGGACAGCGCAGACATC
This sequence comes from Ilumatobacteraceae bacterium, assembly GCA_963710625.1. Classification (GTDB taxonomy): domain Bacteria; phylum Actinomycetota; class Acidimicrobiia; order Acidimicrobiales; family Ilumatobacteraceae; genus Sva-07. The sequence goes on along the minus strand of CAVQBG010000010.1, from coordinate 25,773 downwards.
CGTGCTCGACGGTGCCGATGCTGAGCGGTGACTCGCGGTGCGGGCAGCGGTCGGCGGCTGCTGTCACGTCGCCACTCGGCGACCGCCACACGACGTAGTCGGCACCGAGCAGCCGTACACCGACCGGAGCGTCGGCGACGGCCGCTCCTTCGGCGACGACGTACCACTGGTGCCGCAGTGCGGGGTTCTCGACGAACATCACCGCCATTCTTCCCGACTGCACCGCTCTTCCCGACTGCACCGCATCGGGATCATCGCGCGTCTCGATGGGGCCACGGGTGCTGCAGCTCGAGCCCCGCCCGCGCAATGAGCCCGTCGTGCCGCTCGGCGGCCCGGGCGAACAGTTCGGCCGTGTCGACCGTGAGAACTCGGCCGTCGCCGACCACCTGTCGACCGGCGATGAACACGTCGCGCACGGTGCGGCCGTCGGTCCCCCACACGAGTTGGACTGCCACGTCGCCTCGCGGTGTCCACCCCGGTGTGTCGGTTCGATGCACGACCAGATCGGCCTGCTTGCCGACTTCGAGCGAGCCGATCCTGTCGGCCAGCCCGATCGCATCGGCGCCCGAGATCGTTGCCAACTCGAACGCCTGATGAGCACCGAACCTGGCCGGTGAGAGCCGAGCGTCGCGGGCGATGCCGGCCGCGAGGGCTGCCGTGCGCAGCACGTCGATCGAATCGCCGGCGTTGGCCGCATCGCATCCGAGACCCACCCTGCCTCCGCGTTCGACGATCTCGGCGTGTCGGCCGTTCGCGAACACGCCCTGCCCCAACCGGAGGTACGCCCACGGGCAGTACGCCAACGCCGTGTCCGACGACAGGAGGAGGTCGACCTCGGCATCGTCGAGCCACACTCCGTGCCCGATCAGGAGATGGCGTCCCAACACGCCGAGGTCGGCCAGATGTTCGATCGGGCGACGACCCGTGCGTTCGAGGTACCGCTCGGGATCAGACGACGTCGGTGAGAGGTGCATCGTCATGCCGGTGCCGAGCTCGCGGGCGAGATCGGCAGCTCCGACGAGCAGGTCGTCGGAGGCGAGGTCGTGGCCGACCAGAGTCACCCAACCCTCGACGATGTCGCCGGGTGGATACGCATCGACGGTGGCGCGCTGACGAGCGAGCACCTCCGCAGCAGGAGCCGCACCCGGACCGTCCTCGATGTCCCAACCCCAGACACCCACCGCGGCGCGGAGCCCCACGGCCCGGAGTCCGCTTGCGACAGCGTCGACATCGGCCACGGTCCCCGCCTCGACCACCGTCGTCACACCGTTGAGCACGGCCTCGACCGCTGCCAGACTCGCCGACACCTCGTCGTCGACCGAGTCGTGAACTCGATGAACCGGGATCGACCACTGGAAGATCGCGTCGCCCGGCGGCAGCAGGTCGGGAATGCAGCACCGCAACAGCGGGTCACCCGTCAGGTGCTGGTGAGCGTCGATCATGCCGGGGGTCACCACGCATCCCCTCGCGTCGAACACGGACGCGTGGGGATACCGATCGCCGAGGAGCGTCGTCGAGCCGACGTCGACGATCACGTCGCCGTCGATGACGACCGCGCCACCCACGAGCACGTCCCGCTCGGCGTTCATGGTCACGACGTCGCCGCCGCTGACGATCAGCACGGCGAGATCGCCGTCGTCCGCCGGTCGGCGACCATCGGCGATCGGTGGCGGTGGTCGATGGGTCGGAGCATCGAGCCGAAGCTACTCTCGGCTCACATCGGCCGACCTCACGGCCGGCGCACCGACACCGCGAGGATGAGCCAATGAACGAACCGCTGCACCGACTCCGCCCGGGGGCGCCGCGTTGGACCCACACCGCGCTGCGGGTGTCGGACATCGAGGCGACGATCAACTGGTATCTCGAGTTCACCCCGCTCGAGTTGCTCGACCGGCGCGAGGACGACGACGGCTACGGCGCCTGGCTCGGGCATTCCGACAGCGGCGAGTTCCCGTTCATCCTGGTGGTCGCCCAGTTCCACGAGCACCGCGATCCGTTCGCTCCGGCGCCGATTGTCGGCAGCGGGCCGTTCAACCACATGGGCATCGAGATGCCCGACCGCGACGGCGTCGACGAGGTGGCTCGCAGGGGTGAAGCTGCCGGCTGCCTCGCGATGCCAGCCACCCAGATGCCCGATCCGATCGGCTACATCTGCATGCTCCGCGACCCGGACGGGAACATGGTCGAGTTCTCCTACGACCAGGGGGTCTACGAGAAGGTGCGCGAAGTCTGGGGCGATTCGACGTCGGTCTGACCGTGCGGTGTCAACCTGCCGCGGACGCCAACCATGCGCTCGCCTCCGCGCACTGCCGTTCGATCTCGACCACTGCGGCTTCGAACGCCTTCGGGCTCGAACCGGTCGGATCGGCGACGTCGACGATCGGTTCGCGCAGGTAGGCGCCGGCCGTGCGCTCGGCGGTGAGCGCTGCCACCCGCGAGCGGATGCCGTCGCCGTCGAGCGCTCCCGGGGTGTCGGCGGCTCGGGTCAACAGCTCGGGCAGCGTCATCGCTCGCGCGAACGCCGGCGGCGACAGCGCGGCGATCTTCACCACGTGATCGCGTTCGGCGGTGACGATCACGTCGGCCCCGTCCACGAGGGCGACCGTGGTCGCGCGACTGCGGTGCGCCGACACGTCGAGCCCGCGGCGCTGCATCGCGGCCACGGCGTCGTCGATCGCCGGGATGCCTTCGGGCCCGAACCCCGAGGAAAGCACCGCCACCCTCCCCGGCCCCAGCCGCTCGGTGAGCATCGACTCGAACAGCGCCGCCATCATCACCGATCGGGTTCGATTGTGGCTGCAGACCGTGAGGATCCTCACGGGCAGACCTGAATCGGGCGCAGGAGGATCGGTCAACGAAGATCGAGCCCGAACACGTCGTGGAAGCGCTGGTAGTACTCGTCGTCCTCTTCGATGGCGCCCATCGCGATCCAGTCGCTGTGGTCGATGCGGTCGTGCAGTTCGGCGAGCTCGGCGCCGCCCCAGCTGATGGGGTAGCGGAGGCGGGGTTCGTCGGTGGTGATCGCCTCGTGGATCACCTCGGCGACCTCGAAGGGGTCGGTCGCGTTGGCCATACCGGTGGCGTAGAACTGGAACATCCGTCGGTAGTGGGGTTCGTACGCGCCGGTCGAGTTCGGTGCATCGATGTTCTTGGCGAAGATCGCCGACTTCGTCACACCTGGCTCGATGATCACCACCCGGATGCCGAACGGTGCCAACTCCTGGGCCAGGCCTTCGCTGAACCCCTCGAAGGCCCACTTCGACGCGACGTAGGGCGACTGGGCCAGCGCGGCGATCCGGCCGGCGACCGACGAGATGTTGACGATCGTGCCGCTGCGACGTTCGCGCATCTGCGGCAACACCGCCTGTGCACAGCGAACCGCGCCGCACAGGTTGACGTTCATCACCGACAGGTACATGTCGGTCGGGCACTCCTCCGCGACCGCGTTCCCGCCGACCCCGGCGTTGTTCACGAGGTGGTCGACCCGGCCGGTGGCCGCCAGCAGTTCGGCGAAACCGTCGCGAACCGATTCGTCGTCGGCGACATCGAGTTCGAACAGCTCGACCGACACGCCGGCATCGGAGGCCATCGTGTTCAGCTTGTCGGCCTTGGCGATCGATCTGACGGTGCCCGCGACGCGGTGGCCCTGCCTCGCGAGGTGGATGGCGGTGGCGCGGCCGATGCCGGAGTTGGCACCGGTGACGACGGAGACCGGACGATCATCAGAGTTCGACATGGCGCCGAGCGTACGTCGCGACCGGGTCGACGTCGGTGGCGAACGTCGCGGGGACGGCGGGCGGGGCGTCAGCGTTCGACGCTGGCGCGGATCCGAGCGACCCAGTCGTCGGCCTCGCGCCAACGCGCGTCGGCGTGTTCGCGTGTCGTGTCGGCATGGTCGCCGGCCGCCGGATACGACCCCAGGAACTTCACGCCGCCCTGCTTCGCGTGCAGCGCCCGCATCGTGTCGGCGAGCAGTTCGTCGGCCACGTGCGATTCGGCGTACACGATGAAGCAGTAGTCGCCGAGCCCACCGGCCTTGGTGGGTCGGCTGGTGAGGTTGGAGAGGTTGATCCGGCGAGCGGTGAACTCCTGCAGGATCGACACGAGGCTGCCGGGTTCGTCGGCTCGTTGGTAGATGACCAGGGCTGTCTTGTCGTTGCCCGTCGGCGCCGGAACACCGTCGCGGGCGACCACCACGAAACGCGTCTGGTTGTCCTTGTGGTCGGCGATGTCGGCGGCGAGGATCTCGAGGCCGTACACCTGGGCTGCAACCCGCGGGGCGATCGCGACCGCATCACGAGCTTCACGTTCGCTCACCTGTTGGGCGGCGTCGGCGGTGCTGTAGGCCGCCCGGATCTCGGCGTCACCCAGTTCCTCGCGGAGGAACCGGTGGCACTGTGCGGTGGCGACCGGGATCGAGAACACTTCGGTCACGTCGGCCAGCGTGACGCCGGGGCGCGCCAGCAGGCAGTGCTCGATGTCGATGACGATCTCGCGCTGGATCAGCAGGTCGTGATCGAACGCGAGCGCGTCCTGGGTGAAGTTGACCATCCCCTCGATCGAGTTCTCGATCGGGACGACGCCGACGTCGACCTCCCCGCGCTCCACCGCATCGAGGACGTCGGGCACCGTTCGATACGCGACGTGCTCGGCTTCGGCGAGATCGCGCTGCGACAGCAACGCCTGCTGGGTGAACGTGCCGAACGGCCCGAAGAAGCCCACCCGTTTCGGCGTCGACAGGGTGGCATCGGCGGACATGGCGGCCAGGTTAGGGGTCGTCGTGCTCGAGACCGTCCCCCGTTCGGGGACGTGCCACGATGAGCCGATGGACGAACCGAGCCTGCGGGCCCTGCTCGACGACGTGCAGTCGGGAGCGATCACCCCCGACGCGGCCGTCGTCACGTTGCGTCGCCTCCCGTTTGCCGACGTCGACGGCGCCACGATCGACCATCACCGCCACCTCCGCCAAGGCCTGCCCGAGGCGATCTACGGCCCGGGCAAGAGCCCGGCGCAGTGTGTGGCGATCGTCGGCGAACTCCTCTCCAACGGGACCGGCCCGGTCCTGCTGACACGCACCGACGAGGAGCAGCGCACGGCGTGTGTCGCAGCGCACGGCGCTCCCGCAGCGGAAGCGAGCCGCAGCATGGTGTGGCGCCTACCCGACGACGTGTCAACCGCCAGGGTCGCGATCGTGACCGCAGGAACGAGCGACATCCCCGTCGCCGACGAGGCGGCCCTCACGATGCGGGCCTACGGCGTCGAGCCGACCGTCGTCACCGACGTCGGCGTCGCCGGCCTGCACCGCCTGCTCGCACGCCTCGACGACCTCACCGACGCCGACGCGTTGATCGTGATCGCCGGGATGGAGGGGGCACTCGCGAGCGTGCTCGGCGGCCTGACCGGCGCGCCCGTGGTGGCGGTGCCCACCAGCGTCGGGTACGGCTCGGGACTCGACGGCGTCACCGCCCTGCTCGCCATGCACGCCTCGTGCGCGAGCGGCGTCACCGTCGTCGGCATCGACAACGGTTTCGGTGCTGCCACCGCCGTGGCTCGGATCCTGACGTGGCCAACGCGATGACGGGCCGCAACGCCGCCGTTCGGGTGGCCTGGTTCAACTGCCAGGCCGGCGTGGCCGGCGACATGACGATGGCCGCGCTCGTCGATGCCGGTGCCGATCCCGACGTGGTCGCGCAGACGATCGGTGGACTCGGCGTCGACGGCTACGCCCTGCTGTTCGAACGCGTCCAGCGTTGCGGTGTCGGGGCCACGTGGGCGAACGTCGCCGTCCACGATCACGGGCAGGTCGACCACGAGCACCGCGATCACGTGGCCCACCGACCGGCCCGCGACGTCCTCCAGTTGCTCGACGATGCCGACCTTCCCGAGCGCGTTCGCCACCGGGCTCGCGCTGTGTTCACCCGCCTGGCCGAGGTCGAAGGAGCGATCCACGGCATCGATCCCGACGACGTCGAGCTGCACGAGGTCGGCTCCCTCGACTCGATCGTCGACGTGGTCGGCGCGTGCGCCGCGCTGGAAGCGCTCGACGTCGACGAGCTCTGGTGCAGTCCGATCACCGTCGGTTCGGGAACGGTCCGCAGTTCCCACGGCGCCATCCCGAACCCGGCGCCGGCGACCATCGCACTGCTTCGCGACGTCGGCGCACCCGTCGTGGGCCTCGACACGACGATGGAGGTCACCACGCCGACCGGCGCAGCCTTGATGACGACCCTGGCCACCGGGTTCGGGCCGCCTCCGGCGATGGCGATCGGCGGCGTCGGCTACGGCGCGGGCACCGCCGACCCCGCCGACCGCGCCAACGTCGTGCAGGTGATGATCGGAGTGCGCGACATCGCCGAGGCGAGCGACGGTACGCCGGTCACCCTGCTCGAAGCGAACGTCGACGACGTGACCGGCGAGGTGTTGGCCCACACGATCACTGCGCTGCTCGCCGCTGGTGCCCACGACGCCTGGATTGTGCCGATCGTGATGAAGAAGGGCCGGCCGGCCCACACGGTGAGTGCGCTGTGCGATCCCTCGGCCGAGGCCGAGGTGCGCGCGGTGCTGCTCCGCGAGACCGGCACCCTCGGGATGCGAGCAACGACGATCCGACGCTGGCCACAGCAGCGCGACATGTCCACCGTGCTGATCGACGGTCACGAGATCGGCGTCAAGCTCGGGCGGCACCGCACGAAGGTCGAGTTCGACGACGCGCTCGCCGCCGCCGAGGCGCTGCAGGTCCCAGTACGTCAGGTGATCGACCGCGCAACCGCCGTGGCCGAGTCCCAGCGGCGCGAATCCCAGGCCGGGCGCGCGGCGACCGACTCGTAGGATCCCCGACCCGTGGGATCGATCGCCGTCAGCCGACTCGCCTGGCAGCTGCCCGGCGGCGACGAGCTCTTCCGCGACGTCGGCTTCCGCGTCGGCAACGGCGACCGGGTCGCCATCGTCGGCGCGAACGGCGTCGGCAAGTCGACCCTGCTGAAGCTGATCACCGGAGACCTGCAGCAGAGTGACGGCACGATCAGCATCGACGGCGAACTCGGCGTGATGCACCAACTCGTCGGGACGGCGGATCACCCCGCGGCGACCGTGCGCGAGTTGCTCGTGTCGGTCGCACCCGGCCGCCTCCGGGAAGCGGCCCGCCGGCTCGATTCGGCCGAGCCCCGCCTCGCCGATGATCCGATGGCCTACGCCGACGCCCTGGCGGCGTGGGGTGACGTCGGCGGCTACGAGCTGGAGGTGGCCTGGGACGAATGCGTCACCAGGGCCATCGGCGAGTCGTTCGGCACCGTGGCCGATCGGCCGTTGAACACGTTCAGCGGCGGCGAGCAGAAGCGCCTCGCCCTCGAATCGCTGCTGCGCAGCGAGTTCGACGTCCTCGTGCTCGACGAGCCGGACAACTTCCTCGACGTCCCGGCGAAACGCTGGCTGGAGCAGCAACTGAACGACACCCGCAAGACCGTGCTGTTCATCAGCCACGACCGCGAACTGCTCGCGGCGACCGCGACGAAGGTCGTGACCATCGAGGCGTGGGGCGCCTGGACGCACGGCGGCTCGTTCGCCGACTACTCCGAGGCGAAACGACGCCACGACGAGCAGCGCGAACACGACCGGGCGCTCTACGACGACGAGCGCCAACGACTCGAGGACTACGTGAAGCTGATGCGCGAGCGGGCGAAGATCAGCGAGGCCTTCGCGCCGAAGCTCAAGGCAGCCGAGACGAAGCTGCGTCACTTCGTCGAGAAGAACGACCGGCCGCCGGAGGTCCGCGATCAACGCATCGACGTACGGCTGCGCGGGGCGCGCACCGGCAAGCGCGCCGTGATCTGCGAACAGCTGGAGATCGCCGGGCTCACCGACCCGTTCGAACTCGAGCTCTGGTACGGCGAGCGTGTCGCCGTGCTCGGCGGCAACGGTGTCGGCAAGAGCCACTTCCTCCGCCTCCTCAACGAGACCCCCAGCAGCTCGGGTGGACCCGTGCGGGCGTCAGGTGCCGTGGAGTTCGACGGGGTGTGTCGACTCGGCGCCGGTGTGGCACCCGGCCTGTTCCACCAGACCCACGAGCATCCCGAGTGGGCGGGCCGCACACTGGTGGACATCCTGTACTCGCACGACATCGTGCTCGGCCCGGCGATGGGCATGCTGCGGAGGTACGAACTGCACGGATGCGCGGAACAGACCTTCGAGACGCTGTCGGGAGGCCAACAGGCCCGCTTCCAGATCCTGCTCCTCGAACTCTCCGGCGCAACACTGCTGCTGCTGGACGAACCCACCGACAACCTCGATCTCGTGTCGGCCGAGGCGCTCGAGGCGGGGCTCGCCCAGTTCGACGGCACGGTGGTCGCCGTCACCCACGACCGGTGGTTCCTGCGCGGCTTCGACCGCTACGTCGTGTTCGGTGACGACTGCACCGTCACCGACCACACCACGCTGCCCACCGCCTGGCACTGATTGCAGCAGGGGTCTTGATTGCACCAGGGTTCTGACCCCGGCTGCAATCAGGCGGAGGTGACGACTGCGTCCTGGATCCAGGCAGCGAGGTCCTCGGCCGACTTCGCGCCGCTGGCCCGGTCGAGCACGTTGCCGTCCGCGTCGACGATCATCAGGTACGGGAATCCGCCGCCGCCGTTGACGACGAAGCTGGTCGACTCGACGCTGTCGGCCATCACGGGCCACTCGGCCGGCCAGTCCTTGTCGACGATCCACTCCGACGGCGGGTAGTTCGGGCCCGTGCTGTCGACCGCCGTGCTGATCGCAACGACGTTCATCCCCTCGGGAACGCCGCCGCGGTTCCTCAGCTCGATCAGTTCCGGGATCTCGTCGTTGCAGTGAGGGCACCAGTGCGCGAGGAACACGTACATCGTCGGGCCGTCGGTGGGGCCGCCGATCGTCATCGCGTTGCCGTCGAAGGTCGCGCCGTCGATCACCGGCATCGGCGTCCCGACGGCAGGGTCGACGTCGGTCACGGTGTCGAGCGCCGGCAGCAGATCGCCGGACACCTCGACCGGACGGTTCTCCTGCACGTCGTCGCCGTAGGTGGGTCGCGTGGTCTCGCCCGGGGCGAGCACGCCGCCCGAGCTCTCGTCGTCGCCACCCGTCAGCAGCACCGCCGCTCCGGCCAGCCCGAGGACCAACACGATCACTCCGACGACGATCATCACGGTGCGGTTCTTCACGAGGTGGTCTCCAGTTCGGGCTCGGACGGCGAGATGGCGGTAGTGGGCTCCAGTCTGGCGGGGAAGCGCACCAACAACAGTATGAGGATGGTGAGAAAGCCGATCAGTGCCATGTTGGCGAGGCTCAGGCCGAACTCACGGAACCACACGAACGTGCACGACGGACCCTGGAACTCGCATTCGCCGTTGTCGAGCGCCGGACGCCATTCGATCAGGCTGTGCCAGGCCGAGATCGCGGCGCCGATCAGTGCGAGCGGCGCCCCGTACCACCGCACGCCGGGATCCTTGCGGGCCGCACCGACCACCAGGATCACCGACAGCGGGTACATCGCGATGCGCTGGAACCAACAGAACCGGCACGGGGTGAAGTCGGCCACCTCCGAGAAGTAGAGGCTCCCGAGTGTGGCCCCGAGTGCGACGAACCACGCGAGCCACACACCGGAATCGCTGATTGCCGATCCGAGTCTCCACGCACCGTCGCTTCCCGCAGCGGTGGCGATGCGCAGCACGATCACCGCGATGGCCCCCACGCCGGCGGTGACCGTCAGAAGGGCGAAGAAGAGCTGGGCCGTCTCGGTGCTCACTGCACAAGTATGCAACGAGGGCAGTACGTTCTCTCCGCGATGACGTCCGACGTACTCGCGGTGCCGGTGCACGCCGACGCGAAGGCGACGCTGAGTGAGCTGCGGCGGACCCGTCAACGTCGGCGGCTCGGCGAGACCGACTGGTACGACATCGCCTACCGGGTCTACCTGTTCGCCCTGGTTGGCCTCGTCGTGGTCGTGTGGGTGTCGGACGCGGTCGACGGCGCGATCGGCGACAGCGTCGACACCCAGGACCTGCTCACCCGCGGTCCGGCGATCATCGGGCTGATGGTCGTGGTCGCCTTTGCGTTGGGGCTGCGCAGCGGCGCCGACGGTGGACCGATCTCGATCGAGGTCGCCGACATCCGCCACGTGCTGCTCGCCCCGATCTCACAACGATCGGTGATGTTGCGTCCGATCGGCCAGCGGCTGCGCTCCGCCGCGTTCGCGCTCGGACTCGCGGGCGCCGTGCTCGGCCAGTTGATCGCCACGGAGGTCGAAGGCTCGCGGACCGCGTGGGCCGCCGCCTGTGGTGTGTTCGGCGCGATCGTGGGTTCGACGTTCGTCGCGACCGCCGTCTCGAGCCATGCGCTCCGCGTGCCTCGCTGGGCCGCCACGCTCGTCGCCACGACCCTCGTGGCATGGCAGGGCCTCGTGGCATGGGGTGTCTGGAACGACTCCACCGACGGCCTTGCGAGGGTCGGACCCGGCAACCTCGCCGGTCGACTCGCGCTGTGGGGGATCAGCCAGCGAGGCATCGACGCGCTCGCGATCGTCGTCGCGGTCGCCATGGCCGCGGCCGCACTGGCGCTCGGCGGACGCCTCCGTCTCGAGCCGCTCGCCCGGCGAGGTGAACTGGTGTCACAGCTGCGCTTCGCCGCGACGGTGCAGGATCTCCGCACGGTCGTGCAGCTCCGCCGACAGCTGCGCTCCGAGGTGTTGCGCACACGACAGTGGGGGCAACGGCGCGTCCCGACGCGGCCGGCGCCCGAGACAGCGACCCGCGCGCACCGTCGGCCGACCGCCACCCGCTCCACGACGTCACCGCCGACGTCGTCCAAGGCGACATCGAAGGCAACGGCGAGTCCCGCGGTGCGGCCGCGCCCGAGCGTGGTGTGGCGCCGGGGATCGCGTTCGTTGCGTCGCCTGCCGCTCGCCCGTCTCATCCGCATCGCCTTGCTCGCCGCGCTCGCCGGAGTGGGCGGGGCGCTCACCTACGACTCGTCGCCGCTGTTCGGCCTGGTCCTGCTCGGAGCGCTGTTCCTCGTCGGGCTCGAGTCGCTCGAACCGTTGTCGCAGGAGGTCGACCGTCCCGACCTCACCGACGGCTACCCGATCGAGCGCGGCTGGGTCTTCGCCAACCACCTCCTCGCTCCCGCCGTGCTGCTGGTCGGGGTTGCGATCATCGGCGCAGCCACAGCAGCGGCCATCGACCCGTCGTTGGCGCCCGGTGCCTTCGCGATCGCCGTCCCGATGGCCTTGGCCGGCGCGATGGGTGGCGTCGTCGTCACCGTCCTCGATGCTCCGACCGCACCGAGCACCACCACGTTGCTCGGCACGCCCCGAGATGCCGAGACCAGTTTCGTCCCGCCCGAGTTCGCCGGGTTCAGCACGGTGATCACGGCGATGATCCCGGTCGTGGTGAGCGCCGTCGGTACGATCCCCGTGTTCGTCGCCCGGTTCACCGACGACGCCGCCAGCGTCGGTCGATCGATCGTCGGCCTCGCACTGTTCATCGCCGTCGGCGTCGTCTGGGTGCGCCGTCGCGATCCGTGGACCGCCAAGATCCGCAACTTCTTCGAAGAAGGGCGTGCTGCCGCATCATGAACCAGCCATCGAAACCCCGGTCGAACTCCCGATCCAACCGGCCCACCTCGAAACGACAGCGCCCCTCGTCGACATCGGGGTCGCGATCCGCATCGAAGAGCGCAGGCGAGCCCGCCGCCGACCGGTCGGCCGCCCCGACCAAACGCGCGCCGACCGGTCCACCGCCCGCGATCGAGACGATCGGACTGAGCAAGTCCTACGGCGATGCACCGGCGTTGGCTCCCCTCGACCTGAGCATCGGCGCCGGTGAACGGATCTCGCTCATCGGCCACAACGGCAGCGGGAAGACCACACTGATCCGGATGCTCGTCGGCATGCTCGAGGCATCCGAGGGCACCGCTCGGGTCGCCGGCCACGAGATCGGCTCGTTGGAAGCGAAGGCCGCCGTGTCGTATCTGGCCGACCAACCCGTGTTCTACGACGACCTCACCGTGTGGGAACACCTGGAGTACATCGCCCGCCTGCACGGGACCGAGGACTGGGAGCAGCAGGCCGTCGACCTCGTCGACATGGTCGGCCTGATGCCGCGCGTCGACGACCTCCCGATGACGTTCAGTCGCGGCCTCAAGCAGAAGGCGGCGATCACGATGGCGTTCGTTCGGCCCTTCGACGTGATGCTGATCGACGAACCGTTCGTCGGCCTCGATCGCACCGGCCGCGAAGCCCTGCTCGAGTTGCTCACGCTCGCTCACGGCGATGGGGCCACCATGGTGGTCGCCACCCACGAGCTGTCCAGTGTGAAGGAGAGCAGCCGCCTCATCGCCTTGAGCGGCGGCGTGCTGACCTTCGACGGCCACCCCGAGGACGCCGATCTGGCGAGCCTCACCGAGGGCATCCACCAGCGCGACGATTGAGATCGCCTGTTCACCGGATGAGAACGCGCACAGCGGGCACGGTGGTCTAGCATCACCGCCATGCAGGAGTTCTCTTCGGTCACCGCTTCGTCCTACGACGCCGCCTCACTCACCCCCTTGCTGAACGAGAAGGCGGCCGAAGGCTGGAGCGTCGTCTCGATCGTGTCCGCCGGCACGAACATCGTGGCCTACCTCAGCCGCGAGACCGACGGGTTGGACATGATCGAGGAAGCCGCTGTCGTGTTGGCCGTCGAAGAGGCCGTCGTCGAAGAAGCTGCCGCAGAGGTCGCCGTCGAAGAGGCCGTCGTCGAAGCAGCCGCCGCCGAGTTGGCCGTCGAAGCAGCCGCTGCCGAGGCGACCGCCGAACCGGCGGGCTGGGCCACGGAACCGGCGGCGGACAGCCCCGCGCCGGCCGACGACTCGATCGCCGGTCTCGCCGCACAGGTCGGCGCAGCCGACGCCGCCACCACCGAGCAGGCGGCTGCTGCCCAGCCCACGCTCGCCGCCGCCGCACCCGCGCCCGCACCAGCCGCCGAGCCTGCGGCGACGGCCGAGCCGGCCGTTCCCGCCGGTTGGTACGCCGACCCGTCGGGCCGGTTCGAGCTGCGCTACTGGGACGGCGCGGCATGGACCGAGCACGTCTCGCGCGCCGGTCAGCAGTTCACCGACCCGCCGGTCGCCTGATCCGCTTGCGTTGACCGCTCGCCGTCCGGGAGCGGTCGTACCCTGACGTCATGCGCGCCACCTCCGTCGGCCATGCCGGCATGCTCATCGAAACCGACGCCGGATCGGTGTTGTGCGATCCGTGGTTCGTGCCCGCATTCTTCGGGTCGTGGTTCGTCTTCCCTCGCAACGACCAACTGAGCGACGACCTGCGAGACCGCATCGAACGGGCCGACTTCCTCTACATCTCCCACCTCCACGGCGACCACCACGACGAGCCATGGCTCCGTGAACACCTCCGTCGCGACATCCCGATCCTGCTGCCGGGATTCCCGACGCGAGAGCAGCAGCGCACGCTCCGAGCGCTCGGTTTCACCGAATTCGTCCGCACCGTCGACACCGAGGAGCTCGAACTCGCGCCGGGACTGACGGTGGCGATCCACGTCGAGACGTCGATCACCGACGGTCCGGGCGGTGACTCTGCGCTCGTCGTGTCCGACGGCGAGTCGATCCTGGTCAACCAGAACGACTGCCGAACCAACGATCTGGCACAGCTCCGCGCTCACGGCCCGGTCGATCTCCACTGGCTGCAGTTCTCCGGGGCGATCTGGTATCCGATGGTCTACGAGATGCCCGATGCCGAGAAACGGGCGTTGTGCGAAGCGAAGGTCGATGCCCAGTTCGCCAGAGCCATGCGCTACGTCGAGAACATCGACGCCCGCTACGTCGTGCCGAGCGCCGGCCCGCCCGCTTTTCTCGATCCGGACCTGTTCGATCTCAACATGATCGACGGCGACGAACTGAGCATCTTCCCCGACCAGACCCACTTCCTTGAGCGTCTTGCGTCGGTCGGCCGTCGAGGGATCCTGAACGTGCCGGGCACCGCGATCGACATCGGCCCGAACGGAGTCGAGGTCACGCACCCGGTCGACGACGTCGACGCGATCTTCGCCGACAAGCGGTCGTACCTTCGTGCCTATCAGGCCGACTGGATGCCGTGGCTCGACGACCTGAAGGCATCGTGGAATCCACCGAGCACCGACCTGCTGGCCACGCTGCAGGACTGGTGGGAGCCGTTGCTCGAGATCGCTCCCACCCTGCGGGCCCAGGTGGGTGCCAACGTGTTGCTGCGCGCCGGCGATCTGCCGATCCTCGTCGACTTCCCGAACGGCGAGGTCCGACTCCACGACGGCGAGGAGTACACCTTCCGTTTCGACATCCCCCGTGAACTCGTCGAGACCGTCGTCGCCCAGCGGGCCGTGGATTGGAGCAACTCGCTGTTGCTGTCGTGCCGGTTCACCGCGTGGCGCCAGGGCGAGTTCAACGAGTACGTCTACAACTTCCTCAAGTCGCTCTCGCGCGAACGGATGCGGCGCGCCGAGGCCGAAGTGGTGCGCAAGCTGACACCGATCGACGAGCTGACGGCGCGTCACGAGCCCGACATCCGCATCGGCGACTACGTGGTCCAGCGTCGTTGCCCCCACCGCAACGCCGACCTCGCCGCGTTCGGGGAGATCGACGGCTGCGACTTCGTGTGCACCCTGCACGGCTGGCGCTTCGACCTCGACACCGGTCGGAACAAGACGGCGTCGGACCAACCGATCCGCATCCGCCCCGCCACCCCCACCGACTGACCCCGACCGACCCCCGCCCGAGCACCACCACGTTTGCGTGAGGACTCGGGTGAAACGGGTCACCACAGCCGCGATACAAACGGGGTGGGATAGGTTGGACGTGTGCTGGATCTCGGGATCGACCTGAACGTCTGGCCCTGGGTGTGGCTGGGCATCGCGGTGCTGTTCGCGATCATCGAACTCACGGTGCTCGCGGGCTCGTTCGTGTTGCTGCCGTTCGCCGTCTCGGCGTTCGCCGCCTCCCTGCTGGGTTTCTACGACGTGCCCATCGAAGTCCAATGGTTCGTGTTCGCCGTCGGCGGCGCCGTGCTGTGGATCCTCCTGTACCGGTACGCGAAACGGTTCGCCGGCGAGAACGAGCTCGAACCAGGCGTCGGCGCCGATCGCCTGGTCGGCCTGGAGGGCATCGTCACCACGACGATCGATCCCGACGACACCGACCGACGCGGCCGCGTGACGGCCCACGGGGAGATCTGGGGAGCGATCTCCGGCAGCGGTCGCGTTCTACCCGTCGGAACCCACGTGCGGGTGACGGCCATCAACGGCACCAAGGTCACCGTCGAATCGATCGATGCCGGCGATGCTCCACCGGCCACGCCGCCAACCAATGCGCCGCCGACCTCACCGCCGGCGCCACCCCCGCCTACCCCGCCCACCACCTAGCACGGAGGTCTCATGAACCCCATCGCCATCGTCCTGATCGTCATCGCTCTCATCGGCATCCTGGTGTTGGTGGCGTCGGTCAAGATCGTGCGGCCGTACCAGCGCGGGCTCGTCGAACGCCTCGGCAAGTACAAGACCACGCGCGATCCCGGGCTCAACCTGATCCTGCCGTTCATCGAGACGATGCAGTTGATCGACATGCGTGAGCAGGTCGTCGACGTGCCGCCGCAGGAAGTGATCACGGCCGACAACGTCGTGGTCTCGGTGGACGCGGTCGTGTACTACGAGGCCACCGACCCGCAACGTCTCGTGTACAACGTCGCCGACTTCTTCACGGCCATCACCAAGCTCGCCCAGACCAACCTCCGCAACCTGATCGGCGACCTCGAACTCGACCGGGCACTCACCTCGCGCGACACGATCAACACGCAACTGCGCGACGTGCTCGACGACGCCACCGACAAGTGGGGTGTGCGGGTGGTGCGAGTGGAGATCCAGCGCATCGACCCGCCGCCGGACATCGTGTCGGCGATGCACGCCCAGATGCGTGCCGAGCGCGACCGCCGGGCAACGGTCACCGAGGCCAAGGGCTACCAGGAGGCCGCAATCGCACGCGCCGACGGCGAACAGCAGGCTGCGGTGCTGTCCGCGCAAGGTCGCAAGCAAGCAGCGATCCTCGACGCCGAGGGCCAGGCGCAGGCGATCGAGTTGCGCGCCAACGCCGAGAAGCTGCGCCTCGAACTCGTCGGCGCCGGCGAGGGCAACGCCGCCAAGTCACGCCTGACCGGGATCAAGGACGCGCAGGCCGACAAGGCCGTCCTGACCGTCGAGTACCTGCAGGCACTGGAACGCATCGGTGACGGGCGGGCCACCAAGCTCGTCATCCCCGCGGAGTTCTCGGGGTTGCTCGGCACCGTTGCCGCGCTGGCATCGGCGACCGGTGACGACGACACCGACGACGAGGTGCGCCCGAAGAACGGCCTCCCGATCCCCGACGACGACGACCGCGTCGATCTGCCCGAGCCCGATCGATCCGAGTTCCGGACACGCTGACCGTGCGCCGCATCGATGCCCCCCGAGCGGGTTGGTACCCGGATCCGGAGAGCCGGACGGCACTGCGGTGGTGGGACGGCCTCGACTGGACCGACGCCCGCCGGGCCCCTCCGAGCCAGGCCGAGTTGTTGTCGTTCGAGAGCCAGGCCGCGTTCGAGCAGGCCCACCGGTACGTGCCGCCCACGGAGGACGCCTTCGCTGCCGCCGCGGGCCGTGCGGGACGCCCCGACTCGCAGCAGGTGATCGACCAGGTCCGCCGCGCGACCCGCGAGGAGATCGACCGGGCCGCCGATGTGTTCGCCCGCCAGGCCCGATCGATGCGCGCGGAGATCGAACCGTTGATCTCGCAGTACTCCAGCCGCGTCGTCCGATGGATCAAGATCGCCGCGATCGTCGCGATCGTGCTCCTGGTTGCCTACTTCGTGTTCCAGGTGGTCGCGCAGGCGAGCCTGTTCGAGTGGATCGGCGACCGCATCGACAACCTCACCAACCAGGAGAGCGCTCCGGTTGGGACCTGGCCATCCGCGCCGGTCAACATGTCGACAGGCGGTAGCTGAACCGGTAGGTGCCCGGCGCGATGCGATACCGGTCGAGCACGTCGGGACCGCAGCTCGCCGTGCCGAGCCCGCGGTGGGCGACATCGACGTGCACCACGAGTGACGGTCGCGGTCGAAGATCGGTCTCGTGGCTCGCGTGGTAGAGGTCCTGGTCGGTGAACCGCGTCGCCGAGATGTGCATCGCCGTGGGATCGAGCACGTCGAGCCGGACGACGGCGGCTGTCGAGGAGTCGATGAACTCGAACCACCGGCAGTCGGTGCGCAGACCGAACTCCTGCGGCACGAGGTACGGAGGGGCGTCGATGCCCGATTCCCAGACCCCGAGCACCGCTCCACGGCACCGGTCGGGGTAGTTCTCCAGCGGCCCGCGGCCGTACCAGCGCACGCCGTCGAAGCCTCGCCGGAGCTCGAAGGTGACGCCGACGCGTGCGAGGTCGTCGAGTTCATCGGGCACGATCACCTCGTGGGTGTGGACCTGTGACCCGTCGGCCAGCGTGTCGATGCTGTGATGGTGCTCGACGAGTTGGTCGGCTGCCACCCGGTCGACGCCGCCTCGCCGCCAGCGGCTGAGTGCCTTGGTCCCCGCCTGGAAGTCCTCCCCCAGGTTCGGCATCAACTTCAGCCCGTCGTTGTCCACCGGCGCCCTGAACACGCACAGCTGCACTGCGCTCGCGAGCGCGACCGTCGACGCGGTCTGGGGTGCGGCGGGTGCGTGGGTCCCGGACGGAGCGATGGGAGTGAGCTGCAGTTGGTCCCAGGCGACGAGGTGGGATGCCGGCGCCCACGCGGTGGCACGGCGTTGGAACCAGCGGATCGTGAGGTGGGCGTCGGGTGAGTCCGGTACGGCACACGGGAGCGCGAGCGCGAGCGTCGAGGCCGGACCGATCGGACCACCATCCGCGGCGGCAGCATCGAGATCGCCGGACGCGACGACCTCACCGGCGACGAGGAGCTCCCACGTCGCGACCAGGTCGTCGAGATCCGTGAAGCTGCGCCGGTTCGTGATCGCGAGGCTGTCGCCGGCGAGCGACGTGACGACCGGACGGTGCCCCCACGCCACCTCCTGCATCGCAGGATGTGGGCGCAGGTCGGCCGACATCAGCCCGTCGGCCACGAAGTTGCCGTCGTTGGGTTCGTCGCCGAACTGGCCTCCGTAGGCGAAACCCCGCTTGCCGCTGGGCAGCCGGGTGAGCAGACCATGGTCCTTCCACTCCCAGATGAAGCCGCCCTGCAATCCGGGTGTCGACGTGATCACGTCCCAGTAGTCGGCCAACGATCCGTTGGAGTTGCCCATCGCGTGGCTGTACTCGCACATGATCAGCGGTCGATCGCCGAGGCCCTGTCGGCCGTAGGCCTCGATCGCCTCGATCGTCGGGTACATCGGGCAGACCACGTCGGACGCAGCCAGCCCCCCGTCGATCCATCCGTCGTGGAACACGGCTCCCTCGTAGTGCAGCGGGCGCGAAGGGTCGCTGCGACGGATCCATCCTGCGAGCGCATCGTGGTTTGCGCCGTACCCGGACTCGTTGCCGAGCGACCACATGATCACGCTGGGATGGTTGCGGTCGCGCTCGACCATCCGCGCACCTCGCGACAGCCACGTCGACCGGTAGCGGGGGTCGTTGCAGAGACTCGTGTTGTAGGCGTGGCTCTCGATGTTGGCCTCGTCGACGACGTACATCCCGATCTCGTCGCAGAGGTCGAGGAAACGCGGGTCGTTCGGATAGTGGGAGCAGCGCACCGCGGTGATGTTGTGTCGTCGCATGGCGAGCAGGTCGTCGCGCATGTCATCGACCGTGACCGCCTTGCCCCGCGTCGGGTGGTGGTCGTGGCGATTGACGCCGAAGATCCAGACCGGTTCACCGTTCACGAGGAGCTGCCGATCGCGCACCTGGACCGAACGGAATCCGATGAGTTGCTCGTGGACCTCGGTGACGTCACCGTCGGGATCGAGCAGCTCCGCCACGACGCGGTACCGTGTCGGTGACTCGGCGGACCACGCCTCGACGTCGTCGACGCGGAACTGTGCGGTGGCGATGTGCCCGGTGAACACGTACGGCTGGTCGAATCGCGATCGGAGACGAGCGGTGACCGCACGGCCGATCCGACGCCCCCCGATCGTCTGGAGCGCGAAACGGACCTGCCAACCGGACTCGGGTGGACGCAGACCGGCGAGCGTGGCGCGTGTCTCGAGCGTGCCGACGGTGCCATCGAGGTCGGCATCGCACACGAGGCTGCCGAGGTGTACGTCGGCACGAGCTTCGACGAACACCTCTCGGTGCAGTCCGGCCATCCACCACTGGTCCTGGTCCTCGACGTAGCTGTGCGCGCTCCAGCGCACCACGACGATCGCGAGGTCGTTGGGGCCGGGCCGGGCCACATCGGTGATGTCGTACTCGCTCGCCAGGCGGCTGTCGGTGCCGTAGCCGACGAAGGTGCCGTTGAGGTACACCGCGTGGACGCTCTCTGCGCCACCGAGGTGGAGGACGATCTGTCGCCCGGTCCAACCCGCCGGGATCGTCAGGCGGCGCCGGTACACGCCGGTCGGGTTGCGCTCGGGCAGACGGGGCGGCGGACCCGGGAACGGCATCCGGACGTTGGTGTACTGCGGGAGGTCGCCGACGTCCTGCAGGGTCCAGTTGCCGGGCACCGTGACCTTCGTCCATCCCCGCCCGGACGCCGGACGCACGACGGCGTTGGCCGGGACGTCGTCCGGCTTGTCGAACAACCGG
This sequence comes from Ilumatobacteraceae bacterium, assembly GCA_963710625.1. Classification (GTDB taxonomy): domain Bacteria; phylum Actinomycetota; class Acidimicrobiia; order Acidimicrobiales; family Ilumatobacteraceae; genus Sva-07. Next base: position 6,030 of record CAVQBG010000010.1, on the reverse strand, counting down.
AAGTCCCACCGCCCGTTCAGCGACCGCCGCCAGCGGGAGGGAGCACCCGTGCGGACGTCGTCGAGCGACGCTGCCGCCGTCGTCGGCGGTCGCATGTCGAGGCGGCCCAGCGAGACGACGTGGGGGTCGGCCCATGGCCGGATGTCTCCGATTGACGGCAGCATGGCGGGAGTCTCCCAGATGGCCGACCCTCGGCGTCAGTCAGCGGAGGTGCGCCGACCGGTGATCGAACCCGTCGCCCGCTGGCGATCTCGGACGTCGTGAGTCAGGCGCCGTCGTGGACCCAGACCGGGGTCTTCATCGGCATGATGCCGCTGTCCCAGATCCAGTCCATCGCCGGGACGCTCACGCGGACACAACCGTGCGATGCCGGATAGGCGGGGATGCTGTTCGATCCGTGGACGGCCACACCGCCGACGAAGTACTTCGGCCGGTAGATCTCGCCGAGGTCGCCCTCCCACCAGCCGTCGGGACGCTCACGATTGACCTTGTGCAGCCCGCTCGGGGTGAGCGACACGCCGCTGATCACCTCGCCGGGGGTGTTCTTGTCCTCCTCGGTGTACGCCTTGCCGTTGCCGGTGGAGGTGTTGAGGATCCACTCGGTGCGTCCGTCGATCACGAAGAACAACACCTGCTTGCCCTTGTCGACCTCGACGAGGGTGCCGGAGTTGGCACGAGCCCTCGGCCGCTCCGTGATCGCGGTGAGTGCCTCGGCGGTCGGCTGGTCGACCTTGCCGTCGGCCTCGAGGCCCATGTACTTCTCGAAGGCCATCACGGCTTGTTTCGTCGTGAGCCCGTACTGGCCGTCGGCAGCCGACAGCCAGAACCCGAGTTGGATCAGACGCAGCTGGATGCGGGCGGTTTCGTTGCCACCGCTGGTGCCGACCGCCTGGAGTGGGGGGTCGATCGCGTCGACCATCTCGATCACGGGCACCACCGTGGTGGGCGGTGCGGTGGTGGGCGGTGCCGTGGTGGTGGGGGCTTCGGTGGTGGGCGGCGCCTGCGTCGTGGGCGGTGCGGTCGTGGGCGGTGTCGTGGTGGACACCGGAGCGATCGTGACGTCGTCGCTCGCGGCGATCGCCCCCTGCGGCGACGCGCTCGCACCCTCGCCGCCCGATCCGCTCGTGACCGCCGTGGCACACCCCGCGAGCACGACCGCGCCGAACACCACAACGGTGCCGATCACCCCGCGACGACGCTCCTTCTCCACCACGGACAGTGAGCCTAACGGTCTCGTCCGCGACCGTGTCGGCACCAGCCCGATGTTCATCGCTTCGTTCGATCCGGCCGGCGGACGACCCGTGAGCGGTGCAGCCCCTGTCGGCGTTCCGGAGCCTGGAGGGAGAATCAGCCCGCGCGAACCGCCCAGGGCGGTACCGGACAGGGGTCGGGATCGATCGCGGCGACGTCGAAGAGCGTCGCGAGTTCACGCAGCGCGGTCGTCAAGTTGCCGACGCTCCCGGTGATCCAGCGGATCGTCTCGGTGACGTCCACGCCGCTCGCGTCGAGGTCGTGCAGCGTCACCGCCATCTCGGCGCGTTTCGCCAATCGCTCGCCGTCCGCGTCGACGACGAGCGGCACGTGCGCGTACTGCGGCCGGGGCAGGCCCAGCAGTTCCTGGAGCCGGATCTGGCGCGGGGTCGACGAGACGAGGTCGTCACCTCGCACCACCTCGGTCACCCCTTGGTCGGCGTCGTCGATCACGACCGCCAGGTTGTAGGCCGGCACGCCGTCGTTTCGTCGCAGGACGACATCGTCGACCACACCCTCAACCGGTCCGAGGACCCGGTCGACGAACTCGATCGTGCGCCCATCGGATCGCAGCCGAAGCGCCGGCGGTCGACCCGCTGCCCGGCGTCGGGCCCGCTGGCTCGCCGACAGGTCGCGGCATGTCCCCGGGTAGGACCCGGGCGGGCCGTGGGGCGCCTGGCTCGCAGCAGCGATCTCCTCGCGGATCTCTCGCCGGCTGCAGTAGCACTCGTACACGAGACCGAGACCGGAGAGTTCGGTGATCGCCTGCTCGTACAGGTCGAATCGTTCGCTCTGACGAATCACCGGGCCGTCCCAGTCGAGCCCGATCGCGGCGAGATCCCGGAGCTGGCTCAGCTCGTGGTCGCGGCTGGACTGATGACGGTCGAGATCCTCCATCCGCACGATGAATCCCAGGCCCTGCGATCGGGCCGACAGCCACGCCAACGCCGCCGTTCGCAGGTTCCCGAGGTGGAGATCGCCGGTGGGCGATGGGGCAAATCGTCCCGCCATCGACACAGTCTCGCGCCCCGTTCGGCTGCCGCGGTGGTGCCGCGCTCGGACCAATGGTGTCGAGACCCCGTACAGTCATCGCCATGGGATGTCCTGACTGCGGGGTCGACGTCGCCGAGCACCAGAAGTTCTGCCACGAGTGCGGGCGACCGCTCGCGCCCGCAGGACCACTGCCGCCACCGAACTCGATCGACGCCGACCTGCCCACCCAACCGATCGACACCCCACCCACCACGATCGACGCCGACCTGCCCACCCAACCGATCGACACCCCACCCACCACGATCGACGCCGACCTGCCCACCCAACCGATCGACACCTTGCCGACCGAGCCGGTCGACGCCGTCGTCGAGCCGCCACCACCGGTGGCGCCCTCGACGGAGCCCGACACGATTCCGGTCGCGGTCATGGCGATCGACGAGACGGCCGAGACACCCGCCGTCTTCGACGAGGCCGACCTGGCGGAGTATCCGACACCGCGCGAGCCGTTCAAGCTGCGAGCGATCTTCATCCTCTCGATCTTCGGCATCGCCGCAGCGCTGATGACGATCGTCGCCGACGTCGTCGACATTCGCACCACCCGCCCCGCCCCCGGGATCGTCACCGGCTCCCGCACGCTCGCCGACCTCGGGACCAACCTCGACCTCGCCGTCTTCGCCGGCGCGGCGGCCATGGTGATCGGCAGCCTCCTCGCCTGCTTCGGGCTCCGCTGGGGTGCCGGTGTGGCAGGCGGAGCAGGTCTCGCGCTCGCAGGTTGGGCCGGACTCTCGATCGGTCTCGCCGAGGTCCCGATCGCCGTGGCCGAGTCGATCACGCGCACCTCGTCGGAGGTCTTCGTCCTGCGCGTCACCCGCGACCTCGGCTGGTGGCTGATCCTCGGCGTGGGTGTGATCGGCCTGCTCGTGTTCATCGCGTCACTGCGATCAGTCGGCACCGGCGGTCGCCCGGCACTCAACCCGCTCGTCGCCGCCGTCACCGCAGTGGCCGGGGTGATCCTCGCCTTCGGGCCGTTGGTGCCGGTCGGTCAGGCTGACTTCGCCGACAACTTCCGATCCGACGGACCCGAGCCAGGATCTGCCCACGGCGTTCTTCGCCGGACGCCTGGGCCAGGTGGCGCTGATCGGGATCGCAGTCATGGTCGGCATGCTGATCGTTCGCAGCTGGGGACTCGGCCTCGCGGCCGGTGGTGTCACGGTCGCTGCGACCCTGTGGATCACCTCGCTCACCGAACTCGGTGACCGTCCGATCGGGATCGCCGACCGCAACCCCGGCGCCACCAGCACGGTGCCGCACGCAGTCACCACCGTCGGCATGGTCTCGACGCTGGCACTCCTGGCGATCGCTGCCGCGCTCGCGACCTACCGGCTCACTCGCCGCGCGTGACCGCGACGGCGTGACACGCGACCGCGCGTGAGCCGTCGCCGGAGGCCACCAGCGCGACGTCGACGCCGCGACACTGGTCCAGGATGCCGAGACGCTCCGCCTCGCCGGATGCGACGACCGGACATCGCGGATGGAACCGACAACCCGACGGGATGTTCGAGGGGTCCGGTGTCTCGCCGGTGAGAATCTGTTGCTCCATCCGTTCCGCTTCGGGAACCACCGACAGCAGCGCCCGCGTGTACGGGTGCCGAGGCTCGGCGAGTAGGTCTTCGGCGTCACCGATCTCCACGATCCGGCCCAGGTACATCACGGCGATCCGATCAGCGATGTTCCAGGCGAGACCGAGGTCGTGCGTCACGACCACGATCGACACGCCGGTGGTGTCGACGAGCGTCCGCATCAGCGCGAGGATCTCGCCGCGGACCGATGCGTCGAGCGACGCCACCGGTTCGTCGGCGAGCAGGAGCTGCGGACCGAGGACCATCGCGCCAGCGATGAGGACGCGCTGGCGTTGGCCGCCCGACACTTCATGGGGGAACCGCGGCATGTACCGCTCGGGGACGAAGGCCGGCTCCGCCAACGCGGTGGCCACGACATCGGTCTCGGAACCCCGCAGCTTGTGGATGCGGACACCTTCGGCGACGGCCTCGTAGATCGTCGCACGTGGGTTGAGGGCGCCGGTCGGGTCCTGGAAGATCATCTGCACCCGACGTCGCAGCGCCCGCAGGTCGACCGCCTTGGCGGTGAGCGGTTCGCCGTCGAACCGGATCGATCCCGCCGACATCGGTTCGAGCCCGATGATCGGAGCGGATTAGGGTCGTCTTGCCGCAGCCCGACTCACCGACGAGTGCGAGCACCTCGCCCGCTGCGACGGTGAGATCGACGCCATCGACGGCTCGGACGGCACCCGCTCCGGACCGTCCGCCGGCGGCGTAGGTGACCTCGACACCACGGAGCTCCAGCAGCTCGCTCACGCTCGCACCGCCACGTGCACGCAGGCAGCGGAACGGACGGGGCCGACGCTGCGGAGCCAAACGTCGTCGCTCGAACAGGCCTCGATCGCCGCGTCGCAGCGAGGGTGGAACGGGCACCCGCCGGGGAGGTCGGCCGGATCGGGCGGGTCGCCCGGAAGACCGGACGGTCGCATCCGCGAGCGCAGCTGTCGCCGATGGTCGGGAAGGCACCTTGCCAGCGCTCGCGCGTGTAGGGATGCTCCGGAGCGGCGAAGACGTCGACGCTCGGCCCTCCTCCACCACACGCCCGGCGTACATGACCACGAGGCGTTCACACGTGCTGTTGAGCACCGAGAGGTCGTGGGTGATGAACAACAGCGCCAGCCCGCGATCGTGCTGGAACTCGGCCAGCAGTTCCAACACCTGGGCCTGCACCATCACGTCGAGCGCAGCGGTCGGCTCGTCGGCGATCAACAGGTCGGGTTCGCACGCCAGCGCGAGGGCGATGAGCACACGCTGGCGTTGACCGCCCGACATCCTGGTGCGGGTACGACCGAGCGAGGTCGGCACGAAGGCCGACACGTTCGAGCAGTTCGAGCACGCGGTCGGTGATCGCCTGTTTGCCGGTCGCCCCCCGATCGGTGTGGATCAGCATCGCCTCTTGGATCTGTTCGCCGACGCGGCGCACCGGGTTGAGCGAGTGGAGCGCGCCCTGGAAGACGATCGCGGCGGCCGTCCACCTCACCGCACGCAGGCGACCGGGCTTCATGGCGTAGACGTCCTCGCCGTTGAGCAGGACCTCGCCCTCGACGAGAGCGTCCCCGGGCAACAGCCGTAGCACCGTCGCTGCGATCGTCGACTTACCACAGCCCGATTCGCCGGCGAGGCCGACGGTCTCACCCGGAGCGATCGACAGATCGACGCCGCGCACCGTGGGCACGTGACCTCGGTCGGAGCGGTACGTGACACACAGGTCGCGCAGCTCCAACACGTTCATCGGCCACCGCCCTCTCGCAGACGCGGATCGAGCAACTCCTCGAGCCGCGGCCGAACAGGGTGAAGGCGAGTACGACCGCGACGATGCCGAGGCCGGCCGGGAAGTGGTACCACCACGCATTGCGACCGATCGCGCCGGCGCCGAACGCCTCCTCGAGCGTCTTGCCCCACGACGTCTGGCTCGGGTCGGCCAGGCCGAGGAACGCAAGGCTGGTCTCGGTGAGGATGGCGATCGGCACGGCGAGCGTCACGCTCGCGAGGATGAGCGGCGCGACGTTCGGCGAGTACGTGACGCGCCACGATGTGGGGCCGTCGTGCGCCGAGCGCTCGGGACCGGTCGAACGAAGAGCCGGGTCTTGACGGTGAGGACCTGGGAGCGGAGGAGTCGCGCCGTCGACGGCCAGGAGGTGACACCGATCACGAGCACGATGTTCCA
>CAVQBG010000009.1:0-368659 GCA_963710625.1 Ilumatobacteraceae bacterium | reverse complement strand
CGACACCGAGGCAGAGGCCGACGAAGGCCTCCTTGCCGATGCTCGAGCCCCAGTAGATCAGACTGGGGAAGAAGAACACGGCGATCGCGTACCGGCGGGTGGCGAACCCACCGATGGCGTGGTGGGCGGCCTTCACGCAGAAGGCGAGACCCCAGAAGCTCATCCAGGTGAACACCATGAACCCGCCGAGGCGGCTGGTGCCGGAGATGGCGTAGACCAGCCCGGTGAGTTCTTCGATGAACTCGGTGTTGGTCCCGCTGGGGATCAGGCCGAAGATCCCGATCGTCCCGTCGTGGAACTGGCCGGCGATCAGCTTGCCGGTGGCGTGGTAGCGGCCGGCGTCGGCGCTGCCGCCGTAGGCGTCGAAGCGCACGTTGTAGCCGGCGATGGCACCGGCGAACTTGACGGCGAGCCCGGCCCACACCCACGGCCGCAGCGGCGCGAGGTCGTCGGTGAATGCCCGGTTGATCAGGGGCGCGGAGATCAGCGCGAGGACGGGGACGACGACGAGGGCGCCCCAGATGTCGTACGACAGCGACTGCATCGCCCAGCCGAGTGCCACCAGGTAGGCGGCGCCGGCGGCGACGACGGCCGCGTCGAACGCCCTCACGACCCGACCGTCGTCTCCTCGGCGGGTGTGGTGGTGTCGCGGTTCTTGCGGCGCCCGAAGCGGCCGGTCCCTGACGTGGTCGTGGGGCGGGAGTAGTAGTAGTAGTACTTGCCGCCGTCGCCGGTGTCGCCGCCGACGAGCACGAGCAGGAGGTTGCCGCTCGACAGGGCGCGGATCATCTCGATGGAACGCCGGGCGGTCTGGGCAGTGGTGTGGCCGAGGCGGACCACCATCACGACGTTGTCGGCAAGTGGCAGCAGTTCCAGCACCTCGGCGGTCGCTCCGATCGGCGAGGTGTCGACGATCACCGCGTCGGCGGCATTTGCGATCCGTGGCAGGAGGCGGGCGGTGACGCGGGCGAGGTCGCCGGGGGTGTTGCCGCGCATACCCGACAGGTCGAGCACGGCGAGGCCGGGGTCCTCGCCCGGGGCGAGGACGAGCTCGAGCGGGGCGTGTTCCACGTCGTGCAGGCTGAGCCCGGCGGGTTCGGCGTTGACGACCCCGAGGCGTGCACTCAGTGTGGGCCGGCGGAAGTCGGTGTTGACGGCCACGGTGCGTTCCTCGGATTCGACGAGGGCGGCGGCGACGTTGGCGGTCACGGAGGTCTTGCCGTCGGACGGGCCGGGGGAGACGACCACGGTGATGCTGCCGCGGTCGCCCAGCGCCGTGTTGCCGGCGTCGAGGAACGCGAGGAGGCTCCGCAGCGTGCGGTACGAGTCCGACAGCGAGTCGTGGCGGCCCTCGACCACGGCGAGTTCGCCCGGCTTGTACCGCTTGACCTTGGGGATGCTGGTGTTGGGTTCGAGGCCGAGCAGCGCGGCAGCCTGCTCGCTGGTGCGGATGCGCCGGTCGGCCCGGGCGAGCAGGAGGGCGACACCGAAACCGACCGCCGCCCCGGCGAGTGCGCCGAGCGCGGAGCGACCGATGCGCGAGCGTGGTGCGCCGAGGCCGCGCTCCTCGATGGCGATCGGCTGAGCGCGTTCGAGGGTCGTGAGCACCAGCTGGCCGGAGTCGGCCTGGAGATTGTTGAAATTCTCGAACACCACGCTGTACTGGCGCGAGAGCGCGTCGAGCTGGGCTCGGGCGACGGGGTCCTCGGCAGGGACGGAGGAGGGGTCGTCGGGGTCGGTGGGTGCGATCAGCACGTCCTGCTCAACGGTGGTGATCTCTGCTTCGAGCTCGTCGAGCCGGGCGAGGGTGGCGTTGAGCCGGTCTTCGCGCAATTGGTCCTGGCGTTCGGACAGGTAGCGGACGAGTTCGTCGGCGATGGCGTCGACGTACACGACGGCGTCGTCGGGGGTGCTCTGTGTGGTGGAGATGCGCAGGGCGCCGCTCTGCTGGTCGGCGGTGACGGTGACCTGCGCGGCGAGGGCGGCGGGCGGGCCGTTGTAGTCGATGGCTTCGGCGGCCCGCTCGGGCACCTCACCGGTGGTGGCGAACAGCTGCAGCTGGTTGAAGGCCTGCGGGTCGGTGAAAATCGAGCCGGTGCCGGTGGAACTCGACACGAGCAGCGTGTGGTTGGCGTTCCAGGTGGTGACCGAGTCGGCCGCCTGCTCCGGTTCGGGGAGCCCGGCGATGGCGGCGCCGGCGATCGTGAAGATCACCACGACCCACCAGAATCGGCGGAGCGCATCGGTGGGTCGGGTGCCGTTCACAGTGCACCGAGATTATCGATTGTCGAAGTGCGGCACTGGGCATACCCCTGGTCCGTGTCGGCAACTGGAGTACGGCGAACGATCCCATGTCGAACCGAACTCATCAGGCGGCGTCCAGTAGGATCAGGGCGTTCCTGGAACTGATAGTCGAATTCGCTATCACAGCTCGTCGACCTGTGTCGCCGACGGCCTGTGCAGCTCTAGGTCGGACTCCGTTCACAGTAACCTGAGTCTAGTCGCTGCGTGAGACAGGACGGCTGTCACTTCCAGCGCGGGTCGGGGTCGACGAACGAAGATCGTCGTGTCGGGCGGCCGCAACACGGGGATCGTGTGACGGTCTAGCGCCGGTGAAGCCGCACGCAGGCTTGTAGCCTCTCGTCGATGAAGAACCGGGATTGCGGTAACGAATCGTGCGGCTAACCGTCATCAGGCAGATCTACGGACGCGACCACTATCTCGCTAGTCTTTTTGAGCACCTTGACGCGGCGGGGGACGTCTCGACGGTCACATTTCGTGCTGACGTTGCGGGCAGTTCTTCGCTACAGGGCTTCGGGCTTGATGCCCGTGAGCTCGAGACAGTTCTATGGTTCCCCCAGTACCCCCGGATGGTCACGCTCCCCGACTTCGATTGGGGTGGCTTCGTTGGCCGGCGGGTGCTTCTCGATTTCGATGTCTGTCAAAACTACAGCACGATTGCGTCTGAGAACCGGCTCGGTACCTACGCAGGCCACCTACGCCGCCACGGAATTACCGAAGTCATCGTGTCGAGTCGGTATGTGCGCGACAGGCTGTGCGACGAGGGATTTGCTGCTTACTGGCTCCCTACTGCAACAGACGCTGACTATTTCACAAAGAAGCCGGTCGACCGGACCGCAATTCGGCACTTTGGGACACGATACCCGGCCCGACGCGCGCTGATGAGGACCTTGCGGCGTGCCGGTTATGAACTCGAGCACGTTGCGTGTCCTCGAAGCGAACTTGCGGATGTTCTGAACTCGACTGCAGTCGGAGTCGTGTGTGACATGCAGGCAAGGACTTCACTGCCGACGCCGAGCTGGGCATTTCGACGACTTCCTGCGGTGTTGTATCGCATGGAACCCGGAATTGAGCCGATGATGAAGCAGTACGAATACGCAGCGGCCGGTTGTACGCTCGTCTGCGACGAGCAGCCCGACCGAGAGTTTCTCGGCTTTGTCAACGGCGAGACGTGCTTTTCCTACCGCACCATCGCGGAGAGCCCGTTGGCTCTTCGCCGCGCCATTGCGTCCTCTAGTTCGGATCGTTCAGTTGCTGCGGCCGGTCGCGATCTTGTTCGGAACTGGCACACCTGGGCACGTCGGGCCCCGCTGCTTTGGCAGATCAGCGCTGGTGCCGGAGCCCCGCTGGATATGGAGTATCAGCCGAAATGATCACCAGGCAACCACTCGGCTACCTCAAGGCTGACTTAGTTGCGGCGCACGGATCGCTGCGGTGGTGGATCGTCTTCAAGGGCCTTTTGCTGAATCCAGCGACACGATTTGTCGTCGTCTTTCGTCTATACGCGGCAATGGCTGGATCCCCTCGACTGACTCGCGCGCCTTTGTACGCTCTTTACCGCCATTTGCGTGCACGGTACGGGATCGAAATTCCTCTGACTACATCGATTGGTCCTGGGTTAAAGTTCCAACACCTTGCGGGCGGAGTGGTGGTTAATCCCCGAACAGTGATTGGGTCCGACTGCGTTCTGAATGGAGGAGTAGTCATCGGCCTCCGATCGGGAGGCGCTCCAAGAGTTGGTGATAGGGTAACTATATGTGCTGGAGCGAAGTTGTTGGGATCAATAGATGTCGGTGATGACGCCCTGATCGGTGTAAATGCGGTAGTTCCTTGTGACATCCCTGCCAACCACGTCTACCTGGCGACCAAGGGGACCCTCCGACCCAGGCGAGCCAGCGATTTGGATCTACTCTGAGCATGAGCAGATCTATAGAGCCACTTTCCCGCAAGGAATTGCTTCGCGATTTGATCCGCGAGGCACGCCTATGGCGAGTTTCTTTGATCACGCTTGGGTCCTTCTTTGGTGGGTCTCTTGAGGCTCTCTTTCTTCTCATTCTCACTCGCGCTTCGCTCGCGCTGAGTAGTGGTGAGACGATCGAAGTGGGGCCAGCACAGCTTTCCACCCCCCAATGGTTGCTGTGTGGGCTTGTAGTGCTTTTCGTGCGGTTCCTGATCGCAGTCTGGACGGTCCGTGCGTCAACCGTTGTTTGGAGCAAGGTGGGCGAGGCGTTCCGCCTTCGAATGTTCGAGGCGTACCTTCGAGCGCCTTGGCCGGTCCAATCCGAATACGGACGCGGCCGAGTCCAAGAGCTGATTTCAACCCACTGCGGTGCGGCAGCCATGGCCATCAACTGGTTCACATCGTGCCTCTCCTCCGGTGCCAACTTCCTTGCTCTGCTCATCGTTGCGATCGTCGTGAACCCGCTCGCGAGCGCAGGCGGACTTATCGCACTTGGGTTGATAGCGTTGGTGCTCAGCCCACTCAGGACACAGCTGCACCGTCGCTCTGCAGAACTGGCCGTCGCCAATCTACGTCTTGCCGAGGAAGCAGCTGAGCTGGCTGATCTTGCACTGGAGATACGGATCGTTGGTGTCCGATCTGAGGCATTGACCGAGGCCAGCGAGGTGGTGGCCGATCACCGGACCGCCACTCAGCGTAGTGATTTCACGCGATTTGCGATCGCGCCAATTTATCTATTCCTCGCATATGCTGCCCTCCTAGCGGTAATTGGTGTCGCCACATCGATTTCGTCGAGCGCGCTCCCCGGATTTGGCGCTGTAGTTGTGATTCTGCTCCGCGCCCTCTCCTACGCACAGGGAATGAATGTAGGTTGGAACGGTGTAATCGGTGCTCTTCCGTCGCTTTCCGTAGTCGACTGTGAGATCCGATCCATGCAACCGGTCGCCGAGGGCTGTCTGCGGTTGACAGCTGACGAAAAGCCCTCAGTTATTGAGTTTCGTAGTGTCAGCTTTGCGTACGGGTCAACGAAGGTCCTCGACAACGTTTCGTTCAGGATTCGTCCCGGCGAACGCGTGGGAATTGCTGGGCCGTCTGGTGCAGGAAAGTCAACGCTTCTAGAGTTGTTGGTTGGTCTACGTGAGCCGACTTCGGGAGACGTTCTGTACGAAGATCAAAGGCTGAGTGAAGTACTGCGCTCGGACTGGACGACAGTTTTGGCATTTGTTCCCCAGACTCCGGGAATGCGGCGGGGCACCTTGGCCAGCAACATCCGGTTCTGGAGATCGACCATGACCGACGAGGCCGTGATGCGCGGTGCCCAGGCTGCGTCGCTCTTCGGGCCCGAAGAGCGTGAGTCGTTGCTGGAGCACGACGCCGGCCCAAATGGCAGCCGGATCTCTGGCGGCCAAAGGCAGCGGGTGGCGATTGCTCGGGCCCTTGCGGGCGACCCCGCCGTGGTCGTGCTTGATGAACCGACCTCAGCACTCGATCGTGCGACTGAGGACGACGTCAGCCAGGCCCTCTTCCAGGTCGGTGGCTCCAGCACTCTGGTCGTGGTCTCGCACAGGATTGAAACTCTCGAACGTTGCGACCGGATCCTTGTCTTGAACAATGGCCGCATTGAGCGTGAGTTGGTCCCAGCTCCCGGCGAACGAATCGCCCTTGAGCGAGCGATCCACGCTCCCGGCGTTTCGGGTTGAGTGGAGCGTGCGAATCAGTCTCGAACGGCGCTGGGCTATGATGAATAGGATGTATGCTCGTATTCGCTCGTGGGTGGGTGTGTGCGATCGGGCGGGATATGTGGCCGACCGAGTGGTGATGTGGCTGCGGTCCAGGCGGCCTGGCATTCATCAGGTCAGCCATGCCACTCGGACGAACCGTTATCCAGGGCTCTTTGATGCTGTCTGTGCCCGTGTCCCGGAGGGCGCGGCTGTTCTCTCGTATGGCTGCTCGTCGGGCGAGGAAGTGGAAGCGCTAGCGAGTCGCCTTCCCCAAGCCCGTATTGTTGGTGCAGATGTGTCTGACTCGGTGCTGAGCACGGCGCGGTTCCGCTGCAAGTCGCTGCCAAATGCGATATTCGTGAACTCGTTGACGTCCGATCTGGCGACGAGCGGACCGTATGACGCGGCGTTCGCGATGTCAGTCCTCTGTAGACACCCGGCTACGGACAAGGCGATGAATAGCTCAGGAATCTATCCGTTTGATGCGTTCGAGAGCGCCTGTCGCGAACTCGGGCGGCTCGTCCGTCCCGGCGGATATCTCGTGATCTACAACGCCAACTACCGCTTCACGGACACTGAGACCTCGAGAGGGTTTTCGGTAGCGGCTTTCGGAAGCGAAGAGTCAGGGTTCGTTGCGAAATTCGATAAGGATGAAACCCGATCTGACGATCAGGCGTACGCGCACTGTGTGTTCCAGAAGGACCCGTTGGTAGGACGCTACGTGCCCTGATCAGAAACGCGTGCTGGTATGCCCTGGGCTGTGGCGGTTCGATTCGTTGAATTCACCGGCGGTGGTGTCGCGTGACATCAAGGAGAGACCGGACCTGCAATAGCGTGCGGTTCTGTGAGTTCCGCGGGTTCTCTGGAATTCTTTGCGTTTCAGGGTTTGAGGGTCGGTAGGAGTGTCTAGGAGACTGCTGAGCAATCGGTGTTGGCCTGGTGGGGGAGTATCCGATCGCTTGTGTAACCGGGCGTGATGGTCATGGTTGGCTGGCGGCCTGGATGCGGTCGCCGTAGTGGATGGTCAAGATGTTCAGGATCTGCTTCCAGCCGTTGATCCGGCCGGTCGGGTTCGAGCGGTTCTTCCTCCTTTCGATCGCTGTCAGGTAGAGCACTTTCAACGCGGCCTGCTCGGTCGGGAAATGACCTCGGTGCCGGACGGCTTTGCGGAACCTCGAGTTGAGGCTCTCGATCGAGTTTGTCGTGTAGACGAGCTGGCGGAGCTCGATCGGGAAGTCCAAGAACGGAACGAAGTCGTTCCACGCCGACTCCCAGGTCACAATCATCGCCGGGTACTTGTCCCGCCACGTGTCAGCGAACTCGGCGAACCTCGCCTCGGCGGCCTCGAGGGAGGGTGCGGTGTAGATCTCGCGCATCTCGCGGCACACCTGGCCCCAAGATTTCTTCGACGTGTACTTGATTGCAGAGCGCACAAGGTGCACGACGCCCAGCTGCACATCGGCGAGTGGCCAGGTCGCGCGGATCGCATCCGGGAGGCCTTTCAACCCGTCGCAGCACACGATGAACGTGTCTTGGATGCCGCGGTTGCGGAGCTCACCCAACACACCGGCCCAGAACTTGGCTCCCTCGCCGCCGGTCGGTCCCACCCACAGTCCGAGGACGTCGCGTTCGCCGTCCAAGTTGATGCCCATCGCCACATAGATCGGCCGGTTCGCGACCTGGCCGTCACGGATCTTCACGACGATCGCATCGATCAAGATCACCGGATACACGCGATCGAGCGGCCGAGCCTGCCAGATCTGCATATCGTCCAACACGGCGTCGGTGATCCGACTGATCGTGTCGGCACTGATGCTCGTGTCGTAGATCTCGGCGAGATGGTTGCGGATGTCGCCGGTCGTCATTCCTTTCGCGTAGAGCGAGATCACGTTGCCCGACAGCCCGTCGAGACGACGCTGGCCCTTCGGGACCGTTGCCGGTTCGAAGCTCGCGTTTCGGTCCCGCGGCACCTGCAACTCGACCTGGCCGACCTCGGTCGTCACCGTCTTCGGATAGCTGCCGTTACGCGAGTTGCCGGTTTCTCGGCCCTCGACCGCGTGGCGGTCATAGCCGAGATGATCAGTCATCTCGACCTCCAAGCCGGTCTGGAGCACCTGGCGCACCAGCGCGGTCAACAGACCGTTGTCGCCGGTCAACTCAACGCCATCATGGCGGGCACGGTCAACGAGCTCGGCTGCCCATTCGCGCATCGCCGGCTCATCACCCACCAACGGGACACTACGCGGCGGCCCCGTTCGCTCGGTCGGCGTCGATCCGTTCGTTCGCTGGATATCTGTGTTTGTAGTCATCGGAGTAATCCTCTCCAGCCCACGACTCTCGGTCGTGGACCCTCAGATCACCCCGGTTACACACAAAATCGGACGGTCCCTTGCCAGGTGGCGCCTTGGAACTTGGTGCGGATCGAAGCACGTAGCCCGGCGTGGGCGTCGGAGATCACGAGTTTGACGCCGGCGAGTCCGCGGTCGCGCAGGCTGCCGAGGAACTCGGTCCAGAATACTTCGGTCTCGGAGTCGCCGATGTCGACACCGAGGACTTCTCGGTGTCCGTCAGCACGCAGCCCGGTGGCGATCACGACGGCCTTGGACACGACGTGACGGTTCTCGCGGACGTAGATGTAGGTGGCATCGAGCCACATGTAGACGAACGGTTGATGATCCAGACGGCGGGTTCGCAGCACGTGGACATCGGCGTCGATCTGCTTGCAGATGCGGCTCACCGTCGACTTGCTGATTCCGCTGTCGCAGCCGAGCGCTTTGACCAGATCGTCAACCTTTCGCGTCGAGGTGCCGGTGACGTAGGCGGTCATGATCACCGCCCACAACGCCTTGTCGATCCGACGGCGCAGTTCCAGCAGCTCCGGGAAGGACGACCCCTGACGCAGCTTGGGGATCGCGAGATCGACATCGCCGGCCGGGGTCATCAACAGCTTCGGGCGATGCCCGTTGCGTTGCGCCAGACGGCTGTCGGTTCGCTCACCGGGCGCAGCACCGATCGTGGCGGTCAACTCGGCCTCGATCAGCTCTTGGAGCGGCGGCGGCCAGAATGTCCGACAGCGAAGTGGTCAGGGTCGAATCGGTGCCAATCAATCGGCTCGACAGTTCCGACAGGGCAGACTCATAGGTGGTCATCGTGCGGTTTCCTCTCAGTTGGCTTGGTCGCTACTGAGAATCGCACGATGGCCATCAACACCGTGGTGATGTCAACGGGCTCCTACACCACGAGACGGGACTCACCCTCCGCCAGCTGCACGACGAGTCCCGTCAACTCCTGCGTCCACCCAGCTGGCCCCCACCACAACCTCCTTCATCAAGGTGCTGCATCCACCGATTGAATCCGCCCAGTGCACGTCATGGGCGTTCACTCGCCGGGCGCTCGACTCTGGGCTCGTGCCGTCGATGGGATCGATGGCGACTCCTACGACAACGGCCAGATGGAATCGTTGTGGGCGCGGATGCAGGTCGAGCTGCTCAACCGGAAACGCTGGAACACGCGCCTGGAGTTGGCCAACGCGATGTAGGAGTACCTTGAGATCTTCCAGAACCGGCAACGACGACACGCGTCACTCGGCATGCTCAGCCCGATCGAGTACGAGCTTCGCCACGCCGACAACCCGGCCCCGCGATCAAGCAAGCTGACCACGCGAAACCCGGGGCACACGAGAGCCCGCAACTTTGCCGGTGAGGTGCACCTGAGCAACGATTTCTGACACGTGGCATCCGCCGTTGGGAGCTGGTTTGATGCGCACGAAGTAGCGTCCGAGCAATGCGTGTTGGAGTCGTTACAGAAGCTGGGCGTCGAGTGGCGGATTCGTGTGATATCAATTCGTTCGTTGCGGAGATCGGCCAAAACACTGGAAACATCGCCTTCCAGCAGGTGATCCAGCAGCACTTGGATGACGATGTCACGTACATCGGATGGGCTGAGCAACCATCCGAGCTCATCCGGCGCTTCGATATGTTGTTCGTCCCGGAAGCATCGGTCATCGTCGAGACCAAGGACTTCGGCTGGAAGGCCGACTTCATTCGAGCAGCGAACCTCCCGGTCGTTGCTGTCGGTGTCGGATTCCAAGACGGTCGGGCGGGGAAAGACCCGTTGATACCAAGCGGCACCCTGCGGTATCTCAAGGAGCTTGCACATCGGACCGAGTTGATCGGTGTCCGAGGCGATCGCACGCGTCGCATCCTGGAAGCTGGAGGCATCACCAACGTCGTGACTGTAGGTTGCCCGAGTCTCTTCTGGAACGTAGACGCTGGCTTGGGGCGGCGTATCGCGCATACGGCGACAGAGTGGTCCCGGCCACTTCGCCCTGCGGTGACAGGTGGCCCTGACAAGCGAGTGCTCGCGCGTGCCCACCGCCGATTGCTCAGCTGGGTTAACGAAACCGATGGTACCTGGATCGCACAGAGCGGCTACGGGCTGAAAGCCGCACTGGAAGGATTACCGTATAGCGTGCCCTCGATAGGCTTCGAAAGGGTCCTGCCTAATCGGCGCAGTCGTCACCGCACCGAAATCGTACCAATCGCGTTCTCCGATGCTCGTTTGTGGATCTCTCACGTTGCGAATTTTGACGTCAGTGTGAGCCCGAGAATTCACGCCTCGCTACTCGCGACGCAGGCAGCGGTTCCCTCTTTCTGTGTAGCGCACGACGGCAGGACCAAAGAACTGGCGTCAACATGTGGGATACCGACGATCGCTCCGTTGAGACTTGGCCGTGCGAAGGATGTCGAGGACCTGATCGACAAGGAGTCCTTCGACGGTCGGCTGTTCGATCGAACGCGGGTTCTTCTGGCGAAACGATACGTCGGGTTACTCGAGGCAGCCGGCCTTACCGCGAAAGCCAACCTCCGGGCACTCGCGATGAGCGACGACTCGTGACGCCCGAAACGGCGAATCCGGGAGGGCCGTTAATGGTCGTGCCCTCCCGGGCGCAGCTGTCCGCCGGGGCCGTTTGGGTGACGATCGCCAACTGGGCGGACGCATTTCAGCGACGCTTTGGTGATGTTGAGATCGTGACGCCCGTAGGGTCAATAACGGCCGATCAGGCCCGTCGTGACGCGTTCAGTGCGGGAACTGCTAGGGATCCGAACCGCCAGAGCGCTCGATTCGTCAACGCGAGGACCTTTGCGAAGGACTTGCGGTGGGTCGCTCGCGGGCTCCGGTTCGACGCCCGGATCCGAAGACGTCTGAAGCCCGATCCGACGCCACCCTTCGTGTGGCAGCACCATGACCTCTTCCAGACAGCCGGGGCAACAGCAGCACGTCGACTCAGTGTTCCCCTCGTCCTCTTTGTAGATGCGCCATTGGTGTGGGAAGCCCGCAAGTGGGGGGTGCGCCGACGAGGGTGGGGCGGCGTTCTCCAACGGATCGGAGAGGTGCCAACGCTTCGGCGCGCCGATCTCGTTGCCTGTGTCTCCGCCGAGGTTGCCGACGAGGTCATCCGATTGGGTGTCAACCCAGAACGCGTGCTGGTGACTCCATGTAGCGCCGAGGTGCCCAGTCCGAGACCGAGCGGGCTGAAGATCCGTGCAGGGTACGGCCTCGAAGGAGCGTTCGTTATCGGCTGGGTTGGTAGCTTCCGAGCGTTCCACGCCCTCGATCTGCTAATCGACGCCTTCACCGCCGACCAGATTTCCTCACACAACGTTGCGCTACTGCTCGTGGGCGATGGCGTTGAGCGGCAACGAATCCTCGAGCGTGGCGCTGCGTCCGGGATCCGAGTGGTGGCGCCTGGGTCTGTTCCACACGCCGAGGTGTTCGAACACGTCGCAGCATTCGACTGCGGGGTTCTCACTGTCGGCGCCGACCAGGCATTCCACTACTCGCCACTGAAACTAAAGGAGTACCTCGCAATGGGGACTCCCGTTGTTGCGCCCGCGATCGGCGAGATGGCGCAGGACCTAACAGACGGCGTCGATGCTCTGTTGTATCCACCGGGGAACGTGGGCCGTCTGTCCGATCAGCTCCAGCTTCTCATCGTAGACGAAGGCAAGCGTCGTCAGATTGGCGAGCAAGGAGAGGAAACGTTCCGCAAGAAGTACAGTATGGAGGCTCAAGTCAACGAGGTCGAGCGCCGGCTCGCGGCGATCGCAGATCGAATGCCCGCCTGATTAGGCTCGGAGAGTTGGCACCGCAGGCTGCATATTGATCTCAGTCCTTGACGGGGCGCTCCTCGACTCGAACGGGCTCTCTGCCCGTCACGATTTGCCGGAAGACTCACCGCTCGACCGGTTGTCGCGAAGCGCTCGCTCTAGATCGTCGAGTGTCCACCTGCCGATATCGCCGGCAACGAGTGACCGATCAGAGACGACTCGCAATTCGACACCCGCTGAGGCGAGCCATTGCGCAGCCAGGGCGGATCCGTGCGCGGTGAGTTCTGCCTCGCGAGGCTGCATGCGCGCACGATTGTATGTCTCCCCGCCGACATGCCTCATCCAGGTGCGAGCGACTCGCGCTGGCTTTTCGAATGGGCCTAGATTGCGCCTCGGTGCGGGTCGAGATGCCGCTCCCGAGAGCTGTGAGTAGAAATTGGCACTTGCACCCTGATCGGCAAAGTGCGCGTTGGTGCCCTCGGGGGTTGCGATGTCCCAGCCGATCGTGACAATTCTCGTTGAGCCGAGGTGGTACGCCAAGTGAAGCACGGTCTCGTACATCAACCCTGGACCCCGTGGCCTGAGCAAGGTCTTGCTCAACTCGTATTCTGAGAACTTGCCGGTTGCCGAGACCGAATCGCGCAGGAGATCGTCGCCAGGTCCAAGCGGGAGCGACATTGTCGGCCTGTTGAGTTGGACAGCGTTACTCGCTGGGTCAGGTGTGTACACACGAATGGTGTCCTTGTTCGGTGTGCGGAAGCGACGAACGTTGTAGGTGTTGTAGCAAAGGAAGTCCGTTTGAGGCCCCACGATGTCGACGGCCTGCTTCACGGCGATGGTGAGAGTGCCGTCCAACATCCGCCGGAGTCGATCGCCGTCGTGGTCATCGAGCGATGGCCCGCACGTAACCACCACGCACGTCGCGCCGGCGTATGCATTGTGGAGGAATCGAACCTGTTGGCCAGTGTCCTTGAGTCGCCTGATGGAATTGGAAACGATTGGCGTCCCGGGATGCACAGTCCTGACAAGTTACTTGAGCTGCTGATCTGCCCGGCGGATAGCGCACGGTCACTCGTGCTCAGGCACTGATGCTCAGGATCTGGTCCTGCCGAGAGGAGCGGGTCAAGCCGCAGCGCGACGTGCACGATCTGATCGTGACCCGAGCTATCGGCGCTGTCGCTGCGAACGCCGACTTGCTCGAGACGACACAGAGGGTACGCGCAAAGCAAAGCGAAAGGCGGCGCACCCCACAGCGTGACGTGACAACATTGGGCCCATGTCGACTCAAGTCCCAACCCTGCAGATTTCCGCTGGTCCTGTCACGCTCCTCGACTGCACACTGCGCGACGGTGGGTACTACAACAATTGGGACTTCTCCCGGCCGCTCATCAAGCGGTACGTCACCGCCATGGCGGCGGCGGGGATTCCAATCGTGGAGATCGGATTCCGCACTGCGGATACCGACACGTTCCTCGGCCCGGCTGCTTACGCGACCGACGCCTACCTCGAGTCGCTTGACCTCCCGCAGAGCGTCACCTACGGGGTGATGCTGAACGCAAAGGAACTCGTCGATCACCACGATGGGACAGAGCTCATCAACTCGATGTTTGCACCGGCGGCCGAATCGCCCATTGATCTTGTTCGCATCGCAGCGCACTACCGAGAACTCGATGAACTGCCGGCATCGATCGACCGGCTCCACAGCCTCGGATACCGAGTTGGCCTCAACCTCATGCAGATCGCGTCACGATCGTCGAGCGAGATTGAGCACTTCGGCCACCTCGCCGAGCAACTCGGTGTCGAAGCTGCCTATTTCGCCGATTCCTTCGGGGGAATGCAGCCCACCGACGTGAAAGCCGTTGTCGAAGCACTAGGCGTCAGCTTCAACGGCCCAATCGGCTGCCACATGCACAACAACATGTCGCTGGGCTTCGCGAACGCGATGGCTGCCGTTGAAGCGGGTGCTTCATGGGTGGACTCGACGGTGCTCGGCATGGGCCGAGGGCCGGGCAACGCACAAACCGAATACCTCGCGGTGGAGCTGAGTCGCCGCGGGCTCGCGGATCTTGACGTTGTTCCCTTGTTGCCGATCGTGTCCGGAGACTTCGCCGATCTTCAGCGGACTTACGGGTGGGGAGCGAGCGTGTACTACTTCCTTTCGGCCGCACACAACATCCATCCGACGTACATCCAGGAGATGACGAAAGACGGCAGGTACTCCGTCGACGAGATCGTCACTGCGGTCGAAGACCTGAAGTCGGCAGACGGTGCCAGCTTCAGCCGCGCGCGGCTCGAGGCAGCGGCAATCGACAGCGGGCTCATCGACCCAGATGGCACATGGGACGCAACAGGTTGGTGTGCCGGCCGCACCGTGCTGATCGTCGGTCCCGGGCCCGAGGGTCTCGCGAGACGAGACGACATCGAGGCCTACATCCGAACGGCCGCGCCGGTCGTGATCGCCCTCAACGCCATCCCACCCGTGGATCAAGCACTCGTCGACCTGTACGCCATCTGCCACCCCGTCAGAGCACTGATCGACGCGGACACGATTAAGGGCATCACGCGGCCCGTCGTGATGCCGCGCGGGATTCAATCGCGAATCGGATCCGAGCAGTCTCTTGCCGACTTCCGTGACTACGGCATCGCCGTCGCCGACGAGGGCATCACGATAAGGCAGTCATCCTGCACATCGCCTCGAATCTCGGCCTTTCCATACGCTCTCGCGGTCGCGACCGCAGGAGGAGCAGCCGAGATCCAGTTGACCGGGTTCGACGGGTTCGAATCGGGCGACGCTCGCCAAGACGAGATGGAGGAGGTGTTTCGGGCGTTCGTCGATCCTGAGAACAGGCCCCCCATCACCGCACTCACGCCCACCAGCTATCCCATCAGGCGCCGATCGATCTACGCACCCCTCACCGAATCTTCCTGAACCTGTGCGGGAAGTCGCCGAACTTCACGCTGGCAGCGGCCTCTGACCTCGGTTGACCGCGATGAACTCCGCCAATTCGAATTCCTCGGGCGTGTCGATGTCATGCCCTTCGAATGTGTCGACAGGGTGGATGTACGGCTCGTCCGAGATTCGCCGCGCCGTCGACTCGAAGAACTGACGGGTGAAGACGTACAGGCCCGACTGTTCGACCAGGACCGGATCGAGGTCCTGCGTTCGCGGCGTCGGCTCGTTCAATGAATAGTTGAGCGGGTGTCCGCGGAACCAGGCAAACCGCTGCACCTCGAGCGCTGCGAACGCCGAGTCATGACGCCCCGAGACGACGGCATCGATACAGACACTGACTGTCGATGACGTGATGAACGGAGACGTCACGTGCAGCAGCACGACAACGTCACACTCGACGTCGTTCAGGAACGCGCCGATGAAGTCCTGCACTTTCGCCTCGTCGGTGTCGAGCCACTCCGGCCGTTCGACGTAGCGAAACGGGACGCCTTGTTCGATGAACCCGACGATTTCATCGTCTGCTGCGTACACGACCGTCTCATCGACGTCGCACTGGGCGAGCGTCGACAGCGCCCAGTTGACGAGCGGGCGCCCCCCGAGGGGCAGCACGTTCTTGCGAGGGAGTCTCTGGCTGTTCAGCTTCGAAGGGACGAAACCCACTACTCGTCGCTTCATGATTCGTCCTTTGTTGCCGAAGGACGAGGCGGTCGGGCCGCGTCTCGCAGCAAGTCGACCCACAAAGGTGCAGTGACTGTGATGGTGAAATGCGCTGAGCAATGCTCATGAGCGCCAGACCCCAAGCGCTCGGCCAATCCTCGGTCGGTGCACAACTTCTCCACCGCTGCCTGCAGCGCGCCAAGGTCATCGGGAGCAATCAACACGCCCGTCTTGCCGTCCAGCACCACGTCGGGAATGGCGCCAATTGGACACGTGATCGCCGGCAAACCGCACAGGCCGGCCTCGATTAGCACTGCAGGCATTGAATCGCCTCCTCGGGATGGAAGTAGTAGCAGGTCGGCAGCCGCGTAGAGCGAACGCGGGTCATCCATGGAACCAAGGAACCGCGCCCGATCGCCGAGCTGTTCCGCCGCTAGCTCCTCGAGGGCGTCGCGCTCGGGGCCATCACCAGCGATGAGCAATCGGCAGTCGGCCCGGTCGGCCAAGGATCTGATCGTCAAATCGACACCCTTCTCGGGCACGAGCGCGCCGACCGAGACGGCCAGCATGGCGTCCTCACCGACGCCAAGCTCGGCGCGTGCCGCAGACTTCTGCGCCGGACTGGGCGCGGCGAAACGTTCTCCTGGAACAGCGTTGGGGATGACAACGATCCTGCTGCGAGGCAGACCGTAGTGATCGCTCACGACCTCAGCCGTTGATGTCGACAGGGACACGACGCGTTCAGCGCGGCTCAGGAAGGCCTTGGAGCGAATGCGTCGCGCAGTGGTGGAAGCCCAGAACAGCGGGTCGCTGATCTGTCGATACACGAAGGGAACCCGTGACCCAGCGAGCGCGACAGCGCACGCGAAGAGCGTGGTCGAACCGTGAGCGATCACCACGTCGAAACTGCTCGCACGTGCTCGAAGCGCCCGAAGCGTGGACGGCGAACGGCGACTCGCCCCCAGGGCATCGATGGCGAGCTGATCGCCGTGGCTCCCGGGAGCAAGGGCGACCGTCTCGACCTCGCAACCGAGGTTCAGCAGCCCCGGAGCAAGGTCCGTCGCGTACACCTGCGCGCCGCGCCGATCACGATCCGTGACCACCTGGAGAACTCGCAGACCTCCAGTCCCCAACGCCACGGGAGCCATCCTTGTCGAGGTCACCGGGCTCGGGCCACGGCGAGAAGCGTGTTCTGAGCGAGTCGATCGGGCAGCACCGACCGGATGGCCCCAGCAGCCATGCTCCTGAGCCGACCGGGTGTCGTGTGCTCGAGGTAGGAGATTTCTTCCACGTCGAAGTCGTGGCGCTCGAGCAGTGTTGCCAGTGTGTCCTCACAGAACCAGCACGTGTGTTCGGCGTTTACCCGTGGCCGACCGCCGACGCGGTAGACGAAATTGCTGATCGCAAAGGCATTCGGTGTTGTTAGGACAAGCCGGCCACCGGGCTCGAGGTGGGCTCGCGCGGTCTCGAGCAATCCCGAGAAGCACGACAGGTGCTCGATCAGTTCGCCGGCGAACACGACGTCAAACCTCCGACCGAGCCGGATTTCCTGTGCATCGGCTTGCACCAGCTCCACACTGCGTTCCTTCGCCCCAGCCACGAACTCGGGCGAGAGCTCGATGCCGACAACGTCGTCGGAGACGCTGCGAATGAGTAGGTGAAACCAATCCTCTCTCCAATGGCCACTGCCCGCTCCGATGTCGAGCACCGAGCGACCCTCGACGAGCGGCCGGATGGCGTCGAATCGATCCTGATGCGAACTACCCGTCCACGACGGTTGAAGCGGGTGGCTTCGTTGGTCGGTCTTCTCCTTGGTCATCGCTGCTTCTCCGTTCGGTCCACTAGAACAACTCCACGTCGCCCATGCCAACACACCAGCTCGGGAGCGGAGGCATTGCCTCGGTACACACTGAACGCCAGGTGACGACCGGTCCGCCCGGGGCCGGGACGAATCCGTTTCGCGCATCAACCGCACCGATCCGGAGCGCGTGATCGAGCCCATTCGCTCGCAACAGTCGACCGGCGATGCGGTCCGCTGACGAGAGATCGAGCCCCGGGGAGTCGAGTGTCACGAACTCTTTGGTTCTCCCACGCTGACGAACCCGGCACACAAGATGGCCCCCGTCGCCGGCCACGGCTCGGTATCCGAGGAAGTCAGCGCCGTAGCGCCATTCGTAGAAGCCGGTGCTCACGTTCGTGGCGATCGTGGACCGGTCCAGCGGCGACGAGTCAGAGGCAGAGAGTTCCGACACGACGTCCAAGACCGGCTGGCCAAGACCAACGTCTAAGGGCCAATGCGACGACGCCACCCGTGACCTCGCCATTCGGACCGCCGCCCGCGGGCTGGCCACCCGAATCGCCACCGGCAGCTTGCCGACCTCCTGCCAGCCCATCTTCAGGTAGCCGGGGCGGCTCTTGTCGTTGGGGGTGTTGAACACGAAGTCGATGCCGTCCGCTTTGACCACGTCGAGGCCGTGCATCGTCATCGCCGTGAACAGGCCCTTGCCCTGGTAGTCGGGGTGCGTCGCTGTGTCGACCGCACGCACCGCCCGCAGGATCTCACCGCCGCGGACGAACTCCCACCGCATGAACGCTCGCAGACCCACGATGCGGTCGCCATCGGTGGCCACCCACATGTACGACGGGCCGAACGCGTTCTGGTCGTGCTTCCACGAGAACAGCTGCTCGAAGCGAGGATCATCACCCCAGCCGAGCGAGGCCCGGCACAACTCGATGATCGCCGGCCGATCGTCGGGCGTCGCCTCGCGGATGTTCAAGCCCTGGGGGAGTGGTCGCCGCTTCGGCGGACGGTTCGGCGCCGCGGGCGCGTTGGCGGCTTCGGGGGCGAGATCGGCGTACGCGGCTTCGATGCGGTCGACGGCACGGTGCACATCGAAGTCGCCGGCACGCGCGGATGCTGCCGCAGACAGGCGCTCGCGGAGCAGCGGGTCGATCACGACACGTTCGATGCCATCGGCCAGCGCGACCGGATCCCGCGGCGGGACGAGCAGCGCATTGACGCCGTCGTGCATCTCCTCGCCCACGCCGCCGACGTTCGTCGCCACCACCGGCAGGCCGAGCGCGAGCGCCTCCATCAGAGCAACCGGCAGGCCCTCCCACTGCGACGCCAGCGTGAACACATCGCATGCACCCATCACCCGCACCGCGTCGTCGCGGAAACCGGTGAGGATCACCCGATCGGCGAGACCCAGGTCGTCACGGAGCTGCCGCGTCTCCGCCTCCTGCGGGCCCTGGCCGACGGCGACGACTCGAACCGGCACGTCACGGTCGGCGAGCAGCCGGGCGGCTCGCAACAGGTTCGGGTAGTCCTTCTGCGGACGGAAGTTCGCCGCCGTTCCGACGACGATCTCGTCCAGGCCGATCCCCAACTCGCCTCGCACTGCATCTCGATCGGCAACCGCCTTGGCCGTCGCCTCCACGTCGATCCCGTGCTGCAGCGTCTCCGCCCGCTCGGCGACGGCGCCGGTCATCGAGCCGCGCACCTCGTCGGTGACGGCGAACGACACGTCGTCCCACCGGCTCGTGAACCGGTTGAGCCAACGGGTCGGGCCTCGATGCGTGGCCCAGCGGTTGTGCTCAGTGCTCACCAACCTGGGGCGGGCCGCTTTGGGCATCGCGCGTGCCGCCAGGCGGGCGACGGAGCCGGGAAGCGGGGAGTGGACGTGGACGATGTCCCACTCGCCGTCACGCACCAGCTCGACCAATCGGAGCGGCCACCGCCAGTCGGTGCGCTTCCGGCTCAGGCAATGCGTACGCACGCCCGCTCGCTCGAGTTCCTCGGCCAGATGGTCCTTCCACGGGAGCACGTACGCACACTCGATGTGGAAGCGCTCGTGGTCGTGAGCACGGGCTGCAGCGCACAACAACCGTTCCGCCCCACCCGGCCCGAGCCCCTTGATCACCCAGAGGACGCGTGCCGGCACGCCGCTCAAGCTAGTGGCCACCGGCGAGGAGACTCGTCACACCGAGGCTGATTCTCGCTCGGCCTCCACGTCGAGACGCTCCAACGCGTACTCGACGGCAGGCGGCTCCCACCGACCACGGCGGAGCGTCGAGGTCGAGGTGGCCCGACAGGCCGGCCGCTGCCTCCGTGTCTCCTGCCGACGCAAGGTGATGAGCGCACGCCTCCGCCGCAGTCACCACCGCCATGCCGAAGTACACGTCGAAGCTGCTGGTCACCGCCGATTGGACCGCCCCGCGAGCTACGGCGTGCAGGCCTCCCGGTTGGGTTCGATCTCGATGTTCGGCTGCGACCGGACCCACACCACGGTCGGTTCGTCGGCATCGGAGGAGTCGGAGTCGACCTCGACCTCGAGGTACAGCACGTTCGTCGCCGGTTCCGTCGATTCGCCCTCGGACCCCGTCGGCGCAGGTATCTGGTCGATCGCCACCCGCGTGACGACGTAGCCCTCGTTGTTCGCGCTCAACGAGTTGTCGCCCACCACGTCGACTTCTCCCTGCGTGATCTTGACGCGGCAGCCCGAACCGGCGGCGACCGCGTTCTCCTCGAGTCGGTTGAACAGCTCGTCGGTGGTATTCGACTCCTGGGCATCGGCTCCCGGGTCGGCGGGTGGTTCGGTGAGCGGGGGCACGATGGTCTCGGCGCACAGCAGTGCCTTGTACTGCGGCACGGTCAACGTCGCAGGTGTCGACGCGAGGAGCAGATCGAGCGCATAGCTGCGGAACAGCGTCTGCGGGAGATTGGTCCCCGTCGAATCCGAGTCCGCAACGGTCGTCGTCGAAGGTGTGTCCGTCCCGACCGGGCCGGACAGCCCGTTCTGGAAGGCCCGCGCCAGGTCCGCCGCCGTGTCGAAGCTCCCTTCCTTTTCGAGCTTGTTGACCGTCGCGACGCACTCCTTCCGCTCGTTCACGGGGAGCTCGGTCTTCAACGTGTTGATCGCGAGCACCACGTAGCTCTGGTCGAGCTGGTCCTGCTGCAACGACCGGTTGGCGAAGAAGCCGAAGATCGCGATGACGACCGGGATCGCAACGGTTGCCAGCGTCGAGATCACCGTCGAGTTCCGCTCGATCCAGTTCTTGTCGTCCTTCGCGTTCTCGTTCTCTGCCATGCCCCGCCCCTCGATACCGAACGACCTCCGCTACTCGACGTCGCCGCCGCTGCCGATCTGCGATCCCGAGCCGCCGATCTGGGAACCGGAGCCACCGATCTGGGAACCGGAGCCACCGATCTGGGAGCCGGAACCACCGACCTGGGAACCGGAACCACCGACCTGGGAACCGGAGCCGCCGACCTGGGAACCGGAACCGCCGACCTGCGATCCGGAGCCGCCGATCTGCGATCCCGAGCCACCGATGTGTGATCCGGACCCACCAACCTGGGAGCCGGAGCCGCCGATCTGGGAGCCGGAGCCGCCGACCCCCTCACCCGTGGCACCGCTGTCGTCGACCGGGTGCTGGTGCAACGCCGACGCGAGCGCCGCGAGAGCCGGCGCACTGATCCACGTTGCGTCCTCGGCATGATCCCACCCGAGCTTGGTGTATGCAGCGAGCACTGCCTGCTGCGTCTCGTTGCCCCACGTTCCGCTCCGCGACGACGGCGTGAACTCCATCAGGCCCACGGCCAGCAACAGACGTTGCAGCTCCTCGATCTCGCGCTCGTCGCTCTGGCTGGTGATCATGCCGCCCCCTGGGAAGTCCGACGGCCGAGCCCCCAAAGCACGACCGCGTGGATTCGCAGTGTCACACGCGTGGCAGGATGAGGCAAGGGGCGAGTTCGAGACTGATGACACAACCACCGGCGGGCGACGTGACGTTCCTGTTCACCGACATCGTCGGCTCGACCGCGCTCTGGGACCAGCATCCCGAGGCGATGACCGATGCGCTCGCCGAGCACGACGAGCGCATCCGCAGCATCGTCGACGGCCTCGACGGGTACGTCTTCACCACGGCCGGCGACAGCTTCGCCATCGCCTTCGAATCGGCCACCGCCGCCCTGGAATCGGCGGTCGAGATCCAGCTCGCGATGCGCAACCCTGTCAACGGGCTCGACCTCCCCGTCCGGATCGGTGTGCACACCGGAACGGCCACGCTGCGCAACGGTGACTACTTCGGCGGCGCCGTCAACCGCGCCGCCCGGATCTCTGCCAGTGCGCACGCCCACCAGATCGTCGTGTCGCAGCCGACCGTCGACCATCTCGGAACGACACGCCCCGACGACGTCGAGTTCCTCGACCTGGGCATCCACCGTCTGCGCGGCCTCGCCGAACCCGCCCACCTCCACCAGGTCTGCCACCCCGACCTCCCGTCCGACCACCCGCGCCTACGCACCGTCGAAGGTCCCGACGACGCACTTCCGGTCCAGCTCACCAGCTTCGTCGGCCGCAGCCGCGAGGTCACCGACGTCGGCGACCTCGTGCGCAAGAACCGGACGGTCACCCTGTCCGGAGCCGGCGGCGCCGGCAAGACCCGTCTCGCCGTTCGCGTCGCCGAACGGATGGTGGCCGACTTCCCCGACGGCCTCCGCATGGCGGAACTCGGCGCCGTCGGCGACGTCGACGTCCTCGTCGAGGAGGTCGCCCAACGATTCGGAGTCACACCGGTCGGCGGCGAACCACTTCTCGTCACCCTCGCCGAGACGATCGGCGCCAAGCGTGTCCTGCTCGTGCTCGACAACTGCGAACAGATCGTCGAACCTGTCGCCGCGCTGTGCCGCGACCTGCTCACCCGGTGCCCGCACCTCCACGTGCTCGCCACCAGCCGCCAACGCCTCGGTGTCACCGGCGAAGTCGTCTACCGGGTCCCGTCGCTCACGCTGCCCGACCCCGACGTCGACCCCGGTGCCGCCATCGCCTTCGACGCGATCCGGCTCTTCGTCGACCGCGCCCGGCTCGCCGACCACGCCTTCGAGCTGACCGTCGACAACGTCGGTGACGTGGTGTCGATCTGTCGCCACCTCGACGGGATCCCGCTCGCCATCGAGCTCGCCGCCGCCCGCCTCCGGTCGATGTCGCCCGACCAGATCGTCCGACGACTCGGCCAACGCTTCAAGCTGCTCACCGGTGCCGACCGCACCGCGACCCCGAGACAGGAGACGCTGCTCAGCACCATCGAGTGGAGCCACGACCTCCTCGACGCCGCCGAACGCACCCTCTTCCGACGCCTCGGCGTGTTCGCCGACGACTTCCCACTCGAAGCTGCCGAAGGCAGCTGCGCCGGCGACGACCTCGACGAACTCGACGTGCTCGACCTGCTCGCCGCCCTCGTCGACAAGTCGATGGTCGCCATCGGACAGGGCACCGACGCCGCCACCCGCTACCACCTGCTCGAGAGCATCCGCGAGTACGCCGAGAGCCGGCTCGACGCTGCCGGCGAGACCGAGACGCTCCGCGAGCGTCACGCCGAGCACTTCGCCCGCAGCGCCGAGACCCTCCAGGCCATGCAGCGAGCCGGCGAACTCGCCGAAGCCCTGCGCCGGCTCGACGCCGACGAAGCCGAATATCGCAGCGCCCTCCGATTCACCACCGACACCCGCCGCCATGAACTCGCCGGACGTCTCGTCGGCGGGCTCGGCTACCTGTGGTATGCCGCCGGCCTGTACCGGGAAGGCAGCGACTGGTGCCAGGCGCTCCTCGACGACGACCCCGACCTGTCCGACGAGATCCGCGCCGGCGTCCTCCACAGCTACGCGAGCGTCCTGAGCGGTGACGGACACTCCGATCTCGCTGTCGAAGCAGCCGTTGAACAAGTGTCCATCCGACGCCGGCTCGGCGACCCGGCGCGTCTCGCCGGCGCGCTCAACAACCTCGGCAACTACCTGGTCGACGTCGGAGACTTCGAAGCGTCGGGCGTCGTGTTCGACGAGGCGGCCGAGCTGTACAGCGATCTCGGGATGTCGGCCGAGCTTGCCCTCGTGTACTGCTCGCTCGGGTACGGGCAGATGCTGCGAGGCGCCTACGGCGACTCGGAGGCCACGTACCGGGAGGCGCTCGCCCGCGCCAGGGCCGCCGACAACGCGATGTCGATCGCCGTGTCGATGTCGGGCGTCGGGCAGTCGCTGACCTACGCACGACGAGGCAACGAGGCCCGCCCCCATCTCGTCGAGGCACGCGAGCGATTCGCCGAACTGAACGTGCACCCAGGGGTGATCACCGCCGACACGATGCTCGGCCTCGTCGCCCGAGACGACCACGACCCTGTTGCGGCCGCCGGCCACTGGCTGGAGGCCCTCACCGGCCCCGGCCGGCCCTGGAGCGAGGACGAGCACTACAGCGTCATGCAGTACGCAGCATCGATCATCGACGACCTCCCGACGGCCGCGGTGCTCGTCGGAGCCGCCACCGCCGCATACGAGGCCACCGCGGTCCAACCGCCGGCCTACGTCGTCGACGACCTCGCCACCACACGCACCAGGCTCGAGGCCGAGCTCGCCGCCGACGAATTCGGCGCGCAGTTCCGAGCCGGTGGGCGGCGCACGAAAGACGAGGCGATCGCGATCTGCACTGCCGCACTCGAGGCGTACCTCGCGGCATCCGAACACACCGAGACCCCCCATGTCCGGTGACCACCGCCCCGCCGAGATCACCACCAACATCGTCCCCGACGCGCCCGACGGACGCGACCTGTTCTGGGAACCCGCCGACGACTCGGTCGAGGTGCCCGACCGTGTCGATCCCGAGGGCTATCAGCGCCTCGTGGGTGTCACGTGGCACCAACGCGGCGAGGAATGCACCGGGTTCGCGCTCGCGGCCATCGCCAACTACCACCTCCGCCGCCACCGGGGCGATCCCGCACTGCCGTCGGTCAGCCGGCGCATGCTCTACGAGATCGCCCAACTCCACGACGACGAGGAGTTCGAGGAAGGCTCGACGCTGCGCGGCGCACTCCGCGGGTGGCGACGCACCGGCGTCACGCTCGACGACCTCTGGCCGTACGACCCCGACGACGAGCACGGCGAGAAGCACGGCGCACTCACCCTCGCCCGGCTCCTCGACGCCCGCCACCGGCCACTCGTCGGCTACCGCCGGATCATGCACGCCGACGTCGACCGGATGCGCCGGGCGCTGTCCGAGGGCCACGCGTTGTTCGCCGCAGCCCGCATCCACGTCGGGTGGTATCGCCTGTTCCTCCCCGACGCCCCGTCGCGGATCCAACGCCGGCCCGACGACGCCGACAAAGGCGGCCACGCCTTCGTGATCGTCGGCTACGACCATGACGGTTTCTGGGTCCACAACTCCTGGGGTCCCGAGTGGGGCACCGAAGGATTCGCGCTGCTGCCCTACGACGAATGGGTGACCGACGGGCACGACACCTGGGTGGTCGAGGTCGACCCGAGCACGCTCGGCGACCTCGATGGACAACACGAAGGCCCCGCGCCGGGCCCCGACGAGGTGGCCGCCTACCGAGATCTGTGGCCGCACCTCGTCGTGCTGCGCGACGACGGCAAGCTGGCAAGCGACGGCCTCTACGAGATGGACGCGGGCTCGTTCGGCACGATGACGTTCCTGTTCGGCGAGCGCACCGCCGACTGGGAGCGGCGCCGCATCGCCGTCGTCACCGACGACGGACGACTGCCAACGCCCGAGACGATCGACCGGTGCCGGCAACAGCGTGACCGGTACATGGCCGCTGAGATCTACCCGATCTTCGTCGTGTGGGAGTCGTCCTGGGGCAGCGAACTTGTCGACGAGCTCGACCGGTGGGTCCGCTACCACGCCACCCGCAACGATGGCGGCGAACGGCCCTACGACCGCTGCGAACCGTTCGTGCGCGAGGCCGTGCGGGCATCGGTGGCCCGACCGATCTGGGAGCAGCTCGTCGAACGGTCGAGGCGTGCAGCCGCCGACGGGGGAGGAGCCCGCATCCTCGCCGCGGCGCTGACCCGCAAGCGCGCACAGATGGACTTCGACCTGCACGTCGTAGCGGCCGGCGCCGGCGACCTCCTGCAGAGCGCCCTGCTCGCCGAGCTGCCGTCGCCCGTTGCCACCGCCACCGCCATCGCGTCCGCCACACCTCTCGGCGACGCCCTCGCCCGCTACGGCTCGGCGCTCACCGCCGGACGGCTCGACGAGCTGCAGCTCGTCTCGTTCGACGACGCCGAGCGGTTCGGACCCGTCGACGGGTCGCTGCTCGACGTCGTCGCCGAACTGCTCGCGCCCATCGACGCTGAACCGGTCGCGCTGCTGGGCCGGCCGACGGACGACGACGCGCTCGGCCCGCTCCGCACGTCGGGTCCAGTCGTCGAACGCACCGAGGCCGCCGAAGACGAGGAGGTCGTCGACACCGGGCGGCTGCACGCCTCGGTGATCGCTGCGATGCTCGCCCGAGAGCCGCGACCGCCCCGGCCGACACCGACAGCGCCACCAGCGTCACCAGCGTCCGCCGGGCTTCCTGTCGACCCGCTGGCCCGGGCCGAAGCGCTGCGCAAGGCCGGTTCCTGACGATCTCGGCCGGCACGGCCTCTCCGCAGCCGAGGATCGCATCACCGGCGCGACTCGCCGGCACAGCTGGATTCAGCGCCTACACCGCGACGAGCGTGTTGCGCCAGCGGTACACGCGGAACTCGTCGCCCCAACTCGACAGCTGGAGCGCACCGATGCGGTGTTGGAGGTCCGACCGGTGCCGGCCGTGCGGGATCACCGTGAACAGTCGCACACAGCCGTTCGATCGCTGCGCCATCGCCAACGGTTCCACGCCCAGGGCGTCGTGAACGTTGCGAAGGTGCATCTTGGCCAACTCCGGCAGCCCCTGCGCAGGGTCGACGAGTTGATGCGTCACCACGCTCTGGCCGCGCTCCAGCAGCCGCTCGACTTCCGACATCCAGACGCCTCCGTCGGCTTCGTCGCTCCACGACCGCTGCGGGTCGTCTTCGACGGCACCGCCGTCGGAGTCGAGGAACACGAGCGAACACGGAGCAACCGCCACCATCGCCTCGTGGAACCACCGCTGCCGGCTGACCACCCGAGCCGCACGATCATCGCGCAGGAGGTCGTCGAACCGCAGTGGACGGTCGAAGCACACGGCGTCGGTCGGCAAGATGGCGCACGTCTCACGTATCGACACCGGTCGGCCCTGCCGGGCGGCCATCAGCCGGAGATGGTCGTACAGCTCGGGATCGAGTGAACGCAGGTCCTCATCGGCGTCGTGGGTCGAGTGGAGGTAGGCGAGGGGATCACCGTCGACCCGATGATCCGCACCCGGCTCGCGCAACCAGACCACCCCGAGCCGATGACCGTGACCGTACGGTGACGGCGAGACCAGCCAACGCATCAGCGCCACCTTCAAGAACTGTCCGACGTCGTCCGTGTATCGATCCTGCACACCACTTCATCGGCACGAGACTCGAGATCTGAAGCCACTCCGCGCGAGCGGTGGTCGCGGGTGGGTGGACCGCCGGCGGGGAGCGCGACGGGGCTATCGACCCTGGGGCGTCGCCGGCGGACCGCATGCCGCCAGCGACGACGTCAGATGGCCGGCCACCAGATCGATCAGCCGGACGTCGAGGGGGCCGGGTGCACCGATCGTCTCCACCAGCGCCGACGGCCACGTCACCAACACGCCGTGCACGTCGAACGGGGAGGTCCCGTGCGCCCACCGCGACGAGGTGAAGCAGACCACCGGACGCACCGGCACCTCGCCGAACCCGATCGTGTCGAGCTGCGCCCGAACCGCCGCCACGTGCCAGCCCATCGCATGAACCCAACGTGTCTGGTTCCGGCCGTCGACGAACAACCGCGGTTCACCCGAACCGAACGTCCCGCTCGACCGGCACTCCACCACGCCCGCATCGCGCATCGCATCGATCAACCAGATGCCCGACGGTGCGATCACCAGATGGTCGAGGTTGCCGCGCGTGGCAGGAACCTTGCGATCGTGCAACGTCGCCGCGTCCACCAGCTCGGTGTCGAGGAGACGGGTGAGCCGGCGCTCGCCCTCGACCCCCTTCGCAGAGGCAGTCGTGGACGACGGCTCGTCGGCGAGCAGCTTCATGACCCGACCCAACACGCTCGGACCTCGCCTCGACTCGTTCTCGCGGTCCTGCCCGGCCACTCGACGCTGGTGCTCCAGCTCGGTCGACGGTCCTGCCGTGCCTCGCTCGATCGCCGGCGGTGGCGGCAACGGATCGGAGCTGCGTACCGGCTCGCAGATCACACAGACCACCGAACTCGAATACCGGTCCCACCACGCCCTCGAACGTGCCGGAACCGCCGCCGAGCACCGCGCGCACCTGTCGTCGTGGCGCAGCGTCAGCAGACTCAGGCCCATGTGCTCGCATCGGCGCCGACCGGCTCGACCTTGAGGTCGACGGGGTTGTGTCTGCGTCCGCTGGGCGTCGCCGCAACACTGTGACACCCCTCTGTCATCATGTCCGTACCGACTCCCTCCTGACTTCAACCACGAATGATCGGAGGAACCGATGGAGACCGAACGGGTGCGAGACGCCGTGGAGGCGCTGCTCGCAACGGACCCCGAGGTTGCCGACCGCGACGAACTGGCCGACCACGTCCGCACCGTGCGCGAGGTGCGCAACTACCTCGACGCCTACGAACTGCGGTGCACTCGCCGCAGCCGCGAGCTGGCCGCGCAGGGGCGGGCCGAACCGCCCACGTCGCTGCTCGCCAACCACGGAGGGCAGTCCGGCAGGGAGGCGGCGATCGTCGCCGACCGTGAGCGGGTGGCCAGCCAGGCGAGCAGCTTCGAAGATGCGCTCGCCGGCGCCGAGGTGTCGGCGGGACACCTCGACGCCATGGCCGCAGCGTCAAAGGGCCTCGACGAGCCACAGCTCGCGGCGTTCCTCACGTACGAGGACGACCTGTTGGCGGCGGCTCGGACGATGAGCGTCGACGCGTTCGCCCGCGAGTGCCGGGGCGTTGCTCGTCAGGTCGTCGCCGCCAGCACCGACGGTGCGGGCGATGCCGCCGAACTCGATCGGCAGCGGGCGATGGCCAACGTCAAGCGCTGGGTCGACAAGACCACCGGGATGCGCCTCTCGCACCTCGAGCTCGACCCGGTGAGCGATGCGATCGTGTGGGGTGCCATCGACGCCCAGCTCGCGGCCGTTCGCAAGGCCGACGGCAACGCCCGCACACCGTGGAAGCGGATGCAGGTCGACGCCGTGGTCGCCGCCGTGGGAGCGGGGCCGGGCGCCGATCGGGTCCCCGAGATCATGGTGCTCAGCGACTACGCCACCCTCGAGCGTGGCCTGCATGCCAACAGCGTGTGCGAAACCGTCGACGGTGTGCCGCTGCCGGTGTCCACCGTGCGCCGGATGTGCTGCGACGCCGACATCGTCCCCGCCGTGCTCGGCAGCAACGGTGAGATCCTCGACGTGGGCCGAGCAGACCGCACGGCGAACCGTGCGCAACGGCGAGCACTGCGGGCGATGCACCGCACCTGCGCCCACCCCGACTGCACCGTCGGGTTCTCGGCCTGCCGGATCCACCACGTGAAATGGTGGTGGCGCGATCACGGCCCGACCGACATCGCCAATCTGCTGCCGCTGTGCGAGCGGCACCACCACCTCGTCCACGAAGGAGGATGGGGCCTGACGATCACCGCCGACCGAGTCGCCACGTGGACCCGCCCCGACGGGTCGGTCCACCACATCGGCAGCACGATCGACCGGGCGCCCAGGGGAGTGGCGGCCTCAGCCGCCTGACGGCCGCCGGTCAGGCCCGGACGATCGACGGCCGAGCCGCCGATGCGTCGCCTGGCTCGATTCGAACCCTTCGGCGAGCACCACGGTGTGGTGTCAGTCGCGGCCGCCCTTGCGCGCGCCCGACCGCTCGCCGGAGTCCTTCCGCCCGTCGTCAGGGGTGGCATCCCGATGATCGCTCGACGACCGATCGCGCTCATCGTGCGAACGGGTCGACTCGACCTCGTCCTCGGAGCGCTTCTCCGTTCGGTCGCCGCGATCGCCGTGGTCGCCGCGGTCGCCGCGGTCACCGCGGTCACCGCGATCGCACGTCGCCTGGTCGCCGGGCTGCTTGCCGGTGTTGACGAACTTGATGCACTCGCCCTGGTTGCGGAACCCGAAGGCCTCCCAACCGCCGTTCTTGCAGGCGTCCTTGTCGGACGGCGCCGCGCCGACGGTGAACGGGGTCCAGTCGAAGTCCCAGTCGCGCTCGCCGCCGAGCGCCAGGCGCACCTCGACCGTGGCGTCGGCCGAGAACGTCTGCGTGATCGCGTCGGGTTCGCAGGGCGGATCGAAGTCCTCGTCACCCTCCACGCACACGCCCGGATGGATGACGTCGCCGATCACCACCGGGTGGGGCGTGGTTCCCGCCTGGAGTCCGTCGATCCGGTACTCGAAGAACGCCAACGCAGTCGTGGGGTTCACGAACTCGAGGGTCACCGTTCCCGGCCCCTTCGACAGCTCGTTCACGTGCGGGAGCCCCGCTGCGCGGTTGGCGTCGTTCGTGCTCGGGAACACATACGGATCGGCGGCGCTGGCGGAACCCGACGGCGCCGCAACCATCACCAATCCTGCGAGGGCGGTGACGAAACCAACAACAGTGCGCACACGAATGCTCATGGCGGTGCTCCCTTCTCAGCGGACGCTCCACGGTACATCGGCACAGTTGTCAAGGAACTTGAACGATTCCTGACGAACTCCAGAACCGACCACGACCGATCCGCGGATGGCACACTGGCCACCGTGAACTCCCGGACGATCGTGAAGCAGGTGCTCGTCCAGGGCGACCGGGTGATGAAGCCCGCCGACGGCGTGACCGTGCTGATCTACCACCGTGTGGGTGGGGGCTCGAACAGCGAGGTCGACCTCGACGTCGACGCCTTCCGAGCGCAACTCGAACATCTCCGCGCCAACCACACCCTGATCGACCTCGACACGGCTGCCGCCGTGCTCGCCGGAGATGAGCCCGTGGGACCGGCACTGCCCGAAGCCGCCGTCGTGGTGACGTTCGACGACGGCACCGACGACTTCTGCGACGTGGTCGTACCCGCCCTGGTCGAGTACGGCATTCCCGCCACGCTCTACGCGGCCACCCACTTCATCGACAGCGGCGAAGCCTTTCCCTGGGGTGCGCCACCCGCCAGCTGGGCCGGCCTGCGCGACGCCGCGTCCACCGGGCTCGTCACGATCGGCTCGCACACGCACACCCACGCGCTGCTCGACCGGGCCGACCCGGCCGAGGTCGGCGCCGAACTCGACCGCTCGATCGAGCTGATCGGCGAACACATCGGCACACCTCCGGCTCACTTCGCCTACCCGAAAGCCCTCCCGGGCTCCGAGGCCGCCGAAGCCGAAGTGCGCAGGCGCTTCACCACCGCCGCCCTCGCCCGCAGCCGCGTGAACGAACCCGGCAAGACCGACCTGCACCGGATCTGGCGCACCCCCATCCAGCGCAGCGACGGCCACGACTTCTTCGTCGCCAAGGCCGCCGGCGGCCTGCGCCTCGAGGGCGAACTCCGCGAACTGATCGCCCGGCTCAAGTACCGCGGCGCCACCCGCTAGGCATGCGCGTCCTGCTCGTCACCAAGGGCCTCGACCTGGGTGGCATCGAACGTGTCGTCACCGATCTGGCCGTCGGGCTCGCCGGGGCGGGCGTCGACGTCGAGGTCGCCCTGGTCAACTCGGCCCGTGACCGGCTCGCCCCGGTCATCGAGAACGCCGGCATTGCGGTCCACCGGCTCGATGGCAGCGACCTGATCGGGTTCGGTGCTGCCCGT
This sequence comes from Ilumatobacteraceae bacterium, assembly GCA_963710625.1. Lineage (GTDB taxonomy): Bacteria > Actinomycetota > Acidimicrobiia > Acidimicrobiales > Ilumatobacteraceae > Sva-07. Next base: position 337,288 of record CAVQBG010000009.1, on the reverse strand, counting down.
CGACTGGCTCGCCTCGTTGCCGACCCTTCCTACGACATCGTGCACGTCCACGGTCCGCTGCCGTCGGCACTCGTCCGGCTGTTGACCCGCGGCCGGCGGACCGTCACCACGTCGCACACGCCACGGGGTTCCCTTCGGCGTCCGACCCGCCTGGTCTGGAGCGCGACCGCCAGGCTCGATGCCGTAACGATCGCCGTGTCGGCCGCGGTCGCCGCATCGCTGCCCCCCGCCATCGGGCGACGTGCCGTGGTGCTGCCGCACGGCATCGACCCCGCGCGGATCGATGCCGCCCGCTGCGCCGCCGGCCGCACCGGCCACGCACGACCAGGTGACGGGGGAGACGCGACGGTGACCGTGGTGGCGGTGGCCAGCCATCGAGACGCGAAGAACTACCCGAACCTGCTCCGAGGCGTGCGGATCGCTCGCGACGCGGGCGCACCCCTCCGGCTGGTGAGCATCGGTGAGGGACCCAGCCTCGGAGCACACGTCGACCTCGCCGAGCGGCTCGGCTTGTCCGACGTCGTCTCCTTCCGACCGAACACCGACGACGTCCTCGCCGAGATCGCCCGAGCGGATCTCCTCGCGGTTGCCAGCGACTACGAGGGCCAGCCGATCGTCGTCGCCGAGGCGCTCGCACTCGGGCTCCCCGTCGTGGCCACGGCAGTCGGGAGGGTCCCGGAGATGGTGAACACCACTGTCGGCAGGGTGGTGCCACCCAGGGACCCGGATGCGCTGGGAGCGGCGCTGGCCGAACTGGCGATGTCGCCGGGTCTGCTCGCCGAGATGTCGGCCAACGCCCGCCGGGAACTCCACGCCTGGACGCTCGACGACGTCGTGGCGGCCCATCTCGCGTACTACTCCGAGGTCGCGGGCGGGCGACGACGCGAACCCGGCGACACGATCGCTCGGGCCGACGAGCGCGGCGCGGTCGACTGACCGTGGCCGACCATGCCGAACTCGAACCGGAGGACCGCGACGTCGCCACGGTGATGGGCTGGGTGCTTCCGGGTGGCCGTCGTACCGAGGTGCCGGTACGAGACGTCGAGCGGTTCGTCAACACCGTGATCCACCAACGCGTGAGCGGCCTCGTGCTGGAGGCCATGGACGCGGGAGCCCTCGCCGGCTGGCCCGACGACACCCGAGCCTGGCTGGTCGACGCGCACCTCGCCGCCCTCCGCAGCTCGTTGGCCGCCGAGGCAGCCAGCGTCGTCGTGTCCGATCTGTTCACGTCGGCGGGCATCCGCCACGCCGTGCTCAAAGGATGTGCAACGGCACAGCTCGACTACCCGGATCCGGCGATGCGGGTCACCGGCGACGTCGACGTGCTGATCGGCCGAGGCGACCACGCACTCGCGATCACCGCGCTCGAAGGCGTCGGCCTCCACCGGATGGCGCCAGCCTTTCGTGAGGGCTGGGAACGGCGGTATGGCAAGGACATCGCGCTGATCGGTGACGATCGAGTCGAGATCGACCTACACCTCGCCCTCGTCGCCGGCTACTTCGGCATCACCATGCCGACCGAACCGCTCCTCGATCGGCTGGTCGACTATCCGGTCGCCGACCGGGAGTTGCCGGCGCTCGACGCGATGGGTCGTCTGCTCCACGCAGCGATCCACACCGCGTCGACGACACCGATCCGCCTCGGGTCGGCGGCCGACGTCATCCAGATCGCCGGGTCCGGGCGGATCGACGCGGCCGAGTTCGCAGCGTTCACGATGGCGCTGCGCTGCGAGGCGATCGTCGCCCGCGGCGTCGCCCGCGCCTGGGACGCATTCGGTGTCGAACCCACGGAGGTGTCGGAATGGGCCCGCGCCAGTCGGCCCGATGACCGCGAACGCAGGGCGCTCGAGGCCTTCGACGGCGTCGGCGGCGAGTCGAAGTGGCAGTCCGGGCTCGACGCCCTGCCGCCCTGGAAACGCCCCGGGTACCTGCTTCCCCTCCTCGTGCCGTCACGAGCACATCTTCGCCACCGCAACCGCACGTATCTCGACCACGTCCGCATCTCCGCGCGACGCCTTCGCCCTGCGCCGACGAACGGTCCGCCCGACGAGCAGTCCCAGCGATGAGCCGTCGGGGCGATGAGGGCTCAGTAGTCTTCGGACGATGCGGGTACTCGTCACCGGAGCTGCAGGCTTCATCGGCTCCCACGTGTGCGAGCGGCTCGCCATGCTCGGGCACGAGGTCGTCGGGCTCGATGATCTGTCGACCGGTTCGACCGCGAATCTGAGCGGCATCCCGGTCCGGCTCGTCGAAGGGTCGATCCTCGATCCCGATGCACTCGCCGACGCGGTCGATGGCGCGGATGCGATCGTCCATCTCGCCGCACGGCCATCGGTGCCACGCTCGATCGTCGACCCCGTCGCCAGCCACGAGGCCAACGCCACCGGCACGCTGCGTGTCCTGGAGGCCGCTCGCACGCTCGCCGACCCGATCGTGGTGGTCGCCTCGTCGTCGTCGGTGTACGGGGCCAACCCGACGCTGCCCAAGCGCGAGGACCTCGCCACCCAACCACTCAGCCCATACGCCGTCAGCAAGCTCGCCACCGAGCAGTACGCCCTCGCATGGCAGCACAGCTTCGGCCTGCGGACGCTCGCGTTCCGCTTCTTCAACGTGTTCGGGCCGCGCCAGGCGCCGGGTCACGCGTACGCCGCGGTGATCCCCGCGTTCACGCACGCGGCGCTGACGGGTGAACCGCTGATCGTGCACGGCGACGGCACACAGTCACGCGACTTCACCTACGTCGGCACCGTCACCGAGGTGATCGTCGACGCGGTCCAACGCGGCGTCACCTGCGCCACACCGGTCAACCTCGCCTTCGGGTCGCGCACGAACCTGCTCGAGGTGATCGACCGTCTCGCCGGCATCGTCGGCACTCCGCTGGAGCGCAGCCACGTCGACACCCGCCCCGGTGACGTGCCGCACAGCCAAGCCGACAACACCCTGCTGCGATCGCTGTTCCCCGATGTCGAGCCGGTGTCGCTCGACGACGGCCTGCAGGCCACCGTCGACTGGATGCGCGAGCACCTGGCCGTGCCCTCACCGACGTGAGCGACACCACCGAGACCGTCTACACACGCTCACCCGACGTGGTCTGGCGCCTCGGCCCCGACCGGGTACTGGCTCGACGGATCGGCGCCAGTGGTGAGCACGCGGCCGCGGAACTCTCGGGCCCAGCAGCGCTGGTCTGGATCGCGTTGGATGACCCAGCGTCGACAGAGGCTGTGCTCGTCCGCCTCGAGGAATCAGGGATCGAGATCGGCGTTGACGACATCGGCGTGCTCGTCGACGCCGGGTGGATCGTCAGCAGGTCGGAAGACTCGCGGCCGAAAGCTGGGTGAGCTGCGGCGTCAGGCTGATCGGGGCCCGGCTGCTGCCGGCGCTGGTGGAGAATCGGCAGATGAACGCAGGACCAGCGGCGCCCCCAGGGCATTGAATCCGAACGCCCACCTGGACGTCGTACTGAATCGGGGAGTTGCCCTGACCGAGATTCACCGGGCCACTGTCGAACGGCAGGCTCGCATTGAACTGGCCTGACCCGAAGGTTGCGGTTCCGCTGTCGGTGAGTACAGCACGGAACGCGTAGACGACGATCGGGGAGCCTCCGCACCTGCATGTTCCCTGGGGAGCGCTGGAGATCGACAACTGGAATCGAACCTGCGAGTTCACCGGCCTCGTGATGGAAATCGAGGCGGTCGCTGCCGTCGTGTAGGTGTACCGACAGCTCACGCTCCCGCTGTCGGCGAACGCCGGGGACGACATCACCGCGGACGCGGCGACGACGGTGGCGCCACCCATGCCGAGTTTCTTCAATGCGTCGCGCCGGTCCATCAGGACCTCCTTCGAGGTCGTGCCCGGTCGGCATGGTAGCCCGGGAGACCACCATTGGGCGGCATGCCGCGCCCGTTCAGGCGCTCCTCGTCGGGGTCAACAGGCCTGCGTCGACGCCACGCGTGGTGTGCCCGGTACCGGCTGCCAGTTCGGGTTGCCGTTGTCCAGGTTGGTGTACTGGTAGACGTAGTTGACCAGCTGACACCCGGCCTGCTGGCCGTTGACGAAGCACGTGTACTTGACGTACCACATCACTTCGAACGAGTCACCTCGCTTGAAACCCGACTTGCCCGGGCCGGTGCCCGTTGCGGTGAAGGTGGCGGTGTTCGCACCGTCGATGTAGGGATTGCCGAACCCCGACGGAGCCACGATCAGCACGCTCACGTTGCCGTTCAACGTGCGCCCGGTCGCATACGAGGCGACCTGCAGGGTCCCCGACGAGCACTGAACGTTGGGCACGTTGATTGTCCACGTGGCGGTGCGCTTGTCGTTGACGATCTGCCCGGTCGGCGGCGGCGTCGTGATCCCTGGACCGGTGGGCTGCCCGGCGCCGACGCTGCCCGCAGCGAACACCTTCGACGTCGACACCATGGACGCGCCGGCGACGACTGCGCCTCCGGCCATCATCTTCTTGAGTGCTTCTCGTCGGTCCATCGCTCGCTCGTCTTCGACCACCCCCTCTCGGACGGTCGTCCAGGCGAGCGGTCATCACGGCGTCAGGATCCATGCGTGGTATCGATCGACCAGTCCGGACCACAGTCGATCCCGATCGAAGTTCTCCACCACCCAGAGGGCTTCTTGACGCTCACTTGAAGATCGGTCGATGTCTCCGGGGACTTGAGCGAGAATCCGCCGTCCGAGCGCCGTGACATCACCGACGGTGACGAGCGCCGAGCTCGAGCCGGGGCCGGAGTCGGCGACCGTCGACTGGTCGGGCGCCACGGCATCGACGGTGCCGGTGGCGGCGTAGCCGACCACGGGCACGCCGCAGAGCTGCGCCTCGAGCGGGACGTTCGGGAGACCCTCCCGGTACGACGGGAACGCGAGCACGTCCATCGCCCGATAGGCCACGCCGGTGTGATCGAGCCAGGGCACGGTCACGATGCGCTCGTCACCCACGATCGTGGCCCGCACGGCCTCCGGTACCGGATCGCCGTCCTCGAACTGGCCGACGAGCAACAGCCACACGTCGGGGAGTTCCGGGGATCCGCGCAGCGTCGAGGTGAAGACGCTGACGAGATCCGCGATGCCCTTGTCGCGGGTGAACCGCCCGACGAACCCCACGACCGTCGCGTCGGCCGGCAACCCGAAGCGCTCGCGTGCGGCGGCCCGGGTCGGCAAAGTGTCGTCGGCGAAGCGTGCGACGTCGATGCCGTTCCCTGACCCGCCACCGATCACCTCGCCCCGGCCGGGCGTGATCAGACGCTCCTGTTCGCCGATCGTCATCAGGCTGCGGCTGTTGAACAGCACGTGGTTCGCGCAGCGGAACGCCACCCACTCCAGCGATCGGAACAGGCGCCGCCGCCAGCCCCTCGCCGTCTCGAAGCGGAACCCGCGCACCACGTACACCCGCACGGGGACGCGGCAGAGCCAGGCAGCCAGCATCCCGAGGAGCCCGGCCTTCGGCGTCGACGCGTTCACGAGCGTCGGCCGCAGGCGGCGGATCAATCGGATCGTCGTCCACAGCGCCCGCAGATCGGCGAGCGGCGACGGCTCACGCACGAACGGAAGGTGCTGCACGTGCACGCCCGCGTCCCACTTGTCCGGTTCGGGCGGCTCGGTGGGGGTCGAGCGGCGAGCGGCGACCGTGACGTCGAACCCCGCCTCGACCAGATGGCCGAGCTGCCCGCGCACCAGCACGCTCGAGATCTCGTCGGTGAGCAGGTACAGCACCTTCGTGCGGGGCCCGCCTGCCGCTCCACCCACCGCGCCGGCGCTCACCGAGTCGCCGTTCACCCGGTCAGAGGAGCTCACCGTGGAACTCGTGGCCCTTCAGCAGGTTCTTCGTGTCGAACACGAGCGACGCCTGCTCGGCGATCAGCGCCGGATCGAACTCGGGGTGGTCGACCAGCACGATCACCACGTCGGCCGCCGCCAGTTCCTCGGCCGTGAACGGCACCAACGAATCGGCCAGATGGAGTGCGTTCACCTCGGGGATGTACGGGTCGCAGAACCGCACGTCGGCCCCGCTCGCCTTCAGCCGGGCGGCCACGTGGACCGACGGGCTCTCGCGCCAGTCGCTCGTCGCCTTCTTGTACGCCAGCCCCAGCAGCAGCACGCGGCTGCCGTTGAGAGCCTTGCGTTCACCGTTCAACATCGCCGTCACCCGGCCGTGCACGTAGTCGGGCATGTGCTCGTTGACGTCGTTCGCCAGCTCGACGAACCGGAACGTGTGCCCCAGGTGCTGCTTCACCCGCCACGCCAGATAGCTCGGATCGATCGGCAGACAGTGCCCGCCCACCCCCGGCCCCGGCGTGAACTTCATGTAGCCGAACGGCTTGGTCGCCGCGGCGTCGATCGCCCGCCACACGTCGACACCGAGATCACGGGCGAACATCGCCAGCTCGTTGACAAGCGCGATGTTCACGTGCCGGAACGTGTTCTCCAACAGCTTCACCAACTCGGCCTCCGCGCACGAGCCGACCGGCACCGTCTCGTCGACCAGCGTCGAGAAGAACGCATCGACCACGGCGAGGCCGTCGGCGGTCGACCCGCTGACCACCTTCGGGGTGTTGACGAGACCGTGCGTCGGGTTGCCCGGATCGATGCGCTCGGGGGAGTAGCCGAGGAAGAACTGGTCCTCGGCCAATCCCGACCCCTCCGCCAGGATCGGGCCGAGCAGCTCGGTCGTCGTGCCCGGGTAGGTGGTGCTCTCGAGGATCACACAGCAGCCCGGCCGCAGGTGCGCAGCCAGGTCGCGCCCGGCGTGCTCGATGTACGAGAGGTCTGGCAGGCCGTCGCGCAGGGGAGTGGGCACGCTGATCACGGCGACGTCGAAGCCCTCGAGCTCGGCGGGGTCGACCGTTGGCGAGTACCCCTCGTGGAGTGCCCGGGTGAGCTCCTCGTCGGAGATGTCGCCGACGTAGCTGTCGCCGGCCAGCAACGCCTCGACCCGCTCGATCGATGCCTCGAAGCCGACCACCCGGAAGCCCACCTCCACGGCCCGCATCGCCACCGGCAGCCCGACGTAGCCCTGGCCGACCACGACCACCTTCGCGGTGCGGTCCTCGATCTGCTGGATTGCCTCGTCGGCGTTCATCGTGCTCCTGGATGGTTGGGGGTCGCAGCGTCGCTGTTCATCGCGCTCGTGGTGGGTTGGGGGTCGCAGCGTCGGTGTTCATCGCGCTCGTGGTGTGATCGGCCGGGCCGGGACGCCGGCGACCGTGACGCCCCCGTCGACGTCGGCGGTCACGACTGCACCCGCACCGACGAAGGCTCCCGCTCCGATCGTGACGCCCGGCAGCACGTTGGCGCCGGTGCCGATCGTGACGCCCTCGCCGAGGTGCACGTTGCCGCTCACCGTCGCGCCCGGGTACACGCTCACGAAGTCGTCGAGCACCGAGTCGTGCCCGATCGTGCAGTTGACGTGGAGTTGCGTGTGGCGCCCGAGCGTGATGTTGGTCGTCACCCTGCTGCCGGCGGTGAGGATGCACCCCTCGGCGATCCGGTTGTCGCCCCCCACCGTGGCCATCGGGTGGACGAGCGTGAGCGCCCGCCGTCCGGCCGCGGTGAGCCGCTCGTCGATCGTGCGGCGCACGGCGCCCGCGCCGATGGCGATCACGTAGCCGACGTCGCCGGCCACCGGTCCATCGTCGCCGGTGCTGCACAACACCTCGATGCCACCCAGCCGTGACGTGCCGAGGCGGGCGAGCAGCTCGTCCGACGCACCCTGGTCGTCCACGTAGCCGACGAGGTCCAGCCCGGCACCGGCGGCGTTCATCGCCTCGACCACGTCGTGCACCTCACGGCCGAACCCACCGGCGCCCACGATCACCAGGCGGGTGTGTGCGGTCACGGGCGTGACGTTACCGCTCCACCTACGCTCACCAGGATGACCCCCGCCCGCTGGCTGCACTCCCCGGTCAAGCGGGCCGTCGATGCGGTGGTCGCTGCCGCCGCGTTGGTGATCGTCAGCCCGATCGCCGCCGCCGTCGCCCTCGCCGTGCGGATCCGACTCGGCAGCCCGGTGCTGTTCCGCCAGGCCCGCGCCGGACGGGGCGGCCAGCCGATCGAGATCGTCAAGTTCCGCAGCATGACCGACACCCGTGCCGCCGACGGTGCGCTGCTCCCCGACGCCGAGCGCCTCCCACGGTTCGGCCGGCTCCTTCGGGCGAGCAGCCTCGACGAACTCCCACAGCTGTGGAACGTCGTGCGCGGTGACATGAGCCTCATCGGCCCCCGCCCGCTCCCGCTCGCCTACGTCGACCGGTACGACCCCGAGCAGCGCCGCCGGCTCGACGCCGTCCCCGGCATCACCGGGTGGGCCCAGGTGCACGGCCGCAACGCCCTCGACTGGCCCACCAAACTCGCCCTCGACGTGTGGTACGTCGACCACGCGTCACCCCTCGTCGACCTCCGGATCGTCGGCCTCACCGTGCGCGCCCTCCTCACCCGCGGAGGCGTCAACGCCATCGACCACGTCACCATGTACGAGTTCCTCGGCGACGAACCCCACCCCGAGCGATGAGCGAAGTCCCGGCATGTGGTGCTTTCGCTCATCGCTGGGGGATCGGGCGCGAGCGATGAGCCAAGTCCCCGGATGTGGTGGTTTCGCTCATCGCCCGGGATCGGGCGCGAGCGATGAGCCAAGTCCCCGGCATGTGGTGCTTTCGCTCATCGCCGTGGTGTTGGCCGGCGAGCGATGAGCGAAGTCCCGGCATGTGGTGGTTTCGCTCATCGCTGGGGATCAGGGTGGGGTCGTTGACGCCGACGGGCCGGCCGGGCATCCTGGCGCAGTGACCGACCCCCGATTCGCCCCGAGCGACACCCCGCTGGGCGTCGACGGGGTCGAGACCGCCGTGTTCGACGGCGAGGCCGTGCTCTTCCACGAGAGCGCCTCGATGGTGCACCGGCTCAACGCGGTCGCCGGCGCGGTGTGGCTGCTGTGCGACGGCGAGACGACCGTTGCGGCGATGGCCGACGAACTCGCCGGAGTGTTCTCGGTTGCGCCCACCGACCTCGCCGACCCGATCGGTGAGGCACTCGACAACCTCGCCGCCGCCGGCCTGCTCGTCGGACGGGACGGACCGGTCCACCTGCCACTCGTGCCCGAGCCGAGCCGGGCGGCCGACGGCACCCCGATCCTCGTCGCGCCGCCCGACCCTTGAGGAACGCCCGCCGACCGCTCCGTGTGGGCGGACACCGTGACCCTGCGCGTCGGCGACCAGCTCGTCGGCGTCCGCCCCGACACCGACGCCACCGCTGCCCGGATCCGCACCACCTTCGCCGCCTGGCTCGATCCGGCGGCCGTCGGTGCACACGGTGAGCCCGTGCCCTGGGCGTTCAGCCTGCGCCTCGACACCCAGCGGATCGGGCGCGGCCCGCGGGCGGTGCCGCAGCTGCGGATCGGCAGCCGCCTGCTCGCCCGATCGCGTCATGCGGACGACATCGTGACCGCACTCGACCAGGTACTCGGCGGTGTGCTCGCCCGCCAGGACGACAGCCGCCGCTGGCTCGGGCTGCGCACGTTCGTTGCCGGCGACCGCGCCGTGCTGGTCGACGCTTCCCCACCCGCGCTCACCGCCGACCCGACGCTCGCCCGCGCCGGCGTCACCGAGCTGCCGATCTGGAGCGTCGCCGTCGACGGCAACGCCGTGCACGTCCCACCACCGCTGACCGCCACGGCACCCGCAGATTCGAGCTTCGTGCTGGCCGGGTTGGTCGCCCTCGACGCGTGCGACCATCGCCCCGACACCGAGCAGGGCGACGACCGGCCCGCTGACGACCACGACGCTGACGACCACGACGCTGACGAGCACGAGGCCGACGACCCGTGGGCCGCCGATCGCCAGGCCGATGATCACCAGGCTGTCCACCACCCGACCAACCCCGGCGCGCTGCTCGCACGGTTCGCCGCCCGTCACCCGTCGAACGGGTGGTTCCACACGGTCGAAGCGCTCGTCGCCGACGGCCGCGTCCGCGTGTCCACCGACCGAGCGGGTGCCGCCGAGCACCTCCGCTGGCTCCTCGCCGCCGACGCCTCGGCCGGCTGACGGCATCACCGACCGTGGACACGAACACCTTCGACGCCCACGGCGTGACGTTCACCGTCTCGTCACCCGATGATGCCGTGGTGGCCGTGTTCGACGACCTCCTCGTCGACCTCCGAGCCACCGGCGCCTCCGGCTCGCGGCCCACGCTCCGGTTCACGGTGGAGGAGACACCGCCGGAGGGCAACGAGGACACCTGGTACCGGCTCGCGGCCGGCGACGAGATCGTCTACCCCTCGTTGCTCCAGGGCTCGCTGGTCTCCCACCTTTTGATGGACGTGAACGCGCGGGCCGCAGCCATCTGCCGCAGCGAGCAGACGGTGCCGATGCACGCGGGGACGGTCGCCGGCGCCCACGGGGCGATCGTGCTCCCCGGCGCATCGCACTCGGGAAAGACCACGATCACCACGGCGCTCGCGGCGGCGGGCCATCGCTTCGTCGCCGACGAGGTGAGCCGGCTCGACCCGGACGAACTGACGATCGCCCCGTACGGCAAGCCGGTGGCGTTGCGGGCGGCATCGGTGGAGTTGCTGGCGCCGACCATCGCCCGGCTCCGTCGGCCGGGAAGCCGATTCGAGCTCGACGAACGCTTCGTCCCACCATCCGAACTCGGCTCGCCGCCGGCGCGCGCAGCGACGGGGTCGACCATCGAGTACGCCACCGGGCTGGCCAGTGGACCGGTCGCGGTGTCCGCCGTCGTGTTCCCGAGCTTCGATCGGGCCGGGCCCCACCGGTTCGCGCCACTCAGCCAGGCCGAAACGCTCGAACGGCTGATCCAGTGCACCCTGGGGACGGTGTTGACCCCGGTCGGCGCGGACGTGTTCCGCATCCTCGAGCGTCTGGTTCGAGCGGTGCCCGGCCACGAGCTCGTCTACACCGACCTCCCCGACGCGCTCGCCGAACTCGAACCGCTGGTCAACGACCGCGGCTGAGGCTCCGCGCGCCTGGTCGGCTCACACAGCTCATACAGCTCGCCGGCTCGTCAGGACGACTGGACGACCGACACGACGCGTTCGACCTGGGCGTCGGCGAGCACACTGCCGCTCGGCAGGCACAGGCCAACCTCGAAGAGCCGCTCGCTCGTGCCGTTGACCCGGGTGGGCATCGAGGCGAACACCGGCTGCAGGTGCATCGGCTTCCACAGCGGCCGGCTCTCGATGCCGGCCGCCGACAACGCCGCCTGCACCCGGTCGCGGCGCGCCGGAGCGTCGAAGGCCACGCACGTCAGCCAGCCGTTCCAGCGACCGCCACGGTCCGGCGCCGACCACGGAGCGATCGGCATGAACTCCAGGCCGGGCACGTCGGCGAGCTCACGTCGGTAGTGCTCGTTGATCGTCAGTCGCCGCGCCGACATCTCCGGCAACCGAGCGAGCTGTGCCCGGCCGATCGCCGCCAGCAGGTTGCTCAAGCGGTAGTTGAAACCGATGTCGGTGTGCTCGTAGTGGACCGCCGGCTGCCGGGCCTGCGTCGCCAGGTACCGCACGCGATCGGCCACCGCTGGGTCGGGCGACAGCAGCGCACCGCCGCCCGAGGTGGTGATGATCTTGTTGCCGTTGAACGACAGGATCCCGATGTCGCCCAACGTGCCCGCGGCGCGGCCTCCGTGCGTCGACCCCAGGGCCTCGGCGGCGTCCTCCACCAGCGGGACCCCGTACTGCGCGCACAGCGGAGCGATCTCGTCGTAGTCGGCGCACTGGCCGTACAGGTCGACGGCCACGACCGCTGCCGGTCGTCGTCCGGCCGCTTCGGCCTCGGCCAGTTCGTCGGCCAGCAGCTGCGGGTCGATGTTCCACGACACCGTCTCGCTGTCGACGAACCTCGGCGTCGCCCCGGTGTACGTCACGGCGTTCGCCGTCGCCGCGAACGTGAACGACGACACGATCACGTCGTCGCCCGCGCCCACACCGTTCACGAGCAACGCCAGGTGCAACGCCGCGGTGCCGCTCGACATCGCCACCGTGCCCGGCCATCCCGTGAACGCTGCGAGGTCGGCCTCGAACCCGTCGAGTTCGGGTCCGACCGGAGCGACCCACCCGCTGTCGAAGGCACGCAGCAGGGCGTCGCGTTCGAGCTGCCCGACGTCGGGCGAGCTGAGCAGGATCGGATCGGGGTCGCCCGTGGTCACGGTGTGCCCGCCCGGTCGACGCCGTGTCGCATGGCTCGTGAAGCTAGTCGCCGAGCACCCGCGGTTGGACTGATGGGCCGTCGAAGCTCACGAGCGGTCGGCCGTCGGTGTCGACCACCGACACCCGGAGCAGCTCGTCGATCACCATCGGCTGGGGACGCACGGCGAGTGAATAGCCGTCGTCGAGTGGCAGAGCGCCGGCCAGTCGATAGGTGAGCGTGACCGACTCGCCCGACGGCACGACCAGGAACGTCGATCCGGTCCGCCAGCCGGCTTCGGACCCGACCTCGACCTGGAAGTCGGCGGTGCTGCCGTCGGGCCGTTCCACCGACGCCGACTCGACCGGCAGGGCCGAGTAGAGCGACACCAGGATTCGGTTGGTGCCCGGGGCATCGCCCGTGTAGTTGCCGAGCACACCGTCGGGCAGGCCGCTCGAGGGTGCGGTGTTGGTGAGGGTGACCGTCACCGTCGCCGTCGTCTCCCCGGTGGCGGGATCGACCGTCGCGTCGTAGTCGACCTCCCGCTCGAGGTACACGTCGAGCTTGTTGGCGCCGGCGTTGTTGAGCACGAGGGCGACGCCGTCGCTCCCGGTGATGCCGTCGCTTCCGGTGATGCCGTCGCTTCCGGTGATGCCGTCGCTTCCGGTGATGCCGTCGCTTGCGGTGATGCCGTCGCTCCCGGTGATGCTCGGCATGCTGCCGGTCAGGCCGATGTCGGTGAAGTACTGCTGCTCGGCCGGTTCGGCCGCCCACCCGACGATCCGGCCCTCGTCGACGAGCGGGCCGAGTGTGTCGGCGACCTGCACCGGCCCAGGGAGCGAGCCGGTGAGCAACAGCCCGATCGTCTCCTTCGCCACCTCATCGAGGAGATCGATGCGATCGTCGTTCTCGGTCTCGTACTGGTCGATCAGAAGGAAGTCGACGACGTTGCTCTTCGTCAGCGTCCCGTCGACGCCCTCGACGCTGATCGGGCCCGTGAAGCCGAGCAGACCCGCCACCGCCACGGGATCGAGCGCGAACACGCCGTCGATCGCACGTCCACCGCTCTGCGGGTAGAGCTCGGCGATCACCTGTCCGGTCGACGGGAACTGCGGCGAGATCGTGATGTTGGACCACGGGACCGCCCCCGTCGTGCCCGCCGGTCCGTTGTCGAACCCGTACCGACCCCACATCTCCAGCCAGTCCGCGGGTCCGGTGATGACGCGACGATCGTCGCCGGCCAGGTTCAGGTCTCTGGTCCGGCCCGAAGCGGACACCCGGATGCGTCCGTCGTCGGCGGTCACCTCGATCCAGTTGCCCATGAACCCGCCGAGCCCGCGGGTCTCCGCCGGGGTCGTGAAGGCGATGAAGTAGCGACGGGGGCCGTCGGAGCCCAGCAACCCGGGCACCCGCTCGATCGCCTGCGTCGCGTTCGCGAGCTGCGGTCGATACTCGGCCAGGTCGTCGTCGAGGTCGTCGAGGCGTTGACTCAACGGCCCCGCGAGCCACGGCGAATCGACGTCATCGATCGTGTCGGACAACGAGTCGATCGCTGCGCTCACCTCGCCGAGTGGGGCGCCGATCAGCGTGATCGCGTCGATGTCGAAGCGGCCGTTGCGCAGGGTGAGTTGATCGACGTCGATGACCGCCGAGGCCTCGGCGATCGCCGACGAGGCGTCGGCTGCCGCCTTCGCGAGGTCGGCCGCTGCGGCGTGGTTCTGCGCGACGACGGGGATCAGCATCGCGGGGCGGGCCCACGGCGCGCTCAACGTGGAGTTCGCCGACTCGAACTGCGTCGCCGCGTCGGCGAAGCTGTCGGTGGCGCCCTGGTAGTCGCCGTCGCTCAGCAGCGACACGGCGTCGCGGCCGCTGACGTTGCCGGCGCGCAGGTCGCTGGTCGCTGCGCCGACCGCGAGGGCCGCGCCGGCGACGGCGATGACGCCGATGGCGCCGATCGCGATGCCGGCCACGCTCACCCACCGGACCGGCTGGCTCCCACGGCGCCGGACGCCGAGGACGACGACGAGCAGTCCGCATCCGATTCCGACGAGCGCGTTGACGCCGAGGACCGGATCGACCTCGGCGCGGACCAGCACGTTGAAGGCGATCGCCGCGGTCACCGCCCGCTCGACGGGGAGGTCTCGCTGCTGGAGACCGATCCACAGGGCGCCGGCGAAGGCGACAGCACCGATCGCCAGCAGCCACAGGCCGCCGGCCATCGCCATGGACGCGGTCGCCGCGACGGCGAGGACCCACCACGGCGCCGACGCGGCACACCAGACAACAAACGCGACGGCGACGAACGTCAGCGCGGCGTCGACGACGGTGGTTCCCGCCGGCGACGCATCGGAGAGCGCTGCGACGACCCCGGCGATGCCGGCGACGACGAGCACGGGACGCTCGTCCACCCGGTGCCTTCTCGCCATCAGCCGACCCTGCCTGCCATCCGGCGGGACACTACCGGTCGGTTGTGGTGCGTCACCTGGCACCTTCCCTTTGCCGTGGTCGGGCGCCCACTGAGGTGATGATGCGCAGCGAGTACGATTCGGCCATGACACGTGCGGGGAACGTGCTCGCCTCGGCCGTTGGGGCCCTGGGTGTCGCCTCGCTGCTCGCCGCCGGCTGCTCGAGCAGCGACGCCGCTCCCGCCGCCACGGTCGTCGAACCCACCGTGGTCGAGACCACGTCACCCCCGCCCGCCACCGACCCACCCACCGCGGACGCACCCAGCACGGACCCGGGCACGACGATCACCCCCTCCACGACCGTCGACCCCGCCGCCGCCCTCGCCGCCGAAGTCGAAGCCGACTTCCTGGAGGCTGACCGCCTGGCCAATGAGGCATTGCAGGATCCATTCAGCGCCGCAAAGGAAATGCAGGCGCTAAATCGTCGGTCGGGATTCGCGCGGGACGCTCTCCGGCAAAGGCTGAAGGAATACAGAGACCAAAACTTCGCCATCCGACCAAGTCCGTCGGTCGAAGCATCTATGACGGTCGAGTCGCCTGCGGTATTGATCGCCGAGGGTGGCGATCTTGCTCAGATCCAGACGTGTGAGATCGATCCATGGATTGTCGTCGAGGTGGGCGCCGGCCCTAACGGCTCGGACGCCATCGTGGAGCCGGGTCTGTACGCGTACCGCTCGACGGTGTTTCTCCGGTCTATCGACGGAAGTTGGCGCATTGAGGGTGGATCTGAGCTCGAGCGATGGAGTGGGGTTACTGAATGCCCGTCAGATTGATCATTCTCGGGCTGGTCGCCGTCCTTGCTTGGTCCCCAGCATCGGCTCATGCGGCGAAGGGCAATGACACAACCACTGGTTACTGCACCAATGCGGTCGAGGGTGACACGGTCACGGTGGAGTGTCGGGATCCGGCGCCGGGGCCGACTCGGCCGGTCGGGGTGGTGGGGGCACCGCAGCCGTGTGAATGGGTGCGGGCCAGGGCGACGGACGGGTGGGATCCGAGCGCCTACACCAACATGAGTCCGTCCGGGTACGTGTTCTTCGAGACCGGCGACGGGTTCGTCGGGCGCCGCTTCCCCGACGGTCGTGAGGAGATGGTCTTCAATCGGGTGTGTCCCGACGGGTCCGGTTTCACCTGGGTCGACGTGACGGTCACCGTGCAGGACGCGATCGACGACGCGGTCGACCGGGCCCGTCGGGCGGTGCCGGCTCCGCAACTCGACGTCAGCCCGCCACCCGAGGCCGGCGGCATCGTCAACCTCGGGGTGTGGCTGGCAGTGCAGGAACAGGCACCGGTGACGGTGCGGGCGGAGGCGGGCCCGCACTGGGCGGAGGCGACCGTCACGCTTGCGTCGACCAGTTGGGACATGGGCAACGGCGATGTCGTGGAGTGCGAGGGCGCGGGCGTGCCGATCGTCGACCTCGACGACCCGGGGGAGGGTCCGTGCGGGTACACCTACCGGGCGTCGTCACCCGAGAACGATCCGTTCGTGCTCTCGGTCACCGCCACGTGGGCCGTCAGCTACCGGTCGTCGGGGCCGTCGGGCAATGCGGGCACGATCGATCGGACCGCGACCGTCACCTACGACGTCGACGAGATCCAGACCATCGGCATCTCGAACTGACTCGATCCCCGGCCCCCATTCCACTCTCAGCGGATCTGGTCGCAACTGGTGGAACCAGATCCGCTGAGAGTTGCGGGCAGTGGTGGGCGGGTGCTCCGATCCCCGGCCCCCATTCCACTCTCAGCGGATCTGGTCGCAACTGGTGGAACCAGATCCGCTGAGAGTTGCGGGCAGTGGTGGGTGGGTGCTCCGATCCCCGGCCCCCATTCCACTCTCGGCGGATCTGGTCGCGACTGGTGGAACCAGATCCGCTGAGAGTTGTTGGGGCTGAGAGTTGTTCGGGCTGGTGGGGCCAACGGCGGTGGTCGGGTCAGGTGTCGGTGGTCGACTGGGCGGCGAGGTGGGCCTGGCCTTCGTCGCACGTCTCGGCGAGCGGGCACCAGCGGCACGTCACGCCGGGACGGCGGACCGGTGGACGCCCCTCGGCCTGGAGCTCGATGATCTTGTTGATCCCGTCGAGCGTGCGGCGCACCGCCGTGCGCAACAGCCGCTCGCTCACGTCCTCCGCCTGGGCCTCGGCCGCATCGAGGTAGAACGTCGCCAGCTTGCGTGGTGGCACGGAGCGCACCAGCGTCTCGAGCAGCGCGTAGAAGCCGAGGTCCTGGCGGTGGCGCACGTTGGGGCGGCCGGTCTTGAGATCGATGATCACCTTGCTCGCTTCGCTCCCGCGGGGGCGGCCCATCACCAAATCGACCTTGCCCGACAGCACGATCGGTCCGTCGTTCGGCCAGCGGATCGACGACTCGGTCATCGGGTTCGAACGTTTGTCGAGCGGCGGGAAGCACTCCATGAACTTCGTGAGCCGCTCGATCGACTGGCCCCGCAGGTCGGCCTCGTCGGCGGGGGAGAGCGCTGCGATCCACGCTCCGATGCCCCGCTCCTCATCGGCCAGACGGGCCATCGCCTCGTCGACCAGATCGGACGGGTTGGGCTCGCCCCTCCACGAGAGCGTCAGCTGGATCGCCCGGTGCGCCACCTGGCCCTTCGCCGTCGACGGCTTCCACTCGAAGTCGTCCGGGATCAGGTGGTTCTCCTCGCACTCCAGCACCGTGGCCAGCTTGTGCTTGGAGATGTAGACGTCCTGGTTCGGCTGGAGACGCTCGGTGAACTCGTCGAGCGCGATGTGCATCTCGGTACGGATGTCGGCCACGAGATCGGGATCGAACACCACCGGTTCCGGTGCCCGGCGAAGCGCCTCGAGCGTCTTGAGCTGCGTGGGGGTGAGGATGCCGGTGCCGCTCGCCGTGCCGTCGCTCGCCGCCTCGCTCATTGCTGCGACTGTACCGACGCGGCATCGCCCACGGCGGCCGGCCTGGTCGGTACTGTCGGGACGTCATGAAGCACCCGTGGACGGCCTACGTGATCGTCACCCTGCTGGCGATCGGCGCCGGTATCGCCGTCGCCGGGCTGCCGGACAATGCGCCCGTCGAGGCCACCATCGTGCCGCCGTCCACCACCGAGGGGACGCCGTCGCCGACCACCACGGTGCCGGACCCGGAGGCCACCGTCGCATCGGAGCCCGACAGCACCGACCGACCGACGACGACCACCACCACCACCACTGGCGCGCCGCGAGCCGGGACCACCGAGCCCGACACCACCGAGCCCGACACCACCGAGCCCGAGACCAGCGACAGCGATCCCACAGACCTGCCCGACCGCAGTGACCTCATCGTCGTTGTCGCCAACGGCGCGGGGGTCGCCGGAGCTGCTGCCCGCAACATCGTGCGGCTGACCGAGGCCGGCTACGCCGACCTGACGCCACGCGACGGCATCGACACCATCGAATTCACGATGATCTACTACGCGGACGGATTCGAGGACGCTGCCCTCCGGCTGGCGGACGACCTCGACCTGCTGCCCGTGTTCGTCGCACCGCTCGCCGATGCCCCCGAGGTCATCGACCTGCCCGACGACACGCAACTGCTCGCCTACATCGGCATCGATCGCGGCTGACGCACCGGGCCCGCGACGGCTCGGCCAACCCTGACGTACCCCTTCGTCATCATGGTTGGCGTATGGAAGCCGCAACCACCGTCGAGTTCGCTGCCGCCGCCCGGGCGATCACCCGAGAGGCGCGTCGGCGAGGGCTCGTCGGGCCGAGCTTCCGGTGCCCGCCGCGGCTCGTCGGCGTCGACCGTTCGATCCGGCGCCGCCCCGACGGTGCGGTGGTGTCGATCCGCCTCCACGATCGTCCCCGCAGTGCCGTACTCGCCGACATGATCGAGGGCGTCGTGGTCGCCAACCGCTTGCGCCCGCCCCAGGCCGACCGCCTCCGCACCGAACTCTGGACCGTTCTCGGGGCGCTGGACCATCGTGCCGCAGCCTGAGCCTGAGCGTGAGGCCCGGGGTCGGCCCCCTGGCGTGACCGTCAGGCCGCCGTCATCCGGGCCGCCTCTGCTCGGCTGGCCCGATTGCGCCCAGAATCGGAACGCGCCACCGCCCGATCCGCCGCACGCTCGCGGTGCGACGAATCGGGCCGGTGTCGGTGTGCAGACCTCAGTCGGTCAGTCGCACCACGAGAACAGCTCGGGGTTGGTGTAGTGCAGCTTGATCACGGTGCGCAGCGGGAGGAACGCTTCGTCGCCCAGGTCGGTGCGGATGTCGCCGGTGCCGCCGGTGTTGTCGAGCGGGGCGTAGTCGACCTTCTGGCGGGCCGCGTCGCGCAGCAGGCCGTTCGAGGCGAGGAAGCGAACGCCGCTGGCGACGCACTTGGCGCCCTCGCGCGGGGTTGCGGCGCTGGCGGTGTCGGAGACCGCTACGCCGAGCGTCGTGGCGGCGACGCCCGCGGCGATGATGGAGGCGACCTTCTTCTTCATGGTGGTTTCCCTTTCTGGCGGGGCGTGACTCTCGGCGGAGGGCCCGGTGGTTGCTGACACGAGGTGTACGGAGTTGCCGCTCGTCCGGATGGTGGGAAGTCACGAGTCGTCCGTCCGGACTCCCGTGGCTCGACGCACCGTTCGGTGTCGGCGCCCAGCGTCTCGCCGGCGTGCTCGATCCGTTCGCCTCTGTCCCGCACCTCGCCGTCGGCTCACACTGGAGCCAGACAAGGAGGTAGCCATGAAGCGCCCGTTGACTGCACTCGTGGCGGCTGTGTCACTGGTCGCCTGTTCGAGCGGTGATGCCGGAACGCCCGCTCCCGCTCCCGATTCCCGATCGGCCTCGACCGTCGTCACATCAGCGACGACCGCAGCACCGGAGCCGGTCGACACAGCGCTCGTCGATCAGGCATCCGCGGAGACGCGCAGCATCACCGTCGGTGGCATGGGCAGCGAGTACGCCGCACCCACCAGCACGATCGTCGACATCGGGGTGAGCGCCCGGCGGCCCAGCGTGGCCGAGGCGAGCGCAGCAGCATCGGTGGCCGGCGCCGCCCTGGTGGCCGCGTTCGAGGAGGCCGGGGTGCCGTCGAGCGGCATCCAGACGTCGAGTTTCTGGATCAACCCGTACTTCGACCCGATGACGTATCAGAACGTGGTGGGCTACGAAGTGAGCATCGGCTACAACGTCGTCGTGCCCGACGTCGACGATGTCGGTGCCGTCCTCGGTCAGGCGATCCAGGCCGGCGGTGACAGCGTGCGCGCGTCGGGTATCCGCTTCGAGACCGAATCCGCAGGACTGATGGAGGCGGCGCGGCAAGAGGCATGGACGGACGTCAAGGCTCGGGCCGAGGCCACGGCCGAACTGGCCGGTGAGCCGCTCGGCGTCGTGCTCGACGTGCACGAGAAGGTCCTGCTCACCTCTCCGCAGGGGATGATGCAGGGCGGTGAGGGCGACACCGCAGCATTCGACGTACCGGTCGCACCGGGTGTCGCCGGCGTGATCGTGCTGCTGACCGTGACCTACGCCATCGGCGAGTGAGGCCTCGTGGAGGTCACCGGCCGGTGTCCGCCGTCGATGACCTCCAGGGCCTGGGTCGGCTCAGGTGGTCATCGTGCCGGGCCCGTCGTGATCGGTCACGAGGCGGGTTGGGGTTCGGTGCCCTTCACGCTGGTACGGAACAGTTCGCGCCGGGCGCCGGGGTAGTCGTTGATCGCAAAGTGCTGCGTGGCCGAGTTGTCCCAGATCGTGAGCATGTCCGGCTCCCACCGCAGGCGACACGTGAAGTTCGGATGCGTGGCGTGTGCGGTGAGCCGTGCCAGGAGTGCTCGTCCCTCGTCGGGGTCCATCCCCTCGATGCCGGTCGTGTACACCGAGTTCGCGTACAGCGCCGGGCGGCCCGTGCGCGGATGGCGGATCACCAACGGGTGCGTCTCGTTGGCGTACGCGTCGGGCGACGGCTCGATCCTCATCGAGCTCTTGCCCGCCACCGCCTCCAGATAGCCGCCGGTGCCGTAAGCCATCCCGGCCGAATGCGTACCCCGCAGGTCGGCGATCTGCTCCTTGACGCTCTCGGGCAGGGTCTCGTAGGCGAGGTACTGATTGGCCCACATCGTGTCGCCACCCGCCGGCGGCACGTCGTGCGCGTGGAGCACCGTGTAGGCGGGAGGGGCGTCGAGGTACGACAGGTCGGTGTGCCAGGCGTTCGCGA
Source organism: Ilumatobacteraceae bacterium (assembly GCA_963710625.1). Taxonomy (GTDB): domain Bacteria; phylum Actinomycetota; class Acidimicrobiia; order Acidimicrobiales; family Ilumatobacteraceae; genus Sva-07. The sequence continues at coordinate 316,531 of CAVQBG010000009.1, read as the reverse complement.
AGTTGAGCTCGTCGCTCGGCTCCTTGATCACCCGGATCACGAACGGCCGCCCGTCGACCGGCGTCACGTACGGCGTGACATCGCGCCCGCCGAGTTCGTCGGTGAGCGCCTCCAACCGGTCGAGATCCATCCGCTGGCCCGGGAACGCGACCACCAGGTGCTCGTCGAGCAACTGGAGAATCCGCTCGACCTCGTCGGGCGACTGCGGCCAGTTGACGTCGATGCCACGCACGATCGCCCCGCACGACCCGCCGAGTCGCTCCACCGTGATGTCGATCTCATCGATGCTCATGGGCCGACGGTAGCCCCGGTGTCAGGTCGAGCGAGGCTCGCAGATCACCACGGGGATGTTGCGGTCGGTCTTCTCCTGGTAGCCGGCGTAGCCCTTGTAGGCCTCGACGATGCGCGGCCACAGCTCGGTCTTCTCCTCTTCGGTGGCGACGCGGGCGGTGAGGGGCACCGTGTTGCCATCGACCGTCAACTCGATGTCGGGGTTCGCCACCAGGTTGCGGAACCAGTCGGGGTCGCGGTCGTCGCCCCCCTTCGATGCGACGAGTACGTAGGTGCCGTCGTCCTGGACCGGTGTGGTCAGCATCGTGGAGCGGCGCTTGCCGCTCGAGCGGCCCACCGTGTGCAGCTCGACGACCGGCATGCTGCCCAGGGTCTTGCCGAGCCGCCCGCCCGACACCTTGAGCAGCGTCTTGTGCACCGCGTTCATGCCCTTCATCTGAAGGTCGGTCAGGGATTCCTTGGTCGTCATGGGTCCGAGGGTAGACCACCACGTCGACCACCCGAGCCGGGGCCGCCGCAGCCGTCAGGGCGTCGATCGGGTCGCGACGGTCCTTGGACTCTTCCGCGGCCGGCGTGCAGCGCCACACACTGGTGCTGCCCCGCTGAAAGGAGACCACCATGGTGTTCGAAGAGTCCGTCGTGCTCGGGATCCCGTTCGCCGAAGCGCTCGCCGCCACGAAGGCTGCGCTCGCCGAGCACGGGTTCGGTGTGCTGACCGAGATCGACATGCAGCAGACCCTCAAAGCCAAGGTCGACAAGGACATGGACGCCTACGTGATCCTCGGCGCGTGCAACCCGAGGCTCGCCAGCGCGGCGCTCGACGTGGAACCGAACGTCGGCGCGCTGTTGCCGTGCAACGTGGTGGTGCGCCAGGTCGGCGACCAGGTGCAGGTCGACGCGCTCGACCCCGGGCTGATGGTGTCGATGACCAGCCGCGACGAGCTCGCCCCGATCGCCGCCGAAGCCCGCCGCCTGATCGGCGAGACCCTCGCCGCCCTCGCCGACTGACCGACTGACCTGCGCCCGCCCGCGCCCGCCCGCCTCGTCGTTTGCGTCGCGTTTCGGGTGGGGCGGGTCACCGAAATCTCGACGCAAACAGTGGGGCGCGTGACGGAGCGGTCACCGTCTCGTTTGTGTCGCGTCTTGGGTGAGCCGCCCCACCCAGATCTCGACGCAAAGGTTGGGCGGGGAAGGCGTGCCGGAGCGCTCGACGGCACCTGGCCGCCGCCACCCGCCGTCGCTCGCTGACGGCTTGCGTCGCCGGCTGATGGCCGCCGCCGACGTCACGCGATCGGGGTCACGCCGTTCCGCTCTCCCGACGCTTCGGCGTCACGGCTCGACCCAGGGGCCGATGCCGCTGATGCGCTCGATCTTCACCCGCACGACCACGCTCGTCGGCGAATCGCGCATCGCCAATGGGTGCCGTTCGAGCCCGAGGTACTTCTTCGCGAGACGATCCATCAGCGCAGGGTCCGCTCCCGGGTAGATCCGAGCGCGGCCCCGGGCCACCAGATGACGCTGGAAGCCGCGTTCGTTTCGTTCGGTGTCCTCGATCGACAACACGATCCGGTTGTCGCGTCGCAGGTTCTTCGCCTTCTGGCTCGCCGTGTCGGTTCCGAACACGATCTCGTCACCCTGTGCGATCACCCACACGACCGAGACCTGTGGCGTGCCGTCGGCGTTCGTGGTCCAGACGTGTGCGACCGCGTCCGACCCGAGCAGTGCATCGGCCTGTCCCAAGACTTCACTCATTTCGCAACCCCCTTGCGCACTGCGACCTTAGTGCGGTTGTGAATCAGCCCGTCACCGGCGCCGTCACCCGCCCCGGCCGCATCGTCTGCTGACTGTTACGCCAGGGGTCAGACCCCCGGCGTAACAGGATGGTTGACGGGCCAGCCCACCGCGGTCGGGCCGTGCTCGCGCAAGTGGAGCAGGCGGCGGTAGGCGTCGGCGAGGTCGGGGACTTCTCCGGCGGGGATCCACCAGCACACCGACGTCGCCACATCGCTCTTCTCGAACCACTCGCGTCGCCGGCGCAGGTACATCGCATGGCCGCTGCGGAACATGAAGTGCTTCAGCGACTCGAGGTCGGCCCACACCGACATGTTGACGATGTCGAGTGGGTCGTCCTCGCCCGGCAATCGGACGTAGCTCGACGACTGGCCCTCGTCGTCCACGAGCCGCCACACGAATCCCGGCGTCGCCTCCGCCAATGCGTTGATCGGTCCGAGTGCTGCGTTGAACTCGGCCGTCTCCTGCGAGTCGAGTGGATGATGCAGCCGCCCGATGTTGAGCTGGGAGAGGTGGAAGCCGTCCATCGGGTGAACCGTACGCGTGCCCGGCATGTGCCGCCACGGCCCGCCGGGTGCGACGACCGCCACGCCGAAAGCGCTGGCTGACGTCGTTGCGGGATTGCAGCAGCGGTCTGACCACTGGTGCAATCCGGCGTCACGGTCATGCGGCGATGTCGGGCCGGGTCGAACCACGAAGGTCCACGCACGCTGACCTGAACCACGGTGTGGCGGGTCTCTACAGTGGCCCCGATGCAGACGGGCGCCGACTCCACCTCACTCCCCGAGTCGTTGCGACGGTTCGCCATGGACCGGCGTCGGTTCCTGATCGCCGGTGCTGCTGCAACCGCTGCGGTCGTGGCCGGCTGTTCAAGCAGCGACTCCGGCAACGGCGCATCGGAGAGCGCCTCCGCCTCGGAACCCGACGGAAACGACGCATCGGAGAGCACCACCGCCACCGGCAGTACCCCGGCCGACACCTCCGTTCCGGCCGAGCCGCTCAGCCCGGCCGCTGCGGCACTCCTCGCACCCGGCTCGCCGGGCCTGATGGACGAAGCGACCTATCAGGCCCGAGTCGACGACTACCTCGCGTTCGCGACGAGCGTCGAGCACTCGTCGAATCCGTCCGGCATCAACGCCCACCTCGGCCGGGCCCACCGCGACCCCGACTACGGGTGGGACATCGACGCCGTCACCGTCGAGTCGCTCGGCGCCGTGTTCGAGCAGATCGACACCTGGCAGGACACCCGCGACTTCAACCTGATGTACCTGCACTGGATGCTGGTGCTCGGCCAGGGCGACACGCCGATGACCCAGCTGTCGCCCGAGGTGATCGCCGCCATCGACGAGCGGATGATCGCCAACCGCTACCGCTACGACGACCCGCTCCCGGCCGATCGCGTCGACAACCTCTGGTTCTGGTCGGAGAACCACCGGATCATCAACCTCGCCATCGAATACCTCGCCGGCCAGCGGTATCCCGGCGAGACGTTCACCGTCACCGGGCTCACCGGTGCCGAGCACCTCGAGCGCGCCAAGCCCGACATCCTCGAGTGGGTCACCGAGCGCGCCGACCTCGGGTTCTTCGAGTGGCACTCCAACGTCTACATGCTCAAGAACATCACCCCGTTGTTGATGCTGGCCGAGCTCGCCGACGATCCCGAGATCGTCACGGCTGCGGCGATGGCGCTCGACCTGTGCCTCGTCGACATGGCGGCCCACAACCATTCCGGTGGTTACACCGCCCCGCGTGGCCGCACGTACAAGAAGGACAAGATGTCCTCGCTCGACGAGGACACGTTCGGCACCGCCAAGTTCGTGTTCGACGACACCACCGCGCAGTACCAGTCGACGTCCGACACCGGGGTCACGTACTTCGCGTCGGCGCAGCGGTACCGGCCGCCACAGGTGGTCGTGGAGATCGCTCTCGACGAGGCGCCGAGCGTGGTGCGTGAACGTCACGGCGTGTACTTCGACGGCAGCTCACCGCTGGAGGACGATCCCGCGGCGCCGTACGGCAAGGACTTCTCCGACTCCGCCAACCTCCCGTTCTGGTGGAGCCTCGGCGCGCTCGGTATGTGGCCGCTCGCCGAGGTCAGCGTTGCGGCAGGGAACGAGTTCCGCCTCTGGGAGACGTCCGAGTTCGGCGACATCAACCTGCTCGCATCGATCAACGACTACGACCCGGCCAAGATCCGCGTCTGGGAGCAGGAGCGGGCGGCCGTGATCAACTTCGGGTTCCTGTCGGAGGCCAACACCTATGCGTACCGGCAGCCCAAGGTGTCGCTGGCGTCGGTGGTCGACCACCGCTTCGGCGAGATGCGCGACCAGGGCCACGCGTGGCAGGCGGCGATCGACGAGAACGCGATGGTGTTCACGACGCATCCCGTCACCGACACGGCGCAGTCGACGATCTGGGCCGACGACAGCGAGCCCGGCTACTGGACCGGCGAGGCGGCGATGCCGCGGTCGGCTCAGTACGAGGGCACGGCGGTGCACATCTACCAACCGAAGTGGGACGAGTCGACCGACCCGCTGGTGTGGGGCGTGTTCGGGTACCGGCCGTTCACGCACGCCTACGTGCCCCAGGACCACTTCGACGAGGTGCGCCAGGTGGGCAACTGGACCATCGCCGCGAAGAACGGCGCCTACATCGCGCTGTGGTCGTGGCGCACGCCGACGTGGCGGGAGTACGACCCGGCGGTCGTGTCGACCAACGGGATGGTCAAGCCGTTCGACCTCGTCGCCGAGGGCGGCCCGGACAACGTGTGGTTGGTGGAGGTCGGCAGCGACGACGGTGGCACGCTCGACGACTTCATCGCGGCGCTGACCGTCGCCGACCCGTCGGTGGTGCGCGACGACGCCGGGTTCACCGTGTCGTGGACGTCGCCGTCGGCGGGCATCGTCGACTTCTCGAGCACCGGTCCGTTCCTGGTCGAGGGCGAGGAGCAGCCGCTCGCGCTGTTCCCCCGCCACGAATCGCCGTGGGGCGGGATCGAGCACCTGTCGCGCCAGTACAACCTCACCGCCGGCGACGCCACCTGGTCGACCGACTTCGACACCATGACCCGCGAGCTCTCGTGAGTGACGCCAGGGGTCAGACCCCCGGCGTCACACTCTGTCGCTCGACCCCTGGCTGTTACGCCGGGGGTCTGACCCCTGGCGTAACAGCGTGACCGTGCGACTTGGCGTGCACGGGCTCGACCACAACCACGTGTTCGAGATCGTCGACCGGCTGGTGAAAGCCGGTGCGGTCGCCGCGTGTCACGTGCCCGACGGCGGATTCCTCGAGCTCTACGAGGGCTGGCAGACCGAGTCGCAGGCGGTCAGCTACGACGAGATGCTCGCCGACGACACGATCGACCTGGTCGTCACCGCGGCGATCCCGAACCGGCGGGCGGAGATCGCCCTCGCGGCGATCGCCGCCGGCAAGCACGTGGTCAGCGACAAGCCGGGCCTCACGACGATGGACCAGCTTGACGCCATCCGCGTCGCGATCACCGGCAAGCCCGGCCGGCCGTGGACCGTGCTGTTCACCGAGCGCTACGAGAACCGGGCAATCTCCGAAGCGGTGCGCCTCGCCCGCGCCGGTGCGGTCGGGCGGATCGTTCACCTGATCGGCGCCGGACCCCACACGATGTGGGCCAAGCGGCGCCCCGACTGGTTCTGGGACCCGGGCGCGACCGGCGGGATCCTCGTCGACATCGGCTCGCACCAGGTCGACCAGTTCCTGACGATCGCCGACCTGACCGCCGCCGACGTCGCCGTGGTCACCTCCGCGGTCGGCAACGTCGCCTCACCCGACCATCCGGCGATGCAGGACATCGGCTCGATGACACTCGCCGGACCCGACGTGGTGAGCGACCACCGGCTCGACTACCTCACCGCCAAGGGTCTCGGAACGTGGGGTGACTGCCGCCTCACGATCGTCGGGGTCGACGGCACGATCGAAGCCCGCGCCAACGTCGACATCGCGGGTGCCGACGGTGCCGAGCACCTGATCGTGGTCGACGGTGACGGCACCCGACGCGTCGACATCTCCGACGTAGTCGTCGACTGGGGCGAGCAGCTGATCGCCGATCTCGCCGACGACGGCGAGCGACTGATGACCCAGCAGCACGCCATCGACGTCACCGACGTGTGTCTCCGTGCCCAGGCGGTTGCCCGCCCCTGGGGCCATCGACCCGGCTGACGCAGGAACGACGGCGCCAGGAGGTCAGAGTTCGACGAGTACTCGTGCGACCTGCTTCGGGTCGGAGTGTCCGATCCGGACGACGTCGCATGTCGAGGTGAGCTCGACGAGTGCTCGGAGATCGTCACCCCGTGTCGGCTGCGTTCGCCCGGCCACGAGCGGAGCCAGTCGAGCCAGACGGGACGAAGCCGACTGGTCGAGATCCTCTGCCGGCGCATCGGCGACGAGGTGCGCGATCGGAAGACGGTCGAACCCCTCATCGACGAGATCGTGCTGCGACGACGGCACCAAGGCCTCGGCACGTGCCGCGTCGACCCACACCGGGGTGTACGGGTGGATCGTGTACCCGGCCGCCGTGATCACTCGATGACGAGTGTCGATCGCGGGGCCGAAGCCGTCGGCGACAACGACGGCAGTCCCGTCGCGTGTCAGGAGGCGAGCATTCAGGCTCGTCGCGCCGGGCGGCACCGGTCGAAACGTCTGGAGCAGAGCCAGCGCCGTGTCCATGGCATCATCGCGGGAGAAGGTACGACGAGCCTCGCATCCGTTGCGCGTGATGAGGTGGGCGTCTCGCACGCCATTCTGAATGGCACCGAATCTGACCGAGATGTCCCGAATCGGGCGGTTGGCCGCGCCATCGTGGAGCGTCTCGTCGTCGTGGAGGTACGGGGCGAGGCGGTCGCGGAGGATGTCGGCCGCTTCGAGATCGTCGGACCTGACAACGACCGTCACACCGGCTCCGTCCTGGACCGGAAGCAGCATGCTCAGTTCGCCCGCTCGACCGAGCGGAGACTCGACCTCGAGTCAAGGTTGAGCCGGCTCGACGACGCGCTCCACCGCTCGGTCGTCGACCTCGACGGACGAGTCCGCCAGGTCGTGGTGGTCCGTCCTGTTGTCGAAGGGTGTGTCGTCGAAGGGCGTGTCGAAGGGTGTGACGAGTCGATCCTCGAGCATGCGCTCGGTGATTCCGGCGATGTCGGCCGCCATCCGGTCGTAGGGGACACCGAACGCCTCGGCGAGGTCGACGCAGATCTCGTCCAGGGTCGACACGCCGTCGAGACACGACCAGACGATCGTGGCGGCCGGGTTGAGCCTGTGCAGACCGCCACCGACCTCGTCGAGGACGATCACCTCGTTGTCGATCTCGATCGTGTACGTCGATGGTGCTTGTGCGAGCAGCTGAGCGTCCATGCATCACCATCCGTTCACGTGCTGGTCATCGGACCGCCGAGCGATCCTGGGCGCGGGAAGTATACGGATGTCACGACGCACCGAAGTGGAAACCGACAGCCAGCGTTGCGCCACTGCGCGCCGGCGGGCCACTGTGCGGAAAGTCCTCAGGTTCGGGGCCGGAGCTGCCGATGAAGATCTGCTCGCCGTCAGCGAGACACCCACCCACAACCGCCACAGGAAAGCCCCCCGGACATGAACGACCATCCCCCGACGTCTGACCACGACCGTGTCTGCGTCCTCATGTCCCGTGGTTCCGCTGCCAACCGAACAGAGATGAACCGATGAATCGCCGTCAGACCTTCCTCCAAGCAGTGATCGGTGCAGCGCTGGTCAGTGCCCAAGTGCTCGTGCTCCCGCTGGTTGGCGAGCATTCGCCCGTGCAGGCCGCCTCGGCGATGACCGTCGTGAAGAGCGCCTCCCCGGCGAGCGGATCGACCGTCCGCAAGGGCGACGTGATCACCTACACGATGGCCGTCTCGAACACGAGCACCGCCAGCGAGGTGCTGACCGGGCTCACGGTCGCGGACGCAGTGCCGGCCGGCGCGACGTACGTGCCGAACAGCGCGACCATCACCGGCGCCCGGAAATACCTCCAGTTCCGCGACGAGTTCAACGCCGAGCTGTACACGAACAACAACGGACCGACGAACTGGACGTCGAACTGGACCGAGACCGGCGACGACGGAAATCCCACCGGCGGTGACATCAAGTTCGTCGACGACGGCGATCCTGCTCCGGGTGACGGGCGCCAGTTCGTGCTCCAGCTCGACAAGTCGAACGACTCGATCGCTCGCTCGTACAGCCTCGCCGGTTGCTCGACGGGAACCGCCGCGCTGAGTTTCGACTGGAAGAAGAGCGAGAACCTCTCCGGGACACTGTCCGTCCAGGTGGGCGACGGAACGACGTGGACGACGCTCACGACGTTCTCGGGCAACAGCACGTCGTCGTATGCGACCTTCACATCGACCCCAGCCCAGTCGGCGGACATCATCGCGGGGAGCCAGATCCGCTTCATCACCGACGGCAGCTACGACAAGCGGTTCTATTTCGACAATGTGCAGATCGCGCGTTCGTGTGAAGTCGTCGCTCCGAACACGCCGGTGAGCGCGCCGCCGAACCTGGTTGCGCCGCCGACCCAGAGCTACTCGCTCAACGTCGGCGAGACCGCAACGGTCACGTTCCAGGTCACCGTCGACGGGACCACGCAGGTGCTCAGCAACACGGCGACCGCCAGTTCTCGCCAGGTCGCCACTGTCACGAGCAACACCGTCACGCACAACGTCGAAGTCGCCACGATCACGAAGAGCGCGTCGCCTGCAAGCGGTTCGAACGTCCTCCAGGGCAGCACGATCACCTACAACGTCGCCGTCAAGAACATCGGTGGCGCGCCGCTGACCGACCTCCAGATCGCCGATGCATTGCCGGCCGGGGTGACCTACGTTCCCGGCAGCGCAAAGATCTCGGGCGCTCGCACCTTCGTGCAGTACCTGGATCAGTTCACCGCCCAGACGTACAGCAATTCCAACGGCATCACGAGCTGGACATCGACGCCATGGGTCGAAACCGTCGATGGGGGTTCGGCGACCGGCGGCGACATCGAGATCAAGAACGACAACGGAGTCAGCCCGGAGCGGGTCAACGTCCTCTACATCAAGGGCAAGGACGGACGCGCGATCAGCCGCCCGATCAACCTCGCTGCATGCTCCACGGGCTCACCCACGCTGAGCTTCGAGTGGCGGCGCAAGGACGACCTCATCGGTGGCAAAGAGGTGTACCTCGACCTCTACAACGGAACCACCTGGGTTCAACAAGCCGTGTTCTCGGGTGCGCAGACGGCCACCTACGCCACCTACTCCTTGTTGATTCCGGCACAGTTCCGGGTCGCCGGAGCGCAGCTCCGATTCCGGAGCTCCACCACCAACGACAAGTACCTGTACGTCGACAACGTCAAGATCGAGGGTATGTGCGACGTGATCACGCCGCTCACGACCGCTGCGGCGCCGCCCGATCTGGTGCTGGCCGCGAGCCACTACGCAGTTGCGCCGAACGAGACGGCGACGGTGACATTCCAGGCCACGGTCAACACGCTGGGATCCGGCGTGACGACGCTGGCGCTCAACAACACCGCCACGGCCGCATTCGCCGGCGTCCCAACGCTCACGAGCAACACGGTGACCCACACCGTCGTCACCCTGCCGTCGTTCAAGGGCACGGTCTATTTCGACAGGGACAACAGTGGCGGCCTCAACGCCGGTGACCCGGCGACCGGTGCGACGATGTGGGCCAAGCTGATCAACAGCAGCGGCACCGCGATCAAAGCGGCGGTCGTCGACCCGGCCACGGGCGCCTACACGATCCCCCTGGTGTCAGCGGGCACGTACAGCGTCATCATCGACGACAACAGCACCCTGACCGACACCACGCCGACCGCGCCCACGACGTGGAGCAACGCGACACCGGCGACCGGCTCACGTACCGGCGTCGTGTCGGCCGGCGATGGTGCCGCCGACGTGACGGGTCTGAACTTCGGCCTGACGCGCAGCGCCGACCTCGAGCTGACCAAGACCGTGAGCGCAACGACTGCCTACGTCGGTGGTTCGGTGTCGTACACCCTCTCGCTGAAGAACAACGGTCCGCAGCCGACCGCCAACGTCGTGGTCACCGACGTGCTCCCCGCGGGTCTCACCTACGTCAGCCAGAGCGGCACCGGCACCTATGCGCCGGCAACCGGCAAGTGGACGGTCCCGAACGTCGCCAGCGGGCAGACCGTCACGCTCACGATCCTCGCATCGGTCAGCGGCCCACTCACCGTCAACTCGGTGGTGACCAACTCCGCCGAGGTCACCGATGCGCTGTCGCGCGACCCCGACTCGACGCCCGGGAACAGCTCGACCGCCGAGGACGACGACGACAGCGCGGCGTTCACCGTGGTCGCACCGCCGACCGCCGAGGTCGCGGTCACCAAGACCGTCAACGTCGCCACTGCCGGCGTCGGTGATGTCGTGTCGTACACGATCACCGTCAAGAACAACGGGCCCGACGCGATCTCGGGTGGCGTCCTGAACGACGTCCTCCCGGCATCGCTCGGCTACCAGACCTACAGCACCACACCGGTCGGCAGCGGGGTCTACAACCCCAGCGCCGGAACGTGGAACTTCGGCTCGTTGGCGAACGGTCAGACGAGGACCCTGCGCATCAACGCGGAGGTGCTCGCCATCACCTCACCGACGCAGCCGCTCAACGTCACGAACACCGCGTCGGTCAACATCGCGCCGGTGGTCGACCCGACGCCCGCCAACAACACCGCCAGCGCCACGTTCGCCGTCCCGTTCGCCGACCTGTCGCTCGTCAAGAAGATCGACGGGCTCGACCACATCACCGCACCGCTTCTGAGCACCCACACATTCACCGTCGCGCTCACCAACGCCGGCCCCAGCACGGTCACCGACGTGGTGGTCGACGACCTGCTTCCGAGCGGCTTCATCTTCCAGAGCGCCTCCGCCACGAGCGGCACATACGACCAAGGTCTCTGGACGATTCCCTCGATGCCCATCGGCACCCAGACGCTGTCCATCGTCGTGGTGCTGGCGGCTCCGGGACAACTCACGAACACGGCCGAACTCGTCGCCGTCTCAGCGATCGACCCCGACTCGTCGCCCGGCAACCACAACTTCGCCGAAGACGACATCGACAGGGTGACGGTCACGGTGACCAACGCCACCGGAGGCGTCGCCATCGGACTCCCGGGCGCCGTGTGTTTCGCTGTCGCCGACAACGGCGCGCCCGTCACGGGCGGCGGTGACCTGCTGACCAGGGTCGACAACGACTCCGGGCTCGTCACCGGTATCTCCGTGGGGAGTGCCGGCACGGGCACGCAGAACATCGAGTCGATGGCAGTGCATCCCGTGACCGGTGTCATCTACACCGCCGACGCCGGCAACTTCGGATCGATCAACCCGACCACGGGAGCTTTCTCACAGATCGGCACCGGCGCGATCGGCACCGGTTCCGGTTTCGCCACGGTCGGCGCCACCTCGACGACCAACCTTCCCTTCAACGACATCGACGGCCTGTCCTTCGATCCGACGACTGGCTTCCTCTACGCAGCCGTGCGGCGCGCCGGAACCCCGGAGGATCTGCTCATCCGGATCAACCCGGCGACGGGCACATTCGTCCCGAACGCGTTCAACACCGACAACAACACTTCGACCATCGAGGACTTCGTCCTCATCGGTGCGGTGAACTCGAACGGCTTGCGCAACGACATCGACGACCTCGCCGTCGATCTCGATGGGAGCCTCTACGGCGTCGCCAACTCCGACGGAACCGGCGACCAGGTGCTCGTGAAGATCAACAAGATCACCGGTGCCACCACGATCTTCGGCGTCATGTACCGGCCCGCTCCGAACCAGGCGCTCAAGATGACCGACGTCGAGGGTCTGAGCTTCGACCTCCAGGGTCAGCTGTACGCCACCACGGGCGCGAACGGCCTCGACCCGGGCGGCATCTACCGTCTCAACAAGACTCCAGACGCCAGTGGGCACATCAACTCCACGTCGTACAAGCCGTTCGGCATCGGCGACGACTACGAAGCGGTCGCCTGTGGCGTGCCGGCGACCGACGTGGCCGTCACCAAGGCGGTCAGCAACGGCACGCCCGCGGCTGGCTCCAACATCACGTATACCGTGACGGTCACCGACAACGGTCCGACGATCGCCACCGGGATCAGGGTCGACGATGTCCTCCCCGCAGGGCTCACCTACGTGTCGCACACCGCATCGCTCGGCACATACGTGCCCGGAACCGGTCAGTGGACCGTCGGCGGGCTCCTGCCCAACGCCAAGGCGACGCTCTCGATCGTCGCCACGGTCGGCACCGGCGTGCCGCGCGGCACGCCCATCGTGAACACCGCCGCCATCCCGAACCGCCTTCCCAACATCGCATGGGTCGACCAGCCCGACTCCGACCCGACGAACAACAGCGCCAGTGCGCAGATCGTCGTGGGGATCACGCCCGCCGCGATCCGGGGAACGATCTACGACGACATCAACGGCGACGGCTCGATCTCCGCGGGCGACGCGCCGATCGGCGGTGTCGTCGTCACGCTCTATGCAGACGCCAACGACGACGGCATCCCGGACGGCCCGGCGCTCGCCACGACCACCACGCTCACCGACGGCACCTACGTGTTCGCGAATCGCCCGAACGGCACGTACCTGGTCGTCGAAACCGACCCGACGAGCCACGCCAGCGTGTCGGACATCTACGGGATCAACGACAACAAGATCAGGGTGGTGCTCGACGGCTACGGCGTCGACAGCAACGGCAACGACTTCCTCGACGTCGCCCTCGACTACGGCGACGCGCCGGCCACGTACGGCACCGCCTCGGCCAAGATCTCGCCGTCATTGCGGCTCGGCGCCGGAGTCACCCCTGACCTGGACGGTCGATACGACAACTCCGACTCCGACGACGGTGTCGACTTGCAGAACGCGACCGTCACGACGAGCGGGTACACCGTCCCGGTGGCGGTCACCAACACCACCGGCGCTCCGGTGTGGGTGTGCGGATGGATCGACACCGACAGCAACGGCGTGTTCGACACGGCGGAACGGCAGTGCGACGAGGTGCTCGTCGGCGAATCGGCCGCGAGTCTGACCTGGACCGGCGTCGGCGGCCTCAACGGGACGTCGTTCTCCCGGTTCCGTGTCGCACCCACCCTCCTGGAGGCGCAGGCCGCCACGGGAACACCCGGAATCGGTGAGGTCGAGGACTATCCCATCGACCTCGCCACGCTTCCCGTGACCGTCGCCTACTTCTCGTCGAAGAAGTCGGGCAACACGATCGACGTCACGTGGTGGTCGGGTACGGAATCCCGCAACGCCGGCTACGTGATCTACGGCGGCAACTCGAAGAACAAACTGGTCGCGCTGACCGACCTCGTCGTCGGCGCCGGCGACTCGTTCGAGCCGCTCGAGTACACCGCGTCGGTCACTGCCGACCACAAGAACCTGTGGTTGGCCGACGTCGACCTCGTCGGCAAGGAGACCCTCCACGGCCCCTACAAGGTGGGCGAGACGATCGGGACCGTGCCGGAACCGATCGAGGTCGATTGGACCACATCGCAGACCGAAGCCGGTGCAGCAGAACGTGCCGGTGATGCCGACCGCAGCGCCGATCAGAGTCGAGTGACCGCTGCGGCCGCGGCGGCGGACCGCAACCCCGCCTCCGTGCGGCGAATCAAGGTCCGCAGCGAGATCGGCGCCGGCAACATGGCCGCAGTGAGCGTCGAGACGGCCGGGCTGTACCGGATCAGCTTCGACGACCTGCTGGAGGTCGGCATGGACTGGACCGGCGTCAAGATGAAGTCGCTGGCGGTCGTCGATGCCTCCGGAGCACCCGTGCCGATTCGGGTCAGCTCGAACAAGAAGTTCGCGGATGGGCAGTGGGTCGAGTTCTGGGGCGAGCCGGTCGACACGCTGTACACGGGAACCAACGTGTACCGCCTGGTCGTCGACAAGTCGAAGCGACTCCTGATGGACGTCGACAAGTCGAAGGTGCCCGGGAAGAAGACGGTCACCGCCGACACCTACCTCCACACCGAAGTGGTCGACGAGCGGAACCTGTACTCGCCGTCCGCGCCCGGAGACGACCCGTGGTACGGGTTCAACGTGTTCTCGTTCGGCGCGCCACACGACGCGGTCGTTGAGCTGGAGAACGTGGCTGCCGGTGCCGGGTCGATCAGCGTGCACATGTGGGGTCGTCTTCGACTTCGAACCGATCAACGATCACGACGTCGCTGTCGCCGTCAACGATGTCCCGATCGGCGACATCCAGTTCGGTGGAACCAGCGAAGCGGTGTTCACCGCCACCGTCCCGGACGGAGTGTTGGTCGACGGAGCGAACACCGTGACGGTGACCGTGAACGTCGCCGAGGGAATGCCGTTCGGCTGGGTGAACCTCGACCAGATCGCTGTCTCCCACCCCCGTGAGATCCGGGCGGTCGACGGTTCGGCGCACTTCACCACCTCGGCGAAGCGCATCGCAGTCTCCGGGCTCACGAGCCCCACGATCGAGATCCTGCGCCTCGACGGTGACGACGTGGCCCGCATCTCCAGGAGACAGACCGTGCTCCAAGCCGACGGGACCTACACCATCGCCTTCGCCGGAAGCGGTGCAACTGCGTCGTACGCAGTCACCCAGATCGACAGCCTGCCGCAGGTCGATGTTACCGCTGCGAGGACCCCGCATGACCTCTTGAGCGGTCGTGCCGACCTCCTGATCATCGCCCATTCGACGTTCAGCGGCCACCTCGGTGATCTCGTGGCGGCCCGCGAAGCCCAAGGCCTCGATGTCAAGGTGGTCGAGGTCGAGGACCTCTACGCCGCCTACACCGGCGAGGTGTTTGACCCCGCCGCCATTTCGGCCTACATCGCCGACGCGGCCCACGTGTTCGGCGACCCGGCGGTCCTGCTGGTCGGTGCCGACAGCTACGACTACCGCGACTACCTCGGAACCGGCTCGATTTCGTTCGTCCCGACGCTGTACGGCGATGTCGGCGTCGGCGACATCCCGTGGTCGCCGATCGACCCGGCCTTCGTCGATCTCGACGACGACCAGGTCCCGGACCTGGCGCTCGGCCGCCTGCCGGTGCGCAACCTCGACGAACTGGCCGCCGCGATCCACAAGGCGATCAACTACACGCCCGACACGACGGCGATCTTCACGGCCGAGGAAGGCTTCGGCGGCGTCGCCGACGAAATCGCTGCCTCGTTGCCCGCCGACTACGGCGTCACGACCGCCTACCTCGACGACCTCGACGTGACCGCTGCTCGCTCGGCGCTGCTGGGCGGCATCGAACGACGGTGCGGGCCTCACGGTGTACTTCGGTCACTCGTCGACCGATCAGTGGGGGTCGCAGGGCCTCCTCACGACCGCCGACGCTGCGGCCATGACCAATGTCGACGATCCGACCGTCGTGGTGCAGTTCGGTTGTTGGAACACCTACTTCTCGGAGCCGACCCTGCAGAGCCTCGGCACTGCTCTGTCGACCTCTGCGGGAGGTGCCGCAGCCGTGCTGGGTGCGACCACCCTCACGAACAGCGGTCCATGACGCGATGTACGGTCCGATGATCATGAAATCATTCACCTCGGACGCTACGATCGGGTCCGCAATGACCGCCGCCAAGCACGAGCTCGCCTTGACGACGTCGGCGGTCGACATCACCCTGGGCTGGACCCTGCTGGGTGACCCCACGACCCCGATTCGCTAAGGCTCGATGACCAACCCGCAACTCAAACGGAGAACACTCCTCAAGGCCGCCAGCGCGGCTGGAATCGTCTGGGCATCACCGGTGCTCGAATCCGTGACCGCTCACGCCGCCGGAACGTGTCGGAACGCTCAGTTCAACGCGGCGTTCCTGCCGGAGACGACGACCGATCCAGCCACCGACGCCAGCTGCAACCCGCTGCCGTTCTGTGGTCTCGGAGGCGTGACCGGGAGCATGTGCACCTGCCCTGCGTTCACTGCCGGCAGTCCGCCTATCACCGGAGGATCCTGGTCGGGGTTGACGTACACCGCACCGGCGGGTTGCACGATCCTGGCGGCAAACGCTCGACGGACCGCCACGGGCGCAGGCTCTGGCTGTGCGGGGAGATGGCCATGCAACGGTGCCACCATCTCCGCGGACGCCAAGTCGGTCACGTTTCCATTGCTTCCGTTGGGAACGCTGAACTACAAGTTCCGCATGATCCTGTGCTGCAGCTGAGACCCCGGGCCGGCCGGCGCCGTCTGCGATGTCTGTCCCACCCCAGCCCAACCGTCGAGTCGACGTCGAGCTGATCCAGTTCGGGCACGAGGGGCTGCTGTACGACCCGGTGACGGTGCGGGTGCACCGGCTCAACGCCACCGCACTGCTCGTGTGGCGGTGCTGCGACGGAACGGCAACAGCACAGACGATCGTCGCCGAACTCGCCGACGCCTTCGGCGAGCCCACCGACGTGATCGCGGGCGCGGTCGACGCACTGATCGAGGAACTGGCCGGCATCGGGGTGCTCGTCGGTACGAGCCGGCCGCTCGTTCGGCCCGAAACCCGGTCGCCGACATCCGACGACTGCGCTCGGCCCGCCCCCGACACAGCGCGCCACCTCGGCCCGTACTCGGCCCTCGACCTGCGGGTGACCATCGACTGCCACGACGCTCCGGTGGTCGCCGACGAGATCGAGCGAGCATTCGCGTCGCTGGCGACGGCACGAGCCGACAAGCCGTCGGAGAACGAGGCGACGCTGGTCGTGTGGCCCGGCGACGGAGACTGGAACCTCGACTCGGGCGGTCCGCTGCTCACCGCACCGGACGAGTCGACGGTCTGCGATTTCGTGTTGTGGCAGACCACCCGCCTGGCGATCGAGCACTCGCCCCGATACCTGGTGGTCCATGCGTCTGCGGTCAGCCGTGACGGCATCGCTGTCGTGTTCCCGGCAGAGGCCAACTCGGGCAAGTCGACTCTTGCCACACTCCTCGTAGAGGCCGGCTTCGACTACCTGACCGACGAAGCGACTGCGATCGACCTCGACACCGGCGAGGTTGTGGCCTACCCGAAACCGATCACCCTCGACCCCGGATCCCAGCAGCTGTTGCCGCATCTCGATCCCGGCGGGCCGACCGGGGAGTCCGCGAAATGGCGGATCGTCCCGACCGACATCCGTCCCGGATCGGTCGCCGATCGAGCCGTCCTCACCCATCTCGTGCTTCCCACCCATGTGCCCGGCGCCGACACCACGTTGTCCGGCGCCGACACCATCGATGTCGTCGCCGCGCTCGCGGCCGCGGCGTACAACCTCGTCGAGCACGGGCACCGACTCGACGAACTCGTCGCGCTCGTCGAACGGTGTACCCGGCACACGTTGCGTCACGACGGCATCGATGGCCCGATCGCCGCGATCGAGGCGCTCGTGAGTGGAACGACGCCGTGAACGACGACGTGATCGATGCAGCGAACGACGCCGTGGACGACATGCTGGACCCCCTCGACGTGTTGCGGGTCGCCGTGGGATACGGCCTGCCTGGGGGTGAACTCCTCGACGCCGCGGCAGGCATGGAGTTGGAGCTCGACGGCGACGTCATCGAACTCGCCGATCGCCACCGGGTCCAGGGCCTGCTTTGGGTCGCCGTCGACGACGGGGTCGTCACCGGGGATGCGTCGCAGGTGGAGGCTGCTCGGGCTTCTCGCGCAACGGCCGTGCGTCACTGCGCGACCGCCCAGGCGACTGCTGCGCTGGCGATCGAAATCCTCGATGGTGCCGGGATCGACGTGCGCGTGCTCAAGGGCATCGCGATCGCCAACCTGGATCACCGCGATCCGACCGAGCGGATGTTCGGCGATGCCGATCTCCTCGTTCGCCGCGTCGACCATGGCGCGGCGCTCGCGGCGCTGGCGACGGCCGGCTTCGAGCGGGTGCAGCCGGCCGTGCACGGTTGGTGGGAGCGGCGGTTCGGCAAGGCGATCGTGTTCCGAGCACCGAACGGCGGCGAGCTCGATCTCCATCTCGCCATCACCGGCGGCTACTTCGGTGCCCGGATCGACCACGACGAACTGTGGGCGAACGCGAGCGAACCGTTTCTCCTCGATGGGATCAGCGCACGCGGTCTCGACCGCGAGGGGCGGCTGCTGCAGGCCTGTTGCCATGCCGTCCTCGGCGGAGGTTCGGGACTGCGGGCGCTGCGCGACGTCGCACAACTCGTACTGATCAGCGGCGCCGACTGGCGAGCGGTGGTCACCCGGGCGCAGCGTGACGGCATCGATCTGGTGATCGCCGGAGCGGTACATGCGACGTGGACCGATCTCGGCCTCGACCACCGGCACCCGTTCCTGCAGTGGGCGGCCGCCTTCGTCCCCGACCCGGTACAGACACGGGCCCTCGCCGGTTACCTGGCGGCGTCCGACGAGGGTTGGGCCCCGGAGGGGTACACCGTGTTGGCCGCGCTCACGCCGGTCGACCGGGTTCGGTTCCTGGCCGGGCTGGCGGTTCCGTCCCGTGCCAGTCTGCGCGCCCGCAACCGCACCTGGCCCGAACACCTCCGACGCGGTGCCGTCGCCGTCCGCACACGTCGCTGACGGCCAGCGGGAGCGGGCGGAGCACTAGCGTCGCTGCGGTGCGTGATCTGCGAGTCGGTGTGGTCGGGATGGGCATCGGGCAGAGTCATCTGCTGTCGTGGTCCGAGGTGCAGGGCGCCTCGGCGACGGTGTTCGCCGAAGTCGACGACACCAAGCGAGCCAGGGGCGAGTCCGACTGGGGCATCCCGGGCGTCGCCTCGCTCGACGACCTCCTCGCTGCCGCTGACGATCCGTCGTCGCCGTATCATGTCGACGTCATCGACCTGTGCACGCCGCCATCGATGCACGAGGAGCAGATCATCCGCTGCCTTGAGGCGGGATTCCACGTGATCTGCGAGAAGCCGCTCGTCGACTCGGTGGCGGCCTGCGACCGTGTGGCCGTGGCCGTCGAGCGGGCCGCGGCCACGTCGGGCGCTCGGTTCATGCCGATCTTCCAGTACCGATTCGGCGACGGTGCCGCCCGGGCTCGAGCACTGATCGATGCCGGAATCACCGGCCGGCTGTTCACCGCATCGGCGTCGACGTGGTGGCGCCGTGGCAAGGGGTACTACGCCGAGGCGCCGTGGCGTGGCACGTGGGCGGGGGAGCGAGGGGGATGCGTGCTGAGCCACGCGATCCACAACCACGACATGCTCACGTGGATGGCCGGTCCGCTGGTCGAGCTGCGGGCGATGGCGACCACCAGGGTCAACGACGTGCAGACCGAGGACTGCGCGGTCGCGATCGGACGTACCGCTGACGGCGCGCTGGTCTCGATGAACGTCACGCTCGGCGCGGCGAGCGAGTCGTCGCAGCTCGTGTGGCACTTCGACAACGTCACGATCACGTCGTCGTCCGAGGCGTACGACCCGGGCGCTGGGCCGTGGAACTTCGAGTTCCGACGGTCGGCGTTCGCCCAGGAGGCCGAGCAGGCCTGGGCCGACATGGCGCCCTCGGCCACGCAGTACACCGGGCAGTTCCAAGGCTTCGTCGACGCGCTCACCGGCGGCGGGGAGTTCCCGGTGACGCTCGCCGACGCCCAGGCGTCGTTGGAGCTGGTGACCGCTTGGTACCACTCCGAGCGCACCGGCTCCGTCGAGACCCTCCCGCTCCTGGCCGATCACCCCGCCCGCTCCTCCTGGCAGCCCGACGGAGCCACATGACCCCCGCCCCCGCCCCCGCCCCCGCCATGCCGATCCGCCTTGCTCGTTTGCGTCGCGTTTCGGGTGGGGCGGTTCACGCTTTTCCCGACGCAAACGGGGTGGGGAGAGCGGGTGGAGTGCCTGTTCGTTTGTGTCGCGATTCGGGTGGGGCGGGTCACGCTTTTCTCGACGCAAACGGGGTGGGGAGAGGGAGGGGGTGGTGAGCTCGCCGATGCCGCCGACACCGGGGGCCCGGTTCGGGGTGCCGATGCCGGGTGGGACGTCGGTCAGCCATGTGCAGGTCTACGACACCGTCGGCCCCGACGGACTCGCCGGTGGATCGCCGCACCTTCACACGGTGTGCACCGAGGCATACCTGGTGATCGCCGGCGAAGGCATGGTGCAGACACTGTCGGGGGAGGGCTACGCCGAGACGCCGCTCGTCACTGGCACGGTCGCCTGGTTCTCGCCCGGCACCATCCATCGGCTGATCAACCTCGACGGTCGGCTCGAGCTGTACGTGCTGATGTCGAACGCGGGCCTGCCAGAAGCCGGCGACATGATCCTCGCGTTCGGACCGTCGCTGCTCGCCGACGAGCAGAGGTATCGCGACGTCGCAGACCTTCCCGCCGATGACCGCACCACCACCGGTTCGCCCGATCCCGCCATGCGGCGGCGTGATGCGGCGGTCGATGGTTTCCATCACTGGCGCGGCGCGGTCGAGCAGGACGGTCCGCAGGGGCTCGGTCCGCTGTACCGAGCTGCGGTCGAACTGCTCGGTGACCGACCGGCAGACTGGCTCGACCTCCTCGCCGGCGATCCGGCCGGCGACCTCGAGCGGTCGCGGGCCCAGGTGGAGGAGTTGTGGTCGCCCGATCGTGGGCGCGCCACTGCGCGGCTCGCGGAGTCGGCGATCCGGTCCACGTCCCTGCACCCGGACACCCGCCGGATGGGTTGCTGTGGCACCCTCGGCACGATCGTCCACTGACCGCATCCTCGACCGCCTCCCGAACCGATCCACCACGTTTGCGTGACGTATCCGGTGACCCGGTTCACCGGATCTGCAGCGCAAACGTGACCGGGCGCGGCTGACCCATCCGTTCGTGTCGCGCTTCTGGTGGGGCGGGTCACCGATTTCTCGACGCAAACGTAGTGGGGTGGGGTGGGGCGGGGCGGGGGCGGGGAGCGCGTCGTCGGTCAGCCGCCGATCACGTGACGGGTGACGGCTTCGGCGGTTCGTCGCCGGCGTGCGGGAACAGGATTTGCCCTGCCATGACCTTGGAGACGTCGGAGAGTTCGCCGATGGCGAACACCATCACGTCGTCGAGCGACGCGATGCCGACCACGCGGTCGTGGTCGACGATCGGGACACGCCGAATCGCATGGTCGCGGAACACATGGACGAGATCCTCGAAGTCGCGATGGGCGTCGAGGGCGATCAGACCCATGCTCATCAAGCCGTCGATGCGCCCGTCCGCCGGGTACTGCTGGGCAACGCCGCGGGTCACGATGTCGCGGTCGGTGACGATGCCGACCGGGACGTCGCCGTCGACGACGATCACGGAACCGACTCCGGTGCTCGCCATCAATGCGGCGGTGTCCGCAACGGTGGCATCGCAGGCGATCACGACGGGTTCCCGGAGTGCGAAGTCTGAGACCTTCATCACGAGTCCTTTCCAATGGATGCGTCGCCCAGGTGCTCGATTCGACAATCGTCTCCCGGGAACAGCAACGTCGATCGATCGGTGTCATCCCACCTGACCAGGTACGGCGGGCCTCCATCGGCGCCGCGTACCTCCTCCACCTTGCCCGTGCGTCGAGGCTCACCCACCCGGTGACCCTCGATGATCAATCCATCTCCGACCTTGGCGAACATGTGGACCCCCTTCGTTCGAAGTGATCACGTCATCGACTCGACCATGGCAGCTGCGGACCCCGTGCGGTAGAGAACTTCGTCCCCGACGACCGCGGTGACGTCCGGCCCTGGCGGTTGGATGCAGGTGGTCCGAGAGTGGAGCAATGGAGAGCTTGCAACCACACAGCTGGACACTCCGGTTCGAGACCCGCGAAGACGAGGACCACTGCGACATGGTGGTGCACCTCGACGCAGGTGACCGGTCGTTGTCCGGATACGGACGATCCCGTCGGAATCCCACCGACCCGTCCCGGCCGCAGGTCGGCGAGGAACTGGCTGCGGCCAGGGCCCTGCAGGACCTGGCGAGACACCTGACCGAAGACGCCTGGACGATGATCGAGTCGTACCCGGCGGCGTCTTCCTGATCCGCATCGTTGACGTCAGGGCGTGGGTTCGGACGACCGCGCTGGTGGCGCTGCGCGCCGCGCCCGGCTCAGTGCGGCTGGGCGTGCTGGGACGCAGCGGCCTGCGGGCGGAGATCGTCGAGCGTGAGGAGATGGGTCGGGGCCCGATCGATCGCGATCTGGGAGTGGACCGCCAGATCGGGATCGACGTGAACGAGTTCGCCCGGCGCCAGCAGCCGCCACCCCGGGTCCTCGTCCATCGGCTCGCTGGCGACGACCACGGCGCTGCGGGTGGCAAGGTGCCCCGAGCGCACCCTGATCGAGCCGGCCGCTGACGCTGCATCGAGGTGACGTGCGCCGCTCGGGCCGCCGGCGCTGCGTTCGAGGACGAAGAGGCGGTGCGTGTCGGGGTAGCGCAGTGCCCACATGCCGTCAGCGGTCGTGAGCACGATGTTCAACGCGTAGAGCGGGAGGCGGTCGGCGATCCACCGACACGCGTCGACGAGCCCGGCGGCCACATCGCCGTCGGCGCGTTCGATCTGTCTGGTGATCAGCGCGAAGACCCGTTCGGAGTCGGTGTCGCCCCGCACGAGCGAGAGGTGCTCGCCGAGCTCGGCCTCGAGTTGGTCGAGCCCCTCCACGACACCGTTGTGGGCGAAGAGACGGTCGCGTTGCTCGAACGGATGGGTGTTCTTCAGTTCGACCGCGCCCGTCGAGGCGAATCGGATGTGAGCCACGAACGTCGTCGAGGTGACATGGCGAGCTTCCTCGGCGAATGCTCGGTCCTCGTACGCCGCGATCGGCCACTTGTGGATCTCGGGACACCCGTTGGCGTCGAACACGCCGAGCCCGGTGCCGTCGGGCTCACGGCGACTCTGGACCGAGAGACTGTCGGGCGCCTCCAACAGCCAGAACGACGCTGCGATCGCGCTCCTGCCGCCGGTCATCCCGAACAATCTGCACATCTCGCTGGCACCTCCCTGAAGCCCCTCGAATGTAGCGCGCCACCCGTGGCCCCTCACCCCAGGCGTCGTGCCGTCGGCGGCGTACCCCAGTGGACCTCCCCGGCCGGACGGTCACGCACACGGGATGGAGGTCGCCGTGGATGGGGCGCGCAAGCGCGACCGATACTGTCGCAGTGCGCCCGCCCGGGTGGCGAAACTGGCAGACGCGGGGGGCTTAAACCCCCCTTCCACTCACGTGGAGTGCGGGTTCAAATCCCGCCCCGGGCACATCCGGCTGGAGTCCTGCGACCACTCGTCGCTCCCAGCGCCCGCAAGCACGGCAGCCCCGACACCCGCGCCCTCAACTATCCTGTCATCGTCGACGAACACGACGATGGCTTCTCACGATGTTCCTGGGCGCGAATGCCGCCGCCAATCTGCTCGGGGTCGGCGCACCGAAGCCTTCCGATGAGCCAAACAACCACATGCAGTGGTTTGGCTCATCGGTTCGACGCCCGTCACCAGTTCCCGACACTCCGATGAGTGAATCCACCGCATCTGGGGGACTCGCTCATCGGTTCGGTGCTCTTCGTGTTGGCGCAGTCGGATCCGATGCCGCCGATACCGGTGTTTGGTCCGGCACGCACGCCGGCAATACATAGCGTTGGAAACTATGTGTTACGCTAACGATCTGTGAGCGTCGCAGAATCCCCATCCGCCGGAACCGGCACGCCGATCGACGTCGATCGGCTCAGGCTGGTGCTGCTGCGTCTCGCCCGCAAGATCCGAACCAGTTCGGTCGACCGGATCACCCCGTCCCAACTCGCCGTGCTCGCCACCGTCAGCCGCAACGGGCGCCTCACCATCGGCCAGATCGCCGAGAGCGAACACGTCAAGCCGCCCTCGGTGAGCAAGATTGTCGCAGCACTCGAACAGGCCGAGTTCCTGGCTCGTGAGCCGGACCCCGACGATCGTCGGTGCGCGTTCATCACGGTCACCGCTGCAGGCGCGGTGTACCTCGACGAGGTGCGTGCGGCAGGCCGGACCTGGTTGGCGTCGCAGCTCGCCGATCTGGGAGTCGACGACGTGGAGGCGATTGCCGCGATGCTGCCCGTCCTCGAACGGTTGCTCGAGGTCGGGGAGTGAACGCGAGAGTCTCGGCGATCAGCGCCCGCACGTTCTCCGCGCTCCGCTTCCGCAACTACCGCCTCTACTTCGCGAGCCAAGCTGTGTCGTTCAGCGGCACCTGGATGCAGCTGATCGCCCAGTCCTGGCTCGTGCTCCAACTGACCGGGAGTGGCACGGCGCTCGGGACCGTGATGGCGATGCAGTTCCTGCCCACGCTGCTGCTCGCGCCGTTCGGTGGCATGATCGCCGACCGCTACGACAAGCGCCGGCTCATCATGGCGACCCAGTCGATCGCCGGGCTGCTCGCACTCACTCTCGGCATCGTGACGATCACCGGAACGGTCGAGCTGTGGATGGTCTACGCGATCGCTGCCGGTTTCGGGGCCGTCACCGCCGTCGACAATCCCAGTCGGCAGACGTTCGTCATGGAGATGGTCGGCCCAGCCGACGTCAGCAACGCCGTCACGCTCAACAGTGTGGTCGTGAACGCCGCGCGGGCGATCGGCCCGGCCATCGGTGGCGTCCTGATCGCCACCGTGGGGATCGGTCAATGCTTCGTGGTCAACGCCGTGTCCTACCTCGCTGTCGTGATCGCCCTGGTGCTGATCCGAACCGACGAACTCCACCCCTCGGCGCGCAGCGCCCGGGCCCCGCGCCAGCTTCGCGACGGATTCCACTATGCGTGGAACACGACGACGCTGCGAACGACGCTCGTCATGCTGGTGGTCATCGGCACGCTGACCTACGAGTTCTCGACCACCCTTCCACTGTTCGCCGAGTTCACCTTCGGGGCGGGCGCGAGCGGCCTGGCGGTGATGACATCGCTGATGGGGGCGGGTGCCGTCGTGGGCGGTCTCGTCGTCGCATCGTCCGGCGCGGCGACGCCGCGCCGCTTCGTGATGGTGGCGGCCACGTTCGGACTCCTGGTGTGTCTCCTCGCGTCGATGCCGACCCTCGTGACCGCGTATGCCGTGCTCCCGTTCGTCGGCGCGGCGAGCGTGGGCACGATCTCACTGTCGAACGCGACGCTGCAGCTCAACTCCGATGCGCAGTTCCGGGGTCGGGTCATGGCGCTGTTCTCGATGGCGCTCCTCGGCTCGACGCCGATCGGTGGGCCCATCGCCGGGTGGATCGCCGAGCACGTCAGTCCCCGTGCGTCGCTGTTCATCGGCGGTTCCGCAGCGCTGCTCGCCGCCCTCTACGGCTGGCGCATGCTTTCACGCAACGCCGCACTCGATTCGGTGGCGGCGATCGAACCGGCGATGGCGAGCTGACGAACTCGATCGGACGGCGATGGGCTGCGCCACGCGTCGTGACGACGTAGGACCGGGCATCCGTTCGAGCGAGGGGTGGGGATGCACGGCTGCACGGTCCGGACGGCGGTCTCGAACCGTCCCTGCGTACGCTTGCGGGCGATGAGTTCGGTTTCGGCTTCGCTCATGGCCAACGCCCCGATGCGGCGCAAGGAGAAAGTCTGGTCGTTCGTCGCATCACCGGGGTGAGCAGGAAGTGCGCAATTGCCGGAACGCGGTGCGACGACGATCGGCCGAGATGTGCACGACCTTCGCTGTCGGCACATACGGGAACAGCTGGTCGTTGACGGTCATCTGCGGCGATCGGGTGTGTTTCGGCGATCGGGTAGGTTCCGGCGTTCGGGCCCGTAGTGCCGTTCGGGCGAGCCGCGTTGTGGCGTGCCGGTCTCTGCGTTCCAGGAAGCGTTCACGACGAACAGCCAGTCGCCGCGGTCTCGACCCTCCGAGTCTTGCTTCGGGATGCCGGTGCCGACCGTGACCACCAGAGCCGGGTCGTCGTCGATGCAAGCGAACGCTGCCGCGGCCTGTGTTCGGGCGAGCTCGAGCACCGACGCAGGCGCCATGGAGGTGATCGTGAACTGGATGTTGATCACTCGGGCCGGCGGGACCGGAATCCGGCAGCGGCGGCATTCGGGGCCTGACATGTCGACCGAGTCGAACACGACGTCGCGGTCGTCTTCGGTCAGGCAGGAACCGGGAGTCCCGATCGGCAGGTGCCGGGACTTACCGGCGCCCTTCATCTGTGTGTATTCGCTCATCACGTCCATCATGACATCAGCGTGTCAACGGTGGTCCGTGGTCATGATCAGACTGGCCGCGAAACCGAGGAACACAGGCTGGCGATCGATCGTGAGGAAGTCCCTGTGTGCCATGTCGGGAAGGGGCCAACCTCAGCGGTCCTCAGCGCACTCGCCGCACATCGTGGCCCGAGCCGGGTGCCCGGTGTTCGCATTGCTCACCCAGGAGATCCGGCGCGTGCGAGGCTGCCGGGGCAGACTGGTTGGCGTGGGCATCCGTCGTCTCGACCATGTGCAGCTGGCGATGCCCGCTGGGCGGGAGGCGGAGGCGGTCGCCTTCTACGAGGGGGTACTCGGCATCGCTCATGTCCCGAAGCCTGATCATCTCGCGGTTCGCGGTGGCTGCTGGTTCGAGGACGGGGATGTGAAGGTCCACCTCGGTGTCGACGCCGGCTTCCGACCGGCGACCAAGGCTCACCCCGCGTTCATCGTGGACGACGTACGCAGCATGGCTGCCGCTGTCGTCGCCGCCGGCTTCGCCGTGGACGACGACGAGCCGCTCGACGGGTTCGACCGCGTCTACGTCTCGGATCCGTTCGGCAACCGCATCGAACTCATGCAGCCGAGCGCGTAGCTGGATTCTCGGCGTGTCATCCCGTTCCGCTCCTCATCGCTTGTCCGAAGCTGCCTTTGCGTGGGTGCTCGGTGCGTTCGCGGGTGTCATGTGCGCGCTGATGGCGTTTGTGCTCGTGCCGGCGGTCGGGTTGTTCGGTGACGCCAACGATGTGCTCGAGCGGGTCATCGGGGTCGTGGCTGCACTGGCGTGTGGTCCTGCCTTCGTTGCGGGACCGCTCGTGATCGGTGCTCGGTCGCGCAACGTCAGTGTGATGGTGCCGGCCGGTGTCGTCGCGGTGGCGATCTCGGCGGGTGTCCTCGTCGCCGCGTGGTGATCACCGGCGCATCGCGCTGGACAACCGCCGCAACGCGATGCCCGGTTGCAGTGCCCGGTGATCGCGGATCATGTGCCGGCTCCGGTTCGGTCGAGCCGCCAGAGACCCGGAGCGATTCAGTCGACCTGAGACGGGAAACCGCGGGGTGCCGGCTGGGAGGTCGTGCCGTCCGCAGGAGGGCCGAACCGTCGCCGCGTACGCTTGGGGGCGATGAGTTCGGTCCCGGCTTCGGCGTCTGCTCACCCGGCGACGTGGAAGTTCGGCTTCCCGATCTACCATGCCGAATCCCGAGCGCAATGGCGAGCCTGGCTCGAGGCGAATCACGACACCGCTCCCGGCGTCTGGTTGTGCTCGTGGAGATCGGTCACCGGCAGACCGAGGTGCCCTTACCCCGACGTGGTCGAGGAGGCGATCTGCTTCGGTTGGATCGACTCGACCGCGAACCGCCTCGACGACGACAGAGGAATGCAGCTCCTCACACCCCGCAAACCGAAGAGCACCTGGACCCGGCTGAACCGACAACGCGTGGCGGACATGGAGGCTGCCGGACTGATGACCGAGGCTGGACGACGCGCCGTCGACATCGCGAAAGGCAACGGCTGGTGGACGATCCTCGATCCGGTGGAGGACCTCGCGGAGCCCGACGACCTCTCCGCTGCGCTCGACGCCGACCCGACGGCCCGTCTCGCGTGGGACGCGTTCCCCCCGAGTGCCCGCAAGGCGATGCTCTGGTGGGTGATCAGTGCAGTCCGGCAAGACACCAGAGAGCGCAGGATCGACACGATCGTGGCCAAGGCCGCAAACGGCGAGCGCGCCCAGGGGTGAAGGCGCTCAGCCTCCCGGTGCAGTCGCCGTCGGCCCATCGACGCCGGACCGCATGATCCACACCGTCGCGAGGACCACCGCCATGGTCGCAACCGCGGCGACACCCCCGGCGCCTGCCTCGGTGGCGGTGGCAAAGTTGTAGGCGGTGTGCCAGAGCGCCACCACGAGCACCGACCCCCGGGCGGCGCCCACCAACCACGCGAGGAAGACCGAGCCGAAGAACAAGCCAATGACCCATCCGACCGTGCCGGCCACGCCGAAGTCGCGGAAGTTGGCGACGATCCAGAACAGCGGGAGGTGCCAGCCGGCCCAGACGAGCCAGACGATCACCGAGGTGTCGCGCAACGAGCGTTCGGTGCGCAGACGCGTCACCATGAACCCCCGCCACCCCAGCTCCTCCCCGAACCCGTTGACCAGGAGCACGAAGAGCACCGTCGAGATCCCCAGTTCCGGCGCACCCGAATACGACAACGAATCGGTCGGATCGTCGGCGACGAGCATTGCGAACAACGCGAGGAGGACCGCTGCCGCCACGGCCGCCCACGCAATCATCGGCACGCGCCACATCACGCACCGGCGCAGCAGCGTGGCCACGTCGCGCCAACCTCCGCACAACCCGGCTGTGATGATGGCGGCGATCGCGGGCCCGGCGAGCCCGACCAGGTGCGTCGGCCAGCCCTGGCCGGCGCGCGACACGTCGCCGCGCACGGCCATCGGAATCCACCACGCCCACGACAGCGCGCACGCGAGGACCCCGTACGTGACCAACTGCCGCTCCAGCGACCAGGGCCGACGATCGCCACTCATGACACGAGGCAACCGCACCGGGAGCGTCGGCGACAGGGGCCTTCAGCACATCGACGACCTGGACGTCCGCGCGTCCTGGCCGATTCGTCGCGGTTCTGGGTGCAGCGGTGTCTCGCTGTCAGAGCACGTGGTCGAGGCGGTCGGGCGCCATGACCGTTCCGAACGAAGTGGTCTTCGGCCGCTGATCAACGTGCTTCCCAGTCGGTTCGGTACTCGTCGCCTTCGCGCTCGAGGAGCTGATTCCACCGCCCGTGAGCGGCTCACATCCGCCGGCGTCAGCGGCTGAGCGTGCCGGCGGCCGAGTCGACGAACGACCGCCCCAATGGTCGGTCGTCGTCGGCGCGTCGGGCGATGGAGTGCTGCAGGGGTGGCAGGTCGTCGAGGCGGCGCCAGACCACACGCGGCCCGGCCGAGGCGACGAGTCCCTCGGTGGCGAAGTACACGCCGAGTCCCGCTCGGATCGACACGATCAGGCCCTCGAGGGTGCGGAACTGCGCCACGTACTTGGCGGGTGGGCGGCCCCGGCGGAAGTCGGCACCGCTCCAGTAGTCGCGCCACCCGCGATCCGCGTGGGGAAATCGAAGGTCGGTTCGGCGATCACGTCCTCGACCGTGACCGACGCAGCGCTCGCGAGATGGTGCGACTCCGCCAGCGCGATGCCGAGCGGTTCGCTGTACACCGGGGTGAGATCGAGGCCGCAGTGGTCGAACGGTCCGTACACGAACGCCACGTCGGCCTGGCCGTCGCGGAGACCGCCCGTTGGATCGAGTTGGTCGCCGAAGTTGATCATCAGCTCCACCTCGGGGTGTGACTCGCTGAACCGGTCGAGGGCGTGGCTCATCTCCGGGTGATCGACCGCAGCGACGAAACCGACCGTCAGCGGTGTGTGCGTCGCCCCGGCAGCGCGCGTCGCGGAGACGACGGTGTCGGCATCGGCGAGCAGCAGCCGGGCCTGTCCCAGCAGCACTTCGCCGGCCGTGGTCAGCGACACCGACCGGGTGTTGCGTTCGAGCAGCTTGGCACCGATCCGGTCCTCGAGCTGGCGGATCTGGGTGCTCGACGCCTGTTGGGCGATGAACAGCCGCTTGGCCGCTCCGGTGAAGTTGAGCTCCTCGGCGACCACCACGAACGCCCGCAGGTGCCGCAGTTCGATGTCCACGAGGCGTCAGGGTACTTGGCCGCTCACAACGCGATGTTGTGGCTGTCACAGCGGATCGCTGCTCCTCTTCCGGCGCCTCCAGCCGGATGATCGAGGCACCCGATCAGCCAACCCGCCGGCACTGCGCCGGCATCCGGAAAGGAACCATCCAATGACCGCCTACTGCCTCTGGGACGTCCGCGAGATCCGCGACCACGACGCCATGAACGACTCTGTCACCCGTGTCACCGAGACGGTCACCGCGTTCGGCGGCGAGTACGTCGTGGTCGGAGGGCCATGGCAGATCGTCGAGGGCGACTGGCATCCCGCCCACCCCGTGCTGATCGAGTTCCCGTCGCTCGACCGGGCCCACGAGTGGTACTCGTCGGAGTTGTACGCACCCCTGCGCGACCTGCGTCACGGCGCCAGCGTGAGCGACGCAGTGTTCTTCGACGGCGCCGCGGCGGCCACCGTCCACCATCTGGTCCGATCGGCGGACGCACCACTGGCCGACGTGGGGTTCGACCTGTACCGCGACGTGCACAAGGGCATCCGCCACGGTCTCTTCCGCGCGACCGAACGGGCTGGCCACGTCGACCCACTCGACGACATCGCACTCAGCGAGGAGCGCCGCCGGATCGACGACCTCCTGCACCTGCTCGATGTACACGCAGCCCACGAGGACGACTACCTCGGCCCGCTGATCGAGCAGCACCTCCCGGTGCTCGCCGCCCGACTCCAGCGTGAGCACGCACACCTCGACGCCCTGACCGCCGACATCCGCCGGCAGCTCACCGCGCTCGGCTGCGTCACCGGAACGGACCGCCGCATCGGCCAGCATCGTCTGTACCTCAGCCTGTCGGAGTTCACCGCCGCCCACCTGCAGCACCAGACGACCGAGGAGGTCGAGGTGCTGCCCGCGCTCAACCGGGCGGCCGGGCTCGACGAGTTGATGGAGGCGAACGCTGCGCTCGTCGCCGCGATCAGCCCGGTCGACATGGACGGCTACATGCGCCTGATCGTCCTCGCCGTCAACCCTCACGACCTCGCCGAACGGTACGGCGCCATGCGTGCCGGGGCCCCCGACGAGGCATTCGCCGCCCTGCTCGACATCGCCCGCAACGGCCTCGACCAGAACGCGTACGACCGGCTCGCCGACGACCTCGCCCGAGCCTGAACCCGCCCCGACGCACCCCGAACCCACCCCCCGAACCCACCCCGAACCCACACCCCCATCCCATTCCAACGACCACGGAGGAACCCGCGATGTACCCGACGAATCCGGAGGCGCTCCACCGCCTCTTCCGGCTCGAACACGAACACCGAATCGAGCAGACCGACCGTGCGCGCCAGCCCGTGACCGAGCGCGAACGATGAACTTCGACGAACACGGCGACACCGGCACGCTCACCTTCACCACCGACACCTGGTAGGCCGGCATCGCGGGCGACCGCGGCCACGGACCCCCGGCCGGCTCGCCGCCCGCCGAGCAACCCGCCGAGCAACCCGCCGAGCATGCGCCGAGCGCCTCGCGTCGCGCTCGCCTGCGCAGGGCTACTTGGCCAGGGCGCTGATGTACTCGATCGCGGGCTTCTGGCGGTCTCGGTCGGGGTGGGCCGCCTGCCAGCTTCGGATCCCGCCGGTGAGGTTGCGCACCGCGAAACCGCGCAGCCGGAGCATGCGAGAGGCGAAGTAGGAGCGCTGACCGGAGAAACAGTGCACGATGTACCGCTTCGACGTGTCGAGTTCGTCGAGACGACCTCGGAGCTCGTCGAGCGGGATGTGCACCGAGCCGGGAATCATGCTGGCCTCGCGCTCTTCGGTGCTGCGCACGTCGAGGAGCACCTCGTCGTCGGCCAGATCATCCACTTCGTACCACTGGGCGATGCTGACATCGTCGTTGACGACGTTGCGCGCTGCCATGGCCAGGAGATTCACCGGATCCTTCGGGGCCCCGTACGCCGGGGCGTAGCAGAGCTCGAGTTGCGCAACATCGTCGACCGACAGGCCCCCTTGGATCGCGGCGGCGAGGACATCGATCCGACGAGCAGCCGTCTCGTCGCCGACCACCTGGGCTCCGTAGATCGTCCCGTCCTCGGCAGAGAAGACCAGCTTCATGTCCAAGAGCTCGGCGCCGGGGTAGTAGCCGACATGGGACAGCGGGTGCACCTGCACACATTCGAAGGCGATCCCGGCTCGTCGGAGCTGCCGCTCGTTGAGGCCGGTCGCGGCGATCGTGAGGTCGAAGACCCGAACGACCGACGTGCCCCACGTTCCGCGGTAGCGGGAGGGTCGCCCCATGATGTTGTCGGCCGCGACTCGTCCCTGACGGTTGGCCGGTCCGGCCAGCGGAAGCAGTGTCCAATCATGGGTGACGGGGTTCCGGACCTCGATGGCGTCGCCCACCGCCCAGATGTGCTCGTCGCTGGTGCGCATGTGCTGGTTGACCCGGATACCGCCCAACTCGCCGACATCGACACCCGCGGTTCGCGCCAGCTCGACCTCGGGCTTCACGCCGATGCTGAGGATCACCAGGTCGGTCGGCAGGCGCGAGCCGTCGTCGAGGACGACGGTGGAGGCCCGAGCGTCTTCGCCGTCGGTCGGCTCCTCGAATCCGACGACCATCGTGCTGACCCGCACGTCGATGTTGCGATCCTCGAGCTGCCGATGTGGCCAGAACGCGATGTCCTCGTCGACGGCCCCGAGAATCTGCGGGGCCGCCTCGATCAGCGTGACCGCCATGCCGAGGTGCGTGAGTTGCTCGACCATCTCGAGTCCGATGTAGCCGGCTCCCACCACGGTGGCGTGCCGTGGCTGCACCCGGTCGTTCCACTCGATCACCGCATCCATGTCGGGGATCGAACGAAGGGCGAAGTGGCCGGTCCGATCGATCCCGGGAATCGGTGGGCTCAGCGGGGCTGCGCCCGGGGCCAGGACGAGGTCGTCGTATCCCTCCGAGTAGACCTCGTCGGTGTCGAGGTCGCGGATCTCGAGGCGCCTGGTCTCACGGTCGATGCCGATCGCCTCGCTGCGGGTGCGAACGTCGAGATCGAACCGGTTCTTCAGGCCCTCGGGAGTCTGGACCAGCAGGCTTTCGCGGTCCTCGATCTCCCCGCTGATGTGGAAGGGCAGCCCGCAGTTCGCATACGAGACGAAGCTGCCTCGTTCGATCACGATGATGTGCGCCTCCTCCGACAGCCGGCGAGCTCGGGCAGCAACGCTGGCGCCACCGGCGACGCCACCGACGACGATGATCTTCTTGCTCTGGTTCGACATGGGGCGCACGCTACGGCGCTCTGCTGTCCCGGCACCCTCGCCGACCGTCGGTCAGCGGTGCTCGCTACCGGCCGGCGGCGTCGAGTTCGGCGACGTACTGCTCGAGTTTGGCGAGGGCGGCTTCGGCGTGGTCGAGCGCTCCCATCATCACGGTCATCAGCTGCTCGCTCGGCGGGGTCGTCGAGCTGAATCCGTCCAACCGGGAGCTGGCGAGCCACGCTTGCAGCTCGGGGTCGGCACCCCAATGACGTGAGTTGGTCGAGTTGCCGTAGGCGGTGCGGATCCAGTCGGTGGCACTGTCCGGATGGGGCACCACACCGCAGAGGTGGTTCTTCGCCTCGTCGGTCTCGTAGGCCACCTCGCAGTGGGCGATGAACGCGGCACTGAACACCTGCTGGCAGTGGCGGACCGTCTGGAGGGTCACCCGACTGCCGTCGAACACCGGGACCGGTGGACGTCGTTCGAGACCGTCGGCGCTGCAGTCGATGTGCGCCGTGGCGGCGGTGGTGGGAACCGAACCGTCATCGAGGACGACCTCGGTGGAACCGATGCGCTGCACACGGCCGAGACGTATGACGTTCGTGATCCGCCGCAGTTGTTCGAGTTCGGCCTGCGTCACGGTCGAGCAGCGGTACATCGTCGGCTCGACCGTCGGATCGAGGCGCAGCAGCAGGCCATCGGCTTCGAGCCGGGCGAAGAGATCGGGAATCGACGTCGACTCTGCGACGTGCGTGAACTGGGTGATGAATCGCTCGGCAGTGAGCTCGCGGAAGTCACCGGGCTGGATCTGCGCCCGGTCGAGATACCAGGAGTCGCGCGGCATCACCCAGCGGATGTCGTCGGGATCGACACCGTTCGCGAGCAGCCACAGGCAGGCATCGGCACCGGTCTTGCCCGCGCCGATCACGACGTACCCGTCGGCAGGTCCTTCGAAGCGTGGCAGGTCGTTCGGGGGCACGCACAGCATGCCGTCGGCGACGTCGTACTTCGGTGGACGCTGCGACGGGACGGTGACGTTCATGTAGGTGGCGTCGATCACCTTGCGCGCGGTCACCTCGGTGCCGAGTCCGCTGACCAGCGACGAGAAGTGACCGCGCACTCGCCCGTCGGCGTCGGCTTCGACGCCGGTGAGGTTGCTCATCGGGAAGTAGTGGACGCGGCCCGACGGCAGGAAGTCCCGCTGCATCACGTGGTCGTAGTAGGCGAGCACCTCGGCGCCCGACGCGAGTTCGTAGAGGCCGGCGTTCCAGCCGACCGCGTCCTTCCGGTTCTCGCCGAGCGGGCGCGAGTTGACTCCGTAGTACGCGGACGGCTGGTGGAGCCGGACGAACGGGTAGGCGTCGTTCCAGTGCCCGCCCGGTCGCGCGTGCCGATCGACCATCGTGATGGTTGCGTCGGCGGTCTCGTCGAGAATCGTGTCGGCGAAGGCCATTCCCATGGCCCCGGCTCCGATGATGAGGTAGTCGGTGTCGATCATGCGCCGCCAGTGTCGCGTGCCCGGCGTCGTCGTGCGTCGCCGCCCTGGTTGGCCGTACGGTTGCCGCCGTGACGAGCGAGGTCGACGCAACCCAACCCGCTCAGTCGGCGCTCGCCGGGCGGCGGGCGCTGCAGGTCGGGCTGGTCGCCGTCGTGACGCTCGTGGCGTTCGAGTCGCTCGCCGTCACCACGATCCTGCCGGAGATCGAGGCGGACCTCGGCGGCATCGCCTGGTACGGCTGGGTGACCAGCGCGTTCTTCCTCGGCACGATGATCGGGATCGTCTTCGCCGGCGACCAGGCCGACCGTCGCGGCGCCGGCCCGCCCTACGTCGTCGGGCTGGTGCTGTTCGCCATCGGCCTCGCGATCGGCGGGTTCGCGCCCAGCATGCCGATCCTCGTTCTCGGCCGGTTCGTCCAGGGGTTCGGTGCCGGCGTCGTGCCGGCGATCGGCTACGTGGCGATCGGGCGGGCGTTCTCGGTGTCCGAACGCCCACGCATGTTCGCGATCCTGTCGACCGCCTGGGTCGTGCCCGGCCTGATCGGCCCGGTGCTCGCCGAGCGCATCGCCCAGGGCGTCGGCTGGCGGTGGGTGTTCCTCTCGCTGCTTCCGCTCGTGGCGATCGCCGGAGCGCTCGTGGTGCCTGCCATGATGCGCCTCGGCCCGGTCGCCGACGTCGACACCACGCCGGTGCGGTTCATGCGGCGCCGTCTCGTCGAGGCGGCGCGGGTGGCGGCGGGTGCGGCGCTCGTCGTGGCCGGCCTCACGTTCGAACGCTGGATGCTCGTCCCGGCGCTCGCCGCCGGGCTCATCGTCGGTCTCGGCCCGCTGCGGCGACTCACGCCGCAAGGAACCCTGCGCGCTGCAACGGGTCTCCCCGCCGTGATCGCGTCACGCGGTCTGCTGACGTTCGCGTTCTTCGGACTGGATGCGTTCGTCCCGTACGCGATCACGAACGGACGCGATCGGTCGACGTTCGCGGCGAGCATCGCGGTGACGGTGGCGACCGTCAGTTGGACCGCTGCCACCTGGATCCAGCAGCGATGGATCGGCCAACTCGGCGAGGCCTGGTTCGTGCGTGCCGGCTACCTGTTCCTCGCGACCGGTGTCGTCGGGGTGGCGATCGGCTCGCTCCCCGACGCCGCACCCTTCTGGTCGATCTACCTCGGCGCGATCGCCGCCGGCTTCGGCATGGGTCTCGCCTACTCGGCGCATGCGCAGCTCGCGCTGCGCAGCGTCGAGGAGGGCCGCGTCGGCGGTGCCACGGCGTCACTGCAGCTGTCGGACAACCTCGGCGTTGCGCTCGGCACGGGCGCGGTCGGTGCGATCGTCGCGTTCGGCGACGACGTCGGCTGGCCGGCCGGCGACGCCGTGGCGATCGCGATGACGGTTCCCGCTGGCATCGCCGTGCTCGGTGTGTTCCTCGGGCGCCGAATGCCCAGAGGTGCGGACACGTCCGCGGTCTGACGGCGGGCGCGCCGGATCAGGTCACGAGCGGACGCTTGTCGTCCTTCTTCTCGCGCTTCGCGGCGCGCTTCTCCTTGAGGGTCTTGCCGGGCTTCTTGCCGGAGTTTCGCTGTGGAGATCGGTCGGCCATGTTGGGTCCTCTCGTGGTGATTGATCAGCCGGTGGACGTCGTCGACGCCCGTTGACGGCTGGGGAGCAGTGACGCGGCGCAGCTCGGACAGGCCCACCACTCGGGCAACGCCGGTCGATCGATGGTGCTGTCGATCGGGAATGCCCGTCGACAGCGGCCGCAGAGGCGGGTCGGTACGTCCGCGTCGGCGGAAGGGTCGGCGGGTGCGTCGACGACCGACGCCGGAGGCGCCGGGAGAGCGTTGGTGGTCATGATGACTCCTCGAACCGATGTGGCTCAGGTCGAGGCGTCGGGCCTGTACGGGGCGACAGCGCAACCGGCCGTCCTGCCCAAACGAGGCGACTCATCCCAAGAACGTCAACCTACCCCGGATCGCGCCCGGCCGGGTCGCGGCGGTACGCGCCGGGGGCCGATACCGTGCCAGGTGTCGCGATCAGCCCGATCACGAGCACGATCATCGTGAACCGGAGGTTCCCCATGGATGCACTCCGGATGACACGTTGCGACTCCGTGCGCCTCGTGCCCGACACGCGGCGGGTGATCACCAAGCCGTTCCTCCCGGGCGGGGAGATCCACCCGAACGGGGCGTCGCGTCTCCAGATCGTCCTCCGTCGCATCATGGCGATGCCGGAACACGAGGTCGTCGAGACGCTCGACGCGGCCCGCAGGGACTTCGTCGGTCGCCACCGGGATCTCGATGCGGTGCTGGAGCGCAATGCCGGCATCGTCGCTGCCCGACTCGATCAGGTCGAGCTGGTCGGTGCGTCGGTCTCGGCCGATCGCCTCCGGTTGATCGGCGCGTACTTCACGCACGAGTACTCGATCGAAGCCGCCGCGCTCGGGAATCCGTCGATGGTGGCCGCTCCCGACCAGTCGGGTGTCGAGGACGGCGCGGTTCGTTTCATCATGAGCCTGCGTGCGATCGGGGAGGGACACCGCTCGTCGATCGAGTTCCGCACCGGGATCGTCCGGTCCGACGCCTCCGTCGTGCTCGACCCGGCCAGCGACTTCGCGGTCACCGGCGAGCGCACGCCGCACGCGTACGACAAGCGTTTCTTCACCACCAAGCTCGGTGACATGGAGATGTTGAACGACGTCGAGGAACGGGTCCTGGTCCGGTTGGAGGACGAGTTCACGATGGCCGAGCTCGAAGCAGCGATCGTGGCCCTCGAGGACGATGACTTCGAACGATCGATCTCCGGTGAGACGACGCGCGTGCTGCACTGGCTGGCGTCGTCGAACTACCGCACCTCGTTCCCCCCGTCGATCGACATCTCCGAACGGGTCCTCTTCCCGAGTGGGCCGACCGAGAGCCACGGGATGGAGGACGCACGGTTCGTCCGCTTCGTCGGCGACGACGGGACGGTCACGTACTACGCGACCTACACCGCGTTCGACGGCCATCAGATCCTGCCGCAGCTGATCGAGACGGCCGACTTCACGCACTTTCGCGTCGCCACCCTCAGCGGCCGCGCCGCGCACAACAAGGGGATGGCGATCTTCCCGCGCCAGATCGACGGCAAGTTCGTGGCGCTCGGTCGACACGACAACATGAACAACTTCATCATGTCGTCGACCGACATCCGGGTGTGGCGCGACGCCACCGTGATCCAGGAGCCCGAACGGCCGTGGGAGCTGGTGCAGCTCGGCAACTGCGGCTCCCCGCTCGAAACCGAGGCCGGCTGGCTCGTGATCACCCACGGCGTCGGACCGTTCCGGCGCTACACGCTCGGCGCCCTCCTGCTCGACCTCGACGACCCCAGCCACGTGATCGGTCACCTGAAGGAACCGTTGCTGAGCCCCGACGACGACGAACGCGACGGCTACGTCCCCAACGTCGTCTACTCGTGCGGCGGCATGATCCACGCCGGCCACCTCGTGCTCCCGTACGGCTACGCCGATGTCGGTGCGAGCATCGCCACGATCCCGCTCGACGACCTGCTCGGCCGGTTGACCAGTTCAGCCAGCTGACCGGTTCACCGGGCCGACCAGGGCGGGCCGGTGACCGGGGCGCGTCCCACTCCCACCGGGCGCAGTGCGTGTTGCATCGTGCTGATGAGCGCCAGGGTCGATTCGGCGCCCTGGTTGAGGTTCGGGCCCGTCGGGGTGAGCCCGTCGTAGCCCCCGCTCGTCTCGAGGTCCCACATCGTGGCACCGGCGTCGTTGTTGCCGGCGAACCAGTCGATCGCGAGGTCGACACCAGCGCGCCAGGTGTCGTCGCCTGTTGCCGCGTGGGCCCGAGCGCACGCGTCGGCGAGCGCAGCAATCTCGATCGGCTGTTGATCGAATCGTGCCGGGTCGTCGCCGCGTCCGGCGCCACCGACGGGCGTCGGCGACAGGTGACCGTCGACCGTCTCGCGGTCGAGGAGCCAACGCAGCAACGTGAGTCCGTCGTCGAGCACGTCGGGACGGTCGAGGATGCCGCCGGCGGCGATCAGCACCTCGGGCAGTGCTGCGTTCGCGTACGACAGGCGGGGTTCGGGCCACGGCCAGTCGTGGTCGGGCGACAACGGTCCGATCGTCGTGACGGCGTCGGCGAGCAGGGCACGCGCCCGGTGATGGCGAGGGTCGTGGTCGACGACTTCGGTGGCGCCGAGGGCGGCGAACGCCATCGCACGGCGATGCGGCGATCGCTGCTTCACGCCGTGGTCGAAGTACGACTGGGCGCTCGATCGCATCGCGTCGCCGTCGGCCCGCCGTGCCGCCGTCCCGAACGCCCAGAGGCTTCGGCCCCAGCAGTCGTCGGTTCCGTACCGGCCGTGCCAGCGACCCCGTTCGTCGCGTCGGTTGCGGGTTCGTCCGGTCGCGCTCTGCGATTCCGCCAGGAACCGGAACGCCGTCTGCGCGAGCGTCTGCACCGCCTGGCTCCCGGAGGGTTCACGAACCGTGACGATCAGCAACCGGGCGACGTCGTCGGTGCAGTAGCCGTGCTCCCGCCTCGGTGTCGCATGGTCGGCATGTTCGAACATGCCGATGCCGTCGCTCAACGTCAACACGTGGCCGAACGATGGCAGTGTCACGACGACGCTGCGCTTCGTGTCGCGGCGATCTGCTCGGCCAGCGCGCCGTAGCGACGGGCGATCGCCGGCCACGACAGACCTGGCGCGAGGCGTTCGGCCTCGGCGGCCATCGACGCTGCCAGTTCGTGGTCGGTCAGCACCGACCGGATCGCCAGGCCGAGTGCCACCGGGTCGCGCTGGGGCACGACGACTCCGGCGCCGCTCGCCAGGAGTTCGACGGCGTGTGGGAACGCCGTCGACACGACCGGCCGGCCGGCCGCCACTGCGTCGACCAACACCCCCGAGGTGACCTGGTCACGTGAGTCGTAGGGGAGCACCACCACATCGGCGGAGCGGATCAACTCGGTCAGCGATGCGAGGTCGCGGTAGGTGTCGTCGAAGCTGATGTGGTCGGCGGCCGCAGATGCTCCCGCTCGGGCGACGAGCATCTTCCGGTATGCCTCGCCGTGGCGCGCCCGCACCTTCGGGTGGGTGGATCCGGCGATGACGTACTCCGGGTGTGGGTCGAGGTCGCGGAGTTCATCGAGCGCGTCGATCGCCCACTCGATCCCCTTGCCCGGACCGAGGAGGCCCCAGGTCAGCACGCGGGCCGGGCCGCCCGCCTGCCGCAGTGGGCCGACGGGCGTCGCCGACGGTGTCGTCGCGCCGTGGGGGATCAGGGTCACCCTCGCGTGATCGACGTCATAGCCCTCGAAGAGCCGCTCCCGCGCGGTGTCGGTCATCACCACCACGGCGTCGGCTGCCGCGCACACCGCTTCGAGCACGCGGCGTTGGTTCGCCGTCGGATCGCTCAGCACCGTGTGCGCCACGACGACGATCGGGGAATCGATCGCGGTCATCAGCTCGATGACCGACTCGCCGTCGCGACCGTCGTACAGGCCGTACTCGTGTTGCACGATGACCACGTCGGTGGCGTTCAGGGCGTCGATCACGGTCGCCCGGGTCGACCGGCTGCGGCCGTCGAGCGCTGCCACCACCAGCACGTCCTCCAGTTCCGGTGACGGTCCGACGCGGACGACGTCGACGGAGGCGCCGGTGGCGATCAGGCCAGCGGCGAGGGCGGCCGAGAACGTGGCGATCCCACAGGAGGTGGGCGGGAAGGTCGACAGGATCCCGAAGGATCGGGTGGCGCACTCCCGCGGGGGAGTGGGTGGGGCTGAGACGGCGGTGTGCACTGGGGGAACTCCTTGTTCGGCTCGTGCGAGGCGACGAGCCTGCGGAGGGCGACAGGACCGTGACGGCCGTCCAGCCCAAGCGGGGCGCACACGTCCGAGGGGACGTACGCGTCACTGTACTGCCCGGGGTTCTCGATCCGCCGTCGGTACCCTGAGTAGATCCCCCCTCGTCATCACGACACCGGCCCCGGTTCACCACTGCGGGTCGCGGTGCTCGCTCCGATCGCCTGGCGGACGCCCCCGCGCCACTACGGACCGTGGGAACAGTTCGCATCACTGCTCACCGAGGGGCTGGTCGCAGCGGGGCACGACGTCACACTGTTCGCGACCGCCGACTCGGTCACCACCGCCACGCTGCGCGGCACGGCACCGACCGGGTGGTCCGAGGATTCCACGATCGAGCCGAAGGTCGCCGAGTGTCTGCACATCGCCGCCGTGTTCGAGCGCGCCGACGAGTTCGACGTCATCCACAACGGATTCGACTTCCTCCCGCTCACCTACAGCGGCCTCGTCGACACGCCGGTGATCACCACGATCCACGGGTTCTCGTCGCCGCGCATCGTGCCGGTGTACGAGCAGTACGACGCGACCACCCACTACGTCGCGATCAGCGACGCCGATCGGCATCCCGCCCTGCACTATGCAGCCACGATCCACCATGGCATCGACACGGACTCGTTCGCCGTCGATCCCGCGCCCGGAGACCACCTGCTGTTCTTCGGGCGGATCCATCCCGACAAGGGCACAGCGCATGCGATCGACGTCGCCCGTCGTGCCGGCCGCCGGCTCGACATCGCCGGCATCGTGCAGGACGAGCGGTACTTCCGCGAGGAGATCGAACCGCACGTCGACGGCGACCACGTGCGATACCTCGGGCCCGTGTCGGTCGCAGAGCGAGCGGAGGTGCTCGGAGGCGCCCACGCGCTGCTCCACCT
Organism: Ilumatobacteraceae bacterium; assembly: GCA_963710625.1. Classification (GTDB taxonomy): domain Bacteria; phylum Actinomycetota; class Acidimicrobiia; order Acidimicrobiales; family Ilumatobacteraceae; genus Sva-07. Next base: position 275,210 of record CAVQBG010000009.1, on the reverse strand, counting down.
GATCGACTTCGACGAGCCGTTCGGCTACAGCGTGGTCGAGGCGATGGCCTGTGGCACCCCGGTGATCGCCCACGATCGGGGCTCGATGCGCGAGCTGATCGACCACGGCACCACCGGGTTCCTGGTCTCCGACCCCGAGGGGGCGGTCGCAGCGGTCGACGCCGCAGCCGGGCTCGACCGAACCGCGATCAGAGACATCGCGGTGTCGCGCTTCGACACCACCACGATGATCGACGAGTACGTCCGGGTCTACCGACGGATGCTCGACCCCACCCCCTGACCGAAAAATGCAGGAAGATGTGCGCTGAGTGACCGAATCCCGGCACATTTTCGATCTGTTGATCTCCACCCCTGATCACCGAGAGGACGCCCGACGCATGACCGCCCACGACGCAGCCCGGCCGATGTCGTACACCGAGGCGGGCGCCGGAGGACGACCGCTGATGCTGGTGCACGGGTTCACCGGAGCGCGGACCGACTTCGCCGACCACCTCACCCCGCTCGCAGCGGCGGGCTGGCACGTCGTGGCTCCCGACCTGCGCGGTCACGGCGAGACCGGCGGACCCCGCGACGCGTCGGCGTACACGGTCGCCGCCTTCGTCGCCGACGTGCTCGCCCTCGCCGACGACCTCGGATGGGACCGCTTCGTGCTGCTCGGCCACTCGATGGGTGGCGTCGTCGCCCAGCAGTTCGCGCTCGACCACCACGAGCGGCTGGCTGCACTGATCCTGATGGACACGGTGCACGGGCCGCTGCACCTGGCCACGACCGAACTCCTCGAGATCGGCGGCGCCTTCGCGATCAGCGATGGCATGGCGGCGCTGGCCGATCTGTTCGACTCGGGTGGGCCCAACCCGCTGGAGACCGACGCCTACAAGCGGGTCCGGGCCGAGCGGCCCGACATCATCGCCCAGCAGCGGGCGAACATGGTCGGCGCAGTGCCCGAGATGTTCGCCGCCTGCTCGATGATGCTGACAACCGAGCCCGATCGCCTCGAACGGCTCCGTGCGGTCGCCGTGCCGACGCTGGTGATCGTCGGCGAACTCGACGGACCGTTCCTGGACGACAGCCGGCGGATGGCGGACACGATCGAGCGTGCGCAGCTCGCGACCATCGCCGACGCTGGTCATTCGCCCCAGTGGGAGCAGCCCGACGCCTGGTTCGAGACGTTGTCGGGATTCCTCCAGCGCCTCGCCTGACCACCGTCAGGTGAGGCTGCCGGAGGTCTGGGCCTTCTTCACGGAGGCCTTCACGACGGGGATCTCGTCGTCGGCGAGCGGTTGCATCCACTGCTTGCGGGTGAGCGCTGCCTCGATGAACGGCGCCAGCTCGGCGGCCTTGCGCCGCTGACGGTCGGCCTCCTCGGCAGCGAACTCGGGCATCACCTCGGCGGCGAACAACTCGAGTGACGAACAGATGTCGGCGTGGCGGTTGCGGCCGGCCTGTTGGATGAAGATCACCTGGTCGACGCCGACATCGCGCATCTCGCGCAGGTGTCGTCGAGCGTCGGCCGGCGTGCCGATGCAGCTCGCGTAGGTGTCGTCGTGCGCGGCGGCTGCGGCGATGCGTTGTTCGGTCGAGTCGGGCGAGCGCCGTGCCTGGAACTCGCCCCACAGGTCGGTTCGCCCGGGAACCTGGTCGTGAGCGACGAGCGCATTGAGGGCGTACCCGAAGAACTCGAAGCCCTCCTGGCCCCGGCGGATCGCCTCGGCCCGATCGTGGTCGAGCGAGAACCCGGTGACGAGCGCGACGTTCGCGTTGACCCTGTGGCCGAGGGGTACGCACTCCTCGCTCTTGACGATGTCGTAGTAGATCTCGACCCAGGCCTTCGCCTCCTCGGGGTCGACGAAGCTGAACGCCAGCGCACCGAGCCCGTGGCGTGCCGCCACCTTGATCGTGTCGCGGTTGGTGCAGGCGATCCACATCGGGGGATGCGGCTTCTGGCGCGGCTTGGGCAGCACGTTGCGGCACGGCATCGAGAAGTGGTCCGACGTGTAGCCCGGATACGGATCGAGCACCATCATGTTGGCGATCTGCTCGGCGGCCTCCAACGACATCGCCCGCTTCTCCTTGGCCGGGATGTCGAACCCGTGCAGTTCCAGGCGCGTCGCGCCCTCGCCGATGCCGAAGTCGACCCGACCGTTCGAGATCAGGTCGAGCGTGGCGATCCCCTCCGCGGTCCGGGCGGGATGGTTGTAGTTCGGGATCACCTGGCGGATGCCGTGCCCGAGCCGGATCCGCTTCGTGCGAGCCGCCGCAGCGGCGAGGAAGACCTCGGGCGCCGACGAGTGCGAGTACTCGTCGAGGAAGTGGTGCTCGACCTCCCACGCGTAGTCGAACCCGAGCCGGTCGGCGAGCTCGACCTGATCGAGCGCGTCGCGCAGGAGCTCGTACTCGTCGTCGACGCTCCACGGCTTCGGGAGCTGGTGTTCGTAGAAGATGCCGAACTGCATCCCAGCAGCACAGCACACGCGCAGTTCCGAGCGACGGTCGAAGCACCGGCGATGAGCGAAGGCCCCGTATCCGGGGCGTTCGCTCATCGCTCGCGGGTGTGTGTCCCGGATGTCGTCAGGGTGACGCGGCGCCGGCCGCGTCGGGGTCGGCCATCGCCTCGGCGCACGCCTCGGGCTGCTCCGCCACCCAGAGGGTGACCTCGTCCGACGGGCTGAGCGGGTCACCGGCCGCCCAGGCATCGAGGTAGGGGTACGGCCAGATCACGCCGCGACGCACCGACCACTCGGGTCCGGGGCAGGGCGGCGAGATCGAGAAGTGGGCATGACATGCCGACGACCGTCCGCTGCGGCCGACCGTGCCGAGCGGGTCGCCGGCGGCGACGCGTTCGCCCTCGGTCACCGTCGGCTCGATCGTGTCGAAATGGGCGAGGTAGTACCGCACACCGTCGTCGCCGAGCACCGCCACCGAGCGACCGCCGCGGGTCGCTGGATCGTCGACCGCCGGATCCCACCGATCGATCGTCCGAACCTGGAGCACGACGCCGTCGACCGGCGACACGATGCTCGCGCTGCACGCCGCGAAGATGTCGGTGGCCGGGTAGCCCGAGTGCGTCGTGCCCCATCCGGCAGCAGCGACGTCGGCGACCGGCACGACGTACGCGGTCGGCGCGGCGGCGGGCACCGAGGTGGGCGACGTCGCGTCGGTGGTGGGCGACGTCGCATCGGTCGTGGACGCGGCCCCGTCCGATCCGACGGTCGTCGATGTGGCGGTCGTCCTCGTCGCGCTGTCCGTCGGTGCGGCGCCGGCGAACTCGCTGCCGGACGGTGCCGTCGTCCCAGCGGTGTCGGAGGCACATCCCGCCGCGACGGCGAGCACTGCCATGAGCAGCACCGCGGCCTGCCATCGGGGGGTCAGCATCGTCGGTCGGCGCGCCTCACTCGCACACCACAGTCTCCCATCCCGGCAGGTTCGTGGGGCGGCGTAGTGTTCGGGGCATGTGCGGATGTCTGTTCCTGCTCCTCGGCGCGGTGTTCCCGCGCGTCGCTCTCGTCCTGCTGGAGATGTTCACCAACTGGAACGACACCGCATTCGACAGCTTCTGGATCGGGTTCATCGGCTGGCTCTTCCTGCCGTACACGACCCTCGCCTACGTCCTGATGGACCAGTGGGGCGACCCGATCAACGGCTTCGGCTGGGTGATCGTGATGTTCGCGTTCATCGTCGACCTCGGGAGTTGGTTCAGCTCCAGCAACTCCGGTCGCCGGGAGATCGATCGACGGTTCGCCTGATGGCGCGGCGCCGCAAGGAACGCCTGCGGATCACCCGGATCGACCACGCGGGGACCGGTGCCGCCGCACGGTCCACCTTCGACGAACTGATCGTCGAAGAACCGATGACGATCCAGCTCGATGGAACGGTCGTCGCCACCACGATGCGCACGCCGGGGCACGACTTCGAACTCGCAGCCGGGTTCTGTTTCGCCGAAGGCCTGCTCGGCGCGGCGACGGTCACCGGTGTGCGGTACTGCGCGGACGGCAGTGCCGTCGACACCGAGTTCAACGTCGTCACCGTCGAGACCGCCGGACGTGCCCCCGAGCCGTCCCCGCGGCTCGGGACGGTCGCGTCGAGTTGCGGATGGTGCGGCAGCGAGCAGCTCGACGACATGTGTGCCCGCCTCGAACCGCTCCCCGTCAGCGAACCGATCGCCTACGACGTCCTCGCCTCGGTGCCGGCGCGGATGGCCTCCACCTCGCGGCTCTTCGCCGCCACCGGCGCGGTGCACTCCGCGGCGGCGTTCGACCGCACCGGCACGCTGCGAGTGGTGCGCGAGGACGTCGGTCGTCACAACGCGGTCGACAAGGTCGTCGGCTCGATGGTGCTCGGACTGTCGGGTGCCGTCCCGGCCACCGGCCTCGGATTGTTCGTCAGCGGACGCGCGAGCATCGAAATGGTGCAGAAGGCCTGGGCGGCGGGCTTCTCGACCCTGCTCGCCGTCAGCGCCCCGACCGCCCTCGCGGTCGCCGCCGCCCGACGGGCCGGGCTGGTGCTCGTGGGGTTCGTGCGCGACGACGGCTTCAACGTCTACTCGCCGGCCCGCCCGTCCTGACCCGGTCTCTGCCGATCCGATGGTGGCTCGGTGGGCGAATCCGATGCTCCGGCGGGGCGATGCTGGACGTGCTGGAATCCGAAGCGGCCCTTGATGCAGAGGTTGCCGTGCGTGATCGGGTTGTCGGCGGGCGAGTCGACCCTCACGATCCTGTCGTCCTGCACGTGCAGGACCAGCCCGCACCCGACACCGCAGAATCCGCAGATCGTCTCGGTGGCGCTCTGTCGCTCGGGATCCCACGTCCCCGCCGCACGCAGGTCGAACTCGGTGGTCGGCATCAGCGCCCCCGTCGGGCACACCTGGATGCAGTTGCCGCAGTACACGCACGCCGAGTCCGGGAGCGCCACGCCGTTCTCTGTGGAGACGTGTGCGGCGAATCCGCGGCCGGCGATCGCGATGACGAAGCTCTGCTGCCACTGCTCACCACACGCATCGACGCACTGGTAGCAGAGGATGCACTTGGCGTAGTCGCGCACGTAGAGGTCGTTGTCGATCTTCACCGGCTGTGCGACGGTCGCCGCCCGGTCGCCGTAGCGGCCGACGTCGACGCCGTACTCGTCGTTCCAGTCCGCCACGTGCTCCGTGAGCGACAGGTCGACGGATGAACCGAGGAACTCGAGCACCATCCGTCGGGCGTGGTCGACCCGTTCGGACCGCGTGCGGACGACCATCCCGGGCTCCAGCGGTCGCGAGCATGCGGGCACCAGCGCCCGCGAGCCCTCGACGTCGACCACGCAGAGTCGACACGCGTTCTTCGGCGTGATCGTGTCGCCGAAGCACAGCGTCGGGATGTCGCCGCCGGTGCCGCGGCATGCATCGAGGATCGTCGTGCCTGCGTGGACCTCGACCGTCGCGCCGTCGATCGTCGCGGTGACGCGATCCGGTCGGTCGTCGTTGGAGCGCGTGTTCACGGTCGGAACACCCCCAGGTCGACGACCGCCGACTCGACGGCATGGTGAGCGGTCTGGCCGAGCCCGCAGATCGAGGCGTCGGCCATCGCCCGCCCGATGTCGGCGAGCAGTTCGAACTGTCCAGTGCGCTCGCCGTCGGCCAGCCGGGCGAGCACCTCCTCCTGGCGGACGGTGCCCACCCGGCACGGCACGCACTGGCCGCACGACTCGTCCCGGAAGAACGCCGCGATCCGGCGGAGCTGGTCGACCAGGTCGACCGAGCGGTCGAGCACCATCACCACGCCGGACCCCAGCGTGAGCCCCGCCGCGCTCACCGGTTCGTGGTCGAGCACGAGGTCCAGCCGGTCCGGCCCGACGTAGCGGCCAGCCGCGCCGCCGAGCAGCACGGCCTGCAGTTCGCTCCCCGGGCGCAGCCCGCCGGCGAGTTCGATCAGCTCGCCGAGTGTCAGCCCCAGCTCGACCTCGTAGACGCCCGGGACGGCGATGGCGCCCGAGAGACAGAACACCCGGCGGTTCGCCGCCGGCCGACCGAGCACGATCGACGGCACGTTCATCAGCGTCTCGACGTTGTTGACCACGGTCGGAAGCCCGAACAGGCCGGCCTCGAACGGGTACGGCGGTTTGTTGCGCGGCTCGCCGCGGTGCCCTTCGATCGAATTGAAGATCGCCGTCTCCTCGCCGCAGATGTAGGCGCCCGCGCCCCGGCGGAGTTCGATGTCGAACGCTCCGTCGAGGACCCCGTGGGTACGGAAACGCTCGATCGCGTCGAGCAGGATCGCCTCCGCCTCCGGGTACTCGCCGCGCAGGTAGATCCATCCGTGGTCGCAGCCGGTGGCGAGCGCCGCGATGCACATCGACTCGAGCAGCCCGAACGGGTCGTGCTCGATGAGATGCCGGTCCTTGAACGTGCCGGGTTCGGACTCGTCGGCGTTGCACACGAGGTGGTGCGCCGCCGCCGCTCGTGCCCGCACCGCCGCCCACTTCCTCGCCGTGGGGAACCCTGCGCCACCCCGACCGATCAGCCCGGAAGCCTCGACGAGTGCGATCACGGCGTCGGCGCCGATCTCGCGGGCGCGGGCCAGGGCCCGCAATCCGCCGCGTTCCACGTACGCGTCGAGATCCAACGGGTCGGCCCCATCCGCGCGGGCGAGCAGCACCAGGTCATCGTCGCCGGCCTGCGGCACCGAGGCCAGCGTGCGGGTCGACCTCGGCTCGATCGGCCCACCGGCGGCGAGCCCTTCGATCGCCGGGAGGTCGAGACCGCCCACGGTGGCGCGCCGGACGGGGTCGCCCGGCTCGACCACCAGTGCGGCCGGCGCCTGCTCGCACAGTCCGAGACACGGCGACGGGTGCGTCCCGGAGGGCAGATCGGCGTCGCGACAGCCCCCGGCGGCGCGGCAGGCGAGATCGACGCACACGTGCACCTGGCGTCCCGACCGTTCGGCGGTGGAGAAGAGGCCGTAGAACGTGGCGACGCCGAAGATCTCGGCGGGTGACACGTCGAGTCGCTCGGCGATGTGGTCGATGGCGTGCTGGCTGATCCAACCCCCCCGATCGTTCACGGCATGGAGCGTCGGGAGCAGCTGATGCCGAAGCGACCGCAGGGCCTGCCCTCCGCGACGCTCGTGGTCGCTCGTCGCGGGCGGGCGGCCGAGCACCGATTCGATCGCCTCGCGTTCGTCGTCGGTCGGCGCGATGCCGCGAACCGTCAGTTCCATCGGCTCGGCCCTGAGCGTGCTCGACGGCTCACGAGGTGACCGTCCGCTCGGTCGTCGGATGATCGGCCGTCTCGATCTTCTCGATCCGTACGGCGGCCGCCTTGAACTCGGCGGTGCCCGACTTCGGGTCGGTGGCGTCGATCGTCAGGCGGTTGACGTCGACCTCGTCGGGGAAGTGGAAGGTCATGAACACCAGACCGGCACGCAACCCCCGGTCGATGCGGACCGGCGCCTCCACCGTCCCGCGTGGCGAGGTCACCCGGACGAGCTCGCCCTCGGACAGGTCCAGCGACCGGGCGTCGGCGGGCGACACGTCGACGCTCTCCCCGTGCCGGTTGGGACTCCGGTAGCCGCCGGACTGCACCCCGGTGTTGTAGGAGTCGAGTCGTCGTCCGGTGGTCAGCCGCAGTGGGAACTCCGCGGTGACCGCCTCGGCCGGCGGTTCGTGGGCGACCACGCTGAACGGAGCGCGAGGTCCACGGGCGGCCGGGTCGTCGGCCCACAGGCGGCCGTGCAGGAAGGAGGGCTCGACCGAGTCCTCGGACGGACACGGCCACTGCAGGCCGCCGGTCGCCTCGATCCGTGCCCACGACATGCCCGCGTGCATCGGCGAGAGCCGGCGCACTTCGTTCCAGATGTCCTCGTGGGTGTCGTAGGTCCAGTCGTGGCCGAGCCGACGGGCCAGCTCGACCAGGATGTCGATGTCGTCGCGGGCTTCCCCCGGCGGATCGAGGGCCTTGCGAACCCGCTGCACGCGGCGCTCGGAGTTCGTCACCGTCCCGTCGGACTCGCACCACGACGCCGAACCGGGGAGCACGACGTCGGCGAGTTCGGCAGTGCCGGTGCGATGGATGTCGAGCACCACGAGATGGTCGAGACCGCGGAGCAGTTCCACCGCCCGGCTCACGTCGGCCTCGGACTGCGCCGGGTTCTCGCCGACCACGAGCAGCGAACGGAGGCTGCGGTGTTCCATCGCATCGAACATCTGGGTGAGGTTCCGCCCGGGTGTCGGCGGCACGGTGGCGCCCCATTCGGCCTCGAATCTCGCCCGGGCGCCACCGTCGTCGACGCGCTGGAATCCGGGCAGCCGGTCGGGCAGCGCTCCCATGTCACCGCCGCCCTGCACGTTGTTCTGCCCGCGCAGCGGCGACAGCCCAGCGCCGTACCGGCCGACCTGACCGGCGAGCAGTGCGAGGTTGCACAGCGACAGGACGTTGTCGACACCGTTGTGATGTTCGGTGATCCCGAGCGTCCAACACAGCTGCGCGGCCCTGGCGGTGGCGTAGGCATGGGCGAGCTCGCGTATCGCGTCGGGCGGGACGCCGGTCACCTCGCTGCCCCGTTCGAGCGTCCAGGGCTCGACGGAGGCGGCGTACTCGTCGAAGCCGGACGTGGCGCGCTCGACGAAGTCGTGATGGACCAGGCCGGCAGCGATGATCTCCCGTGCGACGGTGTTCGACAGCGCGATGTCCGTCCCCACCTCGAGACCGAGCCAACGATCGGCGAACCGCGCCGTCTCGGTTCGGCGAGGGTCGACGACGAACAACTCGGCGCCACGACGCACGGCCTGCAGCACGTGGTGGAAGTAGATGGGATGGGCATTGCGGGCGTTCGAACCCCACATCACGATGACATCGGCGTCTCGCGCTTCTGCATACGACGACGTCCCCCCGCCGGCACCGAAGACCGTGGCCAGACCGACCACCGACGGTGCGTGTCAAGTCCGGTTGCAGCTGTCGATGTCGTTGGTGGCGAAGGCGGTACGAGCGAGCTTCTGGGCGATGAAGTTCATCTCGTTGGTCGACTTCGAGCACGAGAAGACCCCGATCCCGGAGCCGGTCTCCCGCTCCAGCGCGGTGCGAAAGCCGCTCGCCGCCCGATCGAGTGCCTCGTCCCAGCTCGCGGGACGCAGGGTGTCGCCGTCGCGGACCAGCGGTCGGGTCAGCCGGTCGAGGGGGCGGTACCGATGTCGCCGTGCTCCGAACGCAGCCATGCCTCGACACTACCGCGACGCGGTTTCGGCGTCGGTCGAGCATCGAATCGTGGCTCGAACAGGCCGCTGCCGGCAGGCGATGGGAGGATGACGGCGTGCGTCTTCCCCGCGAGTTCGAACTGGAGGCCGACGCCCGGATGGCGCTCGCTCAGATCCTCGGGATCATGACCGACCAGGCGATGTCGGGCGATCGGAGCCGATGGGACGTCGGCCGACTGATGGAGGTCGAGGCCCGCCTCGGCATCACGCTCGGCATCGACGACACCGGCCAAGGAACCGCCGAGTCCGCCAACGTGACGATCGGCATCGACGACGCCGCGCTGCTGCTCGACGGGATGGCCTACACCGAGATCGCCTCCGCGGATCTCCCCTGGATCGACATGGTCCGCTGGACCGCCGACTTCGTCAGCACCGAGCTGCGCCGGCACTGGACCGACGACGAATGGTTGTCGATCGCCGCCACCTGACGCGTCGCTGGCCGCCCGGCGACCGGTACCGTCGGATCCGATGCGACGCCAGGAGAAAGCCGACCGGATCGGGGAGATCCTCGACGATCTGTACCCCGATCCGCCGATGCCGCTCGACCACACCGACGCGTACACGCTGCTCGTGGCCGTAGCGCTGTCGGCGCAGACCACCGACAAGAAGGTCAACCAGATCACTCCGGGCCTGTTCGCCGTGGCCGACACCCCCGAGAAGATGGCCGCCCTCGATCCGGACCAGATCCTGGAGCTGATCCGCGAGGTCGGCCTCGCTCCCACCAAGGCGAGGAACCTGTGGACCGCCGCCAACCAGATCGTCGATGCCGGCGGCGAGGTGATCGGCGACTGGGAGTTCCTCGAGTCGCTCGCCGGGGTCGGTCACAAGACCGCCAGCGTCGTGATGTCGCATGCGTTCGGTGTGCCCGCGTTCCCGGTCGACACCCACATCCACCGTCTCGCCGCCCGCTGGGGCCTGTCGAACGGTTCGAACGTCGAGCGCACCGAGAAGGACCTCAAGGCGGTGTTCCCGCGCGACACCTGGAACGACCGGCACCTGCAGATGATCTGGTTCGGCCGCGACTACTGCCCGGCGCAGCGCCACGACCTCACCGCATGCCCGATCTGCTCGTTCGCCGCCAGCAAGAAACGCATCGCCGAGGAGTCCGGCGCCCGCACACCGCGCGCGAGTTGACGCGCCGCGCCGGTGATGGCGCACCTGGCGGTGCTCAGACCTCGGCGATGCAGTCGATCTCGACGAGGTGTTCGGGCTCGAACAGCGACTGCACGCCGTACAACGTCGTGGCGGCGATCGGCATCTCCTCGCCGAACACCTCGCCGACACCGGCGAACAACCCCTCCGCCATCGCCGGCTCGTAGCCCACGATCAGGATGTTCATCCTGGCGACGTGTTCCCACGATGCACCGCCGGCGGCGAGTGCGACGCCGACGTTGCGCAGCGCTTGCGCAGTCTGCGATGCGAGGTCGTCTCCGACGACCGCGCCAGTGGCATCGACGCCGGTCTGGCCGGCGACGTAGACACGGCGAGTTCCCGTGGCGATCAGAGTGTGGGCGTAGCCGAGCGGCTCGACCAGCTCGGGTGGATTGATCTTCTCGATGGGCATGACGCGACGGTAGTGCTGCGGGGCGCAGCGTCGTGACGGAGGGCGCGAGCCGGGATTCAACGAGCCGGCGTCGAGTGATCATTCGAGAAACCCGGCGCGCGCGTGGGTTCGGCGGAGGTGGGTCACGCGAGACTCCGCACCATGGGGAACCTGCATCCGCTACCCGACGACTGGAGCACACAGCGAGCTGCGCTCCAACGCATTGCCACCCACGTGCTCGGGCAGGGGCGATTCCGCCACGACGGGCTGTTCGACCTGACCCCTCTCCCCGGCGGCTTCGGCACGCCCCCCGTCGGGGAACGACGCGAGCGCCTGCGGTTGGTCGGCGGGTCGCTCTTCGTCGAGCGGGTGACCGGTGGGGACGTGCGCGAGTTGACGGCTACCACCGAGGTCGTCACGGTCGCCGCGAGCTCGATCGCGGAGCTGTGCCGGGCCATCGGCTTCGAGCCCGACCCCGACTTCTGGGTCGGCCACGACACGCCACCGCTCGGTGACCCCACCGAGATGCTGGTCCTCGACAGCCTGTCGGCGCAGCTGCTGGGGGAGTGGTACCTGATCGGCCAGCGGGCGATCGACGAGATCGTCGCCTCGGTCCCCGACGCGCAAGCGTCGGTCGGGCGCCTGTGGCCCGAGCACTTCGACTACGGCATCGACCTTGCGGCGCGCCCCGGCGTGCGCTGCAACCTCGGCGCCGCGGCCGGCGACGGGTTCCGCGACGAGCCCTACCTCTACGTCGGGCCGTGGGACGCCGCCCGGCCGGGCTCGGCCGACTACTGGAACGCCCCGTTCGGCGCCGTGCTGGGCTACGCCGACCTCGACACCGCGGCGGATCCTCTCGGACGCGCCATCGAGTTCTTCCTCGCAGGCATCACCCAGCTCCGATCGGGGTAGTCCCGACGCAACCGACCGCAACCGACACACGACCGACACACGACCGACGCAGGAGCACCATGCGCCCACATCCGATTGCCGACTGGAACGACCTCGACCTCGACACACCGACCGGTGTGCTGGTGTCCACCGTGGACCTGGTGGTGCTCCGCTGGGACGACGGCGATGATCCGGGCAACCCGGGGGATCCCGCCGCCCGGCACTCCGTCCTCTACGGCCGATGTCTGCACCGCGGTGTCAAGCTCGCCGACGGTCACGTCACCGGACCCGACCTGATCTGCGGTGTGCACGGGTGGGACTACCGCAAGGACACCGGTGTCTCCGCCTACGACAACGACGAGGCCCTGCACCGCTTCACCTCGTGGGTCGACGACGGACAGCTCTTCGTCGACCTCGACGAGATCGAACAGTGGGAGACCGACAACCCGCAGCCGTACGACCGCAGCGTGTACCTCGGCGAGTTCGCCGACCCGCACGGCGCACCCGAGGAACCGTTCGTCGGCGAGATCCACGCCATGGCCACCGGGAGCACCGGCAGCCACGGGCCGATGGCCGCGATGGGCGTGCCCCGCGATCAGCTCCCGGCGTGGGACTCGATCCAGTTCGTGACAGCGCAACTCGCCACCAAGCCCCGGCTCGACGACACCGACGTCCGCACGTCCACGGTGATCGGCCCGAACGCCGAGAAACCGCTGCGGCTCGACATCCCGCTCTTCGTCACCGACATGAGCTTCGGGGCCCTGTCGGAGGAGGCCAAGGTGGCGCTGGCGAAGGGCGCCGAACTCGCCGGCACCGGGATCTGCTCGGGCGAGGGCGGCATGCTCCCCGACGAGCAGGCAGCCAACAGCCGCTACCTCTACGAACTCGCCTCCGGCAAGTTCGGCTGGTCGCTCGACAGAATCCGCGACGTCCAGGCGTTCCACTTCAAGCTCGGCCAGGGAGCGAAGACCGGCACCGGAGGGCACCTGCCGGGCACCAAGGTGACCGCCAGGATCGCCGAGGTGCGCGGCCTCGCCGAGGGGGAGGACGCGGTCTCTCCCGCCACCTTCCCCGACCTGTCCACCACCGACGACTTCGCGAACGTGGCCCGCGACGTCCGCGCGGCGAGTGGCGGCATCCCGATCGGTGTCAAGCTCTCGGCCCAGCACATCGAACGCGACATCGACGCCGCGCTCGCCATCGGGGTCGACTACATCATCCTCGACGGGCGTGGCGGTGGCACCGGCGCCGCACCGCTGCTGTTCCGCGACAACATCTCGGTTCCCACGATCCCCGCGCTGGCCCGTGCGCGCCGCCATCTCGACCAGCTCGGCCGCAGCGGCATCACGCTCGTGATCACGGGCGGGCTCCGTACGCCTGCCGACTTCGCGAAGGCGCTCGCCCTCGGCGCCGACGCGGTCGCGATCGGCAACTCGGCGATCCAGGCGATCGGCTGCCTCGGCATGCGAGCGTGCAACACCGACAACTGTCCGGTCGGCATCGCCACCCAGAAGCCGGGCCTGCGATCACGCCTCGTGGTCGACGAGTCCGCCCGGCGACTCGAACAGTTCCTGACCTCGACCGTGCACCTGATGGCCGTGCTGGCCCGGGCGTGCGGTCACGACCGGCTCGACCAGTTCGACGTCGACGACCTCACCACCTTCGACCGCGAGATGGCTCACCTCGCCGGCATCCACTACGGCGGTGTCGGCCCGATCTGACCCGCGGCGCTCCGGGTCTGTGTCGGCAACGACATCGAGCACAGCGATCTGCGCTGACGCGAAGCGGTGCCGTCCGGCGGCCGCGGCTCCGCGTCGTCAGGCTCCGGTGTAGTTCGGCGGTCGCTTCTCGAGGAACGCCTGGACGCCCTCGCGGTGGTCGGCAGTGCGGAACAGCTCGCCGAGCGTGGCGCTGACCCAGCGGCCCAGCTCGTCCCAGTCGGGATCGAGCGCCTGGCGGAGCCCCCGCTTGAGCGCCTGCACGGCGAGCGGCGGATTGTCGGCGATCGTCGTCGCCACCTCGAGCGCCGCGGGGAGCAGCTCGTCGTGGGGCACCACTCGCGACACGAGCCGCAGGTCGCGCGCTTCGGCGGCGTCGACGATCCGGCCGGTGTAGAGCAAGTCGGCCGCGTGCTCGCGCCCGACGAGTTCGACGAGGCGGGCGAGGCCGGCCACGTCGCAGCACAGGCCGCGCTTGACGAACAGCTCCCCGAAGCGGGCGCGCTCGGAGGCGATCCGGATGTCGGCCATCAGCGCCAGCTCCATGCCCCAGCCGACCGCGGCGCCGTTCACCGCGGCGACGATCGGCACGTCGGTGCGCAGCAGCACGCCGGCGGCCGGCGTGAGCCGCGGCGCGCGATCGGCGCTGGTCAGCTCGGCGCTCGCGGCGACCATCACCTGCTTGACGTCGTCGCCGGAACAGAACGCCGGATCGCGGCCGGTGATGACCAGACAGCGCGCATCGGTGGTCTCGACAGCGTCGGCCAACTCGGCATAGGTCGTGAACGTCAGGGCGTTGCGCGCCTCGGGCCGGTCGATCGTGATCACCCCGACGTGATCGTGCTCGGTGTAGTCGATCTCGGTGTAGTCGTCGCGCGTCTCCACACCGCCAGCCTCCCACGTCGCGGGGGCGTGCGATCGGGCCGGGCGGACTCTTGACGATCGATCACCTCCTTCTCACCTTCCTCTGACCCGGCGAACGCAGGCTGACCCCCATGGATCCGCTGCTCACACCCCCTGTTTCGCCGCCGTTGCGCTCGGACGAGTCGTCATCCGCCCCGACCCAGCCGCCGATCCGGACCGAGCGGTTCGCGACGGTCCCCGGCGACCGCCCGTCGGCCGCCTGGACGCCGCCGACAGTCGCACCACCGTCGCCCGCCAACCCGACACCGTCGAAGCCGAGCGGGCGCGCCCGCTTCGGCGCAGGCCTCGTCGTCGGCGCCGCGGTGACCGCAGCTGCGCTCGGCGGGTACGTCGCCGGCCAGAGTGGCACGAGCGCCGAGCCGGCGACCGCAGCACCGGCCGTCGCCGCGCAGGCGGTGGCGGTCGAGACCGGATCGATCAGCGAACTCGTGCAGGCCGTACGGCCGAGCGTCGTCTCGGTCCACCAATCGGTCACCCAGTCGGGCACGGGACTCCAGGGACGGGCCGCCGGCACCGGGTTCGTGCTCACCGCCGACGGTTACATCGTCAGCAACAACCACGTCGTCGCTGAGGGTGACGACACCACGGTCACCTTCGCCGACGGCACGTCGGAGGACGCCACCATCGTGGCGGCCGATCCCAGCCGCGACCTCGCGGTGCTGAAAGTGGATCGCACCGACCTCCAGCCGCTCGCGGTCGGCAACTCCGATGACCTCCGCATCGGCGACCAGCTGGTCGCGGTCGGCTATGCGCTCGACCTCGACGGCGAGCCGTCGGTCACCGCCGGCATCCTGTCGGCGAAGGAGCGCTCGATCACGTCCGAGAACGGTGTGCAGCTCGTCAACCTGCTGCAGACCGACACCGCGATCAACCCCGGAAACTCCGGTGGGCCACTCCTCAACGCGAGTGGCGAAGTGGTCGGTATCAACACCGCGATCGCCGGCCAGGCCCAGAACATCGGCTTCGCGATCGCCATCACCCCCGTGATGGACGTGATCGACGCATTGCAGGAGGGCACGGTGCCCGATCGGGCGCTGATGGGTGTCACCACGCAGCCGGCAGCTGATCAGCAAGGTGCCGAGATCGTCGAGATCGCGCCGGAATCCGGGGCAGCGGACAGCACGCTGCGAGTCGGCGACGTGATCACGGCCGTCGACGGCGACGACATCACGGAACCGTCGTCGCTCGGCGCAGCGATCGCCAGGTACCAGCCCGGCGACACCGTGACCGTCACCGTCGACCGCAACGGTCAGACCTCCGACGCCACCGTCACCCTCAGCACCCGCCCCACCTGACCCAAACGTCCCCCACCCCCACCCCCACCCCCACCCCCACCCCCACCCCCACCCTCGACCCCCACCCTCCACCCCGCGACCCCCCGAAATCTTGCGGGATCCGGACGCTCAGCGTCCGGATCCCGGCATTTTTCGGGATTGCCGGCATTCTTGGGATTGGTGGGGTGGGTCAGCGGAAGTGGAGGCCATCGAACGCGCCCGAGTTCCGCCAGGCGTCGATGTACTGGAAGTAGGCGACGGCGCCCTCGGGGAATCCCATCGAGTTGAGTCGTCCCCGACGGCCGGTCGGTTGGCCCTCGTTGTTGTAGTAACCCGGCGTGCAGTCCGGTGAGTTCGTCATCCGGGCGACCGCGCCGGCCTCCAACCGTTCGACCCATGCCTGCTCGGCGGCCTCGGTGACCTCGACCTCCGATGCGCCCACGTCGAGGGCGTGGGCCACGATCGTGGCGATCGTCTGGCCCGCTTCGGTCAGGTTGTGCGGGATGTTCGAGATCAGGTTCGCCCCCTGGGTCGGGCCGACGACGAACAGGTTCGGGAACCCGTGGACGTGGATGCCGTGCAGCGTCTGCATCCCGTCGGTCCAGTGCTCCGACAGCTTCTCGCCGTCCCGCCCGACCGCGTCGAAACCGGCCCGGCGGGCGTACTCGGTGCCGACCTCGAAGCCCGACGCGTAGATCAGGCAGTCGAGTTCGTAGTGCTCGCCGTTCGCCCACACCCCGGTGGCGTCGATCCGCTCGACCCCCTTGCCGTCGGTGTCGATCAGGTGGGTGCCGGGCTCGTTGTAGGCGTCGAGGTACTCGTCGTGGAAGCACGGCCGCTTGCACAGCTGGCGGTACCACGGCTTGAGGGCCTCGGCGGTCTCCCGATCCTGCACGAGCGCGTCGACCCGGGCGCGGATCTCGGTCATCTTCTCGTCGTCGGAGTCCTCGTACGCCTGGATGAAGTTCTCCCGGTTGAACTCCTTCCCGCTCGACATCACCTTGTCCCGGATCCGTTTGCTGATGTCGGTCCAACCGTCCATCACCAGGTCCTCGTCGGCGAACCCGCCGGTCTGCAGCGTGGTGAAGTTCATCAGCCACTTCGCCTGCCACCCCGGCTCCAGCGTCTGGAACCACTCCGGATCGATCGGGTGGTTGTCGCGCACGTCGATCGACGACGGCGTGCGCTGGAACACGAACAGCTCGCCGCACGCCCGGGCGAGGTGGGGGATGCACTGCACCGCCGTGGCGCCGGTGCCGATGATCCCGACCCGCTTGTCGCCGAGCCGTTCGAGCGGCGCACCGGCCGGGTCGCCGCCGGTGTACTCGTAGTCCCACCGGCTGGTGTGGAAGCTGTGGCCCTCGTAGGTCTCGATGCCGGGGATGCCGGGGAGCTTCGGACGGTGCAGCGGGCCGGTGCCCATCGCGACGAACCGTGCGCGCATCTCGTCGCCCCGGTTGGTGCGGATGATCCACCGCTTCGCGTCGTCGTCCCACTCGAGCCCGGTGACCTCGGTCGACAGGCACGCGTCGTCGTAGAGGTCGAAGTGGTTCGCGATCCGTCGGCAGTGGTCGAGGATCTCCGGCGCGTGGGTGTACTTCTCGCTCGGCATGTGCCCGGTCTCCTCGAGCAGCGGGAGGTACACGAACGCCGCCGTGTCGCACTGGGCACCGGGATAGCGGTTCCAGTACCAGGTGCCGCCGACGTCACCGCCCTTCTCGATGATGCGCACGCTGCCGACACCCGCCTGCTTCAAGCGGGCGCCGGTGACCAGCCCGGCGAATCCGCCGCCGATGAACGCCACGGTCACCTCGTCGAACAGCGGCTCGCGGGCAACCGGCGTCACGTACGGGTCCTCGAGATAGTGGGCGAACTTCCCGACCGGCTCGATGTACTGCTCGTTGCCGTCGGCTCGCAGCCGCTTGTCGCGTTCGGCCCGGTACTTCGCCCGCAGCGCTTCGGCGTCGATCCCCGTCGTCGTCATGCCCGAACCGTACCCAGCGTTGCACCAGGGGTCAGATCCCTGGTGCAACGCCGGCGACGCGACGCTGTGTCCGACACCGACCGTTGCGTCTGGGAGGATGGGGGAGTGCAGGTCGCGTTGGCGTTGTCGCCGGGGGTGTCGGCGGACGAGTGTGAGGCGTTCACGCTCGTGTTCGACCAGCTCGACACCGCTCGGCTCGTCGGGGTCGGGGAGCGTCTCGGCCGCGTCGACGGCCCGGGCGGGGGCACGGAGGTCGACGCCGTGTTCGACGACGTGCAGCACCCCGACGTGGTCCTGGTTCCGGGCGGGCTCGGCTGTGCACGCACCGCCCGCGACGAGCCGCTGCTCTCGTGGTTGCGCCTCGTGGCCCCGCGGTGCAGCTGGATGGCGGCCAGCTCCACCGGCACCGTCGTGGTCGCCGCCGCCGGACTGCTCGACGAGCACGAGGCCGCCACCCACTGGCTCGCCTCGCCGTTGCTGGAGGCGTACGGGTCGGCGGCCTCGAAGCAACGGATCGTCGAAGTCGGCAACATCATCACCTGCGAGGGCCAGATCACCGCGATGCACGTCGCGCTGCTCGTCACGCTGCGGCTGGCCGGGCCCGAGGCGGTCACCCGGGTCCGCGCCGGCCTCGCCCGCCGTGACTCGCCCCCGACGACCGGTCGGTCGCCCTGGCAGCGGTGGCGCCATCAGCGTGCTCGCCGCCACGATCGCCACCGGGGTCCCGGCACACCGCGAAACCCGGAACTGGTCGCCCCCGACGAGATCGAGTTCGATCCGGTCATCCGGATCCGTTGAACGCGCTCGCGCCACGCCGTCCACGACCGTCCACGATCATGGACGCGAAGATGTGCCCAAAGTGCCTGGTGGCGAGTGCGCAGCCGGGAGCACAATGACGTCATGAGCGATGAGGCCGTCACGGGCGACGAGGCCGTCATGAGCGATGAGGCCGTCACGGGCGATGAGGCCGTCATGAGCGATGAGGCCGTCACGGGCGATGAGGCCGTCATGAGCGATGAGGCCGTCACGGGCGACGAGGCCGTCATGAGCGATGAGGCCGTCATGGGCGACGAGGCCGTCATGAGCGACGAGCGGCCGGACACGATCGTGCACCGGTTCCGCGCCAGGGCGGCCCGCCAGCCGCGGCGCACGGCGATGCGCCACGTCGTCGACGGTCGCTGGGAGACCCTCACGTGGGGGCAGTACTCGACCGCGGTCGAGGAGACGGCGGTCGGGTTGCTGGCGCTCGGCGTCGAGCCCGGCGACCGCGTGGCGATCCTGGCGGGCAATCGGCCCGAGTGGCACATCGCCGACCTCGCGATCATGTCGGCCGGTGCGATCACGGTGCCGGTGTACCCGACGAGTTCGTCGTCGCAGGTCGCCTACGTGCTCGACAACTCCGACGCCAAAGTCTGTTTCGTCGACGACACCGAACAGCTGGCCAAGGTGCTGCTCCACCTGGGCAACCTGCCGACGCTCGAACGCATCGTCACGATCGCGGCCGCCGACCGGCTCGACCGGCCCGGGCTGCTGATCAGCCTCGACGACCTCCGCTCGCGCATCGACTCCACGTCGGTGCTCGACGCACCGGTCGAGGCGCTCGGTGCCGACGATCTGGCCACCCTCGTCTACACGAGCGGAACCACCGGACCCCCGAAGGGCGTGAGCATCACCCACGGCAACATCTGCTGGACCCTCGACTCGGTCGAGTCGATCATCGGCCTCTCCGAGACCGACCGGTTGCTGTCGTATCTCCCTCTCAGCCACATCGCCGAGCGGGTGACCAGTCACTTCGGGATGATCCAGGCAGGCGGCGAGACGTGGTTCGCGCAGAGCCTGGCCACGGTCACCGACGACCTGCGGGCGTGCAAGCCGACCATCTTCATGGC
Source organism: Ilumatobacteraceae bacterium (assembly GCA_963710625.1). GTDB lineage: Bacteria > Actinomycetota > Acidimicrobiia > Acidimicrobiales > Ilumatobacteraceae > Sva-07. The sequence continues at coordinate 255,765 of CAVQBG010000009.1, read as the reverse complement.
GGTGCCACGGGTGTGGCAGAAACTGCACGACGCGATCGTCGAGCAGCTCGACACCAAGCCCTTCCATCTCGGTGGCCCGCTCGACCGGCTGATCGGCGCCGACGCCGATCCCGACCAGACGGCGGGGTCGCCTCGAGCGATCGTCACCCACGCCGCGGCGGTCGCCGCGAACCAGACGATCGGACGGACGGTGCGTCGAGGGCTCGGTCTCGATCGCGCGCGACTCGTCGTGTCGGCCGCCGCCCCGATCCATCCCGATCTCGTTCGCTGGTTCCATGGGCTCGGGCTCCCGATCGCCGAGGTCTACGGCCAGACCGAGGACTGCGGCCCCGCCACGCTCAATCCGCCGGACGCGATCCGGATCGGTTCGGTCGGGCGGCCGATCCCCGGGCTCGAGATGCGCGTCGCTGCCGATGGTGAGCTGCTCGTGCGCGGCGGCAGCGTGTGTGCCGGTTACTTCCAGATGCCGGAGGCGACCGCCGAGCTGATCGACGACGCCGGCTGGATGGCCACCGGCGACCTCGGCCGGATCGACGACGACGGCTACGTCTGGCTCACCGGTCGCAAGAAGGACCTGATCATCAACGCCGCCGGCAAGAACATCGCCCCGTCGGAGATCGAAGCCCGTCTCTCGATGGAGAAGCTCGTCGGCCAGGCGGTCGTGATCGGCGACGGTCGCCGCTACCTCACCGCGTTGCTCACCCTCGACCCCGACGCAGCCGCGGAGTGGGCCGAACACCACGGCGCGTCGAGCGACATCGCCGACCTGATCCACGATGCCCGGGTGCGTGACGAGATCGACGCTGCGGTCGAACGGGTCAACCGCGAACACGCGCCGGTCGAACAGATCAAGTACTGGCGGCTGCTGCCCACCTCGCTCACGGTCGAGGGCGGCGACCTCACCCCGACCTACAAGGTCAAGCGGGCGGTCGTCGCCGAACGCTACGGCGACCTGATCGAGGCGATGTACGCCACCTGAACGAGACGGGGCGTCTGACCCCATGTCTCATTCGGTGTAGGAAGGGTGCATGATTCGTCACGTCGTGATGTTCCGCTGGAACGACTCCGTCACCGACCGTTCGCTCGCCGCGACCGCAGCAGCGCTCGATGCCCTGCCGGACGCGATCCCCGAGATCCTCGCTTACCGCCACGGACCCGACCTCGGGCTCACTCCGGGCAACGACGACTACGCGGTGGTCGGTGACTTCGCGTCAGCCGAGGACTACCTCGTCTACCGCGACCATCCGGAGCACCAGCGGTTCATCGCCGAGCACATCACGGGTCGGGTGGCGGATCGGTCGGCGTTGCAGTTCGAGTTCTGACCCGCAGTCGGCGCGGTGAGGCGGTCGGCGACCCGTCGGCCCGCGACGCCAGGTCAGGGGGGTTGCGACGCAACTGGTGCCGCCAGAACCCGAGCACGGCCAACCCCACCGGGATGATCAGGAGCCACGTGAGGATCCGGAAGATCAGGATCGCCGCGGTGATCTGGTTGACCCACTCCTGACCGGCGGCCGCGGTGAGCATGCCGATGTAGGCGATCTCGCTCACCCCCGCGTCGCCGGCCGTGATCGGGAACACGGTGAGGCCCTGCACGAGTGCGAACACCACGAACACCTGTGTCCACGGCAACACGTCGTCGTCGACGCCGATGAATCGCAGGGTCATCAGCAACAGGGCGAACTTGGTGGCGGCGGTGAGCATCGTCGCCCAACTCGCAACGAGCCAGCGGTCGTGGAGTGTGCCGACCGCGTCGGCGCGAGCGGCCACCATCCGTGCCGTGAGGTCGGCCGGCTCGGGCTTGCGCAGCATGCGCAGCACGCGTGCCCAGATCGGCTCGATCAGCCGGCCTGCCTGCTCGGTGCGCTTCTCCGAACCGAGCACCACCGACAGCACGGCGACGCCGAGGCCGACGAGCAGGCAGATCACCACGACGGTGCGCAACGTGCCACTGATCGGGGCGTCGGAGATCACCAGCCCGAGCGCAGCGATCACCGGCAAGGCCAGCTTCACCCCGATGCTGAAGATGCCGCCGGCGGCGACCGCGAGCGTGGCCTCGCTGGTGGTGCGTCCCCACGAGGTGAGCATCTGGTAGCGGATCGGCAGGTCGCTCGGCCCCGGGACCACGGAGGTGATCGACGCCGGACCGAGGAAGGCCACGACGCCGTGGCGAACGGCGAGGCCCGGAACCAGCGATGCCGTCAGCAGGCCCTGCGCCCCGATCCACAACAGCCACATGCTGCCCAACGACAGCAGTTCGGCATCGTTGAGCGAGGCCGCGGCGGAACGGATCTCGGCGAGATCGAGATCGTCGAAGGTCCGGGCGAGCACCCAGAACGAGAGCGCCAGTGCCGCGACCACGAAGACGACCCGAACGACGATCTTGCGCGCGCTGCGCGGCGGAGCCTCGGGCAGGGCGTCGTCGGGGGCGTCGGGTGTCGGATCGGCAGGGTCGGTCATCGGCGTGTCAGTCATCGGTCGGTCCGATATTGGCGCGCACGAGCTCGGTCAGGTGGGATCGTGCGTCGAGCACGGGCTGGAGCAGACCCGCGCGGTCGCGGACCCGCATCCAACCGAGCAGCGCTCGGAACTCACGAACCAGCGGCGGCCAGACGAGCAGTGCGACACCGCCCAGCGCGGCCACGGCCACGGCGTAGCCGACCGCATTCCAACCGTCACCGAGCCAGACGCCCACCACGATCCACGTGATCACCATCGTGACGAGTCCGAGCAGCAGCCGCACGGTGCCCTTCGTGGCCGTCGAGTGGACGAGGCCGGTGCCGATCGTGATCACCAGGACGGCGGGGAGGTGGATCAGGGTCGCGGTGACGACGATCGAACCGGCGGCGACCAGCACGGTCAACGACAGCGCGAGGCGGGCGAACGACATGCTCCCCGGGGCCAGCTGGCGGTCGGTGATGCCGATCAGCTCGAGGCGGGTGGCGAACACCCGGTAGGCCTGGATCACCTCGCGGCGGGTGTGGTCCGGGCGCGCTGCGAGCTGCCGTGCGGCGGTCTCGGTGTCGGCGAACGACGGGTCACGCCGACCGTCGGCCACCCGTGCTGCGGCGCGCAGTATCTCGCGCTCCTCGACGTCGGCGAAGCCGGGCGACACCTCCTGCAGCGACGCCGAGATCTGCTCGGTCAGCGCGTGGGCATCGTCGCGGTGGGGTTCGCCGTCCGGCCCGAGGCTGCTGCCACGGAACTCGGCCGCGACGATCGGCTGACCGACCATCACCGCCACCCGGCTCCGGGTCTCGACCTTGCTCTCGTAGGCGATCCCGACCGGCACCACCACCAGGTCGGGGGCGGTGGGAAGCGCACCGAGGGCGATCCGGGCGGCACCGGACTTCACGCGATCGAGGCCGGCCCGATCACCCGTGGTGCCCTCCGGGAAGATCGCGACCGTGGCGCCGTCGGCCAGTTCGCGATGGCAGGCATCGAACACCGAGGTGTTGTTGCTCGACGCGTCGCCGTCGCCACTGCGGTACACGGGCAGCACGCCGGCGAGCGCGAGGAACGGGCGGGCCACAGCGACCTTCCACAGCGCCGCCTTGGCCAGGAATCGGGGGAGCCGCCCGAGCACCGACGCCACCACGACCGGGTCGACGAAGCCGTTGCCGTGGTTCGCCACGATCAGCACGGGCCGGTCGGTGAGGAGGCGGTCGCGCGATGCGACGTCGACCGATCGATGGAAGCCGAGTACCAGCCCGATCGCCAGGAGGCCGATTGACCGATCGGTGAACCGCCGGAACAGACGGGGAGCGTGGTCGGGGGACGCGGCGGCGTACGCCGAGTCGACCCAGGCGAGCGCCAGGACGGCGGTCAGGGCATGCCAGAGCCCGTGAGGCTGCAGCCAGGACCGGTCGTCGCACACCGGGCTGTCGGGTGTGCCGAGGAGCCAGGCGACGATCGCGACCGCACCGAGCACGAGCAGTGCCGGCGACCACACCCCGGGCAGGCCCCGGCGCCGGGCGACGACCGATGCGACGACGATCGCCGCGATCGCCACGGCCGCCGTTGCGTTCGTGGCCCCCGGCACGATCGCCCACAGCACCGACGCCACCGCGACGCCGACGACGAGGCCGATGAGCGATCCACGGTCGCTCGCCCCGACCAGACGTCCGAGGTGCCACCCCGCAACGAACCCCAGTGCGCCGATCAGCGGCACGTCGTGCAGGTACTGCGACAGTTCGCTCGCGTCGCCGTGGTAGAGCCAGCTGCCGACGCCTTCCGCGGCGACGACGAACGCGAACGCGTAGACGGCGGCGGGAAGGCGGCGGCGGGCGACCTCCCACGCGAGCACTGCGCCGACGGCGACGTACGCAAGCGAGGTCCATGCGTTGACGTCCTGTTCGAGGAACCAGTCGTCGCGCTGTTCGCAGTCGGCAGTGCCTGACATCAGCGGTCAGCTCACGAGGTGGTGGTGGACCCGATCCCGGTCGACCACGCCTCGCGCAGCGTGTCCCGGCGGCGATCGACGTCGATGAACTGTGCGATCATGCCGCCGACGGCGAGCGCCAGGTAGATCGCGTACCACCACCAGTCGTCGGCGAGTGCCTCGGTGGTCTGCGCGGAGTCGAAGTCGCCGACGTCGGTGACGCCGAACAGCAACATCAGCCCGGCGACGACCGCCGCTGCGCCGGCGAACCCGGTGAGGACGGTCAACAGCACCATCGGCAGGTCGCCGATCAGCGCGATGAACGCGAGGACCAGGGCGACGGTCACGCCGGCCAGCACGATCACCCAGTTCCACGTGACGCCGAGCGCCACCATCAGCGAGGTGCCGAGCGCGAACCCGATCGCCAGCATGCCGAGGACGACGGCCACCTCGTAGTACAGGTACGCCAGCAGGCCGAACAGCAGCGCGACGGCGAATCCGACGATCCAACCGAGTGCCGTGGCGAGGAAACCGGCGTCGGTCGCCACGATGCCCGCACCGAGCATGAATCCGGCGAAGGCGCCCCACAGCGGGATGATGATCCTCATCGCGAGGTACCCGCGGAAGCAGAAGACCGCGCCGGTGAGGATGGCGACCAGGCCCACGACGATGTCGTTCATGGTTCCACTCTTGCAGAGCGACGGCGATGGCGCCGACACCCCGCAGGTGCGAGAATCGACCCATGACCTCCTCCCCGCCACCGATGACCGTGTTGTTGTGCACCGATGGTTCCGACCTCGCGCTCTCGGCCATCCGCCAGGGGCTGTCGCTCCTGGCGCCCGCCCAACGAACCGTGGTGCTCACGGTGGCGGCGGCGGTCGACCCGACGCTGGTCACCGGCACCGGCTTCGCCGGCGGAGTGATGTCGTTCGACGAGAAGAACGACCTGGTCGACGCGCAGCGTGAGAGCGCCCAACGCACTCTCGACGAGACCGTCGCCGATCTCGGGCTGGTCGACGCCGAGACGATCGTGAGGCTCGGCGATGCCGGACACACGATCTGCGAGGTCGCCGCCGAACTGCCGGCGAGCGTCGTCGTGCTCGGCACGCACGGGCGCAGCGGGTTGCGCCGCGCCGTGCTCGGCTCCACGTCCGACTACGTCGTGCGTCATGCGGCGTGCCCGGTGCTGGTCCAGCAGTCGCAGGGTTGACCCACCCGGCCTGGAGTGGGTTACGTTCTGCTCGCAGTTTTCGACCCACGGAGGCCACCATGCCCAACGGAAAGCCCAACATCCTGGTCATCTGGGGAGATGACATCGGTATCTCGAACCTGAGCTGCTACAGCGATGGCCTGATGGGGTACCGCACCCCCAACATCGATCGGATCGCGGCCGAAGGGGTCCGGTTCACCGACTACTACGGCGAACAGAGCTGCACAGCGGGTCGGGCGGCGTTCATCACCGGCCAGAACCCGTACCGCACCGGCCTGACCAAGGTCGGCATGCCGGGCGCCGACATCGGCCTCCGTGACCCCGATCCCACGATCGCCACGGCGCTGAAGGCACAGGGGTACGCCACCGGCCAGTTCGGCAAGAACCACCTCGGCGACAAGGACGAGTTCCTGCCGACGATGCACGGCTTCGACGAGTTCTTCGGCAACCTCTACCACCTCAACGCCGAGGAGGAGCCCGAGCAGGAGGACTACCCGAACGAGGACGAGTTCCCGGCCTTCCGCAAGAACTTCGGTCCGCGCGGGGTGATCCACTCGTGGGCCAACGGTGACGGTACGCAGCGAGTCGAGGACACCGGCCCGTTGACGCGGGAGCGGATGAAGACCGTCGACGAGGAGATCCTGCCGGAGGCCTTGCGGTTCATGAGCGAGGCCACGGACAGCGACACGCCGTTCTTCGTGTGGTTCAACACCACCCACATGCACTTCCGCACCCACATCAAGGACGGCAGTCGTGGCAAGGCCGGGCGATGGCAGTCGGAGTACCACGACGTGATGTGCGACCACGACGAACTCGTCGGTCAGATCCTCGACTACCTCGACGAACAGGGCCTCGCCGACCACACGATCGTGATGTACTCCACCGACAACGGCCCGCACATGAACACGTGGCCCGACGCCGGCATGACCCCGTTCCGCAACGAGAAGAACTCGAACTGGGAAGGTGCCTACCGCGTGCCGGCGATGGTGCGTTGGCCGGGTCACATCCCGGCGGGCGAGGTGCTGAACGGCATCGTCAGCCACAACGACTGGTTCGTCACGTTCCTCGCCGCCGCCGGTGACCCGGACATCAAGGACGAACTCAAGGCTGGTCGCGACCTGAACGGCACGACCTACAAGGTCCACCTCGACGGCCACGACCAGCTCGACTACCTCACCGGTCAGGTCGACGAGAGCCCGCGGAAGCACTTCTTCTACGTCTCCGACGACGGCGATCTCACCGCGCTGCGCTACGACAACTGGAAGGTCGTCTTCCTCGAGCAGCGCGCCACCGGCACGTTGCGGGTGTGGGCTGAGCCGTACACCGAGCTGCGCGTCCCGAAGATCTTCAACCTGCGCACCGATCCGTACGAACGCGCCGACATCACGTCGAACACCTACTACGACTGGATGCTCGACCGAGCCTGGGTGCTCGTGCCGGCGCAGACGTACGTCGCGAACATGCTGGCGACGCTGGTCGAGTTCCCGCCCCGCCAGGAGCCGGCCAGCTTCAACCTCGAGAACGTGCTCGCCAAGCTGCAGGCGGGGGTCTCCAGCGCGTGATCGACCTCCCGGCGGGTACCTTCCGCATGGGCTCCGACGTCCACTACCCCGAGGAGGCCCCAGCGCACCGGGTGCATGTCGGCGCGTTCTCGATCAACCCGACGACGGTCACCAACGAGCAGTTCGGGGCGTTCGTCGACGCCACCGGGTATGTCACCGTTGCCGAGCGACCGCTCGATCCGGCCGACTATCCGGGTGCTCCGCCCGAGAACCTCGTTGCCGGCTCACTGGTCTTCACGATGACACCCGGCCCGGTCGACCTGCGCCACCTCAGTCAGTGGTGGACGTGGACGCCGGGCGCGTCGTGGCATCATCCGGAGGGGCCGCGTTCGACGATCGGCGATCGGCGGGATCACCCGGTGGTCCACGTCGCGTTCGAGGACGCCGCGGCCTACGCCGACTGGGCGGGGGAGGAGTTGCCGACCGAAGCCGAATGGGAGTACGCCGCCCGCGGCGGTGCTGATGGCCACGCGTTCACCTGGGGCGACGAGGCCGTCCCGGGCGGTCATTTCCTGGCGAACTTCTGGCAGGGCGACTTTCCGTGGCGCAACAGCGAGGCCGACGGCTTCACCGGCACGGCTCCAGTCGGGTCGTTTCCCCCGAACGGGTTCGGACTGCACGACATGGCGGGCAACGTGTGGGAGTGGACCACCGACTGGTACTCCGACCAGCACCCGGCTGACCGCGACAAGCCCTGCTGCGTGCCGTCCAATCCGCGCGGTCCCGATGTCGATGCGAGCTACGACCCGGCGCAGCCCCAGTTCCGCATCCCCCGCAAGGTGATCAAGGGCGGGTCGTTCCTGTGCGCCGACAACTACTGTCAGCGCTATCGCCCCGCCGCCCGCCGCCCCCAGATGGTCGACACCGGCATGAGCCACATCGGCCTGCGAACGATCCGGCGCCCCGGGCCGACCGGCGAGGCCGAGCCGGCTCCAGGTGGTCCCGATGAGCGATGAGCGTCGTCTGCGGTCGTGGAACGACGGGCCGACCCGCGACGCCTTGATCGAGTTCATCGACGCCGCGGACTCGCTCCCGGTCGAGGACCGGGTCGCCGTGTTCGACAACGACGGCACGCTGTGGTGCGAGAAGCCGAACTACCCACAGCTGCTGTTCATGCTCGACGAACTCGGCCGGGCGGCAGCTGCTGATCCGACCGTGGCGTCGCGTGAGGAGTACCGGGCGCTCATCGACCGCGACGCTGCCGCGCAGGCCGCGATCGGCCTCGAACGCATCGCGTTCGCGTTGCTCGAACTCTGCGCCGGCATCGGGCCCGAGGAGTTCAACGATCGCGTGGTGTCGTTCTTCGCGCGGCACCGTCATCCCGATCGGGGTGTCCCGTACGTCGACCTCCGGTACCAGCCGATGCTCGAACTCCTCGACGAGTTGCGCGCCCATCGGTTCGACGTGTTCATCGTCACCGGCGGTGGGGCAGAGTTCGTCCGAGCGATCAGCCGACCGTTCTACGCCGTGTCACCCGATGCCGTGGTCGGATCGCTCGTGGGCTACGACTTCGTCCGCGACGAGACCGGTCGCCCGACGCTGCTCCGGACGACCGACCTGTTCGGCGAGGTCAACGAGGGTGCACCCAAGGTCACCAACATCCAGTTACAGCTCGGACGGCGTCCGATCTTCGCTGCGGGGAACTCGCCAGGCGATGCCGAGATGCTCGAGTACGCCGTCGCCGTCGACGGCCCGTCGATGGCGCTGCTCGTCGACCACGACGATGCCGAACGGGAGTACGCGTACGAGGGGAGGGCCGGCTCGTTCGAGACCGAGGGGTCGTTCGCCGATGCTGCCGCCCGGCTCGGGATCACCATCGCGAGCATGCGTCGCGACTGGGCCAGGGTCTTTCCGCCAGCTGCTCCATGAACGCCGTGGACACCGTCACCTCCCCGGTCCGGTCCTGGTGGAACCGCGTGAGGCCGTCGAGCGCTGGTGAGCTGCATTCCGAAGCCGTGGCTGGCGATCGCCGCACGGGAGCGCTGGCTCGCCGAGCATCCGCCCGTGGCCGCGGCCGTGACCAACGTGGCCGTGACCAACGTGGCCGTGGCCAACGTGGCCGTGGCCGAAAACGACAACGACGCCACGCCCGACGATCAGCCGGACGTGACGCCGTCATGACGCTCTGAGAGCGTGGTGATGCCGGTTCGGCTCAGGAACCGATGACCTTGGCCTTCGCCGTGGCGTACTCGGCGTCGTCGAGCTTGCCGCTCGCGTGGAGGTCGGCCAGCTTGGCGAGCTGATCGGCCGAGCTCGTGCCGCCGGCGGCGCCCGCGGTCGCCTGGATGTACTCCTGCATCGCCTCGTTCTGCTTCTGGGCGGCAGCGACCTGACGCTCGGCCATGCCGCCACCGCGGGCGATCAGGTACACGAAGATGCCGAGGAACGGCACGAAGATGATGAAGATGGACCAGATGGCCTTGCCCCATCCGCCCATGTCGTCACTGCGGATGATGTCTCCGAAGATCGTGAAGATCAGCATGATCCACACGAAGAAGAGGAAGAACCAGAGGAGTGACCACAGCACCTGGCCGGTACCGAATGCAGCTGCGAGTAGCAAGTGTCTGACCTTTCTGTCAGTTGTCTCGTCGGAACAACCGTGTTCCGAACCCGCACATCATGACGGGCTGTCCCGGCAATATCAACCGTCGCTCCCGGTCGCGGTACCATCTCGCTGGCCGATCCGGCCGACACCTGCTCACCACTGGAGATCAACATGCCACTCGCCCCCATCGAGGTGCTCGTCATCGACTTCCCCGGGAATCAGTTCTCGGGGGAGATCATCCCCGAACTCGAACGCCTCGTCGCCAACGACACGATCTCGATCGTCGACGGCATCCTCGTGCGCAAGGACGCCGACGGCGACGTCACCTTCACCGAGTTCGAGGAGATGGGTGCCAACCCGGAAGCTGCTGCGCTCGCCAACGTGATGAACCAGCTCGAGTCGTTGATCTCCGACGAGGACATCATGGAGTTCGCCGAGTCGCTCGAGCCGAACAGCTCCGAGGCGATCCTGGTGTTCGAACACACCTGGGCGCGGCCGCTTCGCGATGCCATCGTCAACTCCGGCGGCGTGCTGGCGAACAACTTCCGGGTGCCCGGCCTCGTCGTCGAGGAACTGCTCGCCGAACTCGCCGAACTCGACGAGGCCTGACCGTCGGCCGCCGACGATCACACATCAGCACCCGATCCGCCACCACATCCACACCACATCGAACCAGGAGACAGCACCATGCCACGAGGACGCAGAGGACGCCCGGGACTCGTCGGAACGATGGCCCGCACGGCCGTCGTCGCCGGTACCGCCAGCGCGGTGGTCGGCCACTCGCAGAACAAGCAGATGGCCAAGCAGGAGGCCGCTGCCGAGCAGCAAGCCGCACAGCAGGCCGCCTTCGAGTCGCAGGCACAGCTCGCCGACATGCAGGCTCAGATGAACGCCATGCAGGCACAGCAGGCCGCCGCCGCCCCGCCGCCTGCGCCGCCTGCCGCTGCACCGGCCGCCGCAGCGGGTGGCGACGATCTGATGGCGCAGCTGAGCAAGCTCGCCGACCTCAAGGCCGCAGGGGTGCTCAGCGACGAGGAGTTCGCAGCCGCGAAGGCGAAGCTGCTCGCATGAGCGACGTCGTCGCCGCCGACCACCAACCGGTCTGAGCCAAGGTTGACGGTCGGCGGACGATGACCGACTACCTGCCGGCGATCATCGCCGTTGCCATCACGGCGTTCGCCGTCGTCTCCAAACGACTGGGACGGTCGGTGGTCACGGGCACGATGGTGTTCACGGCGCTCGGCCTGGTCGTCGGACCCGAGGTCCTGGACCTCGTCGACTTCACCGGTCTGCTCGGGGAACCCGAGTTCGTCCGGCTCGTGCTGACGGGCGCCCTCGTGGTCGTGCTGTTCACCGACGCCAGCGCGATCAATGCATCGCGCTGGAGCGATGACGTCGTGGCTGCTCGGCTGCTCGGGATCGGGTTGCCGCTCGCGATCGCATTCGGGTGGCTCGCGGCGCTGGTCCTGCTCGGCGACCTCGAGGTGTGGGAGGCCGCGCTGCTGGCCGCGATGCTCGCACCGACCGATGCGGCCCTCGGCAAGGCCGTAGTGTCCAACCCTCGGGTTCCGGCGCGGATCCGGCAGGCGCTCAACATCGAGAGCGGGCTGAACGACGGCATCGTCCTGCCGTTCTTCATCGTGTTCCTCGAAACCGCTCGAGCGGCCGAGTCGTTCGCTCAACGTCGTCGACCTGGTCACCGAGCTGGTGGCCGACATCGGCATCGCCGTGGCCATCGGCATCGCGGTGGGCGCGTTCGGGGCACGGGCGGTCCGGTGGGGGCGTACCAGCGGCTTCGCGAGCCCCTACTGGCTCCAGGTCGCCCTGCTGTCGCTCGCCGTGGCTGCGTACGCGATCGCTACCCCGCTCGGAGGTTCGGGTTTCATCGCCGCCTGGGTCGCCGGGCTGGTGTTCGGCAGGAGCAACCGGGTAGCCGCGCAACACCGACGCGTCGTTGCTGCGAGTTCTCCGAGATCATGGGCGACCTGCTCACCATGGTCAGCTTCTTCGTCTTCGGCGTGTATCTCGGCCCGGTGTTCGCCGAGGTCACGTGGCAGATCGTGGCGTACGCGGTCGTCAGTCTCGTCGTGGTTCGCTTCGTCGCCGTCGTGATCTCGCTGGCCGGTGGACGCATGCGACGGTCGACCCTGCTGTACATCGGTTGGTTCGGCCCGCGTGGGCTCGCCACGATCATCCTGACGATCGAGATCGTCGACGCCAGCGACCTCACAACGGCGCGACCATCGCCGACGCGGCGTTGTTCACCGTCGGGCTCAGCGTGCTCGCCCACGGCGTGACTTCGTGGTGGGGATCGAACGTGTACGCCGACGCCGTCGAGGCGCACCCCGCCGCGTCGGAGTTGGCGGAGAACGCGCCGACCGGCATGGATGTCCGGGTACCGGTCCGCTCGCGACCGCCGCGGCATCCGAACGGTTGAGATCGCGGCCCGACGAGTCGGGCGGGCGCATCACGCGGTGGTGCGGCTCGACGGCAGTGTCGCCCCGAACACCGTGATCGTCGCTTCGCGCTCGAGGGCCGTGAGCGCGTCGGCGAGACCGTCGAGCGCCGGTTCCAGCACGGTGCGCGCCGCATCGATCGGTGCGCCGTCGGACACCTGGTCCATCGCCGCGCCGAGCCGTGCATCTGCGGCAACGACGTCGTCGAGGAGCTGCGGGAAGTCACGCTCGGGAACGGAGGTCGACAGCTCGGAGAGGAGTCCGTCGAAGCGTCCGTGTTGGTCCGCCCAGCGATCGGGCCGGGTCCAGGGCGCCCGTTCGTCGAGGCGGTTCGACACCGTGAGCGACATGGCCCGTCCGACGTCGCAGGCGGCCGAGGCCGTCTCGCCGCCGGCGGTCACGGGAGGCGACGCCACCTCGGTGTCCGCGGCGGTGCCTCGACCGCAGTGCCTGGAACGGTGCTGGGAACGGTGTCGGGGATGCTGTCGGGGATGGTGTCGGGGATGGTGGCGGCGGTCGCTGGAGCCGTCGCCGAGAGGGCACCCACACCGGCGGCCAGCACCAGCACCGTCGTCCACGGCACCGAGCGAGCGGTGGCGGTGGTGCTCAGCCGATGACCTTCGCCTTGGCGCTGGCGTATTCCGCGTCGTCGAGCTTGCCGGCACTGTGGAGATCGGCGAGCTTCGCGAGCTGGTCCGCCTCGGACGGCACCGCGGCGGCGTCGCGGATGTAGGCCTTGGTGGCCTCGTTCGCCTCCTGGGTGGCCTGGGCCGCCCGATCGGCCATGCCGCCGCCCCGCACGATCAGGTACGAGAGGATGCCGAGGAACGGCAGGAAGATGATGAAGAGCGACCAGAGTGCCTTGCCCCAGCCCGACAGGTCGTCACTGCGGATGATGTCGCTGAAGATCACGATGATCATCCAGATCCAGATCAAGAAGAGGAAGAACCAGATCAGCGACCAGAAGACCTGGCCCGTTCCCCATTCAGCTGCGATCATCACGATGTCTCACCTTTCGTTGGTGGTGGTTGGAGTGGACGGTTGGAGTCGAGGTGGACTGGGTTTCGCGGAACCGGTCAGTCGCGAATCACGACCGCCGGGGCGGTCGCCCCGCCGATGAGCACCGAGACCAGGATCCCGAGCGGCAGGGTTCCCCAGTAGCTGAGTCCCATTGCCGGCGCGGCGTTGCCGAGGAACAGCATCAGCAGCCATGTCGCCGGGAAGGTGGCGATCAGGAAGACGATGAGCAGTCCGAGCAGTCCCTTGATCATGATGTCCCCACTTTCGTCGTCGGGAGCGCCGTCCTGACGTCCCCGTCGAAAATGTAGTCACGGCGATATCGTGCGCCGGTGCTCATTCTCGCCATCCTCGGATTCGGAATCCTCGTCGGTGCGGCCGCCCAGTTCCTGCTCGGACGTGAGGGCGGGGCGATCGACTGGACCATTGCGCTCGCCGCCGGTCTCGGAGGCTCGTTCGTCGGCGGACTGCTGTTCAGCCTGATCGCCGGTGACGGGCTGAGTTTGGAGCCGAGCGGTCTGATCGGGTCGATCGTCGGAGCGGTGATCATCACGGCGGTCTGGCGCTGGGTGGCCCACAGGAAGTAGGCCGCACGCCCGGCGGCCCGCTGGGGCCGCCACCACCGATCGGTGCTCAGGTGTCCGCGTCGGGAACCGGCAGCGAGCGCACGGCGATCGGCTGATCGTCGAGGTCGACCAGGTCGTCGATCGGCACCCACGGCCATTCGCGTCCGGCCGCCGCGACCGTCGCCTCGTCGACGAGGATCTCGCCGGGGTTCGACAGCGCGCTGATCGCGAGCGCCCGGCGTACGGGCTCACCCCAGGCGCCGTACGTGAGGCTCCCGCGCGAGAGGACGCCAGTGGCGATCTGCCCGGTCGACAGCCCGATGTGGACGGCCAGCGTGATCCCCGCCCTGGCTGCGAACGTTCGCATCTCGCGGGCGAGCGCCGAGGCGAAGCCGAGCGCATCGTCGGCTCCGTTGGTGCCGGTGCCGCTGCCGGTGCCGGCGACGAACAGGGAGCGATCGGCGGCCACCCGGATCCGCTCGATCCCGCGCTCGGTGGCCAGGCGCTCGGCGGTCGCGGTCACCGCCGACAACGCATCGGCGAGGTCGTCGCTCGTGTCGAGTTCGGCGTCGTCGGTGTCGATCGAGACGGCGATCACGGTTGCCGCGTCGATGTACTCCCCGGTGTCGGACACGACACCGTCGTCGCCCACGAGGTGCGGTGGCAGCACCGTCAGTAGCAGCTGGCGTTTGCGTTCGTACTCGTCGTCGAGGGCCTGTTCCTGACGGCCCAGGGTGGCGGCCATCCTCGTGAGACGCCGGCCGAGGTCGCCGAACTCGTCGCGTCGCAGCGGCGGGAGTTCGAGATGCCGTTCGCCGGCTGCGACCGCGCTCGCCGCCGCGACCGCGACCGGGATCGGCCGGGTCAGGCGACGGGCGAGGAGGAAGCCGATGACCGCAGCGAGCGGGAGCAGGATCGCAGCGACCAGGCCCATCCTCACCAGGTACTGGTTCAAGGGCTTGCGGGCCACCGAGAGGGGAACCTCGGTGACCACGATCCACGTCGCCCCCGGCACGTCGATCGAGGTCGACGAGCTGAACACCGTTCGCCCCGCCGCGTTCGTCGACCGGCCGACGGACGCGCTCCCGTCGAGGGCGACGCGAACGGGCTCGGTGTCGACCAACTGGAGCCCCACCGGCGAGCCGAGGGCGTCGACCAGGCGGCGCACCTCGGGGTCGGCGATGCCCTCGAGGTAGCGCTCGGGATCGTCGAACCAGGCCTGCGGCGTACTCTGGAGCAGCAGATCGTCCGCCACGATGTAGGTGTCGATGTCCTCGAGGCCGGTCGATTTCCCCGAGATCCCGGTGCCGGTGATGAGGTTGATCGCCTCGACGGGGATCTCGACCGCGAGCGTCCCGACGATCTCATTGCCCGAACGGATCACGGTTCCGGCGAACAGCACCGGCTCGGCGCCGCCGGGCAGGTACACGTTGAAGTCGGTCAGGAGCGCGTCTCCGGCGCGCACCTGCCCCAGCTCCTCGGTGACCAGCGAGGCGAGGGCCGATCCCGAGTACGGCCCGCTGTCGAGGTTCGTGCCGAGGTCGATGCGCTGCTGGGTGGAGTACACGACGTTCGCCCGGGCGTCGATGAGCAGGAGGTCTCCGTCACGGAACTTGCCCGAGAGTGCGCTGAGGAAGTCGCCGTGCGTCGCCACGGCCATGTCGTACGCCGTCGCACGGACGTCCGGACCGATCGGCCGGGTGCGGGCCTCGGCGGGCAACGTGTAGTGGTACTGGATCCAGCGTCCGGTGTCGGTACGTGGGAGGACGTCGTCGACGGTGATCGGGGTGACGACCAGTTCGTTGATCGGGTCGACGACCAGCGTGCGGTAGGACGTCTCGAGCGTTGCCAACTGCTCGGCGTCGAGCGCGTCCCCGTCGAGCGCGTCGAAACCGGCCACGAAGTCGGCGAGCGCATCGACCACGCCGGGGTCCGACGCTGCCGCCGCCACGCGGCCGAGCAGACGGTTCGTTCCGACTTCGGTGGTCTGTGCTCGCAGTGCAGCTTCGCTCTCGAGTTCGCCGGTCGTACCGTCGAGGAGGAGTTGGTCCGCGGCGTAGTAGTTGAGGGCGCCGAAGAGCGCGATGGCCACCAGGGAGACAGCCATCAACGTGCCGGTGATCTGGCGGCGGAGTCTGCGGGGTCGGCGCCAGAACGGAACCGAGGCCGACGGTGCCTCGTTCGGGGCGTCGTCGATCGTCGGTTCGACGGTGATTGCCGACGGAGTGGTCACGGTGTCGGCTCCGTGGTGCCGTCGTCGGTGGGTGCAGCATCCGGCAGCGTGGCCTCGGCAGCGGCCAGCGTGGCCCGTGCCTCGAGGAGGCGGTCGACCCTCCGTGCCCGGATCTCGCGGAGCCGGTTGAGTGCAGCGGCCAGGCCGGCGTTGCGGCTCGTGATCTCGCTCGCGGCTTCCGCCCCGATGGTGAGGACGTCGCAGTCGGTGATCGCTCGGACCGCGATCGTCCGGCCCTCACCCCGCGGGCTCTCGAGAATGCCGATGGTCTCGCCCTCGGCGATGTCGCCGACTGCCGACTCGATCGTGCCGTCCTCGATCAGCACGAGCGCTGCTCGGCCGTCGAGCAACACCATCAGGTCTCGCGCCGACGTGCCGGACTCGACCATCAGCTCGCCGGCCGCGTAGCGAGCGAACCTCGAGGCGGGAACGAGCCGATCGATGTCGTCGTCGCCGAGCAGGGCGAGCAGTTGCGAGCGCTGGAGGCCCGACCTGATCGACGCCGCCGTGGGCTTGGCTGCTTCGGCCAGCGCAGCGGCGTCGTGGAGGTACAGGTCCTGTGCCGGGCTGGGCAGCGGTACGCCGAGCCGGTGCGACTGGTACCAGACGAGCGACGAGAAGTCGCTCCGCACGCGGGGCACGATCGCGTAGTCGGCGACCCAGAGGTGGACCTCGTAGCCCATCAGCGGATCGTCGATCGTCACGACCCGGATGTCCGGCGGGGGATCGGAGAGCACCCCGGCGGTCTCGCGTGCGGCGGCGAGCAACATCTCCTTGGCGAGCGTCGGCGGATTCGAGAACGCGACCTGCAGTGGCACGACGATCCGGTGCACCGGCTCGGGGGCGCTGTAGTTGACGATGCTGGCCTTCGCGAGCTGGCTGTTCGGCACGATCACCATGTCGCCGTTGCGTGTGCGGATCCGGGTGGTGCGCCAGTTGAGGTCGATCACCATCCCCTCGATGTCGCCCGAGATGATCCAGTCGCCCGGTTTGAACGGCTGATCGCTGAGGAGGAGGAACCCCGACGCCAGCCCGCTCAGCGTGTCCTGCAGGGCGAACGACACGACGAGCGAGGTGACGCCCAGCGCGGTGAGCAGGTTGGACAGGTCGACGTTCCAGACGCTGCTCAGCAGCAACCAGGCGATGGTGAGCAGCACGACGAGTCGGGGCACGGCCAGCAGGAGCTGCGGGATCGGGCCTCGCCCGTCCCGGCGCTGCCGCCCGGCCACGCCGGCCACCAGCACGCGGAGCACGCGGAGCACCGCGGCGCCGAGCGCCAGGATGAGCCCCGTCGTTGCGAGTTGGACGCCGAGCGAGTCGACGTCGCGCCCGAGTACCGGGCGGAGCACGGCCCACACCGCGAAGAACGGAAGTGCCCAGGTTCGAACGATTTCGATCGCCGAGCGCATCGGCGAGTCGCGCTGGCGGAGACGCTCGTCGAACTCGGAGACCGCGAGCACGGTCAGCGGCACGACGACGATGACGACGATCGCCCAGAAGAACGAGTTGGTGTTCATGTCGCGGCTTCCCGGTCGATCACGATGTCGGACACCGTCCAGGCGGCGAACCCGTCGACGTCGGTGGCGTCGCCGTGGATCTCCTCGGGGAGCATTGCGTGCGTGGTGTCCGAGACCAGGATGGTCCCGGCACCGGCGCTGCGCGCGAGTTGGTGGGCCGTGCTCACCGTGCCGCCCCACACGTCGTACACGAGCCGTGAACCGCCGGTCATCCCGACCGAGACCGCCCCGGTGTCGATCCCGATCGCCACGTCGAGGTCGACCCCCGCAGCGGAACCGATCGAGCGCACCGCCGCGAGCGCATCCGCGGCGAAGGTCACCACTCTCGGTGCATGGTCGATGAAGGGTCGATCGTGGCCGCACGCGGCGAAGTAGGCGTCGCCCACCACCTTGATCCGGTCGAGGCCGTGGTGTTCGGCGAGTTCGTCGAGCTCCGAGTGGAGCCGGTCGACGAGGTCACGGTTGGCGTGCGAGTTGGGCGACCGGACCAGTTGGCCCAGGCCGCGAACGACCACGACGACCGCCGACGCCTGCGGCACCCGCTCGACTGCGTCGACGTCTCCCTTCGCGAGTCGCTCGGCGACCGCGGTCGGCAGGAGCCGGCGCAACAGGTTCAGACGTTCCTCCCGAGCGAGCGCGAGGGCCACCTGCTGGTGGTCGAGCGTCGCTGTCATCGAGTCGAAGCTGGAGACGAGGTGGTGCATCTCGACCGGACTCCGCTCGGGAATGGTGAGGGGCCCGTGGTCGACGTCGATCGAACCGAGCCGCTCGCTGATCGTCCGGACGGGAGCGAGGAGCCGGCTCGCCCACGCGACCGCCAGGAAGGCGATGACGATCACGAACAACGACGCGCCGACGATCAGGATGTTGCCGAAGTCGTCGAGGGAGGTTTCCGCCGCAGTGAGGTTCGCCTCCGATGTGACGTACCACTGCACGCCGTCGAACGGGACGGGGCCCACGGTGGTGTAGACGGACTCGCCCGTCATCGACGACTGTTCGGAGACGTCGTCGTCATCGGTCTCGGCGGCCTCGACCGTCGCGCCGGGCACCGGCTGGACGAGCACGATGGTGCCGTTCGCCTCGATCTCGGTCCGTTCGCTCTCCGAGAGCAGCCCGCTGGCCTCGCTGAGGTCGAGGAATGCGGCTGGATCGGCCAGGTAGGAGAGCGGATCGCTGCGCGTGGTCCCGTCGGCGCCGACCAGATAGACGTCGACCTCGGCCTCGTCGACGTCGTCCTCGACCAGGTCGTTGACGAGGGCCGCCGATGTCAGCAGGTCGGTGAAGACGGCGCCGTCGTACATCACGGCGACCACTCCGGCGAGGTCGTCGCCGTCCATCACCGGGCTGGCCATCACCCCGACGACGTCGCCGGGCTCGCGTCGTAGCGACTGAGGTCGCTGACCGCGGTCCCGGCACCCGGATCGTCGATGACCCTTCCCGACCGTGTTCGCCAGGACCGATCCGCCGAACGGGTCCGGTCACGAGACTGGTGCCGAGATCCGGTCCCTTGTCGACGGAGTACACGATCGCGCGAGTCGTCCGGCTCGACGAAGTACAGGTCGAGGAGGCCGAGATCGTCGCGGATCCTCCGGTAGGCCGGGTGGTACTCGCGGTGCGCCGTCGGTCCACTCGGTGGCGTCACCGGCATCGGCGAGGCGGCCGGGATCGGCTGACGGTCCGGACCTCGACGGACTGGCCGTCGGCCGGCTCGCCGATGACGACCTCGCCGGTCTCCGCGTCGACCGTCTCGATCGAGTACTCGGTCTGCAGGTACAGCGCGCGCGGGTCGACCGCGACGATGTCGCCGATCGACGGCGGCACACCGTCCGGGCCGAGGGTCGACAGGTAGACGTGCTCGTACGCGGTGGTCAGCTCCGACGACACCGTGGTCGCGTCGATGTCGACCGTCTCCGGGAGTGCCTGGAAGCCCCGGTCGAACGAGTCGATGGTCGCGGCCGTCGCCGGGCTCAGGGCGAGCGCCTCCGTCGCCTGCCGTGTGGACCCGAGCACACCGGCAACGTCAGTCGCGCCGGCAGTGCGGAGCGTGGTGAGGCGCGTCTGGTAGATGTTGCGTCCGAGATCGGAGCCGGAAGTAGACGCCGACGATCGTGGCGACGACGAGCGACACGAGGCTGACGAGCAACACCGCGGCGGCGAGGCGTGTCGCGATCGAGACCCCCCGGGATCGGCCCGACGGCGGCGCGTGGGGGTCGTCGGCCGGCGGTTCGGTCACGGATCGCCACACTACAGTCGCGTCCTGTGATCACAGTGGAGCCGGCGATCGACGCGACACCCGGCCTCGTCTGCGCCCACCACCACCTCTACTCGGCGCTGGCCCGGGGGATGCCGGCACCGCCACGGACACCGACGACGTTCCTCGAGGTGCTCGAACAGGTGTGGTGGCGCCTCGACACGGCGCTCGATCTCGAGATGCTCGAATGGTCGGCGAAGCTCGGCGCGCTCGAGGCCCTCGAAGCCGGGTGCACGGCGATCATCGACCACCACGAGTCGCCCAACGCGATCGAGGGGTCGCTGACGGTGATCGCCGACGCCTGCGCCGAGGTGGGCGTGCGAGTGAACACCAGTTACGGAGTCACCGATCGCCACGGCCCCGACGGCGCGCGGCGAGGGCTCGAGCGAGAACGATCGGTACCTCGCTGGTGGAGGGCGGGGCATGGTCGGGGTGCACGCCGCGTTCACGTGCAGTGACGACACGCTGGCCGCGGCCGCCGATCTCGCACGGCGGCACGGCGTCGGCGTGCACATCCACGTCGCCGAGGGCCCCGACGACGCCGGCGCGGTCGATCGACTGCGGTCGCTCAGCGCCGACGACTGGTTGTTGATCCACGGCGTCCATCTCCCCGACGACCACGGGTTGCGCGGCACGATCGTGCACAACCCGCGTTCGAACCTGAACAACGCGGTCGGCTACGCCCGCCCGACACGCTTCACCAACCGGGTCGCGCTCGGCACCGACGGCATCGGCGCCGACATGCTCGCCGAGTTCCAACTCGCGTTCGTCGTGGCCCGCTCCGCCGACGTCACCACGAGCCCCGACACTGCGTGGGCGTGGCTGCAGGAGGGATGGCGCCTGTTCCCCGAGGCGATCGACGATCGTGTCCGATGGTCGTATGCGCCGATGGCGCCGTGGCACCTCGCCTACACGCCGGGTGTGAGAGCGCTCGACGTCGACATCGACGGTGAGCCGGCGCTGCACAACGGCGTCGCCACTCGCGTCGACGCCGCCGAGATCCGGGCCCGAGCGACCGAACAGGCACGCCGCCTCCACGCCCGGCTCTGACCGCGGCCCCGGTTGTCGCTGGTCGGGTGTTGCCCGTCAGGTGACGACGACGGTGGTGCCGACGTCGGCGAACGACCAGAGGAACGCTGCGTCGAGGTTGTGCTGGCGTTGGCAGCCGCCGGACAGGCGGGTGCCGAGTTCGTCGGTGGTCTGGTACGGCGAGTTGTCGGACACGTGCAGCGGGATCGCATGGAAGCCGATGTGGCCGATCGCGGTCTGCTGGTAGCGGATCATCTGCGGCAACCAGGCCTTGCCGTTCCACGCCGTCGACATGTCCGAGCGGCTGTACACCGTGTGCGTGCCCGGCTGCTCGTTGCTGTACGTGCTGCCCGACACGAGCCACGAGCGGATGATCTGCTCGTTGGCGTCGACCGCCCAGACGCGCTGGCCGGCGCGGTCGTACACGACCCGTCGGCCCGACCCGGAGTCCTCCGGCAGCGGGGGAGCGGCATCGCCGACCGACGCGACCGGCGACAGCAGGTATCCGGTGGAGTCCATGGCGCCGTCGGCGGGCGGGGGAGTATGGACGACGAACGACTCCTCGTCGGGCCAGATGTCGAGCGCAATCGCACTCTCGCGGCCGACCACGCCGTCGACGAAGAGACCCTCGGCCTCCTGGTACGACATCACGGCCTGAGCGGTCGCGTTGTCGAAGTTGCCGCTCGCGGCGCCGTCGTAGTAGCCGAGATCGATCAACGCCATCTGCAGGCAGGCGACCCCGTCGCCGTCGGATCCGAGGCGCACCGACAGCGCTCCGATCGTGCAGCCGCCGTCGGCCCGTTCGGGCTCGACCGTTGCGGTCGGCTCGACCTGGTTCTGTCCGAGTTCGCCCTCGAGGTCGGGCAGCGCTGCCGCCTCGACCACCTCGACCGGCGCCGCCGCGGCGGCGTCGTCGACCGTTGCGATCGCGACGGATTCACCCTGGTCATCGGTGAGAACGGCGGCGATCGCCGCGATGCCGAGCACGGCCACGATGGCCCCGGCGAGGACCGTGCGCCGCCGACCGTGGTCCGGTTCGTCCCGTTCGTCGGTGCCGTCGTGGCCCATCGGATCGCCGATCATCAGGTCGTCCATCAGGTCGTCGGCCGGGATCGGCTCGGCGTCGAACAGCGTGGTCACGGAGGACAAGGCTACCGCGAACGACCGCCGCAGACAGCGCATGCTGCCTGCGGCGGTCGATCGGGTCGGGTCGAATGACGTCACACCAAGGTGAGGGTGACGGCACTGTCGCCGTTCGCCCGGTTGGCCTTCCAGAACTCACCTTCCAGCGAGATCGCGACCCCGTCGGGGAGTGCGTCAGCGTCGGCGTGTTGGACGTACATCTCCGCCGGTCCGGCGCCGTCGGCGAACGACAGCACCACGGCGTACTGACTGCCGCCGGTCAGAGCCACCTCGGGAAAGCTGAACACGAGATGGGTGACCTCGTCGGGTGCCAGGCCCTCGGTGAGCGGCAACGACAACCGGTCGGTGGTCGATCCGAAGGCGACGATGCCGCTCGGCACCATCGCCACCGTGTCGCCCACCTCGTACAGGCTGAGGTGCACGCTCTGGCCGGCGCTGACGCCGTCGGGCGCCATCACTTCGAACGACACGCCCGTGAGCGTGGTGTCCTCGCCGACCGCGAAGGTCTGCCCCTGTTCGATCGCCGACTGGCCGCCCCGGCGCACCGATCGGTCGGTGGTCACCCCCGACGAGTCGATCACGACGGTCGCGTCGGCCGGGGTGGCCGGCGACAGCGCCAGCGAGGCGCTGTTCACCGATCCGGCGACCGTCTCGGCGTCGGTCGTCGCCTCGTCGGGCGACGCTGCGGGGACCGTGGGCTCCGAGCCGACGGTCGCCGTCGGCTCGGGATTCGTGGTGGGCGTCGTGGCGGCGCCGTCGTCGTTCGATGAACAGGCGCCGAGGGCGAGGACGGTGGCGGCGAGTGCGGCCACCGTCCTGGCCATGGCGGTGGGGTGTCGATGGTGCATGAACTGCTCCTTTCATCGACGGGGGCTCTCGCCCCCGACCTCAGGGCGTGACGGCCATGAGGTCGAGGACGATGTCGGTCGGGCTGTACGTGTACACGCAGATCGGCGACGTGGTCTTCACCATCGAGAGGTTCGCAACGTCCTTGCCTGCCTGGTAGTTCAGGATGCTGGCGTTGGGTTGCGGATCTGCGCAGTTCCACACGGTGAGGAACCCGCTCGCTGTCGACTCGGTCGAGGTGACGTTCACCGCGGCCATCGGCGATCCGGCGAATGCCGGGACCGAGCTGGGGTCGAAGCGGGTGATCGAGCCGGCGGCCGGCGTGGCACCCGAGCGGGTGTCGAGCAGGCGTGCCTTGGTCGAGATTCACCGGCTGGGAGAACTGCCCCTGCACGTCGACCAACACGTCCGACCGGGCGCTGGTGTAGACGCAGACGTCGCCGGCTCCGACGATCGACAGGTTGGCGATGTCCTCGCCCGTCCGGTAGTTCAGCGTGCTCGTCGCCGGCAGGCCGTCGGCGCACGAGTACGCCGTCAGGTAGCCGGGGGCGGCTGCGCCCACCGAGGTGACCGACACCGCCAGCGCCTGGGCGCCGGTGGCCGGTGGCGTGACCCGGAGCGTGGCGCCGGCGGCCAGCGTGCCGCTGGCGCGGGTGTCGGCGATGCGTACCGGGTTGATCGGGTTGTACGAGCCGCCCGCGGGTGTGTAGCCGTTGACGTCGACGATCACGTCGGTGGTCACGCTGCTGTAAAGGCAGATCCGACCATCGGTGCCGACGGGCGCATAGGTGAGGGCGGCCCGGTCCTCGCCGGGGCGGAAGTTGAGGTTGCTCGCGTTCGGTGCGGACTGGGTGCACGGGAAGACCGAGATGTAGCCAGCGTCGGTGGCGTTGGTGGTGGTCACGTTCGCCACGGCGACGATGGCGTCGCTCGGCACCCCGGCCGAACGGACCGGGATCGACACGGTGCTGCCGGCGAGCAGCGGGCCGGTGCCGTCCCACTCGCCGAGGGCGAACCCGAGGTTGTTGCGGGTGTCGAGCACGCGGGACGGAACCAGCGGAAGGAAGGCCGAAGCGGTCTCTGCGGGTGGCGTCACCGGCGGTTCCACCGGGGGTTCCACGGGGGCTCCACTGGGGGCTCCACTGGAGGTTCGACGGGCGGGACCGGGGTGAGTGCGGGGACCGGGGTCGGCTCCCACTCGAGGATCAGTTGGACGTCGTACATCTGGGCGGGCTTGACGTCACCCTTGACGTAGAACGTCACGTCGAACCCGTCGGTCAGCGTCGTGCCGAGCGAGGTGACGCAGTTGCCGGCACCGTCGGTCGAAGCGCAGCGGGCTGCGTCCTCGGCGGAGATCGCCTGGCCGGGAACGCCGGCTGTCGGGTCGTTCCAGTCGGTGATCCACCCGGCGCTGTAGGCGAACGGCGAGTACTCGGCGTCGGTCGGCCACTTGTCGTTGGTCGGGCTCCAGTCGAGGAGGTTGACCGTGGTCGTCGTGCGGTCACCGGTGTCGTAGCGGGTCTCACCCTTCTGGTACGGCGGCTGTGTGCACTCCTCCATCGGGATCTCCAGGCCGGGCAGGTCCTGGCCGAACTTGTTGGAGGTCATGCGCCAGCGTGGTCCGCTGAGGAGGGTCGCCCCCTCGAACTCGAGCCGGCAGGCAGGTTGTCGAGGTCGACCGGATCGTGGCTGCCGAGCACGTCCCCGGCGGGTGTCTCGGTAGGACCACTCGAAGGGGTCGCGCTGGATCGTCGTGTACCAGGCCGGGGTGTAGCCGTTCTGGAGGTCGGATGCGGGCACGCTGGGGTCGGCGGGTGTGTTGCTGCGCAGGAGCGTTCCGGCGGGGATGAAGTCACCGTCGCCCTCGTAACAGTCGGTGGTCGACACCCAGTTCCCCGAACCGTCGACCGAGTACGAGGGCAGACGGCCGGTGGCGGCCTCGTTCTCCCAGTCCTCGGGACGGATCTGGTCGTTCGGGTTGTTGGTGATGTTGTGATCCAGGATCAACTCGGCCCGGGTCACGCGGTACCCCGGCGAGCCGGCGGGCAGGCTGGCGATGTCGGTCCACTCCGGCGGCAGCGGGATCGTCTTCTGGAAGCGGATGTCGGTCGGCTTCTTGACCGACGTGCCCCAGCGGAAGAGGAGCTTGCCGTCGTCCTTCGTGGTGGCCGAGTAGGCATTGTCCGGGTCGATCGCCATGTCCTCGATGACCGAGTCCTCGTTCGCCGGCAACGTGGCGAAGTCGATGTCCTCACCGTTGAAGCCGACGAGGTCGTTCGGATCGGTCAACGCGCGAGACGGATCGGTGCACGGCGCTTCTCCCGCCGCGATCAGTGCCGCATTCGTGCGGTCGAGGGTCGACGAGGTGGGGTTCGCAAGGTAGTCCTCGTAGCTCGACCAGTAGTCGTACTCGTAGGTCTGGTAGCAGGTGAGGATGCTCTCCATCACGGTGAAGTGCTCGGTCGACGCCTTGATCGACTCGCCGCCGAGCCCCGCCGCCCACGTACCGAGTGGTGCGCCGGCACGGAAGAGGTCGGTGGCTACGTCGGACACCTCGAGTCCGATGATCTTGTCGTCGGCGGGGTCGGCGGGGTCGCCACTGTCCACGATGTTGCCGGCGTAGCCCTCGACGTGGACGTTGTCGCGGTCGCGGGGGATCGCGCCGAAGAAGTCGATCTCGTCGGTCGTGAAGGAGCTGTCGATCGGCGACAGCACGATGGGCGGGTTCGGCATGATGTTGCCGGAGGTGTCCTCGCCGGGATCGTTGCCGAGCACGATGGTCGGGTCGAATTCCTCGCGGTTGCTCGGACGCTCCGCCGAACGCGGCAGAGCTACCGAGGATGTCGTCGACGGTGAACACGAGTTCGTCGGTCACGTACGGCTGGGGGGTCTCGACCGTCTGGGCCTGTACGGGACTCTCGCCGAGGCCGCCGACCTGGGTGGCGAGGACCAGGGTGCCGGCTCCGAGGAGCGCGCCGATCGTTCGGTGTCGTCGGTGGACGCCTCGGGTGGTGGTGGGCCTACGAGTCATGAGTGTCGCCGCCTCTCGTGGTGGAATGCTTGCGAGGTCAATGAATACCCCGCGGGGTATGTGTACTTCTTCCAGGGTGCCTGGCGCGACCGCACGTGGCCATGGACGAAAGTCCCTATCGGGGAGTCGTCAGCCGATGCACGCGACGGCGATCGCGGTCGCGAGGGCGAGGCCGATCGTCGTGACGGTGACCAGCCCCACGGTGCGTGTCGCTGACGGGTGCACGACGTCGGCGCCGTCGCGCAGCGGCCCGTGAAGATCCTCGTAGTGCGTCCCGGCCCACACGAGCAGGCCCGCGCCGAACACCGTCTGCAGGAGTCCCGCTCCCGCGGCGAGCCAGTACGCGTGGATCGCTGCGAACCGGCTCAGTACGAGTCCGGCGACCATCGTCGCGATCGCCGTACGCTCCCAGGCCAGCGCCGTGCGCTCGTGCTGGAGTCCGTTGTCGAAACTGGTCGGCGGTCGATCGTTCACGAGCGGTCGACCACCAGGACCACGGCCGCCGCCACGGCCACGATCGCCGTGCCGATCGCCATCATCATCGGCAACCGCGACGCCGGGAGCGGTTCCTGCAGGCGCATCGATCGTTCGTTGAGCGCCCACCGTCGGTAGGCGCTCGCCGCCGTGACGAAGCTGAGCACCAACAGCAGGATCCCGAGGACTTCGCCGCCCGCCAGGTCCTCGAGCAGTCCCACCGCCGCCAACCCGCCGGCGGCGAGCGCGAGCGCGGTTCGGATCCACGCGAGGAACGTTCGCTCGTTCGCGAGCGTGAAGCGGTAGTCCGGTTCGTCGCCGATGCCGCGCGGGTCCGATGGGACGAAGCGTTCCCGGAACGTCATTCGTCGGCCAGGAGCGTCAGCGTGTCGTCGATCGCCTCGCGCACGCACCGGGCGAACAGCTCGTGGTCGACCACGGCCGCACGATCGCTGTTGATCCCGAGGTGGACGGCGCCGTCGTAGCTGAACAGGGTGATGTTGATCGCCGCGCCGGCGAGCGGGCCGAAGGCGTAGAACTCCTCGACCTTCGCCCCGGCCATGTAGACGGGGAACGGCGGGCCCGGGACGTTCGAGGTCGTGATGTCGACGCCCTTGAGCATCGCGCCGAGCACCGACACCGCGGCGGCCGGCCCCAGCCGTCCGATCACACCGGAGATGTCGTTGACGTGGGGGAGTGCCGGCTCGGCGCGCACCGCCCGCAGGAGGTCCCTCACCTCGCCGATCCTCGCGGCGGGGTCGCCGACGCTGAGGGGCAGCACCATGCGCGCCGGGACGAACTGGTTGTCGAACCGGTTCGCCGATTCGCCACCGCGCACGCTGACGGGCATGTTCATCCGTACCTCGTCACAGGGCGCGCCCAGCTCGTCGTGGTAGCGACGCAACGCGTCGAGCGTGGTGGCCACGAAGACGTCGTTGAGCGTTCCGCCGGCCCGCTTCGCCGCCGCCTTGAACTCGTCGAACGGCACCGCGACGTCGTCGAATCTCGTGTTGATCGAGCGGGCGGTCATCGCCGGGCTCAGCGGGGTGGTGGCGGGCTTGACGACGCGAGCGATCGATCCGGTGGTGCGACCCAGCTGCCCGATCGTCGCTCGGGGATCGCGCAGCATCTCCCCGGCGGTGCGCCACGATGCCCGACCGATCCGCACCCCGGTCCGGGTCTCGCTGGCGATGCGGTGCGAGATCGTGCGGGCGCCGGGGATCGCCCAGAGCGGAGCGACGACCCGGAGCGCGGGCGACGCGTCCGCGGCGGCGATGGCGGGCTCGTCGGCCGGCGGCGGATCGGCTTCGAGATCGACCATGTGCTGGAGCAGCTGGACCATCCCGAGTCCGTCGGCGATCGCGTGGTGCACCTTCATCACGAACGCGGCCCGCTTGCCCGGCAACCCGTCGACGACGCACAGCTCCCACAGCGGACGGTCCTTGTCGAACGCCAGTCCGCCGAGCCGCTGTGCATGGTCGAGCACGTCGCGGCGGCTCACCCGGCGTCCCGGCAGACGCACCCAGCTGTAGTGGTAGTCGACGTCGAGGTCCGGGTCCTCCGCCCATCGCGGGGGAGCGACGCCCGGCTGCTCGTCGACCACCCGTTGGCGCAACCGGGGCACCTTCGCCACGATGCGCTCCACGACGCGATCCATGCGGGCACGGTTCGGGGTCGAGTCGAGGAACCACACGCTCGTGATCGTCGATCGCAGCAGCGGATCGCGTTCGATGTGCCAGAGCACCGAGTCGCTCTCGCTCATCCATTCGTCGTAGCTGAGCTCGCTCACCGTCGACCTCCCATCGCGCCGAACGTACACCGCACCGACCGCCGACGATGTCGCCGAACCGAGGTTCGTGGTGTCTGAGGGTGACGGGGCACCCGCACGGGCGCGAGACTCTGTCCGTGAAGCAACTCTCGGGTCTCGACGCCAGTTTCCTCTACATGGAGACGCCCAACACCTACGGCCACGTCAACGGCCTCGCGATCTACGAGCGCCCGAGCGCGGACTTCGATCCGTACCAGGCCGCCTACGACCGCTTCAATGCGCTGATCGGACGTCTCGAACCGATGCGCCGGCGGCTCGTGGAAGTGCCGTTCCAGCTCGACCATCCGTACTGGATCGACGACCCCGACTTCGATCTCAACTTCCACGTTCGCCACCTCGGTCTCGCGCCTCCCGGGGGAGCCGACCAACTCGCCGAGCAGGTCGCCCGCATCGTCGGTCGGCGGATGGACCGATCGCGTCCGCTCTGGGAGGCGTACGTGATCGAAGGGCTCGCCGACGGCCGCTGGGCGATGCTCACCAAGACCCACCACGCCACCATCGACGGGGCGTCGGGTGTGTTGCTGCTCAACCTGCTGACCGATCCGTCGGCCGACACGCCGTGGCCCGAACACGCCGACTGGGTCGGCGAACCGGTGCCGAGCGACCGTGAGCTGCTCGAACGCACGATGCGCAACCTCGCGCTCAACCCGGTGAAGGGCATGCGGTTGTCGTTGCGGATGGTGCGCAACTTCGCCGAAGCGGCCGGGGTCGACAGCGTCTCGGCGATCGCCGGGCAGGCCCGCGACCTCCTCAAGTCGATGGCGGTCGGCGGCCAGGTCGACACCCCCGAACCCGCGAACCGCGTGCGGATCCCGCTCTCGCCCGCGCCACCGACACCGTTCAACCGGTCGATCACCCCGCACCGTCGCTTCGCCATGCGGTCGACCGCCCTCGGCAACATCAAGGCCCTCAAGGAGGCCACGGGGTGCACGGTCAACGACGTCGTCATGGCGATCTGCACCGGTGCGTTGCGCGAGTACCTGTTGCGCCACGACGCCCTGCCGGAGGAGCCGTTGCGGGCGATGGTGCCGGTGTCGATCCGCACCGGTGAGGAGGAGGATCCGTGGACGAACCGGGTCGGCGCGATCATCGCCGACCTGCCGACGAACTGTGACGACCCGCTCGAGCGGCTGCGGCGTTGCCACGACGCGATGAACGAGGCGAAGCGACAGATGGACGTGTTGCCCGCCGACGACATCGCCGAGCTCGCCCAGGTCGCACCGCCGCTGGCGGCCACCGCTGCGATGAGGTTGCAGTCGAGGTTGCGCCTCGCCGACCGGATGAACCTGCCGACCAACGTCGTGATCTCCAACGTGCCAGGGCCGCGTCATGCGCTGTACTTCGCCGGTGCGAAGATGACCAACTACATCCCGGTGTCGACGATCGCCGACGACATGGGTCTGAACATCACGGTGCACAGCTATCTCGACCGGCTCGACTTCGGGCTGATCGCCGACCGCGAGTTGATCCCCGATCTGTGGGATCTCGTCGATCTCCACATCGATGAGATCGAGCGACTCTTCGAGGCGACGGGCGCGGAGTGGGCAGAACCACAGCCGGCTCCGGCGATGCGCCGCGGGATCCCGGGGATGCCGGGAACCGATCGCCCCCTCTCGACGTCCGTCCCGGCGAAGAAGCGCCCGGCGAAGAAGACCCCGGCGAAGACGACCCGGGCGAAGAAGCGTCCGGCGAAGAAGCGCCCGGCGAAGAAGCGCTCGGCCAAGAAGACCCCGGCCAAAACGACCGCGGCCGAGTAGCGGGGTGGGATGAGTTCCGGCGCGCACGGGTCGCGCTGGAACTCATCGCCTCGGCTGAGAGGGGGTGGAACCGAGGGGGCGCTCGAATCTGATCCTGCCGCCGCCAGCGGCAAGAGTGTCGGTATGGATTTCGACCTCCCGTCCGAGGACCACCCCACCCGCCAGCGGGTGCGTGACTGGATCGCAGCCAACCCGAACCCGAGCGGCAAGGTGCTCGCCGAAGCCGGGTACGTCGTGCCGCACTGGCCCCGACCGTGGGGCCTCGACGCCGACCCGATCGACCAGCTCGTGATCGACGACGAGCTCGCAAAGGCCGGTATCCGGCGGCCGAACAACCACATCGGCATCGGCTGGGCCGCACCGACGATCTTTCTCGCCGGAACCACCGAACAGCACGAGCGGTACCTGCCGAAGATCTTCAGCGGTGAGGAGTTCTGGTGTCAGCTGTTCTCCGAACCCGACGCGGGCTCCGACCTCGCCAACCTCGCCACGAGAGCCGTCAGGGATGGCGACGAGTACGTCGTCAACGGCTCGAAGATCTGGTCGAGCGGGGCGCACCACTCGCAGCTCGGGATCCTCATCGCCCGCACCGACCCCGACCAGCCGAAGCACAAGGGCATCTCCTACTTCATCTGCCCGATGGACCTGCCCGGCATCACGATGAGCCCGATCGTCGACATGACCACGGCGCACTCGTTCAACCAGGTCTTCTTCGACGACGTGCGGATCCCTGCGTCGCTGCGGGTCGGCGAGGAGGGTGACGGCTGGCGGCTCGCCAAGGTGACGCTGTCGAACGAGCGGGTGTCGCTCTCCGCTGCCGGATCGCTGTGGGGCGTCGGCCCCTCCGCGGAGGAGTTGCTCGACGTCATCCGTGCCGACGGCGGGCTCGACGAGCCCGTGTTGCGCGACCAGGCGGCCCGCCTCCACATCGAAGCCGAGCTGCTCCGGCTCAACCGGATGAGGAGCCTCAGCGCCACGCTGCAGGGCAAGACGCCCGGCCCGGAGGCGTCGATCCAGAAGATCATGGCCGACGAGCACGGCCAACACGTGATGGCGCTCGCCAAGGCGGTCACCGGTGCGCACGGGATGCTCGCCGGGTCCGGCCCGGCCGGCCCGATCCCGTCGGCGGCCCAGAACGGCCCGACCGAGAACAACTTCCGCGGCACCCGGCAGTACCCCGACGTCGACCCGGTGTGGCACTACGGCTACCTGTTCAGTCCGGCGCTCACGCTCGGCGGCGGCACCTTCGCGGTCCAGCGCAACATCGTCGGTGAGTTCGTGCTCGGCCTGCCCCGCGAACCCAACCTCGAGAAGGGGCTCACCTGGGCCGAGGCGAGGCACCTCGCCAGCTGAGGCACCTCGCCGGGTGACGACGCCCGCCCCGCCCGTCGGTGCGGCATCGGTCAGTGCTGACCGCGGCGAGTAGTTTGCGAGCCGTGCGCAAGGACGACCTCGGATTCGGCATCGACATCGGCGGCACCGGCATGAAGGCTGCCGTCGTCGATCTCACGTCCGGCGAACTCGCCTCGAAACGGCATCGCATCCCGACGCCGCGCCCGGCGACCCCGGCGGCAATGGCCGGCGTCCTCTGCGAACTCGTCGAGTTCCACGACTGGATGCGGCCGCTGGGTGTGGCATTCCCGTCGATCGTGCACCACGGGGTGGTCACCCTCGCCGCGAACATCGACGCCAGTTGGATCGGCGTCGACGCCGACGCGCTGTTCACCGAGGCATGCGGGCTCGACGTCACGATGGTGAACGATGCCGACGCCGCCGGGATCGCCGAGATGCACTTCGGTGCCGGTCGCGGTCGCGACGGCGTCGTGATCATGCTCACCTTCGGCACCGGGATCGGCTCGGGCCTCTTTGTCGACGGCACCCTGGTTCCGAACACCGAACTCGGCCATCTCGAACTCGACGGGCACGATGCCGAGACCCGGGCCTCCGCCGTGGTGCGCGAACGCGAGGGCGTCGGCTGGGCCGAGTGGGCCACACGGGTCGAGCGCTACCTGCGCCACCTCGAGATGCTGTTCTCCCCGGACCTGTTGATCGTCGGTGGTGGTGCGTCGAAGTCGGCGAGCGTCTGGTTGCCGATGATCTCCATCGACACCGAGGTCGTGCCGGCGACGATGGCCAACAACGCCGGCATCGTCGGCGCCGCGCTGGTGGCGCACGACGCGCCCGACTCCGCGCCGTCGATCAGGACGCGGCGCTGAACGAGGCGGATCGCCCTCGCGCCCACATCACCATGATCGTCACGGCGATCACCGGGATGACGAAGAACACCATGGCGCTGCCGTAGGCGTCGCGGAATCCGTGGTCGTTCGCATCGAGCACCAGCCAGACGATGTAACCCGCGTACAGCACGAGGAACACGACGCCTTCCCAACGGTTGAGGACGTGGCCGTTGGCGAACACGGGGAGACAGGCGACAGCGACGGCCACCATCACGGGGATGTCGATGCGCACGGCGCTGGAGGCGACCGACAGGGCGTTCGGCGAGACGATCGCCGTGATCCCGAGCACCGCCATCAGGTTGAACAGGTTCGATCCGATCGCGTTGCCCACCGCCAGGTCGCGCTCGCCGCGCAGCGCCGCGAGCACCGACGTGGCGACCTCCGGGAGCGACGTGCCGATCGCGACGACGGTGAGCCCGATCACCAGGTCGCTGACGCCGAGGGCGCCGGCGATGTCGCTGGCCGAGCGGACCAGTGCCTGCGACCCGACGACCAGGAGCGCGAGCCCGGCGACGAGGTAGCAGAGGTCGACGAGCACCGACGACTGCGCGAGCTTCTCCGGGTCGAGCGCCTCGTCGTACTCGGCGACGATGGCCGGGGCGGAGCCCCGGGTGGCGACGATCACCGTCCACGAGATGTAGCAGATGAGCAGGACGACCAGGATCACCCCCTCGATCCGTCCGAGCTGTTCGTCGAGCACGAACAGGAGCACGAGCACCGAGATGCCGATCATGATCGGCACGTCGAGTCGCACGATGCGTTGGGCGACGAACAACGACCCGCCGACGGCGGCGGCGAGTCCGAGCACCAGCAGGATGTTGGCGATGTTGGAGCCGATGACGTTGCCGATCGCGATCGATCCGGCCTCCTCGCCGCCGCGGATGCTGTCGCCGACGCTGACGGCCAACTCGGGCGCGCTCGTACCGAACGCGACCACCGTGAGGCCGATCACGACGCTCGACATCCCGGTTCTCGCCGCGAGTCTCGAAGCGCCCCGCACGAGGCCCTCCGCACCCACCACGAGGGCCACCAGGCCCACGATCAACAGCAAGAGGGTGGCGGCGCTCATCTGGCGCCCGAGGCTAGGCCCCGACGCCCGCATTGCAGCAAGGGTCAGACCCGTGCTGCACTCGCGTCACCAGGTTCGCAGGCGGCGGGCCAGTTCGGCGCGGTAGGCGGCGGCGCGCCGGAGCTTGAGATCTTCGTAGCCGCGCACCTGGTCGGGCAGCCACGCGATCTCGACCGCATCGTCGAGGTTGTCGGAGCGCAGGCGTCGCTGCAGGCGGCGGATCGCATCGACGTACTCCGGGATCATCGCCCGCTCGACGCGACGCACCTCGGCCCACCGGAACGGGTCGGCCAGCGTGCCCCGCACACCCTTCGTCGCCCGGAGCGCCCGGAGCGTGGGCGCGGCGCTGCGACGCAGCTTCAGCTTGCGGTCGACGCCGATCGCCCGCAGCATCGGCGGGTGGAGGTGGTAGGTCACGTTCGTGCGGGGGCCTCCCACCGCCTCGTAGCCGGCTCGGGCCTCGTCGGCGAGCAGGAGGCGAGCGACCTCGTACTCGTCCTTGTACGCCATCAGCCGGTGGAGCTGCCGAGCGACCGCGGCGGTCAGGGCGGTCGATCCGGGGGCGACGCGTGTCTCCATGGCGCGCACCTCGGCCACGACGACGCGGTACCGGTCGGCGTAGGCAGGCGACTGATAGTCGACGAGGTCGCCGGCGAGCCGCTCGATCAGTTCGTCGACGGTTTCGGGCTGCGGCGTCGTCGGGAGGTCGGCCGCCCGTTCGACGGCGTCGCGGTCGTCGATCCAGGCCCGGCCCCAGCGGAAGGCAGCGAGGTTCGTGTCGACAGCGACGCCGTTGAGCCCGATCGCCCGCTCGATCGCATCGGGGTCGACCGGAACGGCGCCGGCCTGCACGGCCGCACCGAGCAGCAGGATGTTCGCGGTCGTCGTCGATCCGAGCAGGCCGTTCGCAAGGCCCGCCGCATCGAGGTAGCGGTTCTCGGCCGCCCGGCTCACCTGGCCGACGCGGTCGAGCAGCACCGACCCGCTCGGAGGTGCGACGTCGGGATGGGTGACCATCTGTCCGGTCGGTACCGCATCGGTGGACGCCACCACCACGGTGCGTTCGGGGCGGGCGCCGGTGAGGTTCGAGTCGCTGGCCCCCACGAGGAGATCGAACGCCAAGAGGCAGTCGACGCCCCCGGCGTTCGCGTGGTTCGACATCGCGGCGCCGCTGGTCCCGATCCGGAGATCGCTGACGACCGGCCCCGCCTTCTGCGACAGCCCCGTCTGGTCGAGTCCGCGTACGTCCCAGCCGTCGAGCATCGCCGCCGTGCCGAGGATCTGGCTGACGGTGACCACACCGGTGCCGCCGATACCAGTCATGCGGATCGTGAAGTCGTCGATGTCGACGATCGGTGGATGCGGCGCGGCGAGGCGCTCGGGCGGGTCCGGTCGGCCACGCTCGGCCGCGGGGCCGTCGGTGGTGACGGTGGCGAACGACGGGCAGTCGCCCTGCAGGCACGAGAAGTCGAAGTTGCAGCTCGTCTGATGGATCCGTGTCTTGCGGCCCCACGGCGTGTCGACCGGCTGCACCGACAGGCAGTTGCTCTTGTCGCCGCAGTCACCGCACCCTTCGCAGACCCGCTCGTTGATCACCACCCGAAAACCGGGTGTGGCGATCGTGCCCCGCGCCCGTCCGCGCCGGTTCTCCGCGGCGCAGGCCTGGTCGTGGATCAGCACCGTGACTCCGGGCGTGTCCGCGAGCACCCGTTCGGCCTCCTGGAATCGTGAGCGGTCCCACGCGTCGACCGAGTCGGGGAACGATGCGCTCGGGTGACGGTCGGGGTCGTCGCTCGTCACGATCACGCGGGTCACGCCTTCCAGCAGCAGCATCGCGGCGAGATCCGGCACCGACATCTGCCCCTGCGGGTCCTGCCCGCCGGTCATCGCGACCGTGCCGTTGTACAGCAGCTTGTAGGTGAGGTGGACGCCGGCAGCGACGGCGGCCCGCACGGCGAGCGAGCCGGAGTGGAAGAACGTGCCGTCGCCGAGGTTCTGCACGAGATGGTCGCGCTCGACGAACGGGGCCATGCCGATCCACTGGGCGCCCTCGGTGCCCATGCACGTGAGCCCGACGATGTCGCCGACCCGCTCGGGGTCCATCATCGCCACCATTGCGTGACAGCCGATCCCGCCGCCGACGAGCGTGCCCGGCTCGGCGCGGGTGCTGCGGTTGTGCGGGCACCCCGAGCAGTAGAACGGCGCCCGGTTGACCGTGAGCGGGATCCGCGGTCGCGGCGGCTTCACGAGTTCGTCGATCGGCCGGAGTCGCTCTGCGAGCCGTGCCGACAGGCGGGCGTGGAGCGGCGCGAGCAGCGTGTCGACATCGAGCGTGCCGTGACCGGGGACGAGCAGGTCGCCGTGTTCGTCGCGTCGACCGACCACCCGTGGGTGGTGCGAACCGTCGTAGAACGACCCCTTCAGGAGCTGCTCGAGCGTCGGGTTCTTCTCCTCGACGACGAACACCTCGTCCAGTCCGTCGGCGAACTCGCGGGCCAGCCCGGGATCGAGGGGCACCGGCATCAACAGCTGGAACAGCCGGATGCCCGCCCGGCGCAGGTCGTCGTCGGTGTCGAAGCCGAGCACCCGGAGCGCCTCGCGGAGCTCGTGGAACGTGTGCCCGCAGGCAGCGATGCCGAGCCAGTCGTCCTCGGTGCGCACGACGACACGGTTGAGGTGGTTGTCGACGCCGTAGCGTCGCGCGAGGCCCCATCGGACTTCCTGGAACTCGCGTTCCATGTCGATCGTGTAGGGCGTGATCAAGCGACCATTGGGGTGCGGCCGGAACGGTTCGCCGTCGATCTCGACCACCGGTGCGGTCGGGCGGACCCGGTCGGGGTGCACGTCGATCGTGCCGGTACCGTCGGCGACTGCCGTCACCAGCTTCAGGCCGGCCCACAACCCGCACGACCGCGAGAGGGAGACCGCGTGACGACCGAGGTCGAGGGCCTCCTGCACGTCGCCCGGGAAGAGGACCGGCATGTGGAGGTCGACCATCGTGGCGTCGCTCGACGACGGCAGCGTCGACGACTTGGCCGCCGGATCGTCGCCGACCACGGCGACCACGCCGCCGTGCATCGACGTGCCCGAGAACACCGCGTGGCGGATCGCGTCGCTGCTTCGATCGAAGCCGGGACCCTTGCCGTACCAGACACCGACGACGCCGTCGTAGCGGGCATCGGCCAACGTCATCGCCAGCTGGCTGCCCATGACGGCGGTGGCGGCGAGTTCCTCGTTGACGGCGGGCTGCACCACGATCGGCAGGTCGGCCACGGTGGCGGCGGCGCGTCGCAATTCCTCGGTGAACGTGCCGACCGGCGACCCCTGGTAGCCCGACGCGAACGCCGCGGTCGTGAGGCCGAGCCGGCGATCGAGCCGCAGCTGGTCGATCGGCAGGCGTGCCACTGCCTGCAGTCCCGAGAGGAAGACGGTCCCGTCCTCGAGGCGGAAGCGGTCGGCGAGTTCGTACGGGCGCGGCGCCCGACGCTGGTCGGTGCCCGAGCTGTCGATCGTCACGTCGGCTCCTCTCGTTGCGATGCCCCACCCTGTTGTACCTCATCCGGCGCACCCGGTCGAGCGCCCACTGGCCGGCGGCGGTCGGCCTGTACGTTCTGTCGGGATGGCGACGACGAGAACGGCGGGCCGCCTCCGAGCGTCCCTCGGGCTCGTCTCGGCGGTCGGGCTGATGGTGGCGGTCACGTGCGCAGTCGTTGCGGCGATCGTCGTCTACCGCGACGCGATCGTCACGGTCGGCGTGCAGCGCACGATCGAGGATGCCGATGCCACGGATCGAACGATCGAGGTGACCACGCGAGTCCCGGCGAGCGACGTGGCCGAGATGACTGGCGGTTTCGGCTCGGGCGCCTTCGCCTCCTTCGACACGGCGCTCTTCGCCGTGTCGCCGTCGTACCGCATCACCGAGCCCCCTCTCGACGATCCACCGTCGCCGGGGTCGGAAGGCGAAGAGATGGGCACGACGGTCATCACGCGGGTGGCGACCGTCCTCGGTGACGACCTGTGGCAGGTGGTCGCGGGCGACCTCGCTGCGCTGGACGCGACCACCGCGTCGACACCGGTGCCTGCGGTGCTCCACGCCGACGCAGCGGC
The DNA here is from genome assembly GCA_963710625.1 of Ilumatobacteraceae bacterium. GTDB lineage: Bacteria > Actinomycetota > Acidimicrobiia > Acidimicrobiales > Ilumatobacteraceae > Sva-07. The sequence goes on along the minus strand of CAVQBG010000009.1, from coordinate 218,509 downwards.
ACGGCTGGGGCTCGAGACAGGCGACCTCGTACGGCTCGAGCCGCCGGAGTCGGGACGGTCCGGCGGACTCGATCTGCGCGTGGTCGCGCTGGTGACCCCGGCCGCCCCGGCCGACCCGCGCTGGTTCTCGGAGGCGTTCGGTCGCACGGGTGTGTCGTCGTCGGGTTCGTTCACCGAGGTCGGCCCGTTCTTCGTGCCGGTGGTCGACTTCGCCCAGCTCGGCGGCGACGTGTCCTCCACCGCCCGGCTCGCCCTCGATCCCGATCGAGTCGAGCCCGACGACATCGATGAGGTCATCCGGCTGGCCGACCGCGCTCCCGCCACGTTCGAGGCGGCGCTCGCGCCCGCGCCGGTGAGAGTCGAGACGGGGCTCGGCGATCTCCTCCGGAACGTCGACACGTCGGTGCGTTCGACGACAGCGGTGGTGGCCGCCGTCCTGTTGCAGGTCGCAGTGGTGGCGCTGTTCGGGCTGGCCGTGGCGGCGTCGGTGCTCTTCGCTTCGCGGCGCTCGGAGCGGATTCTGCTGCAATCCCGAGGGATCGGTCGTGGTCGGGTCGCTCGCGATGCGCTGGTCGAGGCGATCGTGATCGCCGTGCCCGCAGCGATCATCGGACCGTTCCTGGCAGCTGGTGCGGTCGGGCTGGTCGGGCGGTGGGGGCCAGTCGAGTCGACGGGGCTCGAGCTGCGCGGCGCAGTGTCGGCCGCCGCATTCGCGGTGTCGGGCGTGGCCGCCGGGCTTGCGGTTGCGCTGATCGCCTGGCCGGCGATCGCGGCCGCTCGGCTCCCTGCCGACGAGGCCGACGGGCGCTCCGGCACGCCGTTCCTGCGCCGAACCGGGCTCGACATCGTCCTGGTGGTGCTCGCCGTCCTCGGGCTCTGGCAGCTGCAACGCACCGGATCGGTGGCCAGTTCGGCGGAGCCGGGCGGCAGGTCGTCGGTCGATCCGGTGCTGGTGCTGGCGCCGACGCTGGGCATCGCTGCCGCATCGCTGCTCGCGGTGCGGATCCTGGCGGTCGCCGCCAACGGTCTGGAGCGTGTCGGCGCGCGGAGTCGACGGTTGGCGCCCGCGCTGGCCGGGCGTGAGGCGGCTCGCGCCAGTGGTCGAAGGAACCGCTCGTCGGTGCTCGTCGTGGTCGCTGTCGCCGTCGCGTCGTTCGCGCTGGTGCAGTCGGTGTCCTGGGAACGATCCCAGCGCGATCAGGCCGATGCTGCCGTCGGCGCAGACATCGTCGTCGTGCCCGACGGTCGGCCGGGTGCCACCGTGTCGGCAGCGAACCTTGCAGCGTCCTATCGGGCGCTCGACGACGTGACGGCGGTTGCGCCGATCGACGATCGGTCGGTCGCGGTCACGGCGCAGCAGCGACCGGTGCCGTTGGTCGCGCTCGACGCTGCGGGCTTCTCGTCCTTCTCGCGCACACGATCCGACGTGGTCGCCGACGTCGAGACCATCGCCGATCTCGCTTCGCCGATCGACCTCGGTGGTGTCGCGCTGCCGTCGTCGGGCGGGGAGGTGACCGCGACCGTCAGCATCGCGGCTGGCATCCCCGGGCAGGACCGCGAGCTGCAGCCGACGCCGAACGCCGTCGAGATCGCGATCGTCGTCGTCGACGAGTTCGGCACGCTGCGCCGCGTGCCCGCCGTCGAGCAGATCGCCACCTCCGATGGTCGAGCCACGACGACGATCGTCTCCTTCGGGCGCATCGATGCCACTGCCGGCGCGGACCGGCCTTCACGCCTCGTCGAGATCGAGATCGAGGCACCGATACCATTCGTCGACGTCCAGGCCTTCGTCACCGACGTCGACGGCGATGGTTTCGACGACGCGTCACCGCTCGACGTTCCCACCGTCCACACCGAGATCGGCCTGCTCGAACTCGCGGTCGACGGAGATGTGCTCGACGTGGGTCTCGCGACGTGGGCGCCGCTCGCACCGCAGCCCGAGCGGTTCACGATCTCGCCGCCCGCCTCTTCCGTGGCCACGGTCGGCTCCACCGCACTCGGCATCGAACTCGACGCCGGAACGACGGCGCAACGGCAGGCCACGGCACGATTCCGCTACGTCACCGCCGATGCCGACGCCTTCACCGACGACACCGCGGTGATCGATGTGCTCGCCACGGCGCAGCTCGCCGAGGAACTCGCGGTCGGGCCCGACACGCCGGTCAGTGTCCGGATCGGGGGCACACGGGTGGCGCTTCGCATCGTCGGTGAGACCGACGTCGTCCCGTTCGCAGTCGGCGAGCCGCTCGCGTTCCTCGCCGACCACGCCACGCTCGCGGCGGCCGATTACCTCGCGAGTGGCGCACGATCCGATCCCGATCGATGGGCGCTGGTCGCTGACGAGTCCAGCCACGACCAGGTCACGGCCATCCTGCGCGGGTCACCGTTCGACAGTATCGCCGTCGACGATCGTTGGGCGGAGGCCGAGCAGCGAACCAGCGACCCGATCCTGGTCGGTCTGACGGGCAGCCTGCTGATGGCGGTCGGCGCCGTGGCGATCGTGGCGGTCGTCGGGTTGGTGATGGCGGCGGTGACGGGTGCTCGTGATCGCAGGGGAGCGAACGCCGTGCTCCGTGCTCTCGGCGCCTCACGCCGTGAGCTGCGCGAGTGGCTGGTGCGCGAGACGGTTCCGATCGGCGTCCTCACGATCCTGATCGGCCTGGCGACCGGGGTGGTGACCGCCGCGGTCGTGTCGAGCGCGCTCACCGGCGATCGCGACGGTGGCGACGCCGTTCCGCCATCGCAGCTCGTGGTGCCATGGTTGGCGCTCGGCGTCCTGGTCGCCGTCGCCCTCGCGGCGGTCGTGATGGTGCCGCTGGCGACGAGCCGGCTCTTGCGCAGTGTCCGCCCGGCCGACGAACTCCGGATCGGTGAACAACGATGAGGGCGATCGGGAGGTGGGCAACGGCAGCGGCATCGACGCTGCGCCTCACCGGTCGTGCGGACACGTTGGTCCTGGTCTGCACCGCGCTGCTCGTCAGCTCGGTCACGGCGGGCATCATCGCCGCGGAACGAGCGGTCGACGTGGCCGAGGACGACAGCCTGGAGCAGGCATTGGCGAACGCTCCCGCCGAGACCACGCGACTCGTCATCGACATCGCCGACGTCTTCAGCCCCAGCGGTCCGGCCGACCCGCTCGTGGTGCCGCGTCGGAAGATCGACGGCGCGAGGGACGAGCATCGACCCGTTGGTGTCGTCCGTCTTCGTCGATCCGCGCCTGGTGCTCGACGCACCGCGCCTGACGGTGCGCACGGTCGACGGCGAGCCGACCGCATCACCAACGGCCGTCGTGCTCCGAGTGCAGCCCGACCTCGAGTCGTACGCATCGCTCGTCGACGGCGCCGAGCCGGCACGAACCGAACCGGTGGACGGAGTCGACGTCATCGAGGTGTCCTTGTCGACGGGCGCGGCCGACGAACTCGGTTGGAGCCTCGGCTCGGAACTTCTGGTGACGCCGACCACCGAGGACCCGTTGTTCCGCGGTTTCGAGTCCCTGCCGGATCCCTTCGTGATCCGTCTCGCCGCACTGCTCGAACTCGACGATCCGACCGGGAAGTTCTGGTTCGGCGACGATCGCCTCCACCGGGTGATCATCGACGACACCGGTCTCGGAGCCAACCTCACCGTCCACGCCGCGATCCCGGAGGCCCAGCTCCCGGTCGTGCTCGCGACCCTCGGTGGCCAGGCGGCACTGCGAGTCGAGGAGCGTCGTGATCTCGACCCGGCCCGCGTCGACATGTCGAACGTGGCGTCGGTCGAGCGGGCCGTCCGGGCCACCGAAGCGGGCACCACACCAACCGCGGCGTTCGGGTCGCCCGCTGTTCGGTTGGGGCTCGGCGGTGTGCTGGCTGCCGAAGCCGTGCGGCGCGGCACCGCCCGCGATGCGATCCGTGTCGCTGCAGTCGGCGTGGTCGCCGCGGCGATCGCCGCATTTCTCCAGCTCCAGCAGGTTGCGGCGGACCGCCGCCGGCCGTGGTGGGTGCAGGTGCGGGCCCGCGGCGCGGCCCCGAGCGCGATGGTGGCCGGGTCGATGGTCGCCACGACGGTGGTGGTCGCGGCCGGAGTGCTGGTGGGAGCGTTGGTGGGTCGGGCCGCCGTGGTCGGAGGAGCGCCGTCGTCCCCGGTCGGTGCCGTCGTCGTCTTCGCTCTGACGCTCCTGCTGGCCGACTTCGTGCTCCAGGTCGGCGACGTCGGCGCGGCGCTCGGACGATCGGACGTCGGGGGCTCGTCGCGTTGGCGGCGCGCGGGTGCCACCGTGGTGGTCGCGCTCGCGGTCGCGTCGGTGATCTCGCTCCGCCGCCTCGGCATCGACACGGGCGGAGGCGGCAATGACCTCCTCGTCGTGCTTCCGCTCGCCCTCGTGCCGATCGCGGTTGCGCTCGTAGCGGTTGCGGGGCTCTCGCGGCTGCGTCGCGGCCGGACGATCGGCCGGCTCGACCTCGGCGTCGGCCGCGTGGTGGGTCTGCGCCGTGCCGCCGAGATGCGCAGTGCGTCGTCTCTCGTCGTGGCGGTCGCGGTGTCGGCCTCCGTGGCGACGGTGTCGGCCGCGATCGCCTGGTCGCTGCGCGACCCTGCGACCGGTATCGGTGGCGGACCGCTCGGAGACGTCGCCCGGAGCGCCTTCGCAGCCGCAGCGGTCGCTGCGTGGTTGCTCGGCGTCGCCGGCGTCGGCATCGCCACCGTGATCACGATGCGCCGCCGGCGAGGAGATGCCGAGCTGCTGTCCGCGCTCGGAGCTGAACGGTCGGAGTTCCGTCGAGCGGTGATCGCAGAACTCGCGCCGGTGGTCGGCGTCGGGTTGGCGGTGGCTGCCGTTGCGGCATGGGTCACGGTGACGGCGCTCGAGGGACGGCTCGATCTCGACGCGTTCCACGGTTCGGCTGTCGGTTCGATCGCCGGAACCGACGACGCGATCGGTGTGACCCGACGGGACGCCGCGACTCGGGTCGCGGGGGCTACGTTCGCCGTGATGGGCTCGCTGTTCGTCGTCGCCGTCGGGGTGATGCGGCTCGCCGTCGCTCGAACCGAACGCACGGTCGGCGTTGCCGGCGAGGCGGGTCCGGGATGACCGCATCGTTCGGAACCCGATCGGACCATGGGGGCATCGTGTGCGATGGCCTCGTCAAGATCTACCAGACCTCCGACATCGAGGTGGTCGCACTCCAGGGTCTCGACCTCGAGGTCGAGCCGGGTGAGCTGGTGACCCTCGTGGGAGCATCCGGCTCGGGCAAGTCGACCCTGCTCAACGTGCTCGGAGGGCTCGACAAGCCGACCGCCGGTCGTGCAATCGTCGCGGGCCACGACCTGATGTCCATGCGCCCCGCCGATCGGACGGCGTTCCGTCGCAACGCTGTCGGCTTCGTCTGGCAGCAGACCGCCCGCAACCTCCTCCCGTACCTCGACGCGCTGGCGAACGTCGAGTTCCCGATGACCCTGACCGGCGCCGGCAGGCGGGAGCGGTTCCGCCGTGCGAGCGAGCTGCTCGACGTCGTCGGACTGGCCGATCGGGCCGACCACCGCCCGCACCAGCTGTCGGGCGGCGAGCAGCAGCGGGTCGCGATCGCCGTGGCACTGGCCAACGAGCCCGCCGTCCTGCTCGCCGACGAGCCGACGGGCGAGCTCGACACGGCGACTGCGGAGGAGATCGTGTCCGTGTTGCGCACCGTCAACGTCGAACTCGGCATCACCGGGTTGATCGTGACGCACGACCCGTTGGTGTCGGGACACGTCGATCGGACGATCGCGATCCGTGACGGCCGCATCAGCACCGAGACGCTTCGCGATCGCGGTGGTGCCGACGGCGTGATCAGCCAGGAGTATGCCGTGCTCGATGCTGCCGGTCGGATGCAGCTCCCCGAGCACTACGTCAACGCGCTCGAGCTCGAGCGCCGCGTGCGGCTCGAACTCGAGTACGACCACATCGGTGTCTGGCCGGAGTCGAGCACTCGTGTCGACCGGGAGGCCCGAGACGACGGCGGCGCCGATCCGGATGCCGGCTGGCGGCCGCACGGGGACGACGAATGATCGGGCCCGGAATGATCGTCCTGTCCGATGTCGCACGGTCGTTCCCGACGGCGAACGAGCCGGTCCGTGCGCTCCGTGACGTCACCCTCGCGGTCCCGGCCGGCGCCTTCACCGTCGTCCACGGCCGGTCGGGCAGCGGCAAGACCACGTTGCTCAACGTGATGGGAGGACTCGATCGGGCCGACGCCGGCACGGTCGTCGTCGACGGCCGGGACCTGACGGCGATGGACGATGCCGAGCTCACCGATCTCCGTCGCACGACGGTCGCGCACATCTTCCAGGGGTTCGGTTTGCTGCCAGTGCTCACCGCAGCGGAGAACGTCGAAGTGCCGCTGCGGTTGCTCTCCTGGCCGGGGGCCGACCGTCGTCGACGGGTCGACGAGGTACTGCACCAGGTCGGCCTGACCGGACGATCACAGCACCGTCCCGACCAGCTCTCGGGCGGCGAGCAGCAGCGCGTCGCTATCGCTCGGGCGATCGCCGCCGGGCCCAAGGTGTTGATCGCCGACGAACCGACCGGCCAGCTCGACTCGCGCACCGGCGAGTCGATCATGGAGCTGCTGCACGCTCTCGTGCTCGAACAGGGGCTCACGGCGGTGGTCGCGACCCACGACGACAGGGTGATCGGCGCCGCCGACCGACGCATCGAGCTGTCCGACGGCCGTGCGACGTCCGGTCAGACGAGGTAGTGGCGCACGGCGAGACGTTCGGCGGAGTCGTCGCCGGGAACCGGCAACTGCGCCACGACGCGCAGAGCGGGCCACTCGGCGGGGGCCAGCTGCTGGTACTCGAAGGTCAGCGCGCCCGCGGCAGGGTGCCGGAACCGGCGGAGGCGGGTCTCGAACCCGGACACGTCGTGGTCGCGCCACCAGTCGGCGAACTCGCTGCTCTCCGACGTCAGGAGGTCGACGAGTTCGACCATCGCCGGATCGTGACGGATCGTCGAGGTGGCCGAGCGGAACTCGGCGAGGGCCTGGCGGGCGTGGATGTCCCAGTCGACGATCAGCTCGCGGGTGTGCGGGTCGGCGAACAGCACCCACATCAGGTTGCGTCGGGGCGGTTCGAGTTCGACGATGCGGGGGTAGAGCCTGGCCTGGGCGGTGTTCCATCCGACGAACTCCCACACGGGCCCGAGCACGTAGGCAGGCGCGGGCATCAGCGCGTCGAGCAGCCGCACCAGCGCGCTCGGCGCCTCGGCTGGCGCAGCGATCGTGGCGGTACCCGGTTCGGTCAACGACAGCAGGTGGTCGAGGCCGGCCTCGTCGAGTCGCAGCGCCCGCCCGATCGCGAGGAGCACGTCGTTCGAGGCGTTGATTCGCCGACCCTGTTCGAGCCACGTGTACCAGGTGAGCGACACGCCGGCGAGCATCGCCACCTCCTCGCGCCGCAGGCCCGGGGTGCGGCGACCTCGGCCGCTCGGCAGGCCGACCTGTTCGGGGCGGGTGGACTCGCGACGCGATCGCAGGAACTCGGCGAGTTCACGGCGATGATCCGAGCTGCTCCCCATGGCGACAGTCAAGCAACTCCACGTCGCGTCCACCTCACGCGAGTTGCGTGGCGGCCAGGAGGAGGACCAAACCGGTGATGAACGCTGCGGTCGTCTCGATCTTGTCACGGGTCCGCTCCTCCGAGGCGATCTCGGGGAGGAGGTCGGCTGCCGCGATGTAGACGAAGTTCCCGGCTGCGAAGGGGAGCAGGTAGGCGACCTCGATGTGCTCTGCCATCGCGTACGCGACCAGTGATCCGAGCAGGAATGTCAGCGCCGACGCGAAGTTCCAGAACAGCGCGGATCGACGCTGCCACCCGCTGTGGATCAGGACTCCGAAGTCGCCGAGTTCCTGGGGAATCTCGTGAGCGGCGGCCACGAGCCAGGCCACGATGCCGACGCGGACGTCGACGACGAATGCGCCACCGACGGCCAGCCCACCGATGAAGTTGTGGAGGCCATCTGCCATCAGGATCAGGTACCCGAGCGGGCGGTGCGTCGAGTGGTCCGTCCGGTGGCAGTGGTGCCAGTGCAGGAACTGCTCGAGGACGAAGAAGACCAGGAACCCGGCCACGAAGGCGACGTAGACGCCGAGCCGGTTGCCGGTGGCGTCGATCGACTCGGGGAGCATGTGGAACATCGCGCCACCGAGCAGCGATCCGGCCGCGAGTCCCACGATCGGGAGCACGATGCGCTCCAGCCGGGCGGACGGCATGAACGCCGTGACCATTCCGACGAGCGCGAGCAGGCTCATCGCGAGCCCGGCGACGACGATCCACGCCAGCGTCGGCATCGCCGGGCCCGATCAACAACCCTGGCGGCGCCGGCGTCGGTGCCCGTGGTCCCGATTCGGCGTGTCATCCACGTCTCGGGACGCGCATCGTCGGAAGGCGCGGAGGTGCCGTGCCTGCGACGCCTCGCGCAGGTTCTCGTACACCTCGCGGATGTCCGCTCGCTCGGTGCCCGCCAGGAGTTCGTCGTAGAGTCCCGCGTTGGCGATCTCGGCGGCGACGCCCGCCTCGCACGCCTCGCGGACCGAGGCGTAGCGGGGTGCTCGACCCGGCCAGGTGTCCGGCGGCACCGGAATCCCGTAGCGCTCGAAGAGGCCGATCAGGGCTCGGGCATGGCGGTCCTCGGCCTCGACGATGTTCGAGAACGGACGGACGTCGCCGAAGTCCTCGAGCACCTGGGCGTACGTCGCCCGGGCCTGGTACTCGTCGTCGAGCGCCGCGATCAGGTGCGCCCGCTCCGACTCGGAGAGCGGGTCATCCGCCATGACGCCCCAGTTGCCCCGGGGAGATCGGGTGGACCCGGCCCGAGTGCTGTGTCATCGCCTCGCGCGCAGCGTCAGGATGACCGTGGCTGCAGATCACCACGAGCACCTCGCCGGGCTCGAGTGCGGTGTAGGTCAGGTCGCGGTGGGCGTTCCAGCCCTCGTCGCCGGCGGCGGCACCGACGTACCCCCCGATCAGTCCGCCCCACAGCGCCGACGCCCCGGCGAGCGCGAACATGCCGCCGAGACCGATCAGGCCGATCCCGGGCACCACCGACCCGGCGAGCGCAACCCCGGCGATGGCCCCGATCGGTGCGCCGACGAGCGCGCCAACCTCGGTGTCACGCACCAGCTCGCGATCCTCGTCGTGCTCGAACACCACCGGGTCGTCGCCGTGGACCGCGACGCCGAGGTGCTCGCTCCCCAGACCCAACGAGTGAAGGTGTTCGATCGCTGCGGTGGCGGTCTCACGGTCGGGGAACACGGCGGCGATGTGGTCGTGTTCGGCATGGGCGGCAATGTCGTCGGGGGAGAACGGCTCGCCGACGGTGAGATCGTCGGTCATGGTTCCTGCTCCTCTCTCACTGCGGGTGCCGGTGCCGGTGCCGTTGCCGGCTCCCGGCACCCGACTCCAACCAATCAGGCGCCCTCCCCGCTGGCCAGGGCCGAAGGGCACGGCTGGCGGGACCCGGGCGAGGTGGGTCGCATGCAATACGGTGGCGACGTGAGTTCACCGTCGACCGACTCTCCCACCGTCGATTCGCTGTCCGTCGAGGCGATGCTCGACGACCTGCGCACGCTGGTCGAGGTCGAGTCGCCGTCGCTCGACCTGACCGCCTTGCAGACCTCCGCCGAGACCCTTGCGGCCATGATCGAGCGCCTGCTCGGCCGACCGGCGACGCTGATCGACAGCGCAGCGGGCCCTCACGTGCACTGGTCGGGCGGGGGCACTCCCAAGGTGCTGCTCCTCGGCCACCACGACACGGTCTTCCCGCTCGGAGCGCTCGCCGTCCGGCCGTTCACGGTGGCCGACGGTCGAGTGACCGGGCCCGGTGTGTTCGACATGCTGGCCGGGATCGTGCAGGCGCTTCACGGCCTGGCGACCCTCGACGACCTGTCCGGTGTCGAGTTGCTCTTCAGCGCTGACGAGGAGGTCGGTTCCGGCGCGTCGCGCGAGTTGATCCAGGAGCGGGCACGGGCCTGCGGCGCGGTCCTCGTCCTCGAGCCATCGGCCGACGGGGGTGCGTTGAAGACGGGCCGCAAGGGATGTGGCACGTTCGACGTCGTCGTGCAGGGCCGGGCATCGCACGCCGGCCTCGAGCCGGAGAAGGGCGTGAACGCCTTGGTCGAGGTGGCCCATCAGGTGTTGGCGATCAACGAGCTCGGCCGCCCCGAGGTGGGCACGACCGTCACCCCGACGGTCGCATCGGCGGGCACGGCCGACAACGTCGTGCCGGCGCAGGGCCGCATCAAGGTCGACGTGCGCGTCGAATCGGCCGGCGAGAAGGATCGTGTCGAAGCAGCGATGGCGGCGTTGTGTCCGGTCGACGCGGACTCGACGATCGAGGTCAGCGGCGCGATCAACCGCCCGCCGATGCCCGAGTCGGCGTCGGCCTCCCTGATGCCGCTGGCGGAGGCGGTCGCCCCCGGAATTGTCGGGTACGCCGTGGGTGGCGGCAGCGACGGCAACTTCACCGCCGCGATCGGGGTGCCGACGCTCGACGGGCTCGGTGCCGTCGGCGGGGGAGCGCACGCCGACCACGAGTTCGTGGTCGTCGACACGATGCCCGATCGTGCCCGCCTGATCGCCGCCCTCGTCGCCCGCATCTGCGCCGGCGATGGCGTCACGCCGCCCTGACCGGCACCGCCCGCCCCTCTCGATCAGCGTCAGCACACAGGCGCAATTCGTGCGTTGTTGCTGACGCTGACGGCCGAGCGCGTGGGCCCTGGTTGACAGCGTCAGCACACAGGCGCGATTCGTGTGTTGTTGCTGACGCTGACGGCCGAGCGTGGCGGATCCGGGCCTCAGCGGTCGAGGGCGGGGGTGACGTCGCCGGGGCCGAGTGAGCCGACCTTGCGGTACACGTCGAGCTTGTTGCGGGTGTCGGTGATGTCGAGGTTGCGCATCGTCAACTGGCCGATCCGGTCGAGCGGCCCGAACGCTGCGTCCTCCACCCGCTCCATCGACAGGCGGTCGGGTTCGTACGTGAGGTTCTCGCTGACGGTGTTCAGGATCGAGTAGTCGTCGCCGCGGCGCAGGCGCACGGTCACCTCGCCCGTGATCGCCGAGCCGACCCAGCGCAACAGCGGCTCGCGCAGCATCAGGCTCTGCGGGTCGAACCAGCGGCCCTCGTACAGCAGGCGGCCGAGGCGCCGACCCATCGTGCGGTAGTTCTCGATCGTGTTCTCGTTGTGGATGCCGGTGACGAGGCGCTCGTAGCAGATGTGCAGCAGCGCGAGGGCCGGGCCCTCGTAGATCCCGCGGCTCTTGGCCTCGATGATCCGGTTCTCGATCTGGTCGCTCATGCCGAGACCGTGGCGACCACCGATCGCGTTCGCTTCGATCACGAGGTCGACGGGTGAGGTGAACGTCTCGCCGTTGATCGCGACCGGCCATCCCTCCTCGAAGCGCACCGAGACGTCCTCGGTCGCGATCTCGACCGCCGGGTCCCAGTGAGCGACGCCCATGATCGGGTTGACGATCTCCATGCTCGTGCCGAGTTCCTCGAGCGACTTCGCCTCGTGGGTGGCACCCCAGATGTTGGCGTCGGTCGAGTACGCCTTCTCGACCGAGTCGCGGTAGGGGAGGTCCCGGGCCTGGAGGAACTCGCTCATCCCCTGGCGGCCGCCGAGTTCGTCGACGAAGGTCGGGTCGAGCCACGGCTTGTAGATCCGCAGGTTCGGGTTGACGAGCAGGCCGTAGCGGTAGAAGCGCTCGATGTCGTTGCCCTTGTAGGTCGACCCGTCGCCCCACACGTCGACGCCGTCGTCCTGCATCGCCCGAACGAGCAGCGTGCCGGTCACCGCCCGGCCGAGCGGAGTGGTGTTGAAGTAGGTCTTGCCGGCCGTGGTGATGTGGAACGCCCCGCACTGCAGCGCGATCAGGCCCTCGCGCACCAGCTCGTCGCGGCAGTCGACCAGGCGAGCCTTCTCGGCCCCGTAGACCTTGGCGCGATCGGGGACGGTGTCGAGTTCCGGCTCGTCGTACTGCCCGAGATCGGCGGTGTACGTGTACGGGATCGCACCCCGATCTCGCATCCAGGCGACGGCGGCCGAGGTGTCGAGGCCGCCGGAGAACGCGATCCCCACGCGCTCGCCGACCGGCAGAGACATCAGGACCTTGGCGTTCGAGGCGCCGGTGTTCGACGAGGAGCTGTCGGGCATGGGCGAGGACGCTACCGGTCGGCGTCGGGCTTGGCAGCCCGATAGGTGCCGGTCGACGACGCGATCGACACCAACGCCACCGCGCCGGCGATCGCGAACTCGATCGTCGCCAACCCGACCGACCGGGACAGGTCGGGAACGGCGATCAGCGCCAGCACCACCGAGCCCCCGAGGCTGATCCACGGCATCCGCCGCACGTTGTAGCTGGCGAGGATCCCGAACACGGCGGTGACGAAGAACGGAATCAGTCGCACCAGCACGGCTTGCGGGTTCGAGCGGGGACCGAGCCACCAGGTGCCGATACCGATCTCCTCGCTCGCCTTCCACACCGCCATGTAGGCCAGGAACACCCCGACCCATGTCACGATCAGTGCCGTGCGCCACGCCGTCGTCAGCTCGCCGGGCCGGTGCGGGCGGCGGGCGGCCTCGACGGCCGTCGTGTCGTCGGGGAGCAGCGTGCCGGGTGAGGGCGGCGCGGATCCGACGCCGAAGGTCGGTGGTGCCGGAGGCGGCAGGTCTGATGAGGGCGCGTCCGACACGACGCAGCACACTACGGGTCCGCGCCCGCCGACGCGACGCGAGGCGCCGAGGCCGTCCGACCGCGCCTGCCAGCTACCCTCCAGCGGAATGCCTGTCGACACGACGATCGGTGAGCCGTTCGAGAAGCTCTCGATCTTCTATCCCATGTGGAACGAGGAGGAGTACATCCAACGTGCCCTCACGGCCGGTCGACGGGCATGTGAGCGTCTGGTCGCGTCCGGCGACATCGGTGACTACGAGTTGATCGTGGTCGACGACGCCTCCACCGATTCGACCGGCGAGATCGCCGACCGACTGGCCCTCGACGATCCCCGGGTCCGCGTCGTGCACCACCCGGTCAACCGCAAGCTCGGCGGTGCGATCAAGACAGGGTTCGCCACCGCCACCGGCGACCTGATCCTCTACACCGACGCCGACCTGCCGTTCGACATGTTCGAGCTCCCGCGAGCGGTCCGGCTGCTGCGTGAGTACGACGCCGACATCGTGAGCGCCTACCGCTTCGACCGCACCGGCGAGGGTTATCTCCGGTCGGTGTACACCTTCGTCTACAACCTGCTGATTCGCACGTTGTTCGACGTCAAGGCCCGCGACATCAACTTCGCGTTCAAGCTGTGCCGGGCGAGGGTGTTCGACCACGTCGAGCTGCGCAGCGAGGGGTCGTTCATCGACGCCGAACTCGTGATCCGGGCCACCCGGCTCGGCTACGAGATGCTCCAGTTCGGCGTGGACTACTTCCCCCGCACGCGCGGTGTGTCGACGCTCAGCTCGCCCTCCGTGATCACCACCATCCTCAGGGAGATGTGGGAGTTGCGCGGCGACCTGGAGGACATCGAACCGGTCGTGCAGCGGACCTGAGCGGCAGCCGACCGCGGCCCTCGAATCGAATTCCTGAACGGATTCGAACAGTTCGGGGAGCCGCGGCCCGGCCGACGGTTCGCCTTGGTAGTTTTGAATCTGCCGCTGCCGGTCGGCCCCCTGACACCGAGCGCTCGCCCCGTGAACGACCGACCCCGACTCTCTCCCGAAGCCCGTAAGTGGATGCCTGCAGCAGGTGCTGCAGGCCTGCTCGCCGTGGTCGTCGTCGCCGGTGTCGCGCTCGGCGGTGGCAGCGATGGCTCGTCGGCCCCGGCCGTCACCGCGGAGTCCGTCAACCTCGAGACCGGCACGATCCCCCCGTCGGTCCCCGTGATCGAAACCATCGAGACCAGTGCGCCGGTCGTCAAGACCGAGCTGAACCGCGACCTCGCCAAGGGCATGGCCGGCGACGATGTCGCCCAGGTGCAGCAGCGACTCACCGATCTCGGGTTCTGGCCCGGGCCGATCGACGGGTACTTCGGCGACGAGACCCGGCGTGCGGTGTGGGCCTACGAGAAGCTCGTCCTCGGTGTGCCCTTCGACGAGCCGACCGGCCAGGTCACGCCGACGATGTGGACCGACATGCAGGATCCGTTCGTCATCCAGCCCCGCCGTCCCGACTCGACCCGCAACCACACCGAGATCTACCTGCCCGAACAGGTGATCGCCGTCTTCCACGACGACGCACCGGTGATGATCAGCCACATGTCGAGTGGCGACAACGAGGAGTGGTGCGAAGAGGTCACGATCAGTCCGGGCGAGTACAACAACCCCGGTGACGAACCGCTGGTGCGCGGCGAGTGCGGCAAGTCGTTCACACCCGGCGGCGTGTACCAGTTCGAACGCGAGGTCGAAGGCGTGCGTCAGAGCTCGCTCGGCGGCATGTGGGACCCGGTGTACTTCAACTACGGCATCGCTGTCCACGGAGCGCTCAACGTGCCGCTGCGCCCGGCGTCGCACGGCTGCATCCGTATCCCGCTCAGCCTGTCGCCCACGTTCCAGGACCTGACCACGATGGGCGATCAGGTCTTCGTGTTCGACGGGGTCGAGGAGCCGGAGTACTACGGCTCCCAGCCGCCGTACTTCAACCGCATCGACCCGGACTACTCGACGACGACCACCAGCACCACGACCACCAGCACCACCACGACCACGACCACCACGGTGCCCGCATCGACCACCGTCGCACCCACGACGACCAAGGCGCCCGCCACCACGACCACCGTTCCCACCACAACGGCACCGCCGAGCACCACGACCACCACCTCCCCTGTGGCGGCGCCGGCGCAGGCCGAACCGCCGCCCAGCGGCTGAACGAGCGCGTGGCGCGTCGCGGCTCGTCGTGACGCGGTGGGCCGTGTCATCGTGAACGGCGTGAGCGACTACGACGAGTTCGGCCTGTTCCACGAGAACGTCGACGAGTTCGACCTGGGGATCACCGAGTTCCCGACGGTCGCCCGGGTCACCACGGTCGTACGCGGCGACGGCGGAGGCGACGAACGCACCGTGAGTGCGCTGCGATGGGGCGATGGACCGCCCGAGCTGGTCCTCGTCCACGGCGGAGCCCAGAACGCGCACACCTGGGACACCGTTGCGCTCGGACTCGGCCGCCCGTTGCTCGCCGTCGACCTCCCGGGCCACGGTCACTCGGAGTGGCGATCCGACGGGGCGTACTCGCCGATGAACCTCGCCGACGACCTCGCCCAGGTCGTCGAGCGCCACGCACCCGACGCTCGGGCCGTCGTCGGCATGTCGCTCGGCGGCCTGACGTCGATGGAGCTGGCGGTCCGGCATCCTCCGCTGGTGCGGTCGCTCGTGATGGTCGACATCACGCCGGGCGTGAACGCGGCGAAGACGAAGGCCGTCACCGACTTCGTCGACGGCCCGCAGGCCTTCGCGAGCTTCGACGATCTGCTCGCCCGCACGATCGAGTTCAACCCGACCCGCTCGGAGTCGTCGCTGCGCCGCGGGATCCTCCACAATGCCCATCAGCTGCCCGACGGGTCGTGGGAGTGGAACTACGACCGTGGCAGCCACGCCCGTTCGCGTGGCGCCGACCCCGAGTCGGCCGCGACCGAGACCGCCGACGAACCGGACGCGTTGTCGCCGCTGTGGGACCACTTCGGGGCGATCGCGTGCCCGATCATGCTGGTTCGTGGGTCGCTGTCGCCCGTGGTCGACGACGACGACGTCGCCGAGGCGCGGCGTCGCCAGCCGACGCTCACGGTCGAGATGGTCGACGGTGCCGGCCACAGCGTCCAGGGCGACCGCCCCGTCGAACTCACCGCCCTGCTCGCCTCCTGGCTCACCGCTCGCTGAGCGCGCTGCGGCCCGATCAGAGTTGGGCGAGGCAGGCGTCGGTGCCCTCGAGAATGCCGGTGCGCAACGCCGCGATCTTCTCGAAGGCGCTGCCGACCTGGTCGGCGTCACTGTCGAGATCGGCGACGAGGAGCACGGTCTGGATCGCCTCGTCGAGGTCGCCCGCCGACACGCTCGACTGGCGTGCTTCGAGCCGCGGTGCCGGCAGCGTCAGGAATCCCCGGCCGTCGGGCACCGGGATCACCGTCTGGACCCAGCCGCCGGTGAGACAATCGTTGAGCAGCGCTCGATCCTCGCCGGTGAGATCGGACCCGAGCGCGACCTGGACCGCTTCGCCCCAGGCGATGCCCAGGAGATAGCCGACCGAGAAGTCGCCGAGCGATCGATAGAGGTCGAGCGCCGCCGGTTCGTTGACGTAGACCTCGTCGGCCGAGGCGCACAAGGCCGCGCCACGGGCGAGGTCGCCTCGCAGATCACTGCACCGGACGTCGTCGAGCGAACGCACCGCCACCAGCGACAACTCGTCGAGCTCGGGGATCTGCCGAGCGAGCTGCTGGTCCCAGTACAGGTTGAGGTCCTCGGGGAGGAACGCGAGCAGCTCACCGTCGCCGTACCCGAAGACGGCGTTGCCGCCGTTGCCTGCGTCGGCGCTCGTGAACTGATTCGGCACCAGCGGGAGCGGCTCGTCGAGGATCTCGGCACAGCGAGCGGGTCCCTCGACGAAGCCGACCTGGAACGCGCCGACGCGGTCGAAGCCGGAGCCGTGGCCACCCTCGACGAACTGGTCGGTCCCCACCGGGTCACTCACCTTCGTCATCGCGATCAGCCCGGCGCGGACGTCGGCGTCGGTGTAGCGCAGGACCGGTGATTCGCCCCGGGCGACTCGCGCCGACCAGGCACCGGCGAAGCAGTCGGACTGCTGCTCGGTGAGGATCGTCGGCAGCGCCCGGTCGAGGTTGCCGGCCCGCAGCTGGATGGCATGGCCGAACTCGTGTGCGAGCACCGTCCCGATCGTGCCGAAACCGTACTCGCGTTCGAGCTCGGCGAGCAGCCCGTCGGCGCTGTCGTCGTAGACCATGAAGTCGCCGACGCCGCAGTAGAACGCCACGTACTGCCGCACCTCCTCGTAGGAGGTGCTCGGCGAACCACAGCCGGGGAGATCGTCGGGCCGGCCCGGATACGCGGCGTACACCTTGCCCTCGAGCCGACGGAACGACGTGCCGTAGATCGCCGGGTACTCGACGTCCCACCACAGTTGGAGGTCGGTCATCACCGCGAGGAGGAAGTCGTCGTAGCCGCGGGGTGGTTTGTCGGCACCGAAGTCGATCGCGGTCGGATCCGACGGGACGCTCGCCGGCGGCGGAGTCGCGGGGTCGGCCGGTGACGTGCTGTCGGGGGGAGTTGGGGTGTCGGGAGGAGTTGGGGTGTCGGGAGGAGTTGGGGTGTCGGGAGGAGTTGCGGAGCCGGGGGTGGTGGCCAGACTGCCCGGATCGCCCCCCGTCGGGTCGAGGACGATTCGGTCGGCCCGCTCGGCGGTGACCGACACCTCGACGCCGCACGCCGTGAGGGCCATCGCGCCCGCGGCGAGGAGTGCGACGGCGCGGCCCGGTGCCATGCGACGATGCTACGGCGGCGTGGTTCCTGGTGTTCTGCACCGCCCGGAGAGTTCACGAGGTTCTTACGTGGCCCGATGGCATGGTTCCACGAGGTCGGCGGTCAGGACGTGGAATTCGTCCGACCCCGCAACGCTGCTACGGTCGTGGCCCACACGTGACGGATGACACGATCGGCCATGACGGTCGCGAGGGGGGAGAACACAACGTGGCGCTCTTGGAAGTCGACGACATCTCGGTCTCGTTCGGTGGCATCATCGCCCTCGACGGGCTCACCTTCGACATCGAGGAGGGACAGATCCTCGGCCTGATCGGCCCGAACGGCGCCGGCAAGACCACGATGTTCAACGTCGTCAGCCGCATCTACGACCCCACGCGCGGCCAAGTGCGCTTCGACGGCCACGACCTCCTGGGCGTGTCCGCGCACGGGATCGCCGGCCTCGGGATCGCCCGCACGTTCCAGAACCTGGCGCTGTTCCCGACGATGACGCTGCTGCAGAACACGATGACCGGGGCGCACCACCTCGGCCACGTCGGCTTCCTCCGAGCGATGAGCCGGATCGGCGCCGCCAAGGAGGAACGTGCCCTCGCCGCCGATGCCTTCGGCATCCTGCGCTCGCTCGACCTCGCCGACCTGGCGTTCCGCCCCGCAGCGGGCCTGCCTTTCGGCACGTTGAAGCGGCTCGAACTCGCTCGTGCGCTCGCCGCGCACCCCAAGCTGCTGCTCCTCGACGAGCCGGCCGCCGGCCTCACCCACCACGAGGTCGACGAACTCGGAGCGACGATTCGCCGGGTGCGCGACGAGTACGACCTCACCGTGCTGCTCGTCGAGCACCACATGGGCCTGGTGATGGGCATTTCCGATCGGGTGGTGGCGATGGAGTTCGGTCGCAAGATCGCGGAAGGCCTACCCAGCGAGGTCCAGCGAGATCCGCTGGTGATCGAGGCGTACCTGGGGACCCCGGCGTGAGCGGCGAGGCACTGCTGACCGTCTCCGGCCTCACCGCCGGCTACGGGCCCGTCGAGGTACTCCACGGCATCGACTTCACCGTCGGCGAGGGAGAGATCGTCGTGATCCTGGGGGCGAACGGAGCCGGCAAGACCACCACGATGCGGGCGGTGTCGGGGATGATCCCCCGCAGCGGCAGCATCGAGTTCGAAGGATCGGACATCGCCGGCGCCAAGCCCGATGCCATCCTTCGTGCCGGCGTGTCGCAGGTGCCACAGGGACGTGGGACGTTCACCGATCTGACCGTTGAGGACAACCTGCTCGCCGGTGGGTACTCGGTGAAGGGATCGGTCGACGACGACCTCGGCCGGTGGTTCGACGTGTTCCCCCGGCTCGGGGAACGGCGCCACCAGAAGGCGGGGTCGCTGTCGGGGGGCGAACAGCAGATGCTCGCCGTGGCCCGGGCGATGATGAGCCGCCCGAAGCTCCTGCTGTGCGACGAGCCGAGCCTCGGTCTCGCCCCGTTGATCACCAAGGAGCTGTTCCGGGTGCTCGGCACGCTTCGCGATGAGCACGGCATGTCGCTGCTGGTGGTCGAGCAGAACGCCGGCATGTCGCTGGCACTCGCCGACCGGGCGTACGTGCTGGAGACCGGCACGATCGTCGCCACCGGAACCGGCGACGAACTGCTCGCCGACGACACGATCAAAGAGGCCTACCTCGGGGTGGTCAACTGATGTCGCTTTTCATCGAACGCATGATCAACGGCCTCGCCGATGGATCGATCTACGCACTGCTCGCGCTCGCACTGGTGGTGGTGTTCCGCTCGACGGGCCAACTGAACTTCGCTCAGGGCGAGATCGGCACGATGGGAGCGTTCTTCGTGTCGACGCTCACCTTGACCGGCCTGCCGGTCTGGCTGTCGATCGGTGTCGCCATGGTGCTCGGCTTCGTCGTGTCGGCCGGCGTCGAACGAGTGGTGGTCCGCCCGATCGAGCATCGCAATCCAGGCGCTGTGATCGTGGCGCTGATCGGTGTCTTCCTCGCCGTCAACCAGGCGGTGGCGATGATCTGGGGCGTCGATGCCCGGAGCCTGCCGAGCGTGTTCCCCGACGACGCAGACGACTTCGTGACGATTCTCGGCGCACCGGTGCGGGTCGCCCGTCTCGGTGTGATCGGCGTGCTCGTCGTGGTGCTGTTCCTGCTCTGGCTGCTGTTCGCCAAGACCAAGATCGGTCTCGCGATGCGAGCGGTCGCCAACAACCAGGAGTCGTCGAACCTCGTCGGCATCCGCGTCGGCTCGGTTCTCGTCCTCGGCTGGGGTCTCGCCGGCGCGGTCGGCGTGCTGGCCGCGGCAATGCTGGCGCCGTCGGCCGGCCTCAGCGGTTCATTGATGCTCAGCCCGTTCCTGATCGCTTCGGTTGCGGCCGTGCTCGGCGGGCTCGATTCGCCGGTCGGGGCGGTGGTCGGTGGCCTGCTGATCGGGGTCGTCGAGGCCGTGATCGTCGGCTACGTCGATTTCCTCGGCGCCGACATGTTGATGCCGGTCATGCTGGTGATCCTGCTCGGGGTGTTGCTCGTGCGGCCGTCCGGCCTGTTCGGTTCCGAGAGAGTGGAGCGCGTGTGATGGAACTCCCGATCCGTGTTGCGAAGGGGAGCTGGCAGAACTGGCTCGGTCGGGCCGTGCTGTTCGGTGGTGTCGGGCTGTTCATGTACCGCGCCGTGACGGAGTGGAGTCGATCGGGCCTCGGCCTGCTCGCCGACGCACTGATCATCGCGATTGCCGTCACAGGTCTGAATCTGATCACCGGATACACGGGCCAGCTGTCGCTGGGCCAGGCGGCGTTCTTCGCCATGGGTGCCTTCGTCTCGGCCATGCTCGTCTCCGGGAGGATCTGGACCCCGTTCATCACCGACAACGTCTGGACGCCGGGCTGGACGATGCTCGCGGCTGCGGTCGTGTGCTTCCTGATCGGCATGGTGGTCGGCGTGCCGGCGTTGCGCCTGAAGGGCATCTACCTCGCGCTCGTCACGCTCGTGTTCACCGAAGCCGTCCGAGCGTTCTTCAAGTACGACGAGGTCGCCGGCGTCACGGGTGGCGCGACCGGGATCAAGGGGTTCAGCTACCTGCCCCCGACGTGGACGGGCCTCGACGGCCGAGCCGATCTGGTCACGTGGTTCTTCTGGCTGTCGTTGGGCATCTTGATCGTCGTTTCGATCCTGTCGGCCGGACTGATCCGTAGCCGGGTCGGGCGGGCAATGGTGGCAGTGCGCGACAACGAGACCGCGGCAGCGGTCATGGGCGTGAACCTGTTCTCGATCAAGACCGTCGTGTTCGGCTTGTCCGGTGCGATCGCCGGGGTCGCGGGCTCGCTGTTCGCGCTCAAGCTCACGCTCGTCGAAGCGGACGTCCCCATCTTCGGGCTGTTCGGATCGGTGACGTTCCTGGTGGCGATGGTGGTCGGTGGCGCCGCACAGAACTGGGGACCGTTCGTCGGCGCCATGTTCTACGTGTTCGTCAACGACTTCGCCCGCAGCGTTGGCGAGGATCCGTCGGGCAGCCTCCTCCTCGGTTGGCTCGTCGACGAAGGCACCAAGCTCAACGGTCTCGGTGGCGTGACATTCGGTGTCATGCTGATCCTGTTCGCACGCTTCGTGCCGTTCGGCGCGGTGGGAACCATGCGGATGTGGCGATCGAAGGCGGTCCTCGTCGTGCCGCGGGTGCCACTCGGGGCGGGTGGGGTGCCGTCGGCGAAGATGCTCGGCGAATCGGGAGCTATGGGCGCAGAGCAGGCGGCGACTAACATCGATCCCGCTGAACCGCCCGGGCTGGCCGATGAGGATCCGCCCGGCATGGCAACGTGACGAACACCCAATCCACACCACCACCCAGAGGGGGAACTCTGATCATGGTCAGAACCAAGAAGCTCTTTGCACTCGCTGCGGCGGGCGCACTCGTACTCGCTGCATGCGGCAGCGACGGCGACAGCTCGTCGAGTGGCACCGATGCGCCGGCGTCGACCGATGCACCCGAGTCGACCGACGCTCCCGAGTCGACCGACGCTCCGGAGTCGACCGACGCACCCGAGTCGACCGACGCTCCGGAGTCGACGGAAGCCGGCGGCGCCTCCGGCGCCGAGTTCGTCGTCGACACCGAGAACTGTGACGACCCGGACGCCGCAACCGCTCCGATCGATGCGCTCAAGATCGGGACGTCGATCCCGCTGTCCGGCGGCCCCGCGGTGCTGTTTGCTCCGTTCGGTGACGGCCAGCAGAGCTACATCGACTGGTACAACGACACCAACGGTGGCCTCAACGGCCAGCCGGTCGAACTCGTGATCAAGGACGACCAGTACACCCCGGACCTCACCAAGGCCAACGTCGACGGGCTGATCTTCGACGATGAGGTCGACCTGCTCGCAGGCATCATCGGCTCGGGGAGCAATCTGGCCATCCAGGCTGATGTGAACGCGCTGTGTGTGCCGCAGCTGTGGGCGTCGACCGGCGCCTCCGACTGGGGCAACATCGACGAGTACCCGTGGACCACCGGCCTGCTCGTGCCGTACGCGATCGAGTCGCGCGTGTGGGCCGATTTCATCTCGCAGGAGGCCGGTGACGGCGCCACCGCGGCGCTGTTCTACGTCAACAACGAGTTCGGCCAGTCCTACGCCGACAACTTCAAGGAGTTGGCGTCCGAGAACGGGATCGAGATCGTTGCCGAAGAGGTCATCGACCCGGCCGACTCCGGTGCTCCGAGTGGCCAGATGACCAACCTCGTGCAGGCCAACGCTGACGCGATCCTGGCGGTCGGTCTCGGCGGGCAAGCCAGTGCGTTCATGACCGAGCTCGGCAACGCCAAGGCGGCGAATCCCGACTTCGACCCACTGGTCTACATGACGGCGACCGCTGCCAACCCGCTGTTCTTCGACACGCTCGTCGAGAACGGCGGCAGCGACGGTGTCTACACCTCCAGCAACGTCAAGTTCGTCAGCGACGAGCAGTTCGCCGACGACGAGGCGGTGCAGACCTACCTCGAGGCGATTGCGACCTACGCACCCGATGCCAACCCCGCCGACACGTCCGTGCTGGCTGGCTGGCTGTCGATGGAGCTGGCGGTCTACGCCGCCGAGCAGGCACTCGCAGCCGGTGACCTCAGCCAAGCGGGAATCATCAACGCTGCCCGGAACATCGACTACGTGCCCGGTCTCCTGATCGACGGCATCACTGCCTCGATGAACGCCGACGACGCCTTCTATCCGGAGGCGACGCAGCTCGTGCGTTGGGACGACACCGCCAAGGTGTTCGTGGTCGCGGGTGACGCGGTCGACTACAACGGCTCGCTGGGCACCTACACGCCCTGATCCGCTGAACTGACGACGCCGATTGCACCAGGGGTCAGACCCGTGGTGCAATCGGCGTTTCGTCGCGTTCGGGGGCGGATCAGCCGCCCAGGTCGACGCACTCGACGAGCGCAGCGACCACGTCGGACGGCATGTCGCCGCTCTCGGTGGCGGCCACGAGCTCGGGGATGTCGACATCCTGCAGTGCGTCGCGGGCACAGCCCTCGTCGATCTCCTGGCCGGATTCGCTCATGCCCGCGATGAACGCGTCGACGAGCGCATCGGCATCGGCGCAGCCGAGGAGTTCGGCGCCGAGCGCTTGGCCCTCGGCGCTGATCTCGGCGTCGTCGCTCGATGCGATCGCTTCCGCATCGCCGTCGCTGAGCTGTGCGGCAAGGTCGTTCACGCACCCTTGGTCGAGTTCCAGTCCCGCCTCCGATGCCGATTGGATCGTGGCGGCCGCCGCTGCGGCCTGTGGCGCGCCGAGGTCGCCGCCTCCGCTGTCGCCATCGCTGCCACAGCCGGCGAGCGCGAGGCCCACCACGCCGACGCCGATCATCAGTGTCCTGTGCATGTCCGTCCCTTCATCGAGTGCCCGCATGGGTGGCGATCGGTCGATCGACCGGCACCATCGTGGCACGTCGGCGGGTGACACCGTGGCGACCGCGCCGAGGGGAGGAGGCCTACGGCGCGGGTCGTTCCGACACGCTGAGTTCGATGCTGTCGGAGTCGGCGATCGTCACGTCGAAGCCCCACTGGTCGCCGTTCTCGTCGATCGCCGTACAGGCGAAGACCGTCCCGGCCTCCTGATCGGTCGGTTCTTCGCACGTGGCCGAGGTCATGCTCACATCGAGGCTCCTGGCGATGCCGGGATCCTCGACGATGAACTGCTCGGCTTCCTCGCGGAAGTCCGCCGTGGTGGTGAAGCATCCCGAGAGCGCGAACGCACACGTCGCGGGTGCGGCGACGAATGCGAACACGCGAGCGGCCATGGGTGGGAAGGTAGCTCAGGCGAGTGGTGCCGGGGCGGCGAGGCGACGGTGGCTGGAGAGGCGATCCCACATCACCACGCCGAGAGCCACCCACACGAAGGCGAAGCCGGCCAGCCGGTCGGCTGGCATCGGTTCGTCGTAGACCAGCCAGCCCAGGCCGAAGTTGATCACCGGCACCAGGAGGTTCAGCGGACCGAGCAACGTGAACGGCACCGACTTCGCGGCGCCGGCGAACAGCATCAGCGGCACCGCCGTGATCGCTCCGGTGCCGAGGACGAGCAGCCACTCGGTCGGATCGGCGGTGGCGGCGACACTGTCGGCGTTCGTCGAGAACCACACGACCGCGGCCACCGCCGGGACGAACAGGACGAACGTCTCGCCGGCGAGGCTGTCGACGGCGCCGAGCGGGACCCGACGCGTGGTGAGGCCGTAGAGGCTCCACGACGCGGCGATCACGAGCGCGATCCACGGTGGCCGCCCGTACGACATCGTGAGGATCACCACCGCCACCGCCGCGCAGCCGAACGCAAAGCGCTGGGCCGTGGTCGGCTGCTCCTTGAGCACGAACACGCCGATCGCCATCGTGGCGAGCGGGGCGATGAAGTAGCCGAGAGCCGTCTCGATCACCCGGTCGTTGGTGACCGCCCACACGTAGCTGCCCCAGTTGACGGTGAGGAGCAGCGACGCGAGCACCAGCCGCCGTGCGACTCCCGGATCTCGGAGTGCGCCGATCACCGTGGGCCAGGTGCGACGCGCCGTGACGACGATCGCCATCACGACCGCGGCGCACACCATCCGCCATGCGATCAGCTCGAATGCGTCGAACCCGCTGAGCTGCTTCCAGTAGATGGTGAGGAAGCCCCACAGCATGTAGGCGGCGACGGCCAGCCGGACGCCCTGCGCCACCGTGCGTTCGCCGGGCTGCGGTGGGGCATCCACCTCGACGGCGTTCGATCCGGAGTCGTCGGGCATCGCTCCGTAGGGTACGGAGCAGCGACGACTCTGCGGAAAGTGATTCGATGACCGACATGACACCCCGACAGGCATGGGAGGCAGCGATCGACGCCTCGCCCATCCGTGATGCCCGGTTCGAGACGATGTCGGGGATCCCGCTCGACGGCGTCTACGGGCCCGACGACGGCGAGTTCCCCGGTCAGTTCCCCTACACGCGGGGGCCGTATGCGTCGATGTACCGGTCGAAGTTGTGGACGATGCGGATGTTCGCCGGGTTCGGCACCGCGGACGACACGAACTGGCGATTCAAGGAGATCATCAAGGCGGGCGGCGACGGGCTGTCGACGGCGTTCGACATGCCGACGCTGCTGGGGTTGGACTCCGACGATCCGATGTCGCTCGGAGAGGTCGGCCGGTGTGGCGTGGCGATCGACTCGTTGGCCGACATGGAGGATCTCTACGCCGGCATCGACCTCGGTGCGATCACCACGTCGATGACGATCAATTCGCCGGCGGCACCGATCTTCGCAATGTTCGTCGCGCAGGCGGAGGCGGCGGGGGTGCACCGGTCCCGTCTGGGTGGGACGCTGCAGAACGACATCTTGAAGGAGTACCAGGCGCAGAAGGAGTTCGTGTTCCCGCCGCGTCAGTCGATGCGGTTGGTGCGCGACACGATCCGCTTCACCGCGGCGGAGATGCCGCGGTGGCACTCGATCTCGATCTCGGGGTATCACATCCGCGAAGCGGGATCGACCGCGGTCGAGGAGTTGGCGTTCACGCTGGCCAACGGGTTCGCCTACGTCGAGCTGGCGTTGCAGGCCGGGCTGCCGATCGACTCGTTCGCGCCGCGGTTGTCGTTCTTCTTCAATGCGCACATCGACTTCTTCGAGGAGATCTGCAAGTACCGAGCGGCGCGCCGGATCTGGGCGCGCTGGCTGCGCGGGCGATACGGCGCCGAGCTCGAGAAGTCGCTGCAACTGCGCTTCCACACCCAGACCGCCGGGGTGTCGTTGACGGCGCAGCAACCCGAGCTGAACATCGTGCGCACCGCGATCGAGGCGCTGGCGGGCGTGTTGGGCGGCACACAGAGCCTGCACACCAACTCGATGGACGAGGCGTTGGCGCTGCCGACCGAGAAGGCCGCCCGGATCGCACTGCGCACCCAGCAGGTGATCGCCAACGAGACCAACGTCGCGCACGTCGCCGACCCGTTGGGCGGGTCACATTTCGTCGAGGCATTGACCGACGAGATCGAACGCCAGGCCGAGGAGATCTTCGCCCACCTCGACGAACTCGGTGGCGGGTCGATGCTCGACGGGGTGATCGCAGGGATCGAGGACAACTGGTTCCAGCGGCGCATCGCCGACTCGGCCTACGACCTGGAGCGGTCGTTCAACAGCGGCGAGCGGATCGTCGTCGGCGTCAACGCCCACACCGAGGGCAACGACGACGAACTCGAGCTGTTGCGCATCACGAACGAAGACGAGACCCGCCAACGCAAGCGACTCGATGCCGTGCGCGCCGACCGCGACCAGGCGGCTGTCGACGATGCCCTCGCCCGTCTCCGTGCCGAGGCCGCCGACCCGGAGATCAACCTGATGCCCACCCTGATCGACGCATCCCGCGCCTACGCCACCCTCGGCGAGATGATGGGCGCGATGGCCGACGTCTTCGGCCGCCACGTCGAGGTGCCCACCATCTGATCACTGCGGAGCTGTGCGGGACGGATCTCGTACGGTGGACGGCGTGGAGATCCGAGTGAGCGATGATCCCGCGGCGACGGCCGGGGCATGGCTGGCCCGCCGGATCCGTGATGCCGCCCGCCGCAGGGGTGAGGCGCTGATCGCCGTGAGTGGAGGGAGCACCGCTCCGCCGATGTTCCGGGCGCTGCTCGACCAGGAGGTGCCGTGGGACCGCCTCACGATCTGGCAGGTCGACGAGCGCGTGGCCCCCGACGGGGATCCGGCACGCAACGCCGTGCAACTCGTGCCGTTGCCCTGTCCGGTCCGCCTGATGCCGGTGACCGTCGCCGACCTGACAGCCGGCGCGCGCCGGTACGGATCGGGGCTCCCGGAGCGTTTCGACGTCATCCACCTCGGCCTGGGGTCCGACGGTCACACCGCCTCGTGGCCGCCCGGCCATCGTGTCGTCGACAGCGAGCGGCCCTGTGAAGCGATCGGGGAGTTCAACGGGTTGGCTCGGATGACCCTCACCCCGCCGGTGGTGAACGCTGCCCGTTCGCGGCTGATGCTGACGCTCGGAGCATCGAAGGCCCCGATCGTCGCGAGGTGGCTGCTGCGCGATCCGTCGATCCCGGCCGACCGCGTACGACGCGGGGAGACCTGGCTGTTCCTCGATCCTGCGGCGGCAGGCGACCTGCCATCCGGCGCCGAGCAGTAGCGTCGGACACGATGGATGCCGTTGACCCCCGAGCGATGCTCGCCGACCTGCCCCGCCCCACCCACCTGCGCGAGCTGTTCGCCGCCGACCCCGGCCGAGCCGACCGCAACGTGCTCGAGGTCGCCGATCTCCGGATCGACTGGTCGAAGCAGCTGGTCGACGATCGCGTGCTCGCCGGCCTGATCGAACTCGCCGAACGCTCCGGCGTCGAGGCGCGGCGCGACGCCATGTTCGCCGGCGAGCACATCAACGTCACCGAGGATCGTGCGGTGATGCACGTCGCACTGCGCGCTCCACGCGCTCGCTCGATCGTCGTCGACGGTGTCGATGTCGTGCCGGCGGTGCACGAGGTGCTCGACCAGATGGCATCGTTCGCCGACAGCGTGCGCGCCGACGACCGGATCACCCACGTCGTCAACATCGGCATCGGCGGGTCCGATCTCGGCCCGGCGATGGCCTACCGGGCGCTCGAGGCCTACCGCCACGAACGCATCCGGTGCTCGTTCGTGTCCAACGTCGACGGCGCCGACGTCGCCGCGGTCCTGCGCGATGCCGACCCGGCATCGACGCTGTTCATCGTGGCGTCCAAGACGTTCGGCACGATCGAGACGCTCACCAACGCCCGCACCGCCCGTGCGTGGCTCGTCGAAGCACTCGGCGAGTCGGCCGTCGCCGATCACTTCGTCGCCGTGTCGACCAACGCCGAGCGGGTCGCCGAGTTCGGGATCGACACCGCCAACATGTTCGGGTTCTGGGACTGGGTGGGTGGCCGGTACTCGGTCGACTCGGCGATCGGGCTGTCGCTGATGATCGCGATCGGACCGGACCGATTCCGCGAGTTCCTCGACGGCTTCCACCAGGTCGACGAACACTTCCGCACCGCTCCTCTCGCCGAGAACGCCCCGGTCGTCATGGCGATGCTCGGCGTGTGGAACGCCAACGGCCTCGGCCACGGCACCAAGGCGGTGCTGCCGTACGCCGAGGAACTCGGTCGGTTCCCCGCGTATCTCCAGCAGCTCGACATGGAGTCGAACGGCAAGTCGGTGCGACTCGACGGAACACCGGTCGACGGCGACACCGGCCCGATCGTCTGGGGCGAGCCGGGCACGAACGGTCAGCACGCGTTCTA
This sequence comes from Ilumatobacteraceae bacterium, assembly GCA_963710625.1. GTDB lineage: Bacteria > Actinomycetota > Acidimicrobiia > Acidimicrobiales > Ilumatobacteraceae > Sva-07. Next base: position 190,251 of record CAVQBG010000009.1, on the reverse strand, counting down.
CCAACTGCTCCATCAGGGCACCCGAATCGTTCCGGTCGACTTCATCGGCTTCGCCACGCCGCATCACCCGTACCGCGAGCACCACGACCTGCTGATCGCGAACCTGTTCGCGCAGTCCGAGGCGCTGGCGTTCGGGCGCGACGCGGCGGCCGGCGAGCCCTACCGCCAGTTCGACGGCAACCGCCCCAACACCGTCATCCTCGCCGACCAGCTCACCCCGTCGGTGCTGGGGCAACTGATCGCCCTCTATGAACACGTCGTGCACGTACAGGGCACGGTCTGGGGCGTCAACAGCTACGACCAGTGGGGCGTCGAGCTCGGCAAGGAGCTGGCCAACCGGATCACACCGGAACTCACCGGCGATCCGGATCCATCGGCCCACGATGCCGCGACCAACCAGCTCATCGCCTGGTACCGCGCCCGCCGCTGACCCCGCCATCGACCACCGACCACCTCCCGAACTCCCGAGAAATGCCTGGATCGGCGCGCCAGGCGCGCAGAACGAGGCATATTTCGGGTGGCGCGGCGGGTATACGGGCGGGGGTACGCTTCCGGTATGCGATTTCCGGAGGACGTGAACGATGACGTGTTGAAGCGTCTTCGGCGGCTCGAGGGCCAGATCCGAGGCGTCCAGCGCATGATCGAGGAGGGACAGGACTGCGGTGACGTGGTCACGCAGCTGTCGGCGTGCAAGGCCGCGCTCGACCGGGTGGGGTACCGCCTGGTCGTCGCCGGGATGCGCCACTGCGTCACGGTGCCCGAGGGATCCGACGACAGTCCGGAACTCGACACCGACGAACTCGAGCGCCTGTTCATGAAGCTGAGCTGACCGACTCGCGCGGCCCGGCGCCGCGCGACGGACCGCTCGGTTGCAGCACATCCGCCCGGATGGGCAAGACTCGCGCCATGCGCGACTACTCCAACATCTACATCGACGGTGCCTGGGTTCCCTCCGACGGAACCGGCCGTATCGAGGTCATCAACGCCGGCACCGAGCAGGTCATGGGCTCGATCCCCGAAGGCACCGCCAGCGACGTCGACAAAGCCGTCGCCGCTGCCCGTCGGGCGTTCGACGGGTGGGCCGCGACCCCGGTCGAGGAGCGTCAGAAGTACATGATCCGCCTCAACGAGGCGCTCCAGGCCCGTTCGCCCGAGATCGCCGAGGTGATCGCCGGCGAGGTCGGGATGCCGATCACGTGGTCGACGATGATCCAGGCCGGCCTGCCCGCCGGCAACATGCAGACCTACGCCACGTTGCTCGACACCTTCCAGTTCGAGGAGACGATCGGCAACAGCCTGGTCGTCAAGGAGCCGGTCGGTGTCGTCGGCGCGATCACGCCGTGGAACTACCCGCTGCACCAGATCATCTGCAAGCTCGGTGGCGCCCTCGCCGCCGGCTGCACGTTCGTGCTCAAGCCGTCGGAGATCGCCCCACTCAACGCGTTCATCCTCGCCGAGATCGTGCACGAGGTCGGTTTGCCCGCCGGCGTGTTCAACCTGGTCACCGGCACGGGCCCCGTGGTCGGCGCAGCGATCTCGGAGCATCCCGACGTCGACATGGTCAGCTTCACGGGCTCCACCCGAGCCGGCAAGCAGGTCGCTGCTGCGGCTGCCGGCTCGGTGAAGCGTGTCGCGCTCGAACTCGGAGGCAAGTCGGCGAACATCATCCTCGACGACGCCAACCTCGAAGAGGTGATTCCGAAGGGCCTCTTCGCCTGCTACCTCAACTCCGGCCAGACCTGCACGGCCCACACCCGCATGCTCGTCCCCAACAGCCGCTACGACGAGGCGGTGGCCATCGCCGCAGCTGCTGCCGAGACGATGCAGGTCGACGATCCGACCAAGGAGGGCATGCACCTCGGCCCGCTGATCAGCCAGGCCCAGTGGGACCGGGTGCAGGGCTACATCCAGAAGGGCATCGACGAGGGCGCCGTCGTCGCGGCCGGTGGCCTCGGCAAGCCGGAGGGCCACGAGACCGGCTACTTCGTGAAGCCGACGGTGCTCGCCAACGTCACCAACGACATGACGGTGGCCCAGGAGGAGATCTTCGGCCCGGTGCTGTCGATCATCGGCTACGAGGACGACGACGACGCCGTACGCATCGCGAACGACAGCCTCTACGGCCTGTCGGGTGGCGTGTGGTCGGCCGACCAGGAGCGGGCGATCTCGGTGGCCCGCCGGATGCGCACGGGCGCGGTCGACGTCAACGGCGGTTCGTTCAACATCGCTGCGCCGTTCGGCGGCTACAAGCAGTCGGGCTACGGCCGCGAGAACGGTCCGTACGGCATCGACGAGTTCCTGCAGACCAAGTCGCTCCAGCTCTGATCGCTCGACCGGGTGTTGCAGCAGGGTCAGACCTCTGCTGCAACATCCTGTCGTCCGCGATGGCCGGACCGAGGGGTACAGTCGCAGCTGATGGCAGGCGAGCGCATTCTGGTGGCCAAGGTCGGGCTCGACGGCCACGATCGCGGCGTCAAGATCGTGGCGCGCATCCTGCGTGACGCCGGCTATGAGGTCATCTACACGGGTCTCTTCCAGACCCCCGACACCGTCGCCGCAGCGGCCGTCGACGAGGACGTCGACGCGATCGGGCTCTCGATGCTGTCGGGAGCCCACATGACGCTCGCACCGCTGGTCGTCGACAAGCTCCGTGAACGTGGCGTCGACATCCCGGTGATCGTCGGCGGCATCGTTCCCAACCACGACGTCGACGAGTTGCGCGCGGCCGGGATCGCCAAGGTGCTCACGCCCGGCGCCACCGCCGACCAGGTCGTCGCCGCCGTTCGCGACGCGATCGACTCGTCGGTCCGTCCCACGGGCTGAGGCCGCCGTTGGCCGTCGACCGCGTCGAACGCCTGACCAATCTGTTGGCGCTGCTGCTCGAGACGAGCGAACCGCTCAGCCTCGTGCAGATCGCCGGCGAACTCGAGGGGCAGTACCCCGCCGCCGACCAGGCGCGGCGCGCCTCGTTCGAGCGCGACAAGGCCGCACTGCGCGACATCGGCGTGCCGATCGAGACCGAGGTGGTCGCTGGCGGCCCGTACGCCGGCCAGACGCGCTATTGGATCGATCGGCGGGCATACGAACTCGACGACCTCGCCCTCGAACCCGACGAGATGCGGGCGCTGCAGGTCGCCGTCGCCGCCGTCCACACCGGCTCGGGTGTCGGCCAGGACGCCATCTGGAAGCTCGGTGGCGCGCTCGGTGAGGAACGCCCCGCCGTGTCGGCGTCGATGCCCGACCGCCCCGAGCTGCCCCTGATCCGCTCGGCGGTGGCCACCCGCTCGACGATCGAGTTCTCCTACCGGGGCGAGCCGCGTCGGGTCGATCCCTGGGGCCTGTTGCTGCGGGGAGGCTTCTGGTACGTGATCGGTCACGACCACGATCGCGGCGAGCAACGCACGTTCCGTGTCGACCGGTTCGACGGGGGAGTCGCCGGGATCGGCATCGGCGAGCCGGGTGCGTACGACCGCCCGGCTTCGTTCGACCCGCGGTCCGCGTTCCCGGCCGACCCGAAGCAGATCGGGCATTCGGCTGCCGATGGGATCGAGGCGACGATCCGGATCGACGCGGTCCGTGCCGCCGCCGTCGAGCGCGAACTCGGTGCCGACCGCGTCGTCGCCCGGGAACCCGACGGCATCGTCGTACGTGTGCCGGCGTCGAACCTGCCTGCGTTCCGATCGTGGGTGCTCGGCTTGCTCGACCACGCAGTGGTCCTCGACCCGCCCGACGTCCGCGCTCACGTGGTCGACTGGATCTCGTCGGTCGCCGGCCTCATCGACGGGGAGCGCTCGTGAGCGGTCCCCGCAACGCCGAGGATCGTCTGCGGCGCCTCCTCGTGATGCTGCCGTGGCTGATGGAGGTCGGCGAGGTGCCGCTCGCCGACGTCGCGCGTCGCTACGACCTGACCGAGGCCCAGGTCCAGAAGGACCTCGAGCTGGTGGCGATGTGCGGACTCCCGCCGTTCGTCGACGAGATGATCGACGTCTTCGTCGACGACGGGGTGGTCTTCGTCGGTGTGCCGAGGCTCTTCACCCGCCCGTTGCGGCTGACCGCCCTCGAGGGATTCTCGTTGCTCGCCGCCGGACGCGCGGCGATGGAGCTGCCGGGTGCCGATCGGGCCGGGGCGCTCGGACGCGGTCTCGACAAGCTCGCCCGCGCGCTCGGCGAGGCCGGGATCGACACCGGGGTCGACGACACGGCCGGCGTCGTGATCGACCTGGCCCGGCCCGAGGTGACCGACGCCCTGGTCGACGCCGCGGCCTCGTCCAGTGAACTGCGCATCAGCTACTACACGCCCGCACGCGACGAGCTCGCCGAGCGCACGATCGTGCCGAGGCACGTGTTCGTCGACTCGGGGAACTGGTACGTGCTGGCCGACGACGGGCGCTCGGGCGAGCGGCGGACGTTCCGCGTCGACCGGATCGAGTCGTCGAGTCCCACCGGATCGGTCGTTCCCGCCGTCGACGAGGTCTCGGCGCCGCCCCCGTTCTTCGTCGACGTCGAGGTCCCCCGCGCCGTCCTCCGCCTCCGTCCGGAGGCGCGCTGGGTGGTCGAGCAGTATCCCGTCGACGAGGTGGTCGAGCGCGGTGACGGGTCGGTCGACGTGCGGCTCCCGGTGTCGAACGAGCGGTGGCTCGCCAAGTTGCTGCTCCGCCTCGGACCCACCGCGGAGGTGGTCGAACCAGCGGGTTTCGATGCAGCCGCAGCGCTCGCTCGGCGCCTGCTGGAGCGCTACACCCGCACGTAGAACGGCTGCAACTGCTCGACGGTGGTGATGCCGTGCGCGTCGAGGAGGTGGGGGAGGACCGCGGCGGTTGCCTGTGCGTCGCCGAGCGCGTCGTGAGGCCGTTCGAGGACGACCCCGTAGCGTTCACAGACGTCGGCGAGTCGATGTGACTGTTCACGATCGGGGTCGAGACGGCGCGACATCCGCAGGGTGCACAGGAGCGGATCGAGGCGGCGCAACGGGTCGTCGGCCGCTCGGCGGCGACCCGCCCGTTCGATGAACGCGGCGTCGAATGCGGCGTTGTGGGCGGTGAAGATCGATCCGTCGAGGCGCTCGGCGAGCCGGTCGAGCGCATCATCGAGTGCGGGCGCGCCCTTCAGCGTCCGCCGCGTGATCCCGTGGATCTCGGTGGGCCCGACACGCTGGAACGGCCAGCGGAGCTTCACCATGGTCGACCAGGTGTCGATCACGGTGCCGTCGGCGTGGACGGTGACCACACCGATCTGCAGGACCCGGTGTCGTCGACTCGACAGGCCCGACGTCTCGAGATCGACGACGGCGAAGGTGGGCAACGACACGGTGTCACCCTAGACAGCGGGTGTCACAGGCCCCGCTCGGGTGGGTGCTGCGTCGGGTGTCAGCCGGTCTGGCTCTGGAGCCGTGCCCGCACCCCGATCGGGGCCGACACGGTGAAGCCGGCGAGGTGGCGGTCTTCTTCGGACTCGCCACCCCAGTATCCGTATTCACGGTTGGAGCGGGCGAAGGTCCGGCAGGAGAGGAGCACCGGGCACTCGTTGCAGAGCCGCTCGGCCTTCGCCTCTCGGCGAGCTCGAGCCTGGGGGCGTTCGGCCTTGGGCGGGAAGAAGAGCTTCGTGCGGCCCTTGCACGCCGCGAGGTCCTGCCAGCTCTCGACGTGATGCGTCTCGTACTCGAACAGCTCTGCAACCGCCATGACGGCTCCCTTCGTGCTGAGAGCAACGGGGGCCGGGGGGAGGACGCTCGATGCTCGATTTAACACTAAATGTTCGGAGCCACGTCCGCAACCGGATTTTCGAAACACGCGATGAACCCGTAGCGATCGCGGGACGCGCCGTGCGGTGGCGCCCTGCTGGGGCCGCTCGCGGGCTACAGGAGTTCGGCGGCGAGGCTGGCGACGTCGCTGCGCTCGCACGCCGTGAGGGTGATGTGCCCGAAACACCGCTGGCCGGAGAAGGCAGAGGTCAGCACGCTCAGGGCGTTGTTGGACTCGCCGAGGTACGGCGCGTCGATCTGGCTGGTGTCGCCGGTGAAGATCACCTTGGTTCCGTCGCCGACGCGGGTGAGGATCGTGCGCAGCGTGGTCGGCTCGAGGTTCTGGGCCTCGTCGATCACCACGAACTGTCGCTGCAACGATCGGCCACGCAGGAACGTCACCGATTCCAGCGACAGCTTGCCTCGGGTGGTCAGTTCGTCGACCATGTCCCGGGCGTCGGTGATGTTGCCTCGATCGGTCAGCGCGACGACCGCGTCGTGGATCGCCGCCATCCACGGGTCGAGCTTCTCGTCGAGCCCTCCCGGCAGGAAGCCGACATCGGCGCGCCCCACCGGCACCAACGGGCGGTACACCGCGAGGCGTTCGTAGTGGTTCTGCTCGACGACCTGCTCGAGCCCGGCGGCGACCGCCAGGATCGTCTTGCCGGTGCCGGCTCGTCCGTCGAGTGCGATCACCGCGATGTCGGGGTCGAGCAGCAACTCCAGTGCGAAGCGCTGCTCCTTGCTGCGCGGCCGCAGGCCCCAGGCTTCGGGAGTGTGCTGTGGCAGGAGCACGAACTCGTCGTCGACCGCTCGCACCAACGCCGACTGTGAGCCGGAGCGCAGCACGGCGAACTCGTTCTCGGTGAAGGTGACGGCCGCATCGCCCACCCCGGTGATCACGGCGTCCATCGCGATGGCCCCGGCCGCGTACAGGCAGTCGATCGATTCGTGGGCGGCCTCGAGGGTGGTCCATCCAACTGCGCCCGTGGTCCGATCGGACCTGGTGAGACGATGCTCGGCGGCGGCGACGCCGAGGTGTGCTGCCTTGATGCGCAGTGCGGCGTCGTTGCTGATCATCGTCGTCGGCCCGAAGTCGGACTGACCGATCGCGGCACCGATGATGCGGTTGTCGGGCACAGCGGGGTCGAGCCCGTGTTCGACGAGGAGGTGCTTGCGGATGTTGTTGATCTCGATCTGCAGGGTCGCGGTGCCGTTGCCGGTGGGGACCGGGTCGGCGAGCGAGCCGCCGTGGGCGACACGCAGCTCCTCCAGCGTGCGCAGCGCGGTGCGAGCGGCCCGACCGACATCGTCTGCTCTGCTCTTGAGGCCGTCGAGTTCCTCGACCACCGTGAGCGGGATCACCACATCGGCGTCGATGAACTCGAGCACGCAGGTCGGATCCGCGATGAGGACCGAGGTGTCGACGACGAGCCGGGTCCGCTGGCCTCCCCTCGTCCGATCGGGACCGTGCGATGCCTGGTCGGCATCGGGGGTCGGTGCGCCAGCGGACGGAAGAAGGTCGGTCACCATCGCTCCTCGGCGTGAGCCTCGTGGATTCGCTGTGAATCGATTGCCATACCCAACGGATGCACGTTGTAGCGCAGTGATCACCGGACGTGGTGGATGCGCGAATTCCCCAATACCGGCAAGGGTCAACGGGCGATGTCATTGCAAATGCAAATGACTAGGTGCTTGAACGCGAGGCTCTCCGATCGGTCACATGGTCTCATTCCGCCGTCAGACGCGGAGCGGTCTCGGCGCATCGCGCCGGGGTGAACAGCAACGAAACACCCATCCGAAAGAGGACTCATGGCTACCAAAGCAGAACTGATCGACGCAGTGGCAGACGCCGCCGGCGTCTCGAAGGCCGATGCCGAGCGCACGCTCGGCGCGTTCTTCGATCATGTCGTCACCGCCACGAAGAAGGGCGAGAAGGTCGCTTGGCCCGGCTTCGGCTCGTTCAGCACCACCAAGCGCAGCGCCCGAACCGGCCGCAACCCGCAGACGGGTGCGCCCGTGCAGATCAAGGCCTCGACGGCGATGAAGTTCACCGCCAGCTCGACGCTCAAGTCCGCGCTGAACGGGAAGTGATCTGATGGCCGTCGCCAAGAAGGCACCCGCCAAGAAGAAGGCTCCTGCGAAGAAGGCGCCAGCGAAGGCCAAGGCTCCGGCGAAGAAGGCGCCGGCCAAGAAGAGGGCTCCTGCGAAGAAGGCGCCCGCGAAGGCCAAGGCTCCGGCGAAGAAGGCGCCGGCCAAGAAGAAGGCTCCGGCCAAGAAGGCCCCAGCGAAGAAGAAGGCTCCTGCGAAGAAGGCGCCCGCGAAGGCCAAGGCTCCGGCGAAGAAGGCGCCGGCCAAGAAGAAGGCTCCGGCCAAGAAGGCCCCAGCGAAGAAGAAGGCTCCTGCGAAGAAGGCGCCCGCGAAGGCCAAGGCTCCGGCCAAGAAGGCCCCAGCGAAGAAGAAGGCTCCGGCCAAGAAGGCAGCAGCGCCCAGGCGCTGAGGTCTCCACAACACGACGACGGGGGGCCCACGGGCCCCCCGTTTCGCGTACTGGCCGTCCTCAGAGATCGGCGATGAGCTTGAAGACCTCGGCAGCATCCATGTCGAAGGGGCGGCCCAGATCGCCGAGACGATTGCGCACCCGTTGCTCGAACGCTGCCATCTGACCCTCGTCTGAGGCCTTCATCGTCGACTCGAACTGGCTCTCGTGGGCCGCGAGTGCGAAGAGCTTCACGTCGACGAACCCGCTGACGTCCTCGGCGTGATCCGGTTGGTCCGCCTCCCAGAGCAGCAGCGCCTCCGGTCGGTGGTGCGCAAGGCCGTGATCCCGGAAGAAGTGAGGGTCGCGAGCGGCGACGATCCCGTCACAGGCGAGGATCCCGGCATGACGGTGATCCGGGTGCAGGCGGTACCGCTTCCACGGGTCGTGCCCGAGCACCACCTGCGGACGGAGTTCGCGGATCACCCGGGCGACCTCGCCGCGCGTCGCGAGGTCGCTCTCGAGTTCGCCGTCGACCCGCCCGAGGAAGCGCACCTCACCTGCTCGATCGCCGGCGAGACGTCGGGCTGCTTCTCGCTGTTCGACCTGGCGGCGGGCTGCGAGCGCGACGACGTCGGCGTCGGGATCCCAGGTCCCCTTCGAGCCGTCGGTGCACACGAGATGGTGGATTGTGCAGCCGTCGGCAGCCCACTTCGCGAGCAACCCACCGCAGCCGAACTCGACGTCGTCGGGGTGAGCCCCGATCGCCAGCGCCGATGTCGGTGTGTGCAGGTCGGTGGTCGTCGGCGTGGCCGACCCGGGCATCACGGGCGCCGGTTGGCCTGGTTCGTTCGCAGCCATGGGGGAAGTACCTCGTGGATCAGGGGATGGGACAGATCTCGACCGGTGTCGAGATCGAGGGACAGGTCGGGATCGGAGCGGACCTCGACGGTGACGCCGTCGAGGGCCAGTGCCTGGCCCAGGTGACGGCTGAACGAGCCACCGCCGTAGGAGGCGGCCAGCGGGGTCGCTGTCGGGAACGACATCACGTTCGTCCCGTCGTGGCGCCGATCCGGCACCAGCGTGACGACGCCCTCGTCGACGACGTCGAGGAGCCGCCCAGGACGGGCGAGGTCGGCGTGGGAGACCACCACGTGGTCGAAGCCCAGCGCGGTGATCCGCTGCACCCCGTCGTCGACGGCGCCGTTCAGCCCCAGGCCGGCCCCCCAGATCACTTCGGCGCCACGCTCGGTCGCCCAGGCCGCGACACCGTCGTCGTCGCACGCGACGAACGTCGGCACCTCGGCGACGACGTCGACGACCCTGGTCGCCATCCACCGCGCGAGTTCGGCTCGATCGTGGTCGGACAGCACCCCGGCGAGACGGCCCTTCGCCGCGCGAAAGCGCTTGACCGGGATCAGCACGGCGAGACGCACGAGTACCCACTGTAGGAGGGGCGCCGCGGATCCAGCCTGTCGGTGACGACCGAGCCCGACGGGCCGACCCGAAGTAGGGTGACGTCGTCGGAGGGGAAGCCGTGGGACACCGACCCGCGGAACGTTCGGGGGGAGCGAGATGAGTGAGATCAACGTTGCGGTGATCGGTGCGGGGTCGTGGGGGACCACGGTGGCTGCGCTCGCCGCCGAGAACGCCCCTACGGTGCTGTGGGCGCGTCGTCAGGAGCTCGCAGCACACATCGACCAGGCCAAGGTCAACCCGGAGTACCTGCCGTCGTTCGCCTTGCCCGACGAACTGCGCGCCACCGACTCCCTGGCCGACGCAGTGTCCGGTGCCGACGTGGTGGTGATGGCGGTGCCGTCGCACGGGTATCGCGACGTTGCGCTCGAGGCGGCCGCGTGGATCCGCCCGTGGGTTCCCGTCGTCAGCCTCGCCAAGGGCCTCGAACGCACCACGCTCAAGCGGATGAGCGAGGTGACCGCCGACGTGATGCCGGGCCATCCCGTGGCCGTGCTGACCGGTCCGAACCTCGCCAAGGAGATCCTGGCCGGCCAACCCGCGGCCAGCGTCGTCGCGATCAACGACGACACGATCGGCCGCGAACTGCAGCGGATCTTCAGCCGGCCCAGCTTGCGGGTCTACACCAACACCGACGTGATCGGCTGTGAGGTCGCCGGCGTCGTCAAGAACGTGATCGCGATCGCGGCTGGAATGGCGGAAGGCATGGGGTTCGGCGACAACACACGCGCCACGCTGATCACCCGAGGCCTCGCCGAGATGACCCGTCTCGGGGTGGCCATGGGCGGCGCGCCCGTCACGTTCGCCGGCCTGGCCGGCATGGGCGACCTGATCGCCACCTGCTCGTCGAAGCAGAGCCGCAACAACATGGTCGGCCTGGAACTCGGGGCCGGCAAGTCGATCGAGGAGATCCTGGCCGCCACGAACATGGTCGCCGAGGGTGTGAAGTCGTCGCCGAGCGTGCTCGACCTCGCCCGCCGATACGGTGTCGAAATGCCGATCACCGAGCAGGTCGTCGCCGTCTGCCACGAGCACCGTCCGGCCCCCGACGCACTTGCGGCGCTCATGCAGCGCAGCCGCAAGGGCGAATTCGAGGCGTGAGCACGATCGAGCGGCACGCTGCCACCGCCGAGTCGATCGTCGGGGTCACCGGCGCGCCGTGCCGTGCGATCGTCGCGCCGTGGGGTGACGTGACGTCGCTCAGCGCCGACGGCAACGACGCCGGGGACGCGATCGTGTCGTGGTACGTCGCGGCGGAGGACCGATGGCACGTGCCTGCCGACGAACCCGCCGTGCGGCAGCGGCGACTCGACGGCACCCCGGTGGTCGAGACCCGGCTCCGGATCCCCGACGGCGATGCCGTGCAACGGGTGTGGTCGGTTCCCGACCTCGGAGGGCTCACCGTCATCGAGATCGAGAACGAGTCGCCGTTGCCGTTCGCCGTCGCATTCGCCGGTTCACGGGTGCTCACCGAGCGTCCGCCCGCCGACGTGCCGATCCAGGGGCTCGACCTTCCTGCCGGTTCGATCGTGCTGCCGGTCGGGCACCGCTCGTCGATCCGTGTCGCCCTGCCGCACGATCCGCAACGCATCGGTGTGTGGGCGCTGCCCACCCTGGCGCCGGCGATGGCCGTGGTTCGCGGGTGGCTGTCGGTGGTGCATCGGGCGAGCCGGGTGGTGTTGCCCGACGCCGGCCTCGATGATGCGCTCACCGCTGCCCGATGCGATCTGCTCCTGCAGGGACCGGTCGGCGCCGGCGACCCGATCGGGTTCCTGCTCGACGTCGCCGAGTTGGCGCGCCTCGGCGATGACGCCGAGGCCTGGATGCCCGAGATCGTCGAGCCGATCGCGGCGGTCGCTCGTCTCGACGATCCCGACGTGGATGTCGCGCTCGCTGCGTGCGAGCGGTTGGCGCTGGCCGCAGACGACAGCCGGGCCGCCGTTGACATCGCCCGCCTCCGTGCCCGGCGAATCGCCGACGGTCGTGTCGCTCCCGACGCCGCCGGTCGGGCGTCGTCGTTCTCCGACGTGCGGCGCGGACCGTCGGTCGGCCGGTTCGTCAGCCAGATCGAACGGCGAATCGCCGACGGCGGGCGGCTCCTCACGGCCGGGATCCCTCGGCGCTGGCTCGGCGCCAACTTCGAGGTCCACGGCATCCCGACCGGACCCCGCTCGACGGTGTCGTTCGCCGTGCGTTGGCACGGGGAGCGCCCGGCGGTGCTGTGGGAGCAGCACGGCGACGTGCAGCGTCTGACCGCCCCCGGTGTCGATCCCGACTGGGCGACCGACGCAGCGTCGGGCGAGGCGCTCTGGGCGGCGCCGCCGCAGCCCACCCGCATCGGTGTCAGCATCGACCTCGGCCCCGGGTGATCCCGGCGTGAGTCCGTCGGCGACACGTCCGAAGCGTCCGAAGCAGTCGAAGAAGCGGGCGCCGACGCGCTCGATCGAGAAGGAGATGTGGGCGCGCGGTCACGACGTGGTGGTCGGCATCGACGAGGTCGGCCGCGGGGCGTGGGCAGGACCGCTGTCGGTCGGTGCGGCGATCCTGCCGCGCGACACTCGGGTCAACGGCGTGCGCGACTCGAAGCTGCTCAACGAGCGGGAACGGGAGGCCCTGTTCGACAAGCTCACCGACTGGTGCCTCGCCTGGTCGGTCGGATCGGTCAGCCACGAGGAGTGCGATCACCTCGGCATGTCGGCGGCCCAGAAGCTGGCGGCGCGTCGAGCGATCGAGGCTCTCGGGGTCGAAGCCGATGTGGCGGTCACCGACGGCAAGTGGGACTTCGTGTCGCCGTCGGTGCCGCACGTGGAACTCGCGGTGAAGGCCGACCTCCGCTGCCTCAGCGTCGCCACCGCGAGCATCCTCGCCAAGGTGGTACGCGACCGTCAGATGCGGGCCCAGGCCGACAGCTACCCGCACTGGTCGTTCGACACCAACAAGGGCTACCCGTGCCCGGTGCACAAGGCGGCACTGCTCGGTTACGGGCCCTCGGCGATCCACCGGCGCACCTGGGTGTTCATGGACCACTACGTCCCGTGGACCGCGATCCACCGCACCCCGCCCGCCGGTCAGTCGTCGCTCTTCTGAACCTCAGGTGATCGCGCGGAGCCAGGCGAGGACGGCCGTGGGGTCGGCGAGGCGGTACGGCGCGATCGTTGCCGCGTCGCCGACCTTGATGGCGATGTCGTCGGAGCCGAGGTGGGCGAAGGCATCTTCGTCGGTCACGTCGTCACCGACGAACACGGTCGTCGCGGCGCCGATCTCGTGGGCCAGACCCATCAGCGCGCTGCCCTTGTCCGCATGACGGGCGAAGAGCTCGAGGACGTTGCTGCCTGCCTTGACCGTGGCGCCGTCGATCCGCCCGGCCGCGGCGCGGAGGCCGTCGATCGCCTCGCGGCCACGCCCTGCATCGGCCTGGCGGACGTGCAGCACGACGCTGGCCGGCTTGCGTTCGATCCAGGCTCCGTCACCGGCGCGGTCGGCGGCCTCGACGGTCAACGCGTCGAGGGTGGCGAGGCGGTGGCCCTCCTCGGCATCGAGCGGTTCCATCGCGCGGTCGCGGGTCTCCATGCCGTGGCTGCCGATCAGGTCCACGTCGTGCCCGAACCCGAACTGGGCGAGGCCGTCGAGCGAGCGGCCCGACACCACGACGACGTCGACCGATTCCAGGGTGGCCACCGCACTCACGGCGTCGCTCATCCCGTCGAGCAGCACCGCATCGGCAGCGTGGTCGACCAGCGGCGCCAGCACGCCGTCGACATCGAGGCCGACCAGTATCGGTCGTGGCGAGGCGGCGACGAGCCGGGCCAGCTCGGCAGGATCGTCGTAGACCGTCATGGCGGTGTCAGTCGTCGGCAGCATCGCGGGCGTCGGCAGAAGCGACCATCACACCGAGGAACCGGTCGGCCCAGCCCTGCACGTCGCTCTTGCGGATCTGGTTGCGCAGCCCCTCCATCCGCTCGCGCCGCTCGTGGCGGTGCATCTCGACCGCGGTCATGATCGCCTGCTGCAGTGCGTCGTCGTCGTGGGGGTTGACGAGCACCGCATCGGTCAGTTCGTCGGCAGCGCCGGCGAACTCCGAGAGCACGAGCACGCCGTCGCCGTCGATGTGCGCAGCGGCGTACTCCTTGGCGACGAGGTTCATCCCGTCGCGGAACGGGGTGACGAGCATGACGTCGCCGGCACGGTAGAGGGCGATCAGTTCGTCGAACGGCAGCGACTGGTACAGGTAGTGGATCACCGGCAGTCCGATGCGGCTGTAGCGCCCGTTGATCTCGCCCACCAGCCGCTCGATCTGGTGCCGCTCGTCCTGGTAGTGTTCGACGGCCTCGCGCGTCGGCGTGGCCACCTGGACCATCACGTGGCGCTCGGGGTCGAGTTGCCCCGACTCGAGCAGCGCCGCGAAGGCCTTGAGTCGCAACCCGATGCCCTTGGTGTAGTCGAGCCGGTCGACTCCGAGCAGGATCACCTCGGGATCGCCGAGCCGGGCGCGGATCTGACTCATGCGCTGGCGGGTCGCTCGACCCGCCGCCATCGCCTCGACGTCGTCGACGTCGATCGAGATCGGAAAAGCGCCGATCCGGGTGCGGTGATCCGGGTTCTCGATCACATCGTGATGGGCATCGACGTGCAGGAGCTGTTGCGCAGCGGCGATGAAGTTCGAGGTGCCCATCGGGCGCTGGAAGCCCAGCAGGTCGCAGCCGAGAAGGCCCTCGACGATCTCGGTTCGCCACGGCAGCCGGGAGAACAGTTCGTACGGCGGAAACGGGATGTGCAGGAAGAAACCGATCGTGATGTCGTCGCGACGCTCGCGCAGCATCTTGGGCACGAGCTGCAGCTGGTAGTCGTGGACCCACACCATCGCATCGGGTGGCGCGATCTCGGCCAGCGTCGTGGCGAACCGCTCGTTGACCGCGACATAGGCATCCCATTGCTCGGCCGAGTACGTCGACTCTCGCAGGGCGTCGTGGTACAGCGGCCACAGGCCGTCGTTGGAGAACCCCTCGTAGTAGAGCTCGATCTCTTCCTCGCTGATCGGCACGGGATGGAGTTCGACACCCTCGACCACGAACGGGTCGGCCTCGTCGTCGGGATTGCCGGTCCAGCCGACCCAGGTGCCGCCGGTGTCGCGCAGCATCGGCAGCAGTGCCCGTACCAGGCCACCGGGACTCGGCGCCCAGCCGTCGTCGGTGCGCATCACCGGGAGGCGGTTCGCCGCCACCACGATCGGTCGAGTGATCGGTACGGGGTTCATCGCGTCACCTCACGCGTTCGAGGGCCTGCTCGAGGTCGGCCACCAGGTCGGCGGCGTCCTCGATGCCCACCGAGAGGCGCACCAGGTTGTCGGGAACCTCGAGCGGCGAACCAGCGGCCGACGCGTGGGTCATGGCCCCGGGATGCTCGATGAGGCTCTCGACGGCGCCGAGCGATTCGGCCAGCGTGAAGATCTCGGTGGATGCCGCGACGGTCATGGCAGCGTCCCTGCCCGCAGCGAGCGTGAACGACACCATCCCACCGAAGTCGCTCATCTGCTTGGCCGCCGCAGCGTGGCCGGGATGGTCGGGCAGTTGCGGGTAGAGCACGCGGTCGACGGCCGGGTGACCCACCAGCAGGTCGACGACGGCGCGGGCGTTCTCGCAATGGCGGTCCATACGTACCGCGAGCGTTTTGACGCCGCGAAGGACGAGGTAGCAGTCGAACGGAGCGGGTATCGCGCCGGCTGCGTTCTGCGTGAATCGCAGGCGGTCGGCGAGCTCGTCGTCGTCGACCGCCACGAAGCCACCGACGACGTCGCTGTGGCCCCCGAGGTACTTCGTGGCCGAGTGCACCACGATGTCGGCACCGAGCGTGAGCGGCTGCTGGAGATACGGCGTGGCGAAGGTGTTGTCGACGACCACCAGCGCGCCGCGGGCGCGTGCGATGTCGGCGATCGCTTCGATGTCGAAGCAGGTGAGCAGCGGATTGGTCGGTGTCTCGAGCCACACCAGGCCGACGTCGTCGGGCCAGTTCGCTCGGAGCGCATCGAGATCGGTGAGGTCTACCGCGGTCCAGGGGAAGCCGAGGGGGCTCCACACCTTCGAGATCAGGCGGAAGGTGCCGCCGTAGGCGTCGTTGCCGAGCAGGATGCGCTGGCCGGGTCGCAACAGCCGCAGGATGTTGTCCTCGGCCGCGAGCCCGCTGGCGAACGCAAGGCCGTGGGCGGCCTCCTCGAGGGAGGCGACCTGAGCCTCGAGCGCCGACCGCGTCGGGTTGCCGGACCGGGAGTACTCGTAGCCCTTGTGGTTGCCTACGCCGTCCTGAGCGAAGGTGGTCGACAGCGAGATCGGGGTGACGACCGCCCCGGTGGTCGGCTCGGGATCCTGACCGGCGTGGATCGCACGGGTCGAGAACGAATGGCGGCTCGACGCCTCGACATCACCCATCGTTGCGGCCCTCGAGGGCGGCCTCGGCGACCGCGGTGAAGTACGACAGCACGTCGGTGCGGGTCAGCACGCTGAGCGGCCTGCCGCCCGACAGTACGAGCAGCGCGGGTGACGACTCGAGCATCTCGACGGCGAGTTCGACCTTCTGGCCGACACCGATCGTCGGCAGTTTCGGACCCATCACCTTCTCGACCGGGGTCGACATCACGCTCGGGTCGCGATTGATGACCTCCATCAGCTCGAGTTCGTCGATCGATCCGGACACCTCGGCCGCGGCGAACGGTGGCGTGTTCTTGCACACCGGGAGCTGGCTGACGCCGTTGGTGCGCATCAACTCGATCGCGTCGGACACCGGCTGGTGCGGGTTGACGTAGAGCAGGTTCTCGATCGAGGCGTTGCGCGTGTCGAGCACTGCGCCGACGCACTGGTCGCACTCGCGGAGGAACCCGAAGTTGGCCATCCACGCATCGTCGAACACCCGTGACAGATAGCCGCGTCCGGAGTCGGGGTTGAACACGACGACCACGTCGTCTGGTCCGGCGGCCTTGGCCACCTTGATGGCGGCGGCGACGGCCATGCCGCCCGATCCGCCGATCAAGATGCCTTCACGCTCCGACACGTAGCGGGCGGTGAGGAAGCTCTCCTCGTCGCTGATCGGGATGATGTCGTCGAGCAGTTCGGGCTCCCACGCAGCCGGGAAGAAGTCCTCACCGACGCCCTCGACCAGGTACGGGCGACCGGAACCTCCCGAGAACACCGAACCCTCGGGATCTGCGGCGATGATCTTGATGTCGGGGTTCATCGACTTCAGGTAGCGAGCGACGCCGGTGATCGATCCGCACGTGCCCGCACCGGCGATGAAATGGGTGATTCGCCCACCGGTCTGGCGCCAGATCTCCGGGCCGGTGGTCTTCTCGTGCGCCACCGGGTTGTGCGGGTTCTGGTACTGGTTGGGGCGGAACGCGCCCAACTCGTTCGTGAGACGTTCGGCGACGCTGTAGTAGCTCTGCGGGTCGTCGGGCTCGACGGCCACCGGGCACACGACGACCTCGGCGCCGTACGCCTTGAGCAGGGAGATCTTCTCGGGTGCGACCTTGTCGGTCATCACGAACACGCAGTCGTAGCCACGTTGCGCAGCGACGATGGCGAGACCGACCCCGGTGTTCCCGCTGGTGGGCTCGACGATCGTGCCGCCGGGCTTCAGCACTCCCTCACGTTCGGCCGCGAGGATCATCTCGAGCGCCGGCCGGTCCTTGGCCGAGCCGCCGGGGTTGGTGCTCTCGTTCTTCATCGCGAACACGCACCCGATGTCCTCGAGTTCGCTGAGCCGCTTCAGGCGGATCAATGGCGTGTTGCCGATGGTGTCGATCACCGAGTCGACGATCTCGGTCCCGGCGAGACGTGGATCGCTCATGTGGTCGACAGTACCCGTCATGGGGCCGCCACGCTACGGGTCACCCGAACACGCGGTTCGCGAGACGGGTCGCCGCATTGGGCTGCGGCGGTTCGAACCCGTCGGGGAGCAACTCGGGGTGGCGTTCGGTGAGGAAAGCGACCAGCTCGCCTGCCGACGGGTTGACGAACCCGGTGCCGTCGATCACGACCGTGGGGACGGTCTCGTTGCCGTTCGCGTGCTGCCGAACGATCGACGCGTCGTCGGCGCTGTCCCAGATGTTGTGTTCGACACGCTCGATGCCGAGCTTGTCGAGTTTGCGCTGCAGCATCGAGCAGAATCCGCAACCGGGCCTCCAATAGAGGTCGATCTGGCTGACGGTTTCGGCAGGCTGGTCCGGCATGACCGGTGCAACGAGATCAGCCGCGATCTATTCCCTCGTGAGACCGCCCCAGTAGGTTGGAAGCGACGAGGGGAGTGAGCACGGGCATCACGTTCGACGATCTGCAGGTGCAATCCGACGGCGAGCGCGGAGGTGGGAACTCCCGACGCAGATGGGTGGCCGGGGTGGGGGCCGCGATGCTGATCGCAGCAGCCGGCGGTGTCGGTTACGGCATCGGACGCAGCGTCGACGACGGTTCGTCGAGCGCGGGCTCGTCGGAGGTCGACTCCACCGCGGCCCGACCCGGCGACGACGCGCCACCCACGACGGCGGTCGCCGAGCCATCGATCGCCGCCGATGATGCGGCGGTGCCGGTGACCACGACGCTGCTCGGCGACGTCACCGCCGAGATGGCCGGCGACATGGGTGCATCCGGCGGCTGGGCGTACTCGCAGTGGAACGGCGGCCCGTTGGAGACGATGTTCGAACGCACGACCGACAGCGGGTTCACGTTGCGGGCGCAGCTCGGCCAGGTCTGGGAGGACGAGGGCTACTACGGCCGGGGCGACTGGCGGCCGGCACCGTGGTGCTTCCCGTCGGGCGACCTGCGCATCTCGCTGGCCGGCAACGAAGTGATCGATGTGGGCAGCGCCGGCTGGTACCGCGAGGCGTACCAGGGGCGCGCCGTGTCCTGGCTCACCATGGGAAGCGCGGATGACCGGCCGCAGTGGGTCGTGGTCGTCCAGGCGCCGCCCGACACGACGGCGGTCACGGTGACCTTCGCCGACGGTTCGACCGATACGACCGCACCGCAGAACGGCGTCGCGGTGCTGACCGTGCCCGGGTCCGGACCGACCGAGGTCACCGAGGGCGGCTACACCTACTTCGTCGACACCGCCCCGGACTTCGCCGTCACGTTCGACGAACCCGCCGGTGCGGTAACGGTCGAGTCCGAGGGTGTCGACACCTGGAACGACCCCGAATTCGTCGCGTCGTGCCAGCCACCGCCGCCGGCATTGCCCGAGCCGGGCGAGCAGCCTGAGGAGGCAGCCGCCGCCGAGGCGGAGATCGTCCGAGCGATGACGGCCCTGTACGACTCGACGGACCCGATCGACGGCGACGTCGAGTACCTCGACGATGCGACCGGCGTCTCCGAAGCCAGGGCGCAGATCGCCGAGGGGGCCTACAAGGCCGAGGCGGCCAGCGCGCAGGCGATCGTGGAGGAGCTGGTGTTCGTCTCGCCGGCCACGGCTTGGTTCCGGTACCGCGTCGACACCGGCGGCATCGGCCTCGCCAACCGTTACGGCAACGCAGTGTTCGTCGACGGAACCTGGAAGATCACCCGCGACACGGTCTGTCAGGATCTGTCGATGGCCGGAGGTGACTGCGGTGGCGGCTGGACCAGCGTGGTGCCGCCGAGTGTCCAGGAGGGTGAGGTGCTGATGGCGCGTCCGCTGGCAGACTGAGCCGATGAGCGCTGCGGAACTCGATTCGTCGGTGTACCTCGCCCGTCTGGCCAAGGTGCGAGATGCGATGGCCGAGGCCGACGTCGACACGCTGCTGCTGTCGGTGGGCCACGACCTGCCGTACCTCACCGGGTACACGGCGATGCCGCTCGAACGGTTGACGATGCTCGTGGTGCCCCGCGCAGCCGGCGCCACGATGGTGATCCCGGCGCTGGAGGCCCCACGGGTCCGACAGGTGCCCGGCGTGTTCGACCTGGTGCCGTGGGGTGAGACCCAGGACCCCACCGCGATCGTCGCCGGCCTCGCTGCCGGCTCCGGCCGCGTTGCCGTCGGCGACCAGATGTGGGCGCGGTTCCTCGTCGAGCTGCTCCCGCAACTGCCCGGCGTCGAGTACACCCGGGCGGTCGACGTGGTCGGTCCGCTGCGCAGGTCGAAGGACCAGGCAGAGATCGACGCGCTCGCGGCGGCCGGGGCGGCCGTCGACCGCATCGCCGGCGAACTCCAGCGTGGCGAGATCCCCCTCGTCGGACGGACGGAGGCGGAGGTGTCGGCGCACCTCGGCCGGCGGATCCTCGAGGAGGGCCACGACAAGGTCAACTTCGCGATCGTTGCCGCTGGCGAGAACGCGGCGAGCCCGCACCATCACGCCGGATCGCGGGTGATCCGCGAGGACGAGATCGTCCTGTGCGACTTCGGGGGCACGATGAACGGCTACTGCTCCGACACCACGCGCTGCGTGTTCACGGGTGAGCCGACCGCCGAGGTGGCGGAGGCCTATGCCGTGTTGCACGAGGCCCAGCGCGTGGGCGTCGAGGCCGGGACGGTCGGGACGCCGTGTGAAGAGATCGACCGGGCGACGCGTCGGGTGATCGACGACGCCGGCTACGGCGACTTCTTCATCCACCGCACCGGTCACGGCATCGGGATGGAGGAGCACGAGGACCCCTACATCGTCGAGGGCAACCAGCTGCCGCTCGAAGCGGGTCACGCGTACAGCGTCGAACCGGGCATCTATGTCCCGGGCAAGTGGGGGATGCGGCTCGAGGACATCGTCGTCGCCACCGCTGACGGTCCGGTCGCGTTGAACAACTCTGATCACTCGCTGGTCGGGGTGGGATGAGGTCGATGCGGTCTCGATCGACGGTCGCTGTCCTGATCGCATTCGCGGTGGTCGGGTCCGTGCTCGCGTCCACTTCTCCGGTCCGCGCCACTGCCGTTGCGGCACCGGTCGTTCGGCAGGTGGAACCCGTCGGCGACGGAGCGACGGCGCTGCTCCCGCTCCCGCCGTGCCGGCTCTTCGACGCGCGGCGGACCCCGGATCTGGAGCGCATCGATGCGTCGACCTGGCGGCTGTCCGTCGTCGGCCGGTGCGGCGTTCCCGCCTCGGCGCGGTCGGTTGCGGTCAGCATCGTGGCCACCGGCACGACGGCACCGGGGTTCGTCACCGTGTCGCCGGTCGGACTGTCCCGACCGGAAGTGTCGAATCTCAACTACGAGAGCGGGAACACCGTCGCGAACTCGGCCGTCGTGAAGCTCGGTGCATCCGGATCGATCGACGTGTACACGTCGGCTCCCGCGGACATCATCATCGACGTCACCGGGGCGTTCGTCGAGACGCCCGCTGCCGTCAGTGCGGGCCGCTTCGTCGCTGCCGATCCCACCCGTGTGGTCGACACCCGGACGTCCGATCGACGCGACGCCAGCGAGATCCGCGTGCCGCTCCCCGCAGGTGTTCCGAGTGACGCGACAGCGCTCGCGGTCAGCGTGACCGCGGTCGACGCGGCCTCGAACGGGTACCTGTCGGTGTACCCGGCGGGCGGTCAGCGCTCGGAGACCTCGGTGGTGAACACCGACGAACACAATCGCACCCGGGCGAACGCGGTGTTCGTCGCCGTCGACGCCGACGGGTTCGTGGTGTTCCGGTCGATGGAGACCGATGTGCTCGTCGACCTGTGGGGCTGGTTCACGGGGCCATCGGCGCCGCCGTCCACCGACGGGCTGTTCGTGCCCCAGGAGCCCACGCGGATCTGGGACTCGCGGTCCACCTTCGACCCGGTGCATCCGGGTGGGACCGTCGAGCGGAATGTCGCGCTCGCGGCTGCAGCGATCGTCGCGAACGTGACCGTCGTCGAACCGACGGGATCGGGGTTCGTGTCCGTGTTCGCAGCGGGCACCCCCCGTCCCGACGTCTCGTCGCTCAACTACCGCTGGCGGCAACCGGTCGCCGCGCTGACGGTGTCCCGGCTCTCCGACCGGGGGGTGGCGCTGCACTCCTTCGCCGGGGCGCACGTGCTCGTCGACGTCGCCGGATGGTTCACCGGAGCCGTGGTGGCGGCGACGACGCCACCACCGGCGAACGACTTCCCGCCCGGTGACTCGAAGGTGCTGTTCGTGTCGGATTCGTCCTTCGCCGGGATCCGCTGGAACGGGGCACTGCCGGTCCTTGCCGGGGCGGCATTCGACAGCCGACTCGAGTCGTGTCGCCGCCTGATCGGCGCGTCGTGCCGAGGCCGAGAGGGCTACGCCCCGCGGACCGCCGAGGCGGAACTCTCGGCCGCGACGTTCGGCCGGTACGACATGGCGATCGTCGCCGTCGGGTACAACGACTCGGCGTTCACGTTCTCGTGGGCACTCGACGCCGTCATCGCCATGGCTCGTCGGCGGGGCATCGATCGTGTGATGTGGATGACGTACCGGGAGAACGTCGGGTACGTGTCACCGGCGGGCGTGTCCAACAGCGCATCGTTCGTGGCGATGAACCGGTGGTTGCGTTCGGCGGCGGCGTCCGGGCGATACCCGGAGCTGGTCATCGCCGACTGGCACGCGTACTCCTTCGGGCAGCGGGGCTGGTTGACCAGCGATGGAGTCCACTTCACGGTGTCGGGCGCCCGTGCCGCGGCGGAGTACGTGTCGCGCAAGGTCGCTGCCATCGAGCGCCGACCGTGTCCGACGACGATCGGTGGACCGTCGACGCCCGGTGGCTGGTGCGCCGACCCCGACCTGACCGGTCCGCCGGGGAACTAGCTGTTGGCGAACTTCGTCTCGTCGGGCACATCACTGACAGCCGTGAGCTCGATGAACAGGTCTGCGCCGTCGTAGCGGGCGAGCGCGCCGTTCTCGAGCGCGCAGTAGACCTTCGTTCCGCCCGACACGGGCACGTCGACGCACAGCGCCTGCCGGCCACCCTGGGTGATCTCGTAGCCGCTGGTGTCGCCGATGCGTCGTCCGGCGTCGACGCGCAGCCGGCGGGCCATGCTCGCCCCGTAGAAGTCGTGGCTCAACTGCACGTCGGACACCCGTGCATCGTTGATCACGGCCTCGCACTCGTCGGTGGTGAGATTGCAGGTGGCGGCGTTGCCGGTGCCGTTGAGGAACCGGATGTCGTTGACGGTGACCGAGCGTCGGCTGTTGTCGGCCTGCACCACCGTGGCGGTCGAGTTGAGGCCCCCGAGGCGGGTCAGGACGCTGTAGTCGGCGGTGAACTGCGAGATCCCGACCGCATCGAGCCGTTCGAGCACGGCGTCGACGGCGGCATCACCGGTCGGGGCGAGCGACGGCTGATCGCTCTCGAACGACGGCCGCGGTCCGGTGGCGCAGGCCGTGAGGCCGACCGCGACAACCAGTGCGGCCAGTGCGGTGCGGCGGACTCGGTGATGGAGCTGAAGATGCTGGCGGGGCGAGGCCATGGCGCCGTCAGGCTACGGCGTTACCGTTGGGGAACGTGATCAGCCTCGACGCCTCCACGGTGCTCCTGCAATGGGCCACCGGCGGCATGCTGTTCTGCTGGTTCACCACCCGGCGCCGCATCGCCAGCCTCGGCTACGGCTGGCTGCTGCGGGGCGTGTACTTCTGCTTCGCTGCCGGCTCGTTGGCCGCGGGACTCGCCTTCGGCGCCGTCCCCGCGCGAGGCGGCCTCGGTCGGCGTGATGATCACCTGCCTGTTCGCCCTCGTCGTGTCGGTGCGGCGCAAGGCGGCCGGCGTGAGCGGGGCCCGGGCCGAGTACGACCGGCGCAGCGAACGGGTGGCGGCGATGACCGGCATCGAGCGCACCGTCGAGGCCCCGCCGGCCGACGGTGACGGGGCGGCACCGATCGGCCCCGAGTTCCCGCCGATCCTCGATCTGCTGCCGGTGTTCATCGGCACGATCGGCCTGCTCGCGGCGGCGGTCGATGCGGGCGGCAACACCTGGGTGGCGATCGCTCGCACGCTGGTCGGGGCGGCGTTCATCGGCGCGCTGTCCGACGGGATGCTGCTCGGGCACTGGTACCTCACGCAGCCCGGGCTGCCGCGCGTGTTGCTCAACGAGATGGTCGACGCACTCGCCTGGCTGTGGCCGGCCGAGGTGATCGTGATGCTGTTGCCCACCGGAATGATCGCCGTCCTGAACGGCACCGTCGACGACGGCTGGGGCGGCATGTTGGGCTGGATGTGGGTGATGTGCTCGCTGACGACGATCATCCTGATCTTCATCACCAAGGCGGCGCTGCGCGAGCGCTACTACTCGGCGGTGATGGCGGCAACCGGCCTGCTGTACCTCGCCATCCTCACCGGCTTCGGCATGGACATCGTCCCGCGCGCCATCCTCGCCGACTTCTGATCACGCCGTCGCGCACGGCCGTCACCCATCGGGTGTTTCGGACCCGAGCTGGTGTGGTTGACTCTCTGCATGGCACGGCCGGTGTGGAGTGGGACCATCTCGTTCGGTCTGGTGGCGATCCCCGTCAAGCTGTTCCACGCCGTGCGCCGCCAGAGCGTGTCGTTCAACCAGCTCGACGAGCGCAACATGGCCCGCATCCGCTATCGCAAGGTCAACGCCGAGACCGGCGAGGAGGTCGCCGACGACCACATCGTCAAGGGCTACGAGATCTCGAAGGGCCGCTACGTCGTCGTCGACCCCGACGAGCTCGAGCCGTTCATGCCGGTGGCCACCAAGTCGGTCGACCTCGAGGAGTTCGTCGACCTCGCCGACATCGACCCGGTGTACTTCGACACCGCCTACCACCTCGCTCCCGACGGCCCGCCGAAGCCGTACGTCCTGCTCGCGCGCGCCATGGAGGCCAGTGGCAAGGTGGCGATCGGTCGGTTCGTGATGCG
The DNA here is from genome assembly GCA_963710625.1 of Ilumatobacteraceae bacterium. Classification (GTDB taxonomy): domain Bacteria; phylum Actinomycetota; class Acidimicrobiia; order Acidimicrobiales; family Ilumatobacteraceae; genus Sva-07. The sequence continues at coordinate 165,798 of CAVQBG010000009.1, read as the reverse complement.
CAACAAGCAGTACACCGCGGCGATCCGCGCCGAGGACGGACGACTCGTGATGTCGACACTTGCGTACGCCGACGAAGTGATCGATCCGGCCGACATCGAGGAGCTGCACGGCCTCGACGACGTCGAGGTCAACGACAAGGAGGTGGCGATGGCCGAGAGCCTCGTCGCCTCCCTTGCCGCCGCATTCGAACCGGAGAAGTATCGCGACGAATACCGCGAAGAAGTCATGGCGCTGATCCAGATGAAGGCCGACGGCGAGGAGTTCGAGATGCCCGAAGCGACCGCGGAGAAGCCCAAGGTCGTCGACATCATGGCGGCACTCGAAGCGTCGGTGGCGGCGGCCAAGGAGGCGCGGACACGCCATCCCGCCGAGACGTCGACCAAGAAGGCTGCCGCCAAGAAGGCTGCCGCGAAGAAGTCGGCCTGACCGGCTGATCTCCCAGGATCGTGGCATCGCCGATCGACGTCGACATCGGAGGCCGCACCGTCCGGTTGACCAACCTCGACAAGATCCTCTATCCATCGGGGTTCACCAAGGCCGAGGTCGTCGACTACCACCTGCGCATCGCGCCGACGATCATCCCGCACCTCGCCGGCCGTTGCATCACGTTCCGCCGCTACCCGGACGGCACCGACCAGGACGGGTTCTTCGAGAAGCGTTGCCCGACGCACCGCCCCGAGTGGGTGCCGGTCGCGCTCGGCCCGGGGGATCGTCGGGGCGGCATCGAGTACTGCCGGATCGAGGAACCGGCAGCGATGGTGTGGGCGGCGAACCTCGCCGCGATCGAACTCCACGCCCCGATGGCGCTCGCCACCGACCTCGACACCCCGCGCACGCTGGTGTTCGACTTCGATCCGGGCCCGAAGACGTCGGTCGTCGACTGCTGCGAGGTCGCCCTGGGCGTGCGGACCGTCCTCGACTCCGTCGGCCTGGAGGGATGGTGCAAGACCTCGGGATCGAAGGGTCTGCAGCTCTACGTGCCACTGAACACGACGGGTGTGACCCACGAAGCGACCGCTGACTTCGCGCTCGCAGTGGGCCAGGTGATGGAGCGTCGACTGCCCGGTCGGGTCACCACGGTGATGGCCAAGGTCGAGCGGCCCGGGAAGGTGTTCGTCGACTGGAGCCAGAACGCCCTCCACAAGACGACGATCGCCCCGTACTCGCTGCGGGCTCGCTACGACCCGACGGTGTCGACGCCGGTCACGTGGGACGAGGTCGAGCGGTGCGCCGGAGATGGCGTCGAGTTGCGCTTCGAGGCCGCCGAGGTACTCGAACGCGTCGAGCAGCACGGCGACCTGTTCGCCCCGGTGCTCACCCTCGAACAGCACCTGCCGACCCCCGCCTGACGCGCCGGACCATCCGGCGATGAGCGAGGCCCCCGGATACGGGGCACTCGCTCATCGCTCGCGGGTCGAGTGCCGCCATCGGTCCGGCCGGACCGGTCATCATGGAGCGGTGGCAGCTCTGGCAGGACGACGTGGCGCGTGGGCGGCGCTGGTCGTCGTGGTGCTGGCGGCCTGCTCGTCGCCGACGGCGGAATCCACCGCACCGCCGGCGACAGCGACGGCACCTCCGTCGACCGAGTTGTTCGACATCGAAGAACGCGATCCACTCCCGTTCCCCGGCTACGACGTCGACCGTGTCACGATTGCGCCGCTTCCGCAGGTCGTCGACTCCACCGACACGCCGCTGACGGGGTGGGCGGCCTTCGACGACCAGATGATCCGCTCGGTGCTCGGCGGTGGCTCCGATGCGGTGTCGGTCGCGGTGGCGATCGACGGCGAGATCGTCCACGAAGCGGCGTTCGGCGCACGGATCCCCGACACCTTCGAAGCGGTTGCGACCACCGATCGGTTCCGGATCGCCAGCATCTCCAAGACGATCACGGCGATCACGGCCCTCCAGCTCGTCGAGGAAGGGCTGGTCGGCCTCGACGAACCCGTCGGGCGACTCGCCGCGTTCGAAGCTGGGGTGCCGACACCGACCGATCGTGCCGCCGGCGTCACGATCCGCCAGCTGTTGACCCACACCACCGGCTTCGGCCAGTACGAGAACCTGTTCTTCCGCAACCAGGTCGGCTCCTGTGAGGAGGCAGCAGCGGTCGGGTTGACCCGGTCGATGGGCGGCGGGTTCCGCTACAGCAACATGAACTACTGCGTGCTCGGCCTCGTGGTCGAGAACCTCACCGGCCAGAGCTACGAGGAGGCCGTCTACGAGCGGCTGCTGACGCCGCTCGGCATCTCGGGGATGCGCCTCGCCCCCACGTACGACCCGGGGCCGGGCGAGGTCGAGCACCGCACGGTGTTGGGACGCAACTACATGGAGGTGCTCGGTGCCGCGGGGGCGTGGGTGGCGACGCCCACCGATCTGGTGACGATCATCGACTCGTTGGATCCGGCGACCCCGGGCTGGAAGCCCCTCGAACCGCAGACGGTGGCGATGATGAAGACGAGCGCCACCGATCTCTCCGCCCCCGACCGTGGGTACGGGATGGGATTGATCCTCTACGGCGGGGGAGCGGCCGGCCACACCGGCACGATCGAGAGCACGCACGCCATGGTGTTCGACCGTGCCGACAACGTCACCTGGGCCGTCACCGTGAGCGGTGAGAACCCGAGCGACACGGTCCGCCTCGCCGGCATCGTCGACCGCGCCCTCGCCGCCGGCGGCTTCACCTCCGGTTAAGTTCGGCAGCAAGCAGTGATAGACGTGGGTAAAATCGCCAGATTCCGCTGTGGTTTCGACTGACCGCTGGGAAGTCTTGTCGGTGGTGGGATCTGACCGGTGGATCCACTCCCGGCAGCCCGAGGCGCACGCCTGCCGCCTGGCGGCGTGCGCGCCGCCTCAGGATCAGTACTGTTCGTCTGGTGGTCAAGATGCTGGAGTACATCCGTGGTCGTGGGTGGCGGGTGGCAGCGCTTGTTGTCGGTGTTCTGGCCTTGTTCGTCGGTGGTTGGGCGACTGCGACATTCGACCTCGGCGGCGTCTCCTCCTTGGCGGTCGCTGTCGTCTTCGTAGGGATTGCCACCCTCGTGCTGATTCCTCGAACGAAGCCGCAGGGGCGGCGCTCTCCGACACATGGGGCGGACGAGGCTTGACGCGACCAGTCCTGCGAGGGTGACCCGTCGCCTTCACCGCTGACGAGCAACAACAAAAAGAGCTGTTCGCAAGTGAGTGTTGTTGCCGGCGAGCGACAACGTCCGCCTTGTGGCATGAGATTGCGCATACCGGACAGACCTTGGCTGCGGGGGTTCGGGAACGTGGCACAGTGACCCGTATGCAGGTGCTCCGAATTGACCACGTTCAGTTGGCAATGCCAGCCGGCGGCGAAGATGATGCGACCGCTTTCTACGAAGGTCTTCTCGGACTGAGTCGAGTTCCGAAGCCGCCACATCTCGAGCTGCGAGGCGGATGCTGGTTTGTCGGCGCCGAGGTGCAACTACATCTCGGAGTGGAAGCCGATTTCCGACCCGCCCGCAAGGCACACCCAGCCTTGGTGGTGTCAGGTCTGACCGAGCTTGTCGAGGTTCTGCGTGAAGGCGGTGCAAACGTCTACACCGACCAGCCATTGCCAGGCTTCGACCGGGTGTACGTCGATGACCCGTTCGGTAACCGGATAGAGCTGATGCAGCCGCTCGGATCGCAAGCGTGAGCGGTCGCCAACGCAACGAGACGGGCGCACCCGGCCGTTCCGTCGAGCGCTCTATCGACGGAGTCGTCCGGTGGCGGGGCCGGTTCGTGCCGGCGGCGTTCCTTCGAGGTGTCGCAGCGGTGGCCCTCGTCGCTGTCGCCACGGCGTGCAGCTCGTCGTGGCGCAATGACAACAGCGCACCCGTGAAGATCACCGTCGCCCCGGACGGAACCAGTGACCTCACCCTGTGGGTCTCGAACCAGAGCTACGTCGACAAGAACGTGGCCCTCACCGTGACGCTCGACGGTGCCGTCATCATCGACCGCAAGTTCCATGTCGGCGACCAGCACAACCACATCGAGCACCGCATCCGGCTCGACGACGGAACACACACGATCAGTGCCACCACCGTCATCGACGACGAGAATGTCGAGCTGTCCGAAGAGTTCTCCATCGAGCCCAATCAACAGCGCTACGCATTCCTCAGCTACTGGCATTACGTCCCCACGAGAGAAGGAGACACCTCCTTCGATCCGCCCGGCTTCAATTTCGACATCCAGGACGAGCCCATCGGGTTCGACTGAGTCTCCGACGTCCGACGTCAGCTCTGAACGAACCTTGTTGGGCGCGTCCGTTTCGGTTGAGCGGGGTGGTGAATTCGGACGGGGATCGGGTTGCCGTCTTCGTCAGTTTTCCCGGACGGCTTGAACTCGAGTCGGCGTCGCCGTCCGTCGAGTTGTGCCTGTCGGGATTGGAGTCGTCGCCAGCCTTCGTGGGTTGAGCCGTCTCGCACGCCGAACGCCGTGGTACATATTTTCACGGCAGCAGCGAGGTGTGTTTGTCGGCCGGGTGCGGCGAGCTGTCCGGCGTAGCTGTCGGCGACGTCGGGGTGACGGCATCCGGCTTTCCATGCGAGCTCGGCGACACTGTCGGCACGACTGTGCTGGCCGAGGCTGCGCCAGTATGCGACACACAGTTGCACTGCTGCGTCTGCGACATTCGGGTCGTGTCCGGAGGCGAGCCAGCTCGTGTAGACGCCGGTGCCGGCCTCCTTGCCCGACATCTAGAAGAACCCTCTCGCATACCGGTCGGGGTCGCCGAGTGCGACCTGTGCGACGTGTTCGGCTACCAGGTCGAGGGGGCAAGCTTCACCGTCCTGGCAGGCGGGGCACAGGTCGTCGTTGCTGCATCGTCCGAGTGCGGCGAGCCGAGGTGACCACTTCTTCGACCAGTTGAGTGCCGTGCTTCGGAACCCGAGTCGGTCTTTGCCGGCGGGAAGGTGGCGCAGGTGTGGGAGTAGTGCAGCGACGATGGTTGCGGCGCCGGCGGTGTCGCCAGTCGCGACGGTGTCGGACAGTGCTGCTTGCACTGCGGCGAGGACGGCTGGACGGTCGGGGCGTGCTTCGATGACTCGTTCGTTGAGGTGGCTGCACCGGTATCTGGCGCAGTCGGCCACCTCGTTCTTCCAGGCGGCGATCATCTTGGTGCCGGCACGTGGCGACAGGACGCTGGCGTGGCCGGCGAGGTGGGCGTCGGGGACGGCGGCGGCTGGTCGGTCGCTGGCACGTGACCGGGTGGAGGCTTTGACGGTGTGAGTGGTGGCGCCGGGTACGGCTTTGTGCAGTTGGTCGAAGTCGTCGATGCCCTGGACGGCTGCGTGTTGGAGGAGTTTGACGGCGACCTCGGCGCAGGCAACGGCGTCAGCGTGAGCGTCATGTGGCCGTAGGTTGATGACGCCGAGAAGTTCGCACAGCTCAGAGAGTTTGGGTTGGCGACCGCTGACGCCGACGTGGGGTGCGAGACGCATCGTGTCGAGGGTCCGAAGTTCGGGAAGTTCGACGCCGGCAAGTGCGCACTCGGTGCGCAGCACCCCGACGTCGAAGCCGACGTTGTGGGCGACGACGATCGGTTCTTCGCCGGCGTGGGACTCGAATGCGCCGAGGATGACGTGGGCGAGGTCAGCGAAGGATGCTTCGCCGGCGACGTGGTCGTCGGTGATGTGGTGGATCGACTGGGATTTGGCGTCGATGGGGATGCCTGGGTTGATGAGGTAGTGGCTGCCGGCACGCACCGATCCGTCGCGGCAGATGACGTGTGCGACGGCAACGGCACGCCTCGGGCCGCCATCTTTCGGGGTGGCTGTTTCGAGGTCGATGACGACGAGCCGAATCCCCGCCCACAGTGCTGTGGTTCGTGCTGCGACGAGGGAACGTTGGTCGTCGTCGATGACGGTCATGTCAGCCCTCGTTGTGAGGCGATGGTGGAGAGCAGGGTCGCGTCTCGCAGTGACGAGTAGGTGCCGCCGGTCGGACGGGGGTCTGAGACGGTGCGCAGCGGGACGGTCCATCCGCCGTGCGGGGTCGTGTCGGCACGGATGAGTTTGACGATGTCGTTCAAGTTGTCAAAGGCGCCGTGGTGGCGTGCGGTGACGAGGTCGAGGAGCATGTTGGTGCGTTCGAGGTTGGCGAAGCCGGTGCGCCGCATCGCCAGGATCGGTTTGACGTTCTTGGCGAGCAGTGTTTCGAGGCCGCCCGTGGAGATCGGTATGTCGGCGTTGGCGTTGATGTCGGCCAACACCTTGGCCATCTGGGGCTCGTAGCTGCGGCGCCGTGCCCGGACTTTCTCGACAGGCAGATGCAGGCTGCGGAGAAGGTCGTCGAGTTCGTCCCACCAGGCCGCCCATGTGCCGGCGTCAGCGAGGACCCCTGATGTCCGTGAGAGTTTGCGGAGATGGTTGTCGAGGTCATCGACGAGTCGTTTGCCGGCACCGGTCACGGTGAACGCCCGGGCACTCCCGGAGAGCGCAGTCTCGACCTTCTGGGCGAGATGCCACAGCGACGGGATGAGCTTGGTGCTTGCCGGGTCGAAGTGGGCGTCGATGGCTGCGTTCAGCCCTCGCCCGGCGTCAGCGACAACGAAGTCGGGGTGGTAGCCGAGCTCGTCGAACATGAGCCGCCACGCTGCCGTGTTCGACTTCGCATACGCCCGCAGCAGCCGCAGCTCTGTGACGACGTCAGCACCTTGGAACGGGTCGATGCCAGACCATCGGACCTCGGCGGCAGCCAGCACATAGAAGCCTGCGTCACGGCGCGCCTTTCCGCCGTCGAGGTCCCGCCCGTAGACCGGCATGTCGTCGATGAGCAACACCTGCGGACGGTCGAGGGGCAGGCCGGCAGCGGCACGTTCGTCGAGCCGTGCCCGATCGGCGACGGCACGCTGCCGGAGCCGCCGTTCGACAGGTTCATAGATGACCGGGGAGAACGCCTCGGTCCAGTCGGCTGCGATGTGCCAAGCGTTACGAGAGGCAACCGAACCGGCGCTCCTCTTCTTCGCTTCGACGTCGTCGCCCTCGCTTCCCTTCGACGGCTTCCCAGCCTTCTTCGAGCTTCTCTTCGTTGCCGTTGCGGTGGTGTCGTCGTCCTCGCCGGGTGGGCGTTTCGTTCGGTTCGTGCCGGTCACACGCAACGCCCACCTGCCGACGTCGCTGTACGACGAACCGGACGCCAGCTTCTCGAGCCCTCGAACAACGATGCGTGTCGACCATGAATGTCGGCGTGCGACCGCTGTCTCTCCTCGGTGGATGCCACGAAGCTCTTCGCATTCGTCGCAGTGCTCCTCGTCTTGATGGACGTGGTCACGTGGGAGCGGCGGCGTGAATCCGTGAAACTTGGAACCGTCTGCTGGATGGCAGCGACAGCTGCCGAGGTTTCGGGGTGTGCGACCCGTAAGTGCCGTTGCGCACGACCCTCGAGCCGGGATGCTGCGGACACGCCGGCGGAGGCGACCATGACGCCACCCTCGCCAGGTCGGACTGGCCGACAGGAACAGCCGCCGTGAAGGAGTGACGCTCGCCGATCAGCGGAACGCAGATGTAGCGGCGACGGGTCCGTGCATCACCGTCGGCGAAACCGTTCGCAGTGACCTTGGAGCCCGGATGCAACAGGCATCGAGCTACCGGCGCGCGCCGTCCTCGCCCTGATCCCGCCCCGCCCATGCACACATTTTACCCACACTCTGTCACTGCTTGCTGCCGAACTTACCTCCGGTTGAGTTCGGCAGGAAGGTGAGATCAGCTGCTGAAACAGACGCCATTGCTTGGTCACACGCGGTGCTGGAGCAAGTGAAAGACGCCGAGTTCGGTCCTCGCCGACGACGCCCACGACTCGTCGATCGTCGTCGATACCGATGCTGCCGGACATCTCGTCATCGCTCTCCAGGGTGACCAACCGAGTCGCTGCGCCTCGAGCGCCAGTCCTGCGCTCCAGCTGCTACTCGTTCACCGAGGCCAGACACCGATCGATGAGATCATCGCTGCCGTCGACGGGACCCCTGATGGCGACGGCTTGACCTCCGGCGAACACGACATCGGTCGAGTCATCGATCTCGCCGCCTCCGTCGATGACGCAACCCAAGACGGCCTTGCGAGCGGCCGCTGAGTCATCCGGACCACCGCATGCGACCATCAGCGCGAGCAACGCACACGAGGCGGCCACGACGCCGGACATAGCGCGGCTTTGAGCCATGGAGCAACGGGTACGTGATCGCACCCAGCGCCGAAACGGTGAGCGCACCTGAAGCAACCGGCGCCACCCGCACGTACCTCCACCGGCTCACGACGGTTTCGTGGGGCGGGCGAACGGCAGACCGGGGTCCAGGCTTATCGGATGGCTGGTCCCACCCCTCAGGAGTTGGATAGGTCCACACCCGCAGCAGGCTCGGGTCGGTCACGAGGAGTCCAGGCTCACCGTGGCAGTGTTCGTCGTCGGCGTCGCTGCGGGTGGCCTACTGCTTGCCTACCGATCTGGCCGAGACAGCGAGTGACCGCTCCCTGCTCTACAACGCCCCGAACCCTGCGGATCGACTCCCGACGCCCGGGTGCCCGGCGTGAAACGGCTCGTAGCGGTTTCGGTCGCAGTCACGGCTCTGGTCGGTGGCTGTGGAGCCGATGATTCGGCTGTCTGTCCCACGAACGAACTCGCCGAGGTCTGTGCCACCGCGGCGGAGGGAGCGATCGAGTTCAGCGGGAGAGGGCTGGCCCCGGGTACCGAGGTCCAGATCGACCATCCAGTGGTGGGCGAATCGGTGTACCGAGTCGGCGACTGCCTAGCGTCTGTTGGGTGCGTGACTACTACGAGCTGACTGAGTTGGGTCGAGCTCGCCGTCTGAGGGCGCTGGTGGTGATCGCGCTCGACAGCTACGACCTGGGACTGGTGCGTCTCCGGTTGATCACCAATGAGACGAACGGTGTCTTTCGCGCGGATGCCGCCGACGGCAGCAGGTACGTGGTGCGGGTGGGGCTCGGCGGAGAGGTGGGACATGCGACCGACGTTGTGAGAGCCGAGGTTGCGTGGCTGGTGGCGATCAGCGACGACACCGATCTGCTGGTTCCGGAGCCGATTCGGACGCGCTCGGGGAACCGGGTCGTGGTGGCCGAGGCCCCCGGAGTCCCCGAGCCTCGCAACGTCGTTGTCTTCTCGTGGTTGTCGGGCCCGCTGCTCGGCGACAAGCTGACCCCGCAGAACGTCGAGTGCTGCGGGGCGTACCTCGCCGCGCTCCACCACCATGGGGTCGGCTTCGTACCCCCGTACGCTGCTGCGCTCCCGCGCTATGACCGCGCCCTACCGTTCGAGGAAACGGACCACCTCGCGGGGCTCGATGATCCGCAGCTCGCTCGTGCCGGTCGAGAGCGGTTCCGTGAAGCTCGGGCTCGGGTCGAGGACGCCATCGTGGCGCTGCGAGGGGCCGTCCCCATGCAGCTCCTGCATGGGGATTTCCACCCGTGGAACGTCAAGGTGCAGCGGTCCCGGATCGCCGCATTCGATTTCGAAGACCTGATGTGGGGTTGGCCGATCCAGGATGTGGCCACCGCCCTCTATTACTTCCACGGGAATCCCGAATACCACGTTCTCGCGAACGCGTTCGCTGAGGGCTATCGAAGCGTCGCTCCCTGGCCTGCGGCGGACCAGAGCGAAATCGACACGTTCGTGATGGGCAGAGCGCTCGTTCTGGCCAACTACGTGTTGGCATCGGCCGACCTACGGGACAGATCGGCGTACTGGTTTCGACGATTCGACCGGCGCGTCTCTGCGCTGCTCGAGGGCGCCGACTACGTTCCTCCACCCGACAGCGAGGTGTGATCGCCGGGAACGAGACGAACGCTGAGCTCACCACCGGTTGCGCTGGTCGACCGTGTCGGTCAGCGCGGGTGGGCGGCCTCGAACGGGCGGCCGCCGACGACGGTGCCCCACACGCCGATGTCGCGGATCGCCATCGGCTCGACGGTGAGCGGGTTCTCCTCCAGCACCGTGAAGTCGGCTGCCTTGCCGCACTCGATCGTGCCGAACTCGGCGTCGAGGTGCATCTGGTACGCGGAGCCGAGCGTGACCGCGCGCAACGCCGAAAGGGCCGAGATGCGCTCGTGCTCACCGAGCACACGGCCCGACGGCGTGACGCGATTGACCGCGCACCACATCGTGTGGAGATGCCCGAGCGGGGTGACGTTGGCGTCGGAGTGCAGCGAGAACGACACGCCTTCGCGCTCGGCCGTCGCAGCCGCCTCCATCCGGCGGGCGCGCTCGGGGCCGACAGTGATGTCGTGGTGCTGGTCGCCCCAGTACCAGAGGTGGTTGGCGAAGATGTTGGCGCACATGCCGAGCTTGGCCATGCGGCGGTACTGGGCTGCCGAGGTCAGCTGACAGTGCTGCACCGTGTGGCGGTGGTCGAGCCACGGATGGTCGATCACGAGCCGCTCGACCGTGTCGATCCAGGCATCGATCGTGAGGTCGCCGTTGCAGTGCGCATGGATGTTGATGCCGCGCTCGTGGAACGGGCGGGCGATGTCGACCAACTGGTCGGGTGGCACCATCCACTGGCCGTGGTCGGTGCCGGTGTAGTAACCGGGCCAGCCCATCATCGCCGTGAAGCCCTGGATCGAACCGTCGAGCACCAGTTTGAGGCCTGCGGTGCGCAGCTTGTCGGTGTCGGCCGCGGCGAGCTGCTGGATCGCCTCGGCGGCGTCGGTCCAGTCGGTGCTGCCCGGCGGCAACGCGTGCAGGTGACGCTGGAGGAGTCGGGCCGGATAGTCGTCACGGTCGACCACCTCGTGGAGCACCCGCTGATCGTCGGGTCGGGAGAGGCCGGCACTGCCGAGGTCGCACAGCATCGTGATCCCGGTGTTCACGCAGAGTTGCCCGAGCGCCTCGATCGCCCGCGGGTCGTTGAGCATGCGCAGGATCACGCTCACGCCGGAGCGGGCCAGCGCGATCGCCGGCATCTCCTGGAGTTCGCCGTTCGGCTCGCCGTTGCCGTCGCGGGCGACCCCGGGTGTGGTGGTCTCGCGGTTGATGTCGTGCCGCTCGAGCATCGCCGAGTTGACCGTGGCGAGGTGGGCGCTCGCGTGGAACACGAAGATCGGACGTTCGGTCGACACCCGGTCGAGGTGGTCGCGGGTGAGGCGTTCCTCGGTGGTGAAGTAGATCGGGTCGAAGCCGCCGACCACGATCGGCTCGGTCGAACCGGCGGTGTCGGCGTCGATCGCGCGCAGCCGATCGAGCAGGGCGTCGTAGGTGCGGATGCCCGGCGACGTGCCGCCGTCGACGCGGTGACGGTCGAACCAGCCGACGTAGGGGATCAGCGAGAACGCACCCTCGAGCGTGTGGGCGTGCGCCTCGATCATCCCCGGCACGATCACGTGCTCCGCGAAGGTCTGGTCGATGGCGTGGGGCCCCCAGCTCGCGCATTCCTCGACGGATCCGGCCGCGAGGACCCTGCCGTCACGGACGGCCACCGCCTCGACTTCGGGTTGCGCAGGGTCCATCGTGACGATCGTGCGCGACGGATACACCGTGATCTCGCTCATCCGGCGACGGTACCTGCCGCGGTCGTTCAGGCGAGGTGCGGAGCGACCTCGGTGGCGACCAGGTCGAGGTGGTCGAGGTCGGCGAGGTCGAGCACCTGCAGGTAGATCCGGTCCGCACCGGCGTCGCTCCACAAGCGCACCGTCTCGACGACCTCCTCGGGCGTCCCGGCCCCTCCGTTCGTGCGAAGCTCGGCCGGTTCACGGCCGATCGCAGCGGCGCGCCGTTCCACCTCGGCTTCGTCGGCGCCGCAACATGCCACGAGGGCCGCGGAGAACGTCATCGTGGCCGGATCGCGGCCGATCGCCTCGCAGGCGGCGCGAACCCGGTCGGACTGGGTGCCGAAGAACTCGCGCGACACGAACGGCGTGTTGAACTCGGTGGCGAACCGGGCTGCCAGCGCCGGCGTCCGCTTCGGCCCACCTCCACCGATGACGATCGGGACCGGCGACTGCACCGGCTTGGGCAGCGCCGGCGACCCGGTGACCGGGTAGTGCCCGCCGGGGGACTCGAACGTCTCACCGACCGGCGTCGACCACATTCCGGTGATGATCTCGAGCTGCTCCTCCAACCGGTCGAAGCGTTCGCCCAGCGGTGGGAACTCGATGCCGTACGCCTCGTGCTCCTGCTGGTACCAGCCGGCGCCGAGCCCCAACTCGACCCGCCCGTTCGACATGTCGTCGACCTGCGCCACGCTGATCGCGAGCGGTCCCGGGAGGCGGAACGTCGCCGAGGTGACCAGCGTGCCGAGCCGGATGGTCGAGGTCTCCCGTGCGATGGCTCCCAGCGTGATCCACGCGTCGGTCGGGCCGGGGAGGCCGTCGCCGCCGCCCATCGCCAGGAAGTGGTCGCTGCGGAAGAACGCGCCGAAGCCGAGCGCCTCGGCACGCTGCGCGACGGCGAGCAGTTCGCTGTACGACGCGCCCTGCTGTGGCTCGGTGAAGATGCGGAGGTCGTTCAGCTGCATCTCCGCAGCGTACGGGCGCGGCGCGGCGCGTCCCGAACGGGCGGCCCCTGCGCCTGGTACGCGACACTGTCGGGCATGGCATCACTCCAGCAGCACCGTCGTCCCGTCGACGACGTGATCTCCGATCTCACCGACAAGCGCGTCGACGACGTCAAGTGGGCCGACGGTCGGACCTTCGGAATGGTCTACGACGGGGGGCCGTCGGTGCACGAGGTGGCCGAGCAGGCGGCGAGGCTGTACCTCCACGAGAACGCCCTCAACACCAAGGCGTTCCCGTCGCTCGGTCAGATCCAGTCCGAGGTCGTCGGTTGGACCGCCGGTCTGCTGCACGGCGACGATGCAGTGGCCGGCTTCCTCACGAGCGGCGGGACCGAATCGATCCTGTGCGGCGTCCTCGCGGCCCGCGAGCGCGGCGCCGCCGAGCGCGGGATCACCGCCCCGGAGATGGTCGTCGCCGAGTCGGCGCACGCCGCGTTCCACAAGGCGGCGCACAACTTCGGCCTGACGCTCCACAAGGCGCCGGTCAAGGACGACTGGACCGCCGACGTCGATGCGATGGCGGCGTTGTGCAACGAGAACACGGTGCTGGTGGTCGGCTCTGCGCCGCAATACCCGCAGGGTGTCCAGGACGACATCGCGGCGATCGCGGCACTGGCGGCGTCGTTCGGAGCGAACTGCCACGTCGACGCCTGCATGGGCGGCTTCGTGCTGCCGTTCGCCGAGATGCTCGGACGCGAGGTGAAGCCGTGGGACTTCCGGGTCGACGGGGTCACCACGATCTCGGCCGACATCCACAAGCTCGGCTATGCGCCGAAGGGCGTATCGGTGATCCTCCACCGAAACAAGCAGTCACGGGCCTACCAGACGTTCGTGTTCGACGGCTGGCTCGGCGGGTTCTACGCCTCGCCGAACATGCAGGGCACCCGTTCCGGCCTGCCGATGGCCTGTGCCTGGGCCGTGATGTCGCATCTCGGCATCGACGGGTACGTCGACCTCACCCGCCAGGTGCTCGCCAACGCCGACGCGTTCCGCGCCGGGGTCGCCCCGATCGACGGGATCCAGGTACTCGGCGACGGCCGGTTCCACCTCGTTGCGATCGCCGCCGACCCCACGTTCGAGCCGGAGGTCGACATCTTCGCGCTCGGTGACGCGCTGCTCGCCAAGGGCTGGTTCCACGACCGCCAGACGCCGCCCGACAGCCTGCACTCGACGATCAGCAACTCGAACACCGGCGTGATCGACGACTACCTCGCCGACCTGGCCGAGTGCGTCGCCGCGGTGGTCGGCTCCCGTACCGACGACCGCAGCACCAACTACGCCACGCTCGAGTGACCCCGACCCACACACCAGCGATGAGCGAACCCCCCGTATGGGGAGGTGTGGCTCATCGGATCGGTGTCGGACCGGCGATGTGGAGCCGTGCGATGAGCGAACCCCCCGTATCGGGCGGTTTCGCTCATCGCTCTGGGCGGGGTGGCGTCAGTTGACCTGCCGGGTGGCATCGGACCAGAAGGGCTCGCGGAGCTTGAACTTCTGGAGTTTGCCGGTCGCCGTGCGCGCCAACTCGTCGCGGAACTCGACTCGCTTGGGGCACTTGTAGCCCGCGAGTTTGGTCTTGGTGAACGCGATCAGGTCGGCCTCGGTCAGCTCGCTTCCCGGTGACGTCACCACGAGCGCCGTCACCAGCTCGCCCCACTTCTCGTCGGGGATCCCGATCACCGCGACCTCGGTGACCTCGGGATGCTGGAAGATCGCGTCCTCGACCTCGATCGACGACACGTTCTCACCGCCGGTGATGATCACGTCCTTCTTGCGGTCGGAGATCGTGACGTAGTTCTCGTCGTCGATGAACCCGCCGTCGCCGGTGTGGAAGAACCCGTCGTGGATCGCGGCATCGGTCTGGTCGGGCTGCTCCCAGTACCCGGCCATCACCATGTTGCCGCGCGCCAGGATCTCGCCGTCGTTGCTGACGTCCATCGTGCAGCCCACCACCGGTGCCCCGGCGCGGCTGAGCTTCACCGCCCGCTCGGCCGGATCGAGGCCGTCGAACTCGGAGCGGGACCGGTTCATGGTGATCACCGGAGTCGTCTCGGTGAGGCCGTAGATCTGGACGAACTCCCAGCCGAGTTCGGTCTCGGTCCGCTCGATCGTGCGCGTCGGAGGCGGGGCGCCCGCGACGACGATGCGCACCTGGCCACGCCCCGGAATCGGGCGGCCAGTGTCGGCCTCCCACGTGGCCGCGGCGTCGAGCACCATGTTGAGTACCGCCGGCGCGCCGCACATCAGCGTGACACCGTGCTCCTCGACCCGGCGGAGGATCTCGGCACCGTCGATCTTGCGGATGATCACGTGCTTCGCACCCATGCCGGTGACGGCGTAGAGCATGCCCCAGCCGTTGCAGTGGAACTGGGGGAGGGTGTGCAGGTACACGTCGCGATCGCTCACGCCCATGTGCCATCCGAACACCGACGCGTTGAGCCACAGGTTGCGGTGGGTGAGCTGCACGCCCTTCGGGCGAGCGGTGGTGCCGGACGTGTAGTTGATCGTGGCGGTGACGTCCTCGTCGCCCCCCCAGGGTTCGGGCTCGACGCCGAATCTCATCATGACGGCATCGGCCTCGGCGCCGATCACGAGCTTGTGTTCGCACTCGACATCGGCCATCGCGTCGGCGAGCTCGGGGTCGATCAGCAGGACGCGGGCGCCGGAGTGGGCGACGATGTACTTGACCTCCTCGGCGACGAGGCGGAAGTTGATCGGCACGAGCACCCGACCGGACCCCGACACGCCGAACAACGCCGTGAGGAGTCGAGCCGAGTTGTGGCTGACCATCGCGACCCGCTCGCCGACACCGATGCCGAGCGCGTCGAGCGCCGCCCCCATCGCCCGCGCTCGGTCGGCCATCTCGCGGTAGGTGATCGGCCCCCACGACTCGGCCGGTTGGTCGGGTTCGTCGACGATTGCGACCCGGTCGGGGTAGACGAGTTCGGCGCGGCGCAGGAAGTCGTTGACGGTCAATGGCACCTTCATGGTGCGCAACCTATTCGGCGGCGGTTGGTCGCCGAGACACGGGTGCGGGTGACGGCGCGATCAGCGGCCAGGGCCGGTTGCGCTCCATCGTGAGCGCGAGATCGAGCAGCAGCGGTTCGCTGAAGTGCCGCCCGACGATCTGCAGGCCGATCGGCAGCCCGTCGAGTGTGCCTGCGGGCACCGAGATCGCCGGATTGCCGTGCAGGTTCGCCGGGAACGTCAGACGGCCGTTGTTCGCCGCACCGGCCTCGACGCCGCCGAACACGCCGGGGATCGGACCCTCGGCATCGAATGCGACATCCGGATTGGTGGCGGTGATCACGAAGTCGACGCCACCATCGCTCGTGTCGAAGATCCGGGCCATCGCCTCGTTGACCTCGGTGCGCCGTCGTTCGATTCGTGCTCTCGACGTCGCGTCGTACTTCCCGTCGGTGGCTTCGAGTCCGTAGCGCATCTCAGGGGTGAGGTCGTCGGCGCAGGCCGGCCACTTGTCCGCGAGTTGCGCCGCGATCGAGATCATGCCGGAGATCGACCACGCTCCTCCCATGCGCGGGACGTGCGTGTCGAGGCCGACCACGCGCTGCAGCCCGCAGTCGGCGATCAGCATCGTGGCCGCCTCCTCGAGGAGCTCCCACATGACCGGCGACACGGTGGCCCCACCCCAGTCGTCGACCACCGCGACGCGCATGCCGCGCAGCGCGTCGAGATGGTGGCCCAGGTCGGCCTCCCACCCCTCGACTCGCGGCAGGCTGAGCGGGTCGCGGGGGTCGTGGCCGTTGGTGACGTCGAACCAGCGGGCGGTGTCGCGCACCGATCGGGCCATGCACCCGGTCGACACCGTGAGGTTGCCGTACTCCGCGTGGGGCCCGCGGGGAATCCGACCGAACGTGCCCTTCAACCCGACGAGCCCGGTGAAGCCGGCGGGGATGCGGATCGAGCCGCCCCCGTCGCCGCCGGTGGCGATCGGATAGATCCCGCCGGCGACCGCCGACGCCGAGCCTCCCGACGAGCCGCCCGGTGTTCGGCCGTGTTGCCACGGATTGTGCGTGGCACCGTGGAGCCTGGTGCGGGTGAGGTTGACGCCGCCGAACTCGCTCGCCGTGGTCTGCCCGGCGAGCACGGCGCCGCCGCGTTCCACGATCCGGCGAACCATCGTCGCGGTGTGCGATGCGATGCCGTCGCGCAACGGCACCGACGCCTCGGTGTCGGGCCAGCCTTCCACCGGCGTCAACTCCTTCACGCCGATCGGCGCGCCACCGAACGGCAACGACACGTCGGCCGCGGCCGCGGCCGCGCGAGCGGCGTCTCGATCTTCGAAACACACCGCGTTGAGATCGCTGGCGTCCACCGCGGCGAACACCGCCTCGAGCTCCTCCTGTGGCGAGCGTTCGCCCGCCCGGAACGCGTCCACCAATCCCACTGCGTCGCCGGTCCACGTCGAATCACTCATGGGGCCGGACTGTAGGTGGCGCCTACGATCGACGTCGCCATGGACTCACGCACGTTTCTCGGACTCGAACCGACCCACAATCCGTTCCGCTGGAAGCTGCCGGTGACAGAGGGGATCTCGACCACGGGGAACTTCATGTTCGGCGGCTCGGGTCTCGGCGCCGCCATCTCGGCGCTGGAGGGCACCTCCGGCCGTCAGTGCGTGTGGGCGACGGCGCAGTACCTGTCGTACGCGAAGCCCGGCGAGGTCGTCGACATCGACGTGACGATCGCCGTGAGCGGACACCAGATCACCCAGGCCCGCGCCGTGTGCCACGTGGCCGATCGGGAAATCCTCACCGTCAACGCCGCGCTCGGCGAACGGGACCTCGACGCGTCCGGCCAATGGGAGGAGATGCCCGCGGGCGTCCCGCCACCCGAGCAGTGCCCGGAACGCCAGCGCCACACCGAGATGTCCGGCTCGATCAACGATCGCCTCGACGAGCGCATGGTGAAGGCCCGTAGCTTCGACGGCCTCGACGGCAGTGAACCCGGCGACGGTCAGACGTTGCTGTGGGCGCGCCTGCCCGACGTCATCACCGGCGTCGACGCGACCACGCTCGCCATCCTCGGCGACTTCGTGCCGATGGGGATCGGGCAGGCGCTCGGCGCGCGAGCAGGCGGGAACAGCCTCGACAACACGCTGCGCGTGTGCCGAATGGTGCCGACCGAGTGGGTGCTGATGGACATCCGGGTCCACGCCGTCGGGCGAGGATTCGGGCACGGCCTCGTGCACATGTTCGCGGAGGACGGCACGCTGCTCGCCACCGCGAGCCAGTCGGTGATCGTTCGGTTCTGGAAGGGCTGATCGTGTCGAGCGCCGGCGCTCGCGGTCGCCCCACAACGGTCGATGCGTCGGGCCGTGGGGGGATCGTGGAGAATCGTCGGATGCGTCGCAGTCTCGTCTTGGTGATCACGGCGGCTCTCGCTGTCGCTTCGTGCGGCAGCTCGGCTGACGACGCCGCGGGCAGCGTGAGTTCGACGACCGGTGCGCCGGTCGTCTCGACCGTCGCCCCGTCGACCACAGTGCCCACCACGGTCGCGCCGACGACCACCGACGCAGTGGAGCCGCTCGCGATCAACCACGTGCAGGTGATCGGCTCGCACAACAGCTTCCACCTCAAGCCACAGGACGCCGCATTCGACGCGATCACCGCGGTGTCGCCCGAACTCGCCGAGAGCATCGAGTACTCCCACCGGCCGTTGACCGAGCAGCTGGCGCAGTTCGGGATCCGCCAGTTCGAACTCGACGTGTTCGCCGATCCCGAGGGTGGGTTGTATGCGAACCGCGTCGCGAACGCGGTGATCGGGATCGATCCGCTCGCTCCCGAGCCCGAGCTGCAACTCCCCGGCTACAAGGTGCTGCACACCCAGGACTACGACTACGAGACGACGTGTCTCACCCTCGTTGCCTGCCTCGGTGAGATCGAGGCCTGGTCGAGCGCCAACCCCGACCACCTGCCGATCATGGTGATGATCGAGATCAAGACGCAGTCGGTGCCCGACGCCGCGGCGGCCGAGGGGATCGAGCTCACGATCGACCTGCCGTGGACGATCCCCCTTCCGGCCACCCCTGAGCTGCTCGACGCGCTCGATGCCGAGATCACCTCGGTGTTCCCCGACGACGCCCTGATCACGCCCGACGACGTGCGGGGCGACGCGCCGACCCTGGAGTCCGCCGTGCTGGAGCGAGGTTGGCCCACGATCGACGACAGCCGCGGCAAGGTGCTCGTGCTGCTCAACAACACCGGTGACATCCGTTCGCTCTACTCCGACGGACGCCCGAGTCTCGAGGGCCGGCCGATGTTCACCAGCGCCGAGCCGGGTGATGCCGACGCCGCCTTCGTGCGGTTCGACGACCCGTCGTCGGACGGCATCGACGACGCGGTCAGGTCCGGCTATCTCGTCCGGACCCGCACCGACTCGCCGACCGCCGACGCGCGGGCCAACGACACGACCGATCGCGAACTGGCGTTCGCGTCGGGTGCTCACTACCTGAGCACCGACTACTACGAGCCCAGTGCCTACTTCGACAGCCCGTACGTCGTCGCGTTCGCGGACGCGGTGATCGCGCGCTGCAACCCGGTCAGCGCACCGCCGTCGTGTTCGGCGGACCAACTCGTCGAGTAGTCGTCGCTGCTCCGAGCTGTGCTCCGGGTGTGAGCGACCGGGTTCCGTCCGGCGGTGGTGCCGTGCGTAGTGTCGGCGCATGGCGATCCCGACACGACCTGGTATGACCGTTCCGCTTCCCGGCCCGCTGCACAGCCACCGTGAGAAGCTCTCGGCGCTCGCCGACATGGGCTACACCGACATCTGGTCGGCTGAGTCCGACGGGGCCGATGCCTTCACGCCGCTCGCCCTGGCGGCGGCATGGGAGCCGCGGCTGCGCCTCGGCACGGCGATCGTGCCCGCCTACACGCGTGCCCCCGCCTGCATGGCACAGAGTGTTGCGTCGATGGCCGATGCCGCGCCGGGGCGTTTCGCCATCGGAATCGGATCGTCGAGCAACGTGATCGTCGAGCGGTGGAACGGGGTCCCATTCGAGGAGCCGTACAAGAAGGTCCGCGACGTCGTGCGGTTCCTGAAGGACGCGCTGGGTGGCGAGAAGATCAAGCACAGCTACGACACGTTCGAGATCAACGGGTTCAAACTGGGAGTGCGCCCTGAACAGACGCCGCCGATCCTCGTGGCGGCACTGCGTGAGGGCATGCTGCGACTCGCCGGTCGGGAAGCGGACGGGGCGATCATCAACTGGTTGTCTGCCGAGGACGTGTCGACCGTGGTGCCCGTGGTTCGTGACGCCGCCGGCGGCGACGATCGAGAGATCGTGGCCCGCATCTTCTGCTGCCCGAGCGAGAACGCCGACATCGTGCGAGGCGCGGCAAAGTTCGCCATCGCCGCCTACCTGAACGTGCCGGTGTACGCCGCATTCCACCATTGGCTCGGACGCGGGGACCAGCTGCAGGGGATGTGGGACGCGTGGGCAGCGGGCGATCGCAAGGCGGCGCTGGCCGAGATCCCCGACTCGGTGGTCGACGACCTGGTGGTGCACGGCTCGCCGGCCGAATGTCGAGCGCAGATCCAGGCCTACTTCGACAACGGTGTCACCACCAGTTCGCTCGCGATCCTGCCGCTCGACCCCGCCCTCGACTACTGGCAGGCGGTCACCGACCTCTCGCCGAACGCCGGCTGAGCGCCGGAATCGAACGAGCCGCGACACGGCCGCATCAGCCGAGCAGTTGCTCGCACAGGGTCGTCGCCAGCCATCGTTCGTAGTTCTCGACGTCCCACCCGCACTCGCGGACGATCAACCGGTACATCTCCGGCCCGTGGAACGTCCAGAGCAGGTCGACCGCGCCGGCTCGGTCGAGCCCCGGCCGGAGTCGGGTGTCGTCGACGACGGCATCGACGATGCCGGTGACGGCCCTGCGGCGCTGCTGGAGGCTGTCGTTCCACAGTTCCGCGAGCTCGGCGTCGGCGTCGGCGCCTCGCCGGATGATGTCGAAGACGTCGCCGGCACCGGCGTTGATGCGAGTGCACGCTGCGGCGTATCGCCGGAGTCGCTCCCGGCCGTCGATGCCGGGATCGAACACCCGGGTGAACCAGGTCCGTTCCGACACCGGCACGGGCTCGTCATCGCCCACGATCGAGACGTCGAGCAACTCTCGGACGATGGCCGGCTTGCTCCCGAACTGCGCGTAGACGGTCTGCGCGGAGACGCCCGCGGCGTCGGCGATCGCTCGGACCGATGTGGCGGCGTAGCCCGTGGAGACGAAGAGTTCGGCGGCAGCACTGCGGATCGCGGCCCGCGTGGCCTGTGCGTTCGCCGCTCGGAGCGGGGAGTGGTACTCGCGGGTGACTCGTTCGACCATTCCGTCAGGTTAGTTGCATATTGACAAGACATAGTGTCTAGTGAATACTCGTGACGTCATCGAACAATCGATCGACCGACACGGATGGAGGCCACCATGACAACCCTCGAACCCACATCGGCGCCTGCAGTCGGCGCCTCGGCACCGCGAGGATGCGACCTGTGGTTCGCCGGATCGTTGATGCGGGTGCTCGCCGACCACGAGAGCACCGATGGCCAGATGGCGGTGATCGAGCAACACGCCGCACGGGGGTTCTCTCCGCCGCTGCACGTCCATCATCGTGAGGACCAGATGCTGTACGTGCTCGATGGAACGATCACCGCACTGGTCGGAGACACCGAACGTGTCGCCGGGACGGGAGCGGTGGTGTGGCTGCCACGCGACACCTCCCACACGTTCCGCGTCGACAGTGACACCGCACGATTGCTCGAGGTCACGACGCCTGCAGGCTTCGAGCAGTTCCACGTCGATGCCGGCGACATCGCACAGAGCGTGAGGATCCCCGATCCGGCCCCACCCGATGTCGATCGGATGCTGAACGCGATCGGCCGCTACGGGGCCGAGATCATCGGGCCGCCGATGCACGCCTGAACTGCATCCCGGCCCGTCGAACGGGCGTCGGCTTCAGGCAGCCCGATCGCCGATGTGCTCGGCTGATGGCGCCGCGATCGCGATCGAGGTGGCCGACGCGGCGGTGCGATCGGCCAACATCCGCCGGATCTCGGCGACATGACGAAGGCCACGCAGCCGTGTCTCGCGGCTCAGCCGGAAGCGAGCAGTGACGGCATCGTTGGGGAGCAGCGTGAGCTGTTCGGGGGCTGCGGCGACGTGCTCCCGTCGTGGTGTGGAGGCATTGGTGATCATGGGCACCATCCTGACGAAGGGCTGTGACAGAGTTGACGCAGCGGCGAGGAACGCCGTCGGAGAGTCGTCTCGCGCCTGGTCGGCGATGGTGTGCTCAGCCGAGCGCCATCAGCGAGATTCCGGCGACCACGCCGAGGATCCCGATCATCTGCCACCACCGCAGCGTGTCCTCGTCGAACGCCGCTGCCAGGGTCGCCGACACGGCGGGGAACATCGAGGCGGACACGGCCACGGCCGCGAGCGAGCCCTGCTGCGTGCCGAGCGCGAACGCGACGATCGCAAGCGATCCGCAGGCACCCGACACGAGCATCGGTCCGATCAGACGACGCGGTGGCAGTCGCGGCACGCCGCGAATCGTCGCCAGCGCCAGCATCACGACGAGCGCGACCACACGCTGTGCGGCCGGTGCCCAAGCCCCGCTGTCGTCACCTGCCTCACCGACCATCGTGAACGCGATGCCGAACAGCAGCGCCGCCACCAGCGACAGCCCGATCCCGCGACGCAGGGTGCCGCGCAGCGACGGCGAGTACATCACGAGAAGCAGGCTGGCGAGTGCCACGAGGACGCCGATCGCCACGAGTCCGGACGGCGTGTTCCCCCTCGAGATGTCCCAGACGAGGGGAATGAAGGCCGCCCCGAGCGCCACCAACGGTCCCGCCACCGCTGCCGACGACGTGGCCATCGCCTCGTAGAGCAGGGCCAGGGCGATCCCCACGACGAGTCCCGACACGCCGCCGAGCAGGACGTCGCGGCCGGTCAGGACGCCGGGGATCACCAGCAGTGCCGCCGTCGCCACGACCGCACCGCCGAGCATGGCGCCGCTCGTCGCGGTCACGGCGTTGGATCGACGCGTGCCGTACCGGCCGAGGAAGTCGGAGCAGCCGATCAGGATCGAGGCGAGCGCACCGAGCAGGATGGGCATCGGACGAGGTCAGGTCGGGTCGCTGTCGGGGAGCATCGCCTCGACGCGTGCGGCGGGATCCTGGTGGTAGAACGCCGCCAGTTCGGTGTACAGCGCCGGCTCGTGTTCGCGCAGTTCGACCGGACGGTTGAAGAACACCTCCGTCGCCACTGCGAAGAACTCGGCCGGGTTGGTGCCCGCGTACTGCCGCAGCACCGGGGAGCCCTCGGCGCGTACCGTGTCGTACGCGGCCGTGCAGACCTCCACCCAACGCCGTCGAGCGTCCTCGTCGCCGAGCGGCGGTGTGCCGTCGGTGATTCCGTCGAGCATGTCGAGCTGGTGCGCGAACTCGTGGTACACCACGTTCTGGCCGGATCCGGGGAAGCGGGCACCGCGTCGTGCGGCGTTCCACGAGAGGACCACCGGGCCCTGGTAGTGGGCCTGACCGGCGAGCAACTGCGTCCCGGTCGATCGCAGCCCGCTCCCGGCGGCATGGTCGCCGTGCAGGCGCACCGTGGAGGGGTGCACGATCACGGAGGTGAGCTGCGGGTACTCGTCGATGTCGAGCCCGAGCAGCAGCACCGACGCCTGGGCGGCGATCAGCACCCTGATCGCGTCGTCGAGCACGAACCCGTTGGCCGCCTCCCACCGCGTCCGGCGGACGAACCGGGCGACGAGCAGCTCCATCCGGTCGAGTTCGTCGGGGGTGAGTGATCGCCAGTGCTCGAAACCGGCCTCGAGCACCGTGCGCCAGGATTCGTCGAATCCATCCGGGGCACCGCGCCCGGACCACCGACGACGGATCGACGAGAACATCGGGCTCAGGAGATCGGTCCGGCGACCGGGCGATGTCGTCCCAGCACACCGGCGGGGATGGCGTCGCGTCCCCCGAAGTACTCGGCGAGCCGCCGCTCGGCGTCGTCGCCGAACAGGATCTCGGCGACGTCGTAGAGGCCTTCCGACCCGGCGATGTCGGCGTCGCTCACGACCAGGTCGATCTTCGAGCGCCGCCGCATGAAGTCCTCGAGGCGGGTGACCATCTCGGAGCGGGCCGCCGAATGGAGCTCGACACGGAGATAGTCGGCCGACCCCATCACGTCCTCGGCCATCGTGGGGTCCTCGCGGATCGCCTCGAGCATCCCGAACGCTCGACGCCCGTACCGCCGCCAGAGCCGGTCGGTCAGCGGCTCCGTGTCGGCCTTCGCACGGAACTCGTCGAGCCGCATCAGGCGGGCCTGTCGGTAGAACTCCTCGCGGGTGGCGGGCGCCGGCTCGCCGTACCAGTTGCGGAGATCGGGTTCGAGGGGCACGCCGAGCGACTCGATCTCGGTCGCGACCTCCTCGCCGACGTTGAGGCAGTCGGTCAACTTGCCTCCGAAGATCGTGACGATCCGTCGATTCCGGTCGGTCTCGACGGCGTGCTTGCGGCTGAGCTTGGTCCAGTCGACCGTCGAGTGGTCGGTGTCGGCCGAACCGCCCCGCGACCACCAGCGGCGCTTCGGTCTCGTCGGCACCACGAGGGGCCTCACGCCGGTCCGTTCGGCGATGATGTCGTCCTTGGTCAGGGGTTCGTCGAGGTCGAGTCGAGCGTTGATCTGGCCGAGCAGGAACTCGATGTCGTCGTCGGTGACCTCGGTGAACGGGGTGTCGACCCTTGTGTCGGTGGTTCCGATGACCGACCGGCGGCCCATCGGGATCACGTAGAACAAGCGCTGTGTGTCGTCGAAGAACGCGAGCACCCGGTGGTGATCGTGCGTCGTGAGGCGGGGAACCACGAGGTGGATCCCCTTGGAGTACACGATGCGATGGTCGGTGCGAACGCCCCACTGCTCGTTCAGCTCGTCGACGAACGGTCCCGCGGCGTTGACGATCGTGGTGGCCGTGACGGTGAACTCGCCGCCGCGGTCGACGTCGCGCAGCGTGGCGACCCACCGGTCGCCGGCTCGTTCCGCCGACACGAACTCGACGTAGTTCGCAGCTGCCGCCCCGGCCTCGATCGCCGCTCGGACGAAGGAGAACACGAAACGGGCGTCGTTGTCGACCAGGATGCCGTCGAAGTACTCGATGCCGCCGGCGACCGTGGTGGTGTCGACGACGGGCTCCTCCCGCTCGATCTTCTGAGCGGACAGCAGCCGCGGCGGTTTGGTGCCGAACTGGCCGATGATCCAGTAGCCGAGCGCGCCGACGCCGGCGAACCACGGCTTGTACGGGGCCGTGTCGTCGAGGGCGCCGTAGAACCCGATCTGACGGATGTTGGCCGGGTAGGCACGCATCAGGCGGTTGCGGGATCGGCAGAGCTTGAACACGAGCCAGAATTCGTAGTTCTCGAGGTACTTGAACCCGCCCCACACCAGGTTGGAGGAGGCCTGGCTGGTGAACGACGCGAAGTCGCCGCGGTCGATCAGGGCCACCGAAGCGCCGCGTCCGGCGAGGGAGGCGGCGGCGACGGCGCCGTTGATGCCGCCGCCGATGACGAGCGTGTCGAAGTGCTCGCTGCGAAGGCGCTGCAGGTGGCGGTCACGAAGGGTCACGACGATCCCGTCATCCGGCCACGATCGCTATCGAGCCGATCACGCTGATCGCGCCGACGGCGATCGGGGTGGCGAAGCTCGCCCAACGAGGAAACGCCTTGTACGGCGGTGCCAACATCACCAGCCCGCAGATCGAGCCGGCGATGATGCCACCGACGTGACCGCCGATCGAGATCCCCGGGATCGCGAACGTGATGAACAGGTTGAGGATCAGCGTGGCGCCGATGCCGGTCGAGAACGGGTTGACACCGCGCCGCCACAGCCCGATCGTGGCGGCGGCGAGCAGGCCGAACACCGCACCGGACGCACCGGCGGTGATGCCCACGCCACCCATCGCGACCACACCGAGCGAGCCGCCGAGCAGCGACGCCAGGTAGAGGAGCAGGTACTCGATGCGGCCGAGCGCGGGCTCGAGCATCCGCCCGAGGGCATAGAGGAAGTACATGTTGAACGCGATGTGGAGCAGACCGAAGTGCATGAACCCCGACGTGACCAGCCGGTACCAGCCGTCGGGTTCGGTGATGAGCACGCCGTCGGCGCTCTGCCAGATGATCCGTTGGGCCAGCACGTCGCGGCTGAGCCCGAACTGCAGGTGAGCGTCGGTGACGCTGCCCGTGAGCGCGCCGGGATCGCGGGTGAACAGCAGGACGGCGACGAAGATCACGACGTTCATCGCGATCAGCGACATCGTCACGAGCAGCGGCTGGCGTGCCGACCAGAATCGGGCGCGCGTCTTGACGTCGGGGCGCGATGCCTTCGCACACGACAGGCAGTGGCTGCCGACCGTGGCCTGCACGAGACACGACTCGCAGGCCGGAGTGCCGCATCGCGTGCAGCGTCGACCGGCCGGGCGGTCGGGGTGGCGGTAGCAGGTGGTGGTCGATGACGGCGGGGTGGGCAGTGGACCGGTCGGGCCCGCTGCAGATCCGGCGCCGGTGGCGCCCGAGGAGCCGGGTGGGGGCGGCGGCGGCAACGGCACGATCTCAGGGTATCGACCCCGGACAGTCGGAACGCCCTGCCCTCCCGGCGTGGTCCGACCCCGCGAAATCAGAACGGGGACGAGGTGACCAGGTGCCCGGCGGCAGAGGCGGGTGCGAGCAGGTTGCCCTGGACCTCGTCGCAGCCTGCCGCTCGCAGGCGCAGCAGCTGTTCGACCGTGCTCACCCGTTCGGCCACGACACGCATGTCGAGTGCGTGTGCGAGCAGCACCACCGCGCGCACGAGACGCGTGTCGGCGTCGGTCGATCCGGTCGGGAGGCCGAACGCGCCATCGAGCTTGACGATGTCGGCGCCCACGTCGGTGAGGACCGACAACGCGTTGGCGCCCGTGCCGAAGTTGTCGATCGCGATGCGCACACCCAGTCGTCGCAGCGCGCGGACGGATCGCTGGACGTCGACGTTGCGGCCGAGGAGCGCTGTCTCGCGTGCTTCGAGCACCAGTTGGTGCGGCTCGAGTCCGTGCACCCGCAACATCGACATCACCAGGTTGACGAACGACGCGCTCGCCAGCTGCACCGGCGAGACGTTCACGTGCGCGGCGAAACCGTGGCCGACCCGTCCCTGTTCGAGCCACAGGCGCGTCTCGACCATCGCCTGCTCGAGCACGAACTCTCCCAGCTCGCCGATCGAGCCGGCCTCCTCGGCGATCGACACGAACTCGATCGGCTCGATCCGGCCCCGAACGGGATGCTGCCAGCGCACGAGCGCCTCGGCACCCACGGTCTGGCGAGTGACGGCGGAGAACACCGGTTGGTACTCGATGCTGAGGCATTTGTCGGTGATCGCCCGCGCCAGTTCGGCCGCCAGTTCCGTTCGTTCGCGCGCTGCGGAATGCATCTGGGCGGTGAACACCACGGATCGGCTGCGCCCTGCGTTCTTCGCTTCGTACATGGCGGTGTCGGCGTTGCTGATCAGCGTCGACGCCGGCATCGGGCCGTCGGCGCGCGGCACCACGTTGTCGGAGAGCGCTATCCCGATGCTCACCGAGAACCGGAGGTCGAGCTGTCGCAGGCGGAGGCGGCCCGTGAGTGCTCGTCGGACCCGCTCGGCGAGGTCGAGTGCGTCCTCGGCGTCGACGATGTCGGTGCACACCACGAGGAACTCGTCGCCACCGATGCGTGCCACGCGGTCCTGTGGTCGCACCGTGTCGGCGAGCCGTTGCGCGACCGACACGAGCAGCCGGTCGCCGACCTGGTGCCCGAGTACGTCGTTGACGTGCTTGAGCCGGTCGAGGTCGACGAAGATCGCAGCCACGTGACCCGGGCGCCCGCGTTGATCGGCCAACGCGTGCGACAGCGTCGTCAGGATCTGGCGCCGATTGGGCAGGCCGGTCAACGGATCGTGTGTCGCCCGGTGGCGCAGGGCGGCCAGGTTGGCCCGAGCGGAGGTGACGTCGTGGGCGGTGAGTCCGATGAAGCCGCCGGTGGGGACTCGGCCGTCGCGGCGGACCGCCACGGTGGCGCGCAAGACGAGTTGGTCGCCGGCGGGGTCGATGCGATCGACGTCGCCCTGCCAGGTGCCATCGGTCGAGCCGTTCACGAGGTGGCGAGGAGCGTGGTCGAGGACCGAGCGGAGCATCGCATGGCTCGCCGTGCCGACGGTGAGGGACTCGATCGAGGGGGCGCCGAGCATCTCGAGTGCCGATTCGTTGGCCGCCTGGACCGCACCGCCGAGCGTCATGATCACGACCGCAGTTCGATCGGCGTCGAGGAGTTCGCGCGCCGCGAGGGGGAGCGCGAACGCGTCCATCCCCTGGCTCTCGGTCTCGTTGTCGTCGTCGCCGTCGTGCACGGCGCTCTCCTCGTCTGGTTGCGACCGGGTCTGGTTGCGTCCGGTCGGTTCGACCCCCGGGTCAGCGCTGGTAGGTCGTGATCAGATCGGTCGATCCGATGGTGACTGCGGCGATGGAGTCCAGGAGTTCGTTTGCACGTGTTCCATCGGCACTTCCGAGCGCGGTGTTGAGCGCGTACGCGCTGAGGCGGTACTGATGGGCGTCGTCACCGGGCGGCGGACATGGGCCGTCGTAGCCGACGTTGCCGAAGTAGTTCAACGCCTGGATCGCATCGGGCGGGACGTCGCCTTCGACGAGTGCGATCTCGGCGGGGTCGAGCCCGGCGATCACCCAGTGGACGAACGGCCGACCGTTGCTGACTGCGGAATCGTCGACGAGCGCGAGCGCGATCTCGACCGTTTCGGGCGGGACTGCACCCCAGCTCACCGCCGGCGCCACGTCGAGCCCGTCGCAGGTGTGGCGAGCGTCGATCGGCTGGCCGTCGGCCCACGGCGCGGTGATCGTGAACGCTTCGACGGCCTCGATCGGAGGGAGGGATGCGGCCAGTTCGGGTCCGGGCGCGGACGGGGGGAACTGGCCGACGTCGATCTCGAAGCTGGTGCTCACGTCGCTCGTGTCGACCGGGGCCGGGTAGTCGGCGGGATCGTACGGCTGGAGTTGTTTGCCGTCGCCGGTGTCGCACGCTGCCGCGCCGAGGGCGAGCAGGGCCGTCGCGACGCCGAGGGTCGCCGTTCGGAGCGCGGTCGTGCCGATCACCCGGCGGAGCGTAGAGGGTCGTGGCGTGGTCCCCGGCATCACCGGGATCGACGTGTCCGGCGCCGGTAGCCTTCCCCGGGTGACCGAGCGCCTGACGTTGATGACCGTTCACGCCCATCCCGACGACGAGGCGTCCAAGGGCGCCCCGACGCTCGCGCGCTATCACGACGAGGGCGTCCACACCGTGCTCGTGTGCTGTACCGGCGGTGAGGAGGGCGATCTCCAGAACCCGTCGCTGCGCGAGGAGGGCCAGCCGTTCCACGGGCTCACACCCGAGCAGGAGCGTGAACTCGTCGTCTCGATGCGAGCCTCCGAACTCGCGGCGTCCGCCGAGATCATCGGGTTCGACGTGGTGGAGATGCTCGGGTACCGCGACTCCGGCATGGCCGACACCGATCCGAACAACCACCCCGACTGCTTCCACCAGGCCGATATCGACGAAGCGACCGGCCGTCTCGTGGGGCTGATCCGGCGGGAGCGACCCCAGGTGATCATCACCTACGGCGACGACCAGGCCGGTTACCCCCATCCCGACCACCTGCGCGTCCACGACATCTCGGTGCTCGCGTTCGAGCGTGCGGGCGACCCCGACTGGTATCCCGAACTCGGCGACCCGTTCGCTCCGTCGAAGCTCTACTACTCGGTGTGGTCCAAGGCCCGCATCCTGGCGATCCACGAGATGATGCTGCGATTGAAGGGCGAGTCGCCGTTCGAACAGGAGTGGCTCGATCGACCCGGCCAGGATCACCGGATCACGACCCGCATCGACATCACCGGGTACATGTACGCCCGGACCGGGGCGCTGCGAGCCCACGCCACGCAGATCGATCCGAATGCGCTGTGGTGGTTCGGGGCCGACGACGACCAGATGACCGAGGCCTATCCGTGGGAGGACTGGATCCTCGCCCGGTCGCTCGTCGGGTCGATCCCGGCCGACGACGGCGAACGCGACCTGTTCGCCGGTGTCCGTGAGCGGGTGGCCCAGTGAGCGTGCAGTACCGCGTGGTCGTGGCGAAGAAGGACGAGCGCGTCGACGGTCCCGACGATGCCGATGTCGTGATCACCGTGCCGCTGGTCGACGCCGCCGCCGACGGCTTCGATCCGACCGTTGCGTACATGCGCGGGGTCCTCAAGGCATCGGGTCACACCGGCACGGTCCTCCACGAGCTGAAGTCCGGCGCGGCGTCCACCGCCATCGCCGCCCTCGTCGCTCAGCCCTGAGTCACCGTGCCGGGTCAGCCGGCGCGCATCGCGTCGCGCAGTTCGCGGTAGCCGATCAGCGTGGCTCCGCTCGTGTCGAGGCGCCCGCGTAGTTCGTCGCCGGTCACCAGGGCGAGGTCGTCGATCCAACCCTGGGTGTAGTCGCCCAGCGCCCGCACCTCCGGCGTGTCGATCGCGGGCTGGACGTGGATCTCGGTGACGCCCGGCCGGAGGTCGTCGATTGCCGCGAAGACGCGCTCGGCGCTGCCCGCGCGCCAGTCGTGGTCGAAGTGGTCGGGGAACACCACGCCCTCTTCTGCAGCGAGGCGACGGAACGGAAACCCGGCCTGCTCGGCGGTGATCGTCGAGGGGAGGCGGATCGGCAGCGCGAACTCGACGGCGAGTTCGAGGTAGACGTCGAAGAACTCGGGTCGCAGCGTGATCGCCGTGAGGTGCGGGGCGAGGTGGGTGATGTCCAGGCCCCAGGCGATCGCCCGCTCGATCTGGGCGCGCAGTTCGCGCAACACCTCGTCGTGGTCGGCGTGCTCCCAGAGATCCTCCAGGGTGCGGGGGAAGCCGCCCTCGCCCGACTGCAGCGACGGGGCGTGGGTGATCGGGCCCCATCGGTAGCACTCGTGCTCGGCGTTGAGGGTGAGGTGGACACCGATGTCGTCGCTCGGCATCGCCATGCGTGCGGCGTAGGACGCCCACGGCGCCGGGACCATGATCGACGCGCACGTGGCCGCGCCGTCGTGCAGGGCGGCGAACACACCGACGTTGGCGGCGTGACACGATCCGAGGTCGTCGCACGAGAGGATCACGAGACGCTCGTCGGGGCGATGCCCGAGGCGTTCGGCGAGTGGGGTCTCGGCGGTCACCGCGGCGACGCTACCGGACGGAGCCGGAGCTCACGGCGAGCAGGCCGCCCACAGCCCGAGGTCGGCGGCCTCCGCCGCTCTTGCGGCCTCGGCGAAGTCTCGGGCGAACGTGCTGTTGGGTGCGATCGTGAGCGGAGTGGCGTACCCCTGGCGGATGATCTCGTCGTTGACGAACAGCGCCGCGGTGCCGTCGGGGTCGAGCAGGTAGACGTAGCCGAGCAGGCGTCCGTAGTCGTCGCGTCCGACCACGTCGCGGTCGACCCGTACCCGTGTGCCCGGCGGGAGGAGGGACTCGGTGAACGCGCTCGCCTCGGGCCCGTAGCACTCGACGGGCGAGTTCGGCTTCTTCGTCTCCGGGGTGTCGATGCCGATCAACCGGATGCGTTCGAGGGTGTCGCCGAACGCGACGTCGATCGTGTCACCGTCGACCACCTCGGTGACGGTCGCGAGACCGTCACCGGCTGGAGCGGTGCCACCGGTGCAGCCGGCGATGCCGAAGACACAGGCACCGATCACCGTCGCAGCGAAGCGCACGTGAAGGTTCTACCGCCCTCACGCGTCGCGCCGTCCCCCCAGAACGTTTGCGTGAGGTTTCGGGTGGGGCGTCCCACCGAAAACCGCACATGAACGGTGTTGGCCGGGTGTCAGAGCCGTTCGATGATCGTGCCCGTGCCGAGGCCGCCGCCGCAGCACATCGAGATGAGGGCGTAGCGGCCGCCGGTGCGCTCGAGCTCGTACAGCGCCTTGGTCATCAGGAACGCGCCGGTCGCACCGAGCGGGTGGCCGAGGGCGATCGCCCCGCCGTTTGGGTTTGTCTTGTCGAGGTCGGCGCCGACCTCCTTCGCCCAGG
This sequence comes from Ilumatobacteraceae bacterium, assembly GCA_963710625.1. Taxonomy (GTDB): domain Bacteria; phylum Actinomycetota; class Acidimicrobiia; order Acidimicrobiales; family Ilumatobacteraceae; genus Sva-07. The sequence goes on along the minus strand of CAVQBG010000009.1, from coordinate 134,182 downwards.
CCAGCACGACCGAGGCGAACGCCTCGTTGATCTCGAACACGTCGATGTCGTCGATCGACAGCCCGGTGCGCTTGAGCAGGTGCTGCGTGGCGTCCATCGGGCCGGTCAGCATCAGCACGGGATCGGTGCCCACGAGGCAGGTGTCGACCACTCGGGCACGGGCCGTCAGGCCGAGGTCGGCGGCCTTGGCCTCGGTGGCCAGCAGGACCGCAGCCGACCCGTCGGAGATCTGCGACGAGTTGCCGGCGGTGTGCACGCCGTTCTCGCGGGCGACCGGCTTCAACGTGGCGAGCTTCTCCAGCGTGGTCTCGCGCAGGCCCTCGTCGCGAGCGACGGTGTGGGTGGTGCCGGTGGGGTTGCCCTCCTCGTCGAGGTCGGGCGCCTCGATGGTGATGTACTGGCCGGAGAAGCGATCCTCGGCCCACGCCCGTGCCGCCCGTTGCTGGGATGCGAACCCGAATGCGTCGGTGTCGTCGCGCGTGACGCCCCATTTGTCGGCGATGCGCTCGGCGCCTTCGAACTGCGAGGTCATCTCGTACTGCTCGAAGTAGGTCCGCGGGATCGGGACGCCGAGGCCGAGCGCCTTGTTGCCCGAGGCTCCGATCGGCACCCGGCTCATCGCCTCGACGCCGCATGCGAGGGCCATGTCGACCACGCCGGAGCCGACGAGCGACGACGCGAGGTTGGTGGCCTGCTGGCTGGAACCGCACTGGGTGTCGACGGTGGTGTTGGCGACGCTGAGCGGAAGACCCGCCGACAGCCATGCGGTGCGGCCGATGTTGAACGCCTGCTCGCCGACCTGGCTGACGCAACCGGTGACGACCTGGCCGACCTCGGTGGGGTCCACGCCGTTGCGGTCGATGATCGCCCGCTGCACGCGGGCGAGGGTCTCGGCGGGGTGGAGGGTGGACAGGCCACCGTTGCGCTTGCCGATCGGGGTGCGGACGGCATCGACGATCACGACATCTGAGCTGCTCATCCCGCCGACTGTAGAGCCTCGCACGCCCGACGATTCAGCCCGAGCGATGAGCCAGACCGCGCCATCCGGGGAGTTCGCTCATCGCCGCGGTGACGAAGCTCCCGCGATGAGCCAGGTCCCGCCATCCGGGGAGTTCGCTCATCGCCGGGGGGGATCTGGCGCTCAGGCTTCGTGGAGCCACTCGTCGATCAGGCGGCGGGCGACGGAGATCCCGGGCGGGATCGTCGGCAGTGCATCGCGCCGGTACCAGTTCGCGTCGGCGATCTCGGTGTCGTCGAGGACGAGGTCGCCGCTCAGGTACTCGGCGCGGAACCCGATCATCAGGCTGTGCGGGAACGGCCAGGGCTGGCTGGCGCGGTAGTCGACGTTGCCCACCTTGATGCCCACCTCTTCGGCGACCTCACGGACCACTGCGCCTTCCAGGTCCTCGCCGGCCTCGACGAACCCGGCGAGGCACGAGTACATCGGCATCGGGAAGTTCACACCGCGGGCGAGCAGGGCTTCCTGGTCGGGGCCGGGCTCGCCGCGGGTCACGAGCACGATCATCGCCGGAGCGAGCCGGGGGTAGGCGACCAGACCGCACGTCGGGCAGCGCATCCCTCGTTCGCCGTCGGACGGTTCGGTCGGGGTCGCACAGCGCCCACAGAACCGGTGGGTGCGAGCCCATTCGACGATCTGTACCGCCCGTCCGGCGGCCATCCACTCGCTCTGTGCTGCACGTCCGAAGTAGCTGTAGAGGTCGAGCGCCGACCCGTACGACGGGTCCTCGGCGTCCGCTGGCACGTCGATGGCCCACCATGCGTCGCCTTCGACGATGCCGACGACGTGGCGCTCCCAGGTGTCGTCGGCGAGTTCGGTGTCGACGAACACCGATGTGCCGATCACGTGGATGTACCGGTGGCCGCCTGCATGATCGGCCGGCTCGACGTTGAGCGCGGCGTAGAGGTCGGCGGAGTTCGGGTGGCGCATCGCGGGTTCCATCGAGTGCATGCGTAGCACGGCCGCTGTTGCCTCCAACGTACGGTGGAGGCATGGACCTCGAACTGCACCCGGACGTCTCGGCACTGGCCCCGCTCGTCGGGAGCTGGGAGGGGCGCGGCAGCGGCGAGTACCCGACGATCGACGACTTCGAGTATCTCGAGGCGATCACGTTCGTTCACGTCGGCAAGCCCTTCGTCGCCTATTCACAGCGCACACGGCATCCCGACACCGGAGCGCCGATGCACGCCGAGACGGGATATCTGCGCTTGCCGGTCGCGGGCAGCATCGAGATCGTGATGGCCCAGCCCACCGGTCTGGCCGAGATCTACGAGGGAGCGATCGTGTCGAACGAGGGCACGCTGGTGATCGACGTCCGCTCGACGTCGATCGGTGCGACATCGAGCGCGAAGGAGGTCACCGTCACCGAGCGCACGTTCTCGCTCACCGGCGACGAACTCCACTACACGTTCCGCATGGCCGCCGTCGGTCAACCGCTCCAGCACCACCTCAGCGCGACGCTGCACCGCGTCCTGGAATAGGGCCCGGTGGTGCCGGATGGCGGTCGCCGATCGATAGGTTGCAACCGAGAACTGAAGGGGAGTATCCCTCGAGGTCCGTCGTCAACACACCGACTCCCGCTCGATCGGGACGAGGTCGGCGGGGCCAGCTCCTGATGGAGCGGAGAGACCTTCAGCGAACCATCATCGTTTGCTGAAAGGTATCCATGCACATCTCCGACACCTCGAAGACCGTCACCGTGATCTCCCGTTGCGCCGCATGAGCGCTGCCGCCACTGTCGACGACATCGGCGCGTCGTCGTCGGCCGACTGGCACCGGCGTTCTGCCGAGGCCGTGCTCGTCGAGCTCGAGTCGTCGGCCTCGGGCCTCGACGATGCCACCATCGAGCGACGACGGGCGCACTTCGGGCCGAACGAGCTGGAGGAATCGTCCACGACCAGTCCGCTCCGGTTGATCTGGGGGCAGATCTCCTCGGTGATGGTGCTGATCCTGATCGGAGCGGCGCTGCTGTCGCTCGCGCTCGGCAAGTACCTCGAAGCGGGCGCCATCGGCGCAATCGTCGTGCTGTTCACCGCCCTCGGCTTCTACCAGGAGTACCGCGCCGAGCAGGCGATCGCTGCGCTGCGACGCATGGCGGTGCCGTCGGCACGGGTCACCCGGGCGGGACGCACCACCTCGGTCGCCGTGGGCGAACTGGTGCCCGGCGACATCGTCCATCTCGACGCCGGCACGGTGGTTGCGGCGGATCTTCGGCTCGTCCAGGTGGCGAGTCTGCGGATCGAAGAAGCCACGCTGACGGGTGAGTCCGAACCGATCGACAAGCAGACTGCGCCGGTCGATCGGGACGGCCTCGCGCTCGGCGATCGGCGGTGCATGGCGTACTCGGGCACCCAGGTGAGCGCGGGTCGTGGCCAGGGCGTCGTCGTCGCCACGGGCATGCGGACCGAACTCGGCCGGATCGCCTCGCTCCTGCAGGGTGTCGAATCGGAGCAGACGCCGTTGCAGCGCCGTCTCGATCGCGTCGGCAAACAGCTGGCGCTCATCGGCGTGCTCGTGGCCCTTGCGGTCGTCGTGATGGGGGCGATCGCGGGGGAGGATGCCGCCGACCTCGTGCTCACCGCGATCAGCGTGGCGGTCGCCGTGATCCCCGAAGGCCTCCCCGCCGTCGTCACGTTCACGTTGGCGATCGGCTCGCAGCGGATGCTGCGCCGCCAGGCGTTGATCCGCAAGCTCCCGGCGGTCGAGACGCTCGGATCGGTCACGGTGATCTGTTCCGACAAGACCGGGACCCTCACCCAGAACCGGATGACCGTGACGGTCCTCGACGTCGCGGGCCAGGAGGTGCGTTTCGACGCCACCGACGCCGACGTTCCACAGACGGTCGGCGCAGCTCCCGCCGCGGTGAACATCGCGCTCGTCGCCGGCGCCCTGTGCAACGACGGCGCCGTCGACACGGGCGATGACGGCATGACGGCCTGGCTCGGCGACCCGACCGAGACCGCCCTGCTCCAGGTGGCTGCCGACGCCGGCCTCGACGTGGCATCGCTGCGTTCGCGAACGCCGCGGATCGACGAGCGACCGTTCGACTCGACGCGCAAGCGGATGAGCACGATCCACGCGCCGCTTGACGGGGCCGTGGCGGAGCTCCACGAGCTCCCCCAGGACGTGCGCCTCGCGTTCGTGAAGGGTGCCGTCGACGGACTGCTCCACCAGACGACCTCGGTGTGGGACAACGGCACCGCGGTCGACCTCGACGACCGGTGGCGCGGCCGCATCACCGACGCGAACGACGCGCTCGCTGCTGCGGGCATGCGCGTGCTCGGCGTCGCCTTCCGGCCGCTGGACTCCTCGGACGACGATCCGGAGTCGGATCTCGTCCTCCTGGCTCTCGTGGGCATCATCGATCCGCCCCGTCCGGAGGTGCGTCATTCGGTCGCGGTGTGCCGCAGCGCCGGCATCCGGCCGGTGATGATCACCGGCGACCATCCGCTGACGGCGCTCGCGATCGCCACCGACCTCGGGATCACCGACTCCGACCGCGTGCTGGTGGGGGCCGACCTCGACCGACTCGACGACGCCGAGTTCGCCGGGGCCGTGCGCGACGTGTCGGTGTTCGCCCGCGTCTCGCCCGAGCACAAGCTGCGCATCGTCGGTGCACTGCAACAGCAGCACCAGGTCGTTGCGATGACCGGCGACGGTGTCAACGACGCGCCGGCGCTCAAACGCGCCGACATCGGTGTGGCGATGGGCATCACCGGCACCGACGTGTCGAAGGAAGCGGCCGACATGGTGCTGCGCGACGACAACTTCGCCACGATCGTCGCTGCGGTCGAAGAAGGCCGGGTGATCTACGACAACCTGCGCCGCTTCGTCAGCTTCGCCGTCGCCGGCAACCTCGGCAAGATCATCGTGATGCTCGGCTGGCCGATCCCGTTCCTCACGGCCGGGTCGGACACGACGACGGCGATCGCCTTCCTCCCGCTGCAGCTGCTCTGGCTGAACCTGATGACCGACGGCCTGCTCGGACTGTCGATGGGCGTCGAGCCCGCCGAGACGACCGTGATGCAGCGGCCGCCACACTCGCCCCAGGACGGGCTCTGGGCGGACGGGCTCGGGCGCCGGACGGCCTGGATCGGCGCGGTGATCGGCGCCGTCACGCTCGGGCTCGGGTTCACCTACTACGCGGCCGACCTCGACCAGTGGCAGACGGTGATGTTCACCACGTTGGCGTTCATGCAGGTGGGCCAGGCGTTCGCGACCCGCTCGTCGACCGAGTCACTGCGTACGATCGGCTGGCGGACGAATCCACTGATGCTCGGGATCGCCGGCCTCGTGATCGCGCTGCAGCTCCTCGTGCTCTACACGCCCCTGAGCGAGTTCCTCGACCTGGATCCGCTCGGTGGCGCCGACCTCGCCGTCTGCGCTGCCGCGGGCATCGGCCTGCTCGTGCTGGTCGAAGCCGTCAAGGCGATCCGCCGCCGCATCGCAGCTGGGGTCTGACCCCCTGCTGCAATCAGGCGAGCTTCTCGGCGAACCAGTCGAGGATGATCTCGCCGCGCTGGACGCGGTGGAGCGGTGACCCCGAACGGGAGAGCTCGTGGTTCTCGCCGGGGAAGCGGTAGAAGTCGACGTCCTTGTCGAGCAGCTTGAGGGCGACCCACAGCTCCTCGGCCTGTCCGATCGGGCAGCGCCAGTCCTCCTCGGAATGGATGATCAGCATCGGCTTGTCGATGTTGCGGACCGCGGCGACCGGTGACATGCGCACGTACTCCGCAGGATCTTCCAGATGGTTCACGCCGTGCACCGCGTTGAATGCCGTCGAGATGTCCGACGACAACTCCAGCGCGGTGGCGTTGTTGACCGCCCGCTCGGAGCAGACCGCCCGGAACCGGTCGCCGTCATGTCCGGCGAGCCACGTGGCCATCCAACCGCCGTACGACCCCCCGAGCATCCCGACCCGTCCGGCGTCGCAGAATTCGAAACGATCGAGTGCGGTGTCGATGATCGCGAGGACGTCGTCGACGTCGACGGTGCCCCAACCCGGGCCGGGCACGGTCGGATGATTGGGGCCCTGGATCGCCTGCCCCCAACCGGTGTGCCGGCCGCTGCTGCCGCGCGGGTTGCCGAGCACCACCACGAAGCCGGCCGCTGCCTGCATCTGGAACTCGTCGAAGAGGTACTCGCCGTACTGGGTGTGCGGACCGCCGTGGACGTTGAGCAGCACGGGGTACCGCTTCGTCTCGTCGAAGTCGGCCGGACGCATGATCCAGGCGTCGATCTCGTCGGTGCCGTCGGTGGTGCGGGCGGTGAAGTGCTCCCATGCGAGTAGTCCCGCAGCGAATTGGTCGCCGACGTGGGTGCGGCGCTCGTCGCCGACGTGGAGCTCGGCGGGATGGGTTGCGGATTCCTGCGCCCGGGCCACGAGGCCGGTCGCCGCATCGAACGACGTGACCGACACCGGCCCCTCGGTGAGTGGTGCGGGGACGAACGAACCGTCGGCGGGGAGCCGGTACAGGTGGGTGGCACCACGATCTTCGGCGGTCGCGAGGAGATGGGTGTCGGACTCCCAGACCGGTGCGCGTCCACCCACGGTCGGGAGGAACGTGCGGTCGAACCCGGCGGAGATCCACCGGATGTCACCGTGCGGGTGGGCGTCGCCGTCGATCGGCAGGATCCCCACCCTGGCGTTCTGCGGGTAGGTGCCCGGATCCGCGGAACCGATGAACGCCACCAGTGTCCCGTCCGGCGACACCGACGGATGGCCGTACTGGCCGTCGTGGGCCGTCAGCGCCCGGACGTTCGAACCGTCCTCGTCACCGTCACCGTGCTCGGGCACCGACACGACGTACAGATCGTTTGCGTGGTCGCGGTCCCAGGTCTCGTGGCGCTGCGCCGAGGTCACGACGCCGCTGGCGTCGAGCAACCAGCTGATCCCGGTGTGCTGGAACTCGCCGGGCGTGAGGTTGCGAGGCGTCCCGGTCCCGTCGGCCGCGATCACGTACACGTGGTTCGGGCGGTCGAAGATCCAGTCCTGCCCGTTCAGGCGGCTGAAGAGCCGCTCGACCTTCCGCGGCGACTGCCAGGCGACGCTCTCGGCGCTGTAGCGCTCGTGGCGAGTTCGGCTGGTGAAGGCGACCAGGCGACCGTCGGGCGACCAGGCGACGTCGTCGAGGCCATCGGGCATCGTGCACAGGGTCCTGACCTCGCCAGGGGCGGCCACGGGAAGGACGTGCAGCGTGGAGTCGCCCTTGGTCTCCCCGCGGCGTGAGGTGAACGCGAGAAATCGACCATCGGGTGACCAGGCCGGGTTGCCGTCGTGGTCACCCGCCGTCACCGGGGCGTCGTCGATCCAGACCCGGGTGAACGTGGTGTTCTTCGCGAGGTCCGTGGTGGCGACCACGAACGCCACGTGTTGCCCGTCGGGGCTGACCGCCACCTGGCCGACGGCGCTGCGCCCGTCGATCAGTCGCTCCGCGATCTCACGATGTGACGGCGCCGACGCGGGGGTCGTGGGCTCGGTGGGGTCGGTGGGAGGCGACGGCGGAGGCAGCTGACTCATGCGGCCCGACGGTACCCCGCGTGTGTCCAGACCCGACCTGCCGGGTCCGCGGCTACTCGGCGATGCCGACGGGCTGATCGTCGATGATCTGATCGAGGTACTCCGACATGCCGAAGCCGACTCGACCCTCGAACTCGCCGGAGCGGATCGTCCATTTCGTGTACGCCTCGGAGATGCGGGTCTGCAACCAGTCGCCGTCGGGCGTCTGACGCCGGTTGCGCAACGGGATCAGGCTGAGCGCCTCACCGGTGAAGTTCCACTCGCGGTCGCTGCGGCTGGAGCGGATCGTGCCCTCGATGCGGTCGTGGTAGTGCTCGTCGCCGCGGGTCTCGGTCGAGATCCGCACGTCGTCGCACAGGTGCATCACGCCGTTCTCCCACACGAAGCCGCCGCGGGTGCCGTCGCTGTCGCGCTTGGCGACGCGGCTCGCCATGAAGCCGAAGTTCTCGTCGACGTTGACCGTCAACCAGCGGTAGTACCAGGGCGCCTGCCAGTAGCGCGGGCCCCACGAGTGGTCGCGCAGCCCGAAGCCGGCGACCTGCCACTCCCGCTCGCCGACGCGCATCGTGCCGCTCGCCTCCACGAGCTGCTCGTAGTGGCCCTTGGCGAACTCCTCGCCCGGCTTCTCGTGGGGCTCGTCTGGCTCGCCGCCGAACATGCTCGGCCGCCCCTGGCCGGCGAAGGTGAGATGGATCTCCGCCTCGGCGTACGGGTTGTTCGTGAACGCCTCCTTGGGGTTGGCCATCTGCTCGGGCTCGTCGAGCACGACGACCTTGCCGACGTAGTCGATGCGCAGTTCCTCGAACGGCTTCACCATCGTCCACGTGAGCCCGGCGGCGTCGAGTGCGTCGTTGTTCTCGATCGCCGGCCGCTTGAACATGAACCCGACCTGCCGGTTCCCGCCCTCGACCTCCGGAGGCAGGTACAGGCACACCGTCATCTCTGCGGTTCCCTCGTTGGCCCGGTTGCCCATCCGGAACCACCCGCCGACACCCTGCGCGGGGTCGAAGCAGTTGATGTACATGCTCTCGTTGAAGTTCGGCTCCGGGCCGAGTTCGTGCATGAATTCGTCGGACTCGTCGAGACGTACACCCATGCCGTCGACGGTACGGGGCGAGCGCTCGCGTCGACGTGTCGGAGACCGTCAGCGACGGTCTCAGCGGTCAACCGATGCCGTCGGTGTACACGACGCGCACGTTCTCGATGCCGAGCGCCTCGAGCAGACCGGTCAACGTCGAGGTCGTGTTGGTCTTCGCTCGGCCGATCAAGTCGGTTCCCGCCACCGCCGCGGCCATCTTGCCCTCGGCTTCGCGGATCAGGCTGATCTCCTCGGTTGGGCTGTCGACGAACACGCTGCCGAGTCGGTCGAGCAGGCCGCGATCGCGGTTCATCACGCCGCTCTGATCGAGGTCGATGACCGGGTCAGCCGCGACCGGCGCGGCCAGCAAGATGGTCACCGTGTTGGTCTCGTTGTCGACGATCACCGAGTCCTCGTCGAGCGAGCCGAAGTCGACGATCGCGTCGACGGTGCCGACCGCGACGAACTGCACACGGTCGCCGGCGATGAACGACGGCACCCATTTCACGTCGACCTCGCGATCGACGATGACCTCGAATTCCGCCTGGGCGACATGCAGCTCCGCCAGATCACGGATCTCGTTGAGCACCAGCGCCGGCGAGTGGTCCTTCGACTCCCGGCCGAATGGCAGCTGCAGATCGAACATGTTCGCGGCGACGACACCGGCGACGAGCACGATGGCGAGCGCCACGACCAGTCGGAGGATGCTCGAAGGCCTGCTGCTTGACATGGATGCGATCTCCTGCTCGGCACCTGACCGGGCCGTCTCTGCAGCCGGGTCGGGGGGTGACCCTGCCAGGATACGGCCGCAGAAGACCGTTCGATTCAGTCCTCGGACGAACGCGCAGTACGTTGAGACGAGCGACGACCGGCGTCGCACCGGAGGGACGAGATGAGCATCACCGACGACGACCTGGAGTCCACGAACTCGGCGATCGCCAAGATGGAGGGGATCGAACCGTCGGGCGACATCGGCGAGTTCAACGCCCGCAAGCTCACCTTCGGTCCCGACAAGGCGGTGATCGGCCCGGTGGCACACCTCGCTGCCGAACGGATCCGGCTGACGGCGCTCGAGTGGGAGCACTTCGAGGTTCGCCAGGTCGGTGCCACGCTCGGCGGCATCGTCAAGGGCCTGGACCTGTCGAAGCCGCTCGCCGACGACGTGTTCGAGGAGCTGTCGCGTGCGTGGGTCGACTACAAGGTGCTGTTCTTCCGCAACCAGCGCCTCACCGCCGACCAACACGTCGCCTTCGCCCGGCGCTTCGGCGAGTTGGAGGTCCATCCGTTCTTCAGCAGCAACGACGAACGCCCGGAGTTGGTCCGTTTCGCCAAGGACGCCGACACCGGTGGCTACGAGAACGGCTGGCACCACGACGTCACGTGGCGCGAGGTGCCGTCGAAGGGTGCCATCCTCCGAGCGATCGAGGTGCCCGACACCGGCGGCGACACCCTCTTCTGCGACATGAACGCCGCCTACGAGGGCCTGTCCGACGAGGTGAAGGACCGCATCGAGGGCCTCGTCGCCGAGCACGACTACATGCAGGCGTTCGGCCACACGATCACCGGTGCCGACGCCGCAGCGATGCGCGAGAAGTACCCGGTCGTCGAGCATCCGGTCGTGATCCACCACCCGGTCTCCGGGGATCGGTTGTTGTACGTCAACCGGTTCTTCACGACCCGCATCGTCGGCCTCGACCCGGCAGAGTCGGACGAACTGCTGGTGACCCTGTTCGCCCAGGCCAACACGCTCGAGTACCACTGCCGGTTCCACTGGCATCCCAACTCGATCGCCATGTGGGACAACCTGGCGGTGCAGCACTACGCGTCGAGCGACTACTGGCCCGATGTCCGGGTGATGGAGCGTGCGAGCATCGTCGGCACCCGCCCGTCGTTCTGACGTCGTGGCCCGAGTCGTCCTGATCACCGGCGCGAGCCGTGGGATCGGCGCGGCCACCGCCCGCCTGGCCGCCGGGCGCGGCGACGACGTCGCGGTCAACTACGCCCGCAACGCCGACGCCGCGGATGCCGTGGTCGCCGACTGCAGTGCGGCGGGCGCGCGGGCGATGAGTGTCCGGGCCGACGTCGCCGACGAAGCAGCGGTCGTCGGGATGTTCGACACCGTGGCCCACGAGTTCGGCCCCGTCGACGTGTTGGTCAACAACGCCGGCATTCTCCACACGCAGATGCGATTCGACGAGATGAGTGTCGAGCGCTGGCGCGAGCTGCTCGACGTCAACGTCGTCGGGGCGTTCCTGTGTGCCCGCGAAGCAGTGCAGCGGATGTCGACCCGCCACGGCGGCCGCGGCGGGGCGATCGTCAACGTGTCGTCGGCGGCGAGCCGTCTCGGCAGCCCGGGGGAGTACGTCGACTACGCGGCCAGCAAGGCAGCGATCGACACGCTCACGATCGGCCTCGGCAAGGAGGTCGCTACCGAAGGCATCCGGGTCAACGCGGTCCGGCCCGGCGTGATCCACACCGACATCCACGCCAGCGGCGGCGAGCCCGGCCGGGTCGAGCGTGTGGCACCGTCGGTGCCCATGCAGCGTGGCGGCGACCCGATCGAGGTCGCCCGCACGATCCTGTGGCTGGCATCCGACGAGGCGTCGTACATCACCGGCACGATCGTCGACTGTTCAGGCGGCCGCTGATGGCTCGGCACCTCGCCCGATGGGAACTCGACGGCGTGCGCGGTCCGGTCGTGGTGGTCGACGTGATCCGGGCATTCACGACCGCGGCGTACGCATTCGGTTCGGGCGCTGCCGAGATCTACCTGGTCGGCGATGTCGAGGAGGCACTGGCGTTCAAGGCCGCGAATCCCGGCACGATCGCGCTCGGCGAGAACCGCGGCCTGCGTCCGGAGGGTTTCGACTACCCGAACTCGCCGGCGATGGTCAGCCGGGCCGACCTCACCGGTCGCACGCTGGTGCAACGCACCTCGGCGGGCACCCGCGGTGTGGTCGCTGCGACCGACGCCGAGCGGCTGTGGGCCGCGAGCCTGGCGTGCGCGTCGGCGACCGCACGGGCGGTGAACGATGCCGACCTCGGCGAGCCCACCTATGTGATCACGGGCCGGTTCGAGGATGCGCCGGACACCACCGGCGACGACGATGCGTTGGCGGCCGACCTGATCGAACGGGCTCGGCTCGGCCAGCCGCTCGACGCCGCAGCCACGTCGGCCGCCCTGTTGGCAACGAACGAGGCCGCCAAGACCCTCACCCTCGGTCCCGAACACGGTGACCCGACCGACATCGACCTCGCCGCCACCGTGGACGCATTCGACTTCGCGATGGAGGTCGAACGCGCCCCGCTCGGCCTCCGACTGACGCCTCGCTGCCTACGGTGAGTGGCGTGGAGGACTTCGTCATCGCACGGAACCCCGACCAGGCCTCGTCGCTGCCGTACGTGTTGCGCATCCCGTTGGCGTCGGGCGCCGTGGTGCTCAAGGCGAAGGACACCTGGCCGCGCACGAACAAGATCTACTGCCATCCGGCCGATGCCTGGCCGTCGCCGGACGAGGTCGAGATCGTCGAACGGGTCGCCGTCCGGTCGTGCATGCGCCGCGGTATGGCGATCGACCTGGTGCTCGACCGCGGCCGCGAGAACCGGTCGCAGTTCGTGTTCACCACCGCTCGCGGGCGAGAGATGGTGTTCTGGCAGTCGGCTCGCACCAGCAAACAGGCTCGACCGAGCGTTCGGGTCCCCACGGCGAGGGCCTCCGGCCACGAACTGCACGTGCTGGTCGACACCCGCGAGCGATACGCGTGGAAGTTCGCCAAGCAGCAGGCGACGACGGCGACGCAGGCGATCCCGGTCGGCGACTACGCCGTTCAGGCCGACGGGCGGGTGATCGCCGTGGTGGAGCGCAAGAGCGTCGACGACCTGGTGTCGACGATCGTGGGCGGCAAGTTGTGGATGTTGCTCGCAGAGCTGTCGGCGTTCGTCGGCGGTTCCGGCCCGGACGCTGGGCCTGGTGGCGGGGCGGCGATTGTGGTGGAGGATCGGTACTCGGCGATCTTCAAGTTGCGCCACGTGCGTCCGGCGTCGATCGCCACACAGCTCGCCGAGGCCGCGGTGCGGTATCCGTCGGTCCCGATCGTGTTCGCGGAAACCCGTCAACTCGCGCAAGAATGGACGTTTCGGTTCTTCGGCGCAGCGGTGGAGCATGCCATGCACGATCGGGTCGGCGAGGAGCGAGCAGCCCAGCTCGTGTCGGCCGGAGCGGTCCCACACCGCACCCCGACCCCGGCGGAGGTTCGCTCCTGGGCGTCGGAGCAGGGGCTGGCCGTCAGTGGCCGCGGTCGGATCCCGGCCGAGCTGATGAGGGCCTACCTCGCGGCGAATTCCGGCTCCTGACTTCCCGCCCTCGGCCCGTCAGCAGATGTCGGTGCCGTCCGGGGTGGTGATGTGCCAGTGGCCGTCGCTGCCACGGGTGACGGTGAAACCCTGTTCCTTGAGGTAGTTGTGGCGGGCGCACAGTGGGGCGCCGTTGTCGGCGTCGGTGGGGCCTCGTGTGCTCCAGCTGGTGAGATGGTCGGCGTGGCACCAGCTGTGTGGCTGGTCGCAGCCGGGCCAGATGCACGTGGGCTCGAGCAGCATGACGGCTTCTCGGGCGTGTCCGGAGAAGAGCCGGGAGGTTCGCCCGAGGTCGATGACGACACCTCTGGAATCGGTGACGACTCGTCGGATCATTGCCCACAGCGAGACGCCGATGATGGCGTTGGGATCGACGCGATGGCCGCGGTCGGTGCGGGACGTGACGTCGCGGTAGGAGAGCGGGTCGACGAATGGTTGTCTGCTGCGGCTCGGGCGGTGGCCTCGTCGAGGAGGAAGTTGACCGTCGGCAGTGGACGCTTGGCGTTTCGATCGCCTCGAGCATCGCCAAGCCCTGCGAGCAGCGCTCGACGACTGCCTCGACCCACCCGACGCCGGGTGGGTCGAGGCGGCCGTAGGTGATGTCGCTGAGCGGATCGAAGGGTGGGTCGTCGTCGGCCGGGAACCACTCGAACCCGTCGCCGAACGCCCGATCGGCGGCCGGCGTCTCGGCCGTCTCGGCCGTCTCGGCCGCATCGACCACATCGACCACGAACGGATCCTCGACGACGGTCAGGCTCCATCATGACGAAGGGGTCTCACAGAGTTGGCGGGGCTGCCGAACGATCGGTCCCGGAGCGACCCGGGCCTCAGGACTCGGTCGGCTCGAACATCTCGAGTTGCTCCCAGGTGACGGCGACCTCGCTGACGACCCGCCATCGAAGGCGACCTCGTGATCCGGGCCGCCGGATCTCGACGCGTTCGGCCCGGAGCGATCGCGCGGATCCGTCGGGGTCCCGGATCGCGATGCTGCCGTCGAACTCGATGCCCGCCACCCGTCCGACGATCCAGCGGCCCTTGTCGTGGCGCCGGAAGCGGATCGGCTCGCCCATCCGCAGCCCCAGACGGGCGAGCGAGGCGGGGGAGCGGTGCATGGCGGATCGGAGGCTTCGCTGGTGGTCAGGCGCCGATGGTGCGTCGCTGGAGCTTGCGCATCCCGCCGAGCCATCGCTCGGGATCGGTGGCCTTCAGTGCCATGTAGTCGGCGACCTCGGGGTGTGGGAGCACGAAGAAGCGCTCCGCCTCGATCGCGTCGGCGACCTCGCGGGCGACGTCGGCGGGCTCGAGCACCACCCCGGCGGCCTTCACCACGTTGCTCCCCGACACGGCGTCGTCGCCGGCGTGGAGCATCTGGGTGTTCACGCCCTGCGGACACAGGCACGTCACCTTCACGCCGGCGTCGCCGTAGGTGACCGCCATGTACTCGGCGAACGCCACAGCCGCTCGCTTGGTGAGCGTGTACGGCCCCGACCCGATCTGCATCAGGAGCCCGGCCGCCGACGCGGTCGAGCAGAAGTAGCCATCGCCGCGTTCGAGCCAGTCCGGCAGCAGGTACTTCGCCGCCCAGCGATGCGCATGGACGTTGACGGCGAAGGCCAGGTCCCAGTCGTCCTCGGGTGTCTCGAGCACCCCTCGCCCGGTTCCGACGCCGGCGTTGCAGAAGAAGAGGTCGATCGACCCGAGCGCCTCGTTCGCCTCGGCGACCAGCGCCCGGTTGCCGGCCTCGGTGCTCACGTCCGCAGTGACGGCAATGGCCCGCTCCATCGAGGCGGCCACCTCCTCGGCCCCGGCGAGGTCGGCAACGACCACGCCGGCACCGCGATCGTGGAACTCTCGGGCGAGCGCCTCGCCGATTCCGCGGCCTGCGCCGGTGACCACCACGTTGCGACCGGTGAACTCCATCAGGCCATCGTAGGAGCCCGGCACCGGGCGCTCTCGGACCCCGAGGGCTGCGCACGCGGCGTAAACGTTGTGTGACACCTTCCTCATCGCCTCGCAGGTGCGCGCGCGACGGCCGAGACACAGGTACCGTGTTCACCAATGACTGATGAGCGCATCGACTCCGAGGCCGTGATCACCGAAGCATTGAGCGTCATCGATGGCGCCCTTGCACGAATGATGCAACGTGAACTCGTTTCGACGGGTGAAGTTGCCGACTTGCTGCTCGACGTGCGCACGCTGCTCACGGCCGAGCCGACCCACCTGATCGAGACGGCCGAACCCGTCACCACCGACGCCGTCTGAGCGGCGCCGGTGAGCGACCCTCGTTGACGCGCTCCCGACTCCCGGCTCGCGTCGTGGTCAGGGGGCCAGGCGGCGGGCGAGACCGCGGCCGACGAGGCCGAGCAGGATGCCGACGACGGCTCCACCGATGACATCGGATCCGTGATGGATCCGCACGTAGGCGCGGCTGATCCCGACGACGGCGGCGATCTTGAACCAGAGCATGCTCAGCCACGGGCCGTCCCAGCCCGACAGCACCATCGCCGCGAACACCGCCGAGCTGGCATGACCCGACGGAAACGATGACGTCGAGGGACGGCGCACCTGCAGCCGGTCGTCGCCGGTGGTGGTGGGTCGTTCGCGGCGGAACAACCGCTTGATGCCCTGGTTGACGAGCAGGCTCTCGGCGCCGAGCAGGGCGGCGAGCACGATCACCTGGTCGGGCCGACCCTTGGCGATGCCTCGCACGATGCCGATGCCGTGCCAGATCATGCTGAAGTCGGCGACGTGGGTGGTGTTGGTGAACACGAAGTCGGCCAGCGGGTGTCCGCGCAGGTGTTCGAGCAACTCGTCGACACGGCGGTCGAACGCGTCGACCCGAGGGCCCAAGTGGCCCTGACCGGGCACGATCGGAAGCGGGCCGACGTCGAGCGGTGCCGCGGCGTCGGTCATGCGGCGCCGACGTCGACCGCTCGGGCGAGGAGCGCCTCGTGGGCGGCGACCGCCTCGGTGGCGGCCAACGACGGATCGCCGCCGAACGCGGGGCACCACTGCTGGAACGAGCAGTAGTCGCACAGCTTGCTCTGGCGGGGCCGGAAGTCGCCGGTGATGCACGCCCGCTCGACCGCCGACCACACGGCGGTGGTGCGGGTGGTGATGAACTTCACCGACTGCGCCGACGGCACGGTTTCGATCGTCTCGCCCGACGAGAGGTACATCAGGCGGATCCTGGCTGGGCGCTTGCCGAACACCGCCTCGCACAGGAACGAGTAGAAGTGCACGCCGGCGAGGCTCTTCTGCTCGTAGTTCCCCGTCGGCGCCCGGCCGGTCTTGTAGTCGGTGACGACCAACTCGCCGTCGTCGTCGAGTTCGAGACGATCGATGATGCCCCGCAACGTCAAGTGGCCGACCGGTGCCTCCATCCACAGTTCGAGGCCGATCTCACGGACGGAGGTGGGGTCCTCCATCGCAAAGTACTTGTCGATCAGCGCATGGCAGTCGCGGTCGAATCTGTCGGCTGCGTCGGCGTCGAGGCGCAGGCCGACGTAGTCGGGGTGCGTTCGGTACTCGTCGAGGGCCGAGACCATGTCGGCCGCCAGCGCCTCGGGCGTGCGGTCGGCGGCAGGTCGCACGAACAGGAGCTCCAGGGCCCGGTGCACGATGCTGCCCTTCGTGGTGGCCGGCCCGGGTGCCTCGGGCAACTTCTCGATGCTCGAGAACCGGAACTGCATCGGACACGACGTGAACGACGACACCCGAGACGGCGACAGCGACGTGGGCACCGGGAACGTCGGCGCGGGGGCGGCAGTGTCGGTCATGCGGGCCATCGTAGATGGGGCATGTCACAGAGTTGAGGAGAGCGGCATCTACGTCGATCGGCCCATTCACGCCAGACCGAGGGCAGTGGTAGACCTCGACGATGCGCACCGTGCTGATCGTTCTGGTTGCCGTTGCGATCGCTGCGTGCTCCGGCGGGTCGACGGACAGCTCCGAAACCGTTCCGGACGCATCGACCCGATCCGGGGCCGAGCCGACCACATCGGAGACCGCGCCAGCGGTCCGGCAGGACGGTGCCGCGGCCTTCGACGAGGCCGTCGCCGCCTTCGGTCCCGAGTCGCCCGAGGCAGTCGTGGCGGGATTCGCTGCGTTCACCGGTCCTCTTCCCACGGCACCGGATGTCGGCCGCAGTACCGAGTTGTATCCGTCGTTCACCAACCTCTTCGAGCTCTATCCGACCGTCGCCGACGAACTCGACCCCGCCGACCGGGAGGCGATCGACGAGCGGCTCGACGAGATGTTCCAGGCCGACTTCGTGATCGAACTCTCGGACGTCGGCGAACCCGAGGGATTCCGGTCGGCGTCGCCGCCGACGACACTGCGGGTGCTCGACGACGACGACGTCGACGACACCGATCGTGCCGGCTGGACCGGAGAGATCGGCTCGGTGTGGACGCAGCTGAACAGCCGACTCCCGGCGCCGAACTCGCTCGACGTGGTCGTCCTCGTGTCGACGCCCAGCTTCTGGACACTCGACGGAGCCGGCGACGGGTCGGAGCCTGGCGCCGGCACCGTTCGTCGCGAGTTCATCGACGACTTTCCGGCGTTCGAGCCGCTGCGAGAACGCTACGACGATCACGACTGCTACATCGTCATCGCGCGAGATCGGCGAGAGCGCCCGGACAGCAGCGTGGCGAAGGCCGTGATGGCGCACGAGTTGTTCCACTGCTGGCACGCCACTCGGTTCGGCGGGGTCCAGGACCCGTTTCACGGTGCCGGACCATGGGTGTACGAGGGGCTCGCTGCATGGGTCGGCGAGACGATCGCCGGCCGCACGACGTATCCGCTCGGTCGATGGCTGCCAGGGTACGCCGCCAACGACTTCGCGCTGTTCGCCGGCACGACCAACTACCAGGCGTACGGGTTCTGGGCACGTGTGGACGAGTTCGTCGACCTGTGGGGCCTCATCCCGTCGCTCGTCGACACATCGAGCCGGGGGTCGAGCGCGGCGGTGTTCGAGGAGGCGATCGCCGCGACCGGTGGCAACGGTGTGCTGATCGCCACGGGAGCGCTGCAACAGGCGGGGCTCGGGCGGGCCTGGGTGACGGGACCGTGGATGCCCTCGACGATCGCCCGCCGACCCGACACCCACAGCGCGACGATCGACGACGACCCGGTCGAACTCACCGTGAGCGCAGGGCAGCAGGCGGCGCACCGGGTGACCGTCGACGCCCCCGACGGTTCGTTCGTCGACGTGCTGTTCACCGGTTACACGTCGGCGACGTGGGGTGACGGCGAGACGCTCACAGCCGGGGCCGACCCGTTCGATTTCCGATACTGCGTCGGCGACTGTGGTTGTCCCGGCGAGCCGGCGCCGACGACCGACGGCGAGTTGCCGATCGGCGTGTCCGAGCTGACGATCGCGCTCAGCGGCACCGGCGCCGGTGAGGCGTCGGCGCTGGTGCAGGTGGTCGACACGGGCGACTGCATCGAGGAACCAGTCCCCGGCGAGGATGTCGGCAGCGGTCTGGTCGGAACGTGGCGAGCCAATCCAGACTCGGTTGCCCTGGCGTTCACCCAGGCTTCGGGTTTCGGGCCGCAAGCCGAAGCTCTCGACATCGCCGGGGTCACCGGCGACCTGCTCATGACGTTCAACGACGACGGCACGGGCCTCCTCCTCTACGACGGGGTGACCCTGTTCTTCAACGACGCACCGTTCCCGGAGCTGACCCTCGGCGGCGGAGGATCGTTCCAATGGGACTCGACACCGGGTGCGATCTCGATCGACGGCATCACGTACAAGATCGCCGTGGGGAGTTCCGCCCTGGGTGGCGAGCTCACCACGATCACCAGCGATGACATTCCCGCCGTGGGAACGACGCGGCTGGAGGTGTCGTTCGGCGGTGACAGCCTGGCGGTGGCCGCCGACGGCAGCGCCGGCCCGGTGTTCTTCCCGATCCTCTGGAACCGGGTCTGACGGCGTCAGGCCGCGGCGTCGGCGATGATCGTCGCCATCGCTGCCGGGTCGATGAACGGCGTGAAGTGGTTCCAGTCGTCGTGCTGGACGTAGGTGCTGTTCGGCAGCCGCTCCGCGATGCCTTCGGCGATGGCTGCGGGGCCGAACTCGTCGACCAGCCCCGCGAGCACGACGACGGGCACGTCGATCTCGGGGAGATCGCTCCAGGTTGCGTGGCCGCCGCCGGTGTCGAAGGTGCGGGCCTCGTGTTCGGGGTCGCACTTCAGGCGGACGCCTTCGGGCGACGGGCGGAAGCCGTGCGCGACGTACAGCCGCAACACGTCGGGATCGAACGCCATCATCGGCGGCTTGGACGAGTAGTTGGCGATCGCCTGGTCGAACGAGTCGAACGTGGCGCGCCGCTTTCGAGCCCCGATCGACAGCGTCGGCCCGTCGCCCTGCGGGCCGTCGGGATCGCGCGGCGGGAACACGATCGGCTCGTACGCCACGATCAGGTCGAACAGACCGGGATCGCGGTGGGCCGCCATCAGCAGGCAGGCGCCGCCCATCGAGTGGCCGAAGCCGACCAGCCCGCCGTCGGGTGCGACCGTACGCGCAGCTGCGAGCGCGTCGTCGCCGTAGCGTTCCCACTCCACCCGCCAGTCGTCCGGGCGGGCGGTGTCGCCGTGCCCTCGGTAGTCGACCGCGTAGGACGTGAAGTCGTCGCTCAGCTCATCGGCGATCGGCAGGTAGCAGTAACCGTGGAACCCGGTCGCGTGCGACAGCAGCAACGGCCGGCCCGCACCACCGAACTCGTGGACGGCAACACTCACATGATCCGACGACATGACGCGCACCGGGTCATCATGGTGGCGCACGATCAACCTCTGCGAATCGTCACGTCTGGGGTCAGACCCCGGACGTGAGACCCGTCGTCAGGCGGGCTTGGGTTCGCGGGGGAGGCCGAGGAGGCGTTCGCCGATGATGTTGCGCTGGACCTGACTGGTGCCGCCCGCGATCCGGCCACCGGGGGCCGCCAGCATCCCCGCCGAGTCCGGGCCGTCGAGCATCGCCGCGGCACCGGCGATGTCGCCGCGGAGCATCGCGACGTCGAACATCATCTCGGTGATCCCGAGCTTCATCAGCGACGCAGCGGTCGACGCGATCGGGCCCTGCCGCTGGGCCATCGCCTTCGCGGCGGTGCCCCGGCTCAGCAGGGTTGCCAACGCGTCTCGGCCGATCGTGGTCAGCTCGCGACCCTCGGCGAGTCGGGACATCTGGTCGAGACGGCGCTCGAGCCCGATCACCGAGGTGCCGATGTGCCCGCGCTCGCTGGTGAGCACCGCCATCCCGACCCCCCAGCCACGGTGGGCCGGCCCGAGCAGGCAGTCCACCGGCAACTCGACGTCGGTGAAGAACACCTCGTCGAACTCGGACCCGCCGGTCATCTGCTTCAGTGGTCGCACCTCGATGCCCGGCAGGTCCATCGGGCAGAGGAAGAACGAGATGCCCTCGTGTTTCGGAGCGCCGTGTTCGCCGGTCGGGTCGATGGGACGGGTGCGCGCCATCAGGATGCCCCAGTTGGAGTACCGGCCACCCGAGCACCACACCTTCTGACCGTTGACGACATAACGGTCGCCGTCGAGTTCGGCGCGGGTCGCCAACGAGCCGAGGTCACTCCCGGCGCCGGGCTCGGAGAACAGCTGGCACCACACGTGGTCGGTCGCGAGCGTCGCACGAAGATGGTCCGCCTGTTGCTCCGGGGTGCCGTAGCGCAGTACCGCGCCGCCGGCGAGCACGAAGCCGACCATGTTGAACACCGCAGGCACGCCGGCGCGGGCGCACTCGAGCAGCCACACGCCGTTGTGTTCCGCCGTCAGCCCCCGCCCACCGCGCTCGACCGGCCAGTGGATCCCCGCCCAGCCGGCATCGGTCAGCCGGCGTTGCCAGGCGAGGCCCGCGTCGACGAGGTCGGGTGGGCAGATCGCGCCGTAGTCGCGTGGAGCGTCGCCGGCGTGGTCGGCCAACCACGCTGCGGCGTCGCGCTGGAAGTCGTCGACGGTGATCACGCCGCCAGTGTCGCGGCCTCCCGGCGGCCCGGACGACCCGGCCCGACCTTCTCGTGTACTCCTACGCGTTCAGGGCGCGCACGAGTTCACGAGAACGTGGTTGGCGGACGGGGGCTCAGGAAAGGGCGCCGAGGAACATCGCCGTCTCTTCGGCGATGCTGGCGGGAACGCTGTAGCCCGCCTGGTCGGTGACCTTGTCCCAGTTCGCGGCGAGGTCCTCGGGCGTGAGGTCGGTGGTGTTGGTGTAGCCGACCGCCTCGGCGATGAACACCTCGGCCACCCGGCCGCCGCCGACCGAGAAGACCCGGCCGGTCGCCTCACACGACTCGTGGGCGAGGTAGGTGACCAGCGGCGACACGAGCTCGGGATTCAGCTTGTCGCCGAGCCCGCCGAGCAGGTCCTCGGTCATGCGGGTCTTGGCGAGCGGAGCGATCGCGTTGGCCTTGATGTTGTACTTCGCTCCCTCGACCGCGAGCACGTTGGTGAACCCGACGAGCCCCATCTTGGCGGCGCCGTAGTTGGCCTGGCCGAAGTTGCCGAAGATGCCGGCGGCCGACGACGTCGACACGATGCGGCCGTACCCCTGGTCGCGCATGATCTTCCAGGCGGGCTGGGTGACGTTGAACGCGCCGCGCAGGTGGACGTCGATCACCGGATCGAACAGGTCGGCGTCCATGTTGTGGAACGACTTGTCGCGCAGGATGCCGGCGTTGTTGATGACGATGTCGACCTTGCCGAACGCGTCGACGGCGCTCTGGACGATCGCCGCGCCACCCTCGGGTGTCGCCACCGAGTCGGTGTTGGCGACGGCCTCGCCACCCGCGGCGGTGATCTCGTCGACCACGAGCTGGGCGGCGCCCTTGTCCGAACCCGTTCCGTCGACGGAGCCCCCGAGGTCGTTGACCACGATGAGCGCACCGCGCTTGGCCATCATCAGCGCATGCTGCCGTCCGAGGCCGCCGCCGGCGCCCGTGATGATCGCTACCTTGCCGTCGAATCCGAGATCAGTCATGGGGTCCAACGCTAACGGTGCGTTCGGCGTCCGGCGAAATGTCGGTCGAGGTCACCGGTCGTGGACGTTGTGCCACGCGAATCGATCGAAGCCGCCTTCGACATCGAGGACCTGGCCACGAATCCACGCTCCCTCATCGCTCACGAGAAACCCGACGACGTCGGCGATGTCGCTCGGTGTGCCCCAGCGTCCGTCCGGAAACATCCGAGCGACCGTGGCATGGGTGTCTCCCTCGGCATAGCCGGTGTCGACCGGTCCGGGGTTGATGCAGTTCGCGATGATCCGGCGGGCCGAGAGCGCGTGGTCGACCGATCTCGTCATCTGGTGCAGCGCGCCCTTGGAGACGGCGTAGGCGATCTCGCCGTCCATCGGGCCGAGGTGCTGGCCGCTCGTGAACCACAGCATCCGGCCGGTCGGTGCCGAGTCGGGAGGTGCCGGCTCGTGACGTTCGGCGAGGCGCTGGGCCAGCAGCACGACGCTGCGCACGTTGGCCGCCCAGCACCGGTCGAGTTCGGCCGCGGTCACCTCCGCGAACGAGGCGTGGGACGATCGGGCATGCACGGCGACCACGATGTCGATTCGACCGTGCGTGTCGACCACCTCGTCGATCAGGCCCGCAGGGACATCCGGATCGGAGAGGTCGTGCTGGCCGACGGAGAACGGGAGCGGGCCCACGGGAGCCCCGCCCCACGGCATCTCTGCGTCGTGGGGCGACCATCCGGTTGCGGCGAGGGTCGCTCCGAGGTCGTGGAGCCGGTGTGCGACGGCGGCGCCGATACCGATCGAACGCGACACGCCGGTGACCAGCGCGACCCGCCCGTCGAGCGGTCCGTCCGGCGATGTCATGCCCCCGATTCTCGCACCGTTGGTCAGTCGGCGTCGGCGCGCGCGATCCGATACGGCTCGTCCATCGTGACGAGCACGTTCTCGTCGCCGTCACGGATCGGCACGCCCGACCCGCTGAGCAGCGTGAGCGTCAGGCCGTCGGGGTCGAGTTCGACGCGCAGCTTCGAGCCGTGTCGGAGCAGATGGAACGTGACGCCGTCCCACGACCTCGGCAGGCGCGGTGAGAACTCGAGGTGGTCGCCCTGTTCGACCATCCCGGCGAAGCCGTGCACGATGCCCGCCCAGACACCGCCGGTGGAGGCGACGTGGACGCCGTCGGCCGTGTTGCCGTGCGAGTCGCAGAGGTCCAGATAGAGCGAGCGGGTGAAGTACTCGAGCGCCAGGGCCTCGTAGCCGACCTCGGCAGCCACGACCGCCTGGACACACGCCGACAACGACGAGTCGCCGGTGGTGATCGGGTCGTAGTAGTCGAAGTTGCGGCGCTTCTGTTCCACCGGGAAGCGTTCGGAACGCAGGAACATCGCCAGGACGACGTCGGCCTGCTTGAGCACCTGGTGTCGATAGATCACCAACGGGTGGTAGTGCAGCAGCAGCGGGAACTTCTCCGGCGGGGTGGTCTCCCAGTCCCACGGCTCCAGATCGAGGAATTCCGAGTCCTGCGGATTGATGCCCAGTTCGTCGTCGAACGGAAGGAACATCGCATCGGCGGCCGCGTCCCAGTCGTCGAGTTCCTGCACGTCGAGGTCGGTCGCTCGGCACAGCTCCTCGAACGCCTCCGGGTTCCAGTTCGCGAGGAATCGGACGGTCCGAGCCGCGTAGCGGAGATTGAACCTCGCCATGACGTTCGTGTAGAAGTTGTCGTTGACGACGGTCGTGTACTCGTCGGGTCCGGTGACCCGGTGGACGTGGAAGCTCCGCGAGCCGTTGCTGCCGTAGAAGCCGAGGTCGGCCCACAAGCGGGCGGTTTCCACGAGCATCTCGGCGCCCTCGTGTGAGAGGAAGTCGATGTCGCCCGACGCCTCGAGGTAACGGCGCAGCGCCAGCACGACGGCCGCGTTGATGTGGTACTGCGCCGTGCCGGCGGCGTAGTACGCCGAGGCCTCCTCACCGTTGATGGTGCGCCACGGATACAGGGCGCCCTTCTGGCTCATCTCCCGCGCCCGCATGCGTGCCGCGTCGAGCATCTTCCAGCGGAACCGGAGGATCTTGCGGGCCGCTTCCGGGGTCGCGTACGCGAGGAACGGCGCGACGTACACCTCGGTGTCCCAGAAGTAGTGGCCGTCGTAGCCGCCCCCGGTGACGCCCTTGGCCGGGATCCCCTGCTCCTGGGTGCGCGCCGACGCCTGCGCGAGCTGGAAGAGGTTCCAGCGAAGCGCCTGCTGGGCCTGGTCGTCGCCGCGCAGTTCGATGTCGGCGCTCGACCAGAACTCGTCGAGCCAGGCGCGTTGCTCGGTCACGAGCTGCTCGATGCCATCGGACTCCGCGCGGTGCAGCGTGCGCGAGCAGCGGTCGGCGAGTTCCTCGGCCGGTACCCCGCTCGACGAGTGGTACGACACGAGCTTGGTGATCTTGATCGGATCGCCCGGGGTGGCGCGTACGGTGAACACGGTCTTGGCGAGGTCGGGACCGACGTCGGTCGTCACCTCGACCTGACAGGACGTGTCGATGTGGTGGCGGGTGCCGCAGGCCAGGGTCATCCGGCTGTTGGCGCAGCGGTAGCCGAGCACGATCTCGTTGTCCTTCTCCCGCTGGAGCCGAGGATCGAGCACGCGGTGGTCGAACTTGCGCGCCTGCCGCGGATCCTGGCCCTCGCCGAGCGCGGCAGCACGCACGTGGTACTCGTCCTCGCCGTCCTGGCGGTTGAGCAGCTGGGAGGAGACGACGACCGGAGCGGCCGCGTCGAGCAGGGTCACTTCGAAGGTCATCACGGCCAGGTGGCGGTGCACGAAACTGACCATGCGCTGCGAGGACACGCGCACCCGCTTGCCCGCCGGCGTCCGCCACACGATGTCGCGGGTGAGCACCCCGTTGCGGAAGTCGACGGCGCGCTCGTAGCTGTCGAGGTCGGCGGACGACAGCAGCAGCGGTTCATCGTCGATGTACAGCTTCATCAGCTTCGCATCCGGGACGTTGACGAGGGTCTGGCCCGTCTTCGCGAACCCGAACGCGTCCTCGGCGTGCAGGATCCGCCAGGTCTCGTGGAACCCGTTCAGGTAGGTGCCGTGGCTGTGCGCCTCGCGCCCCTCCTCGGGGTTGGCGCGCATGCCGAGGTACCCGTTGCCGAGCGCGAACAGGGTCTCGGTGAGACCGAGGTCGTCACTCGAGTAGGTGCGTTCCACCAGCCGCCACGGCTCGACCGGGAAACGGTGGGTGGGCAGCCCGTCCGGTGCCGGGTGCCGGTTCATCCGCTCGCCGACCCGGTGGTCTCCCGCTCGGCGGGGAGGAGCTCGGCGAGGTCGTCGACCACCAGGGTCGCGCCATGGTCGAGCAGTGCGACGTGCCCGGCGCCACGGTCGACGCCGATCACCGCGGCGAATCCGCCGGCAGCGCCGGCCGCCACGCCGGACACCGCGTCCTCCACCACGACACACCGATCGGCAGGGACGTCGAGTTCGGCGGCGGCCTCGAGGAACATGTCCGGCGCCGGCTTGCCCTCGATGCGTCGTTCGACCGCGACCACACCGTCGACGACCACGTCGAATCGGGTCGCCAGGCCGGCCGCTTCCAGCACGGTGCGGGCGTTCTTCGACGACGACACGATCGCCGCCGGGATGTCGAGGTCGGCGAGCAGGTCGAGCGTCGCCGCCGACCCGCCGTACGGAGCGATGCCGTCGCGGGCCAGGATCGTGTTGAAGAGTTCGTTCTTGCGGTTGCCCATCGCACACACCGTGCCGGTGCCCGGCGGATCGGTCGGGTCGCCTTCGGGCAGCACCACGTCGCGCGAAGCGAGGAACGAGCGCACGCCGTCGTAGCGGGGCTTGCCATCGATGTGAGCGAGATAGTCGGCCTCGGTGTAGTCGAATTCGGCGAACAGCTCACCCCAGGCGTGCTCGTGAATCGACGCGGTCGGCGTGATCACCCCGTCGAGGTCGAACAGGACGGCACCGAACCCCCGCCAATCAAACGCCGCCACATGGTCGGCCGATGTCCCCGTCACTGTCCCCGTCACGTCGAACAGGTTAGACAGCGGGCGCTTCCATGGCGTCGGACCGCAGTTTCTTGTAGTCGAGCTTGCCGTTCGCCGCGCGCCCGACCGAGGTGACGGCAACGACCTTCTTCGGTGCCTTGTAGGCGGCGAGCCTGCCCTTGACGTGTGCGATCAGCACGGTGGGATCGACGACGCCGCCGGCGTGCGGTTCGACGAGCGCCGTGATCGCTTCGCCCCACTTCTCGTCGGGGACGCCGACCACGGCGGCGTCGGCGACCGACGGGTGGAGCTTCAGGCATTCCTCGACCTCTTCGGGATACACCTTCTCACCGCCGGTGTTGATGCACTGGCTGCCGCGACCGAGCAGGGTGACCGTGCCGTCGGCTTCGACCGTGGCGTAGTCGCCTGGGATCGAGTAACGCTCGCCGTCGATCGTCACGAAGGTCTGGGCCGACTTCGCCTCGTCCTTGTAGTACCCGATCGGCGTGCGGCCCCGCAGGGCGACCCGGCCGAGTTCGCCCGAGCCCGGCACGACATCGCGCCCTTCGTCGGTGACCACGCGGGACGTCGGGCTGAGCTCGAACTTCGCCGTCTCGCCGCTCGACTCCGACGTGGTCGTGTTGGTCGCCATGCCGATCGCCTCGCTGGATCCGAGCGAGTCGACCATGATCAGTCGGGGGTTGTGGCGCAACAGGCCCTCCTTGGTCTCCTTCGACCACATCACGCCCGACGAAACGATGACGCGCAGCGTCGAGATGTCCCAGCGGTCCGGTTCGGCGTCGAGAGCGCGGAGGATCGGTTTGGCGAAGGCGTCGCCGACGATCGAGGTCGAGTTGATGCCGTACGTCTGGACGTCGTCGAGGAACTCCTCGGCGCTGAAGTGCCGACCCACCATCGTGGTGATCGACCCGCCGATCATCAGGTTGCTGATCGCGTTGAACAGTCCGGTGCCGTGCATCAACGGCGCCGCGGGCATGTTGCGCGGCCCGGCCTTGACGATCCGGTCGGCGACGGCGTCGAGATCCTGCTCGGGTGGCATCCGTTTCTTGTTGTTGGCGTCGAGCACGCCGAACAGATCGTCCTGGCGCCACATGACGCCCTTGGGCATGCCGGTGGTCCCGCCGGTGTAGAGCAGCAGGAGGTGGTCCCCGCTGCGACCCCACGGGCCCTCGACGTTGTCGTCGGTGCCGGCGAGGGCTGCCTCCTCGTACGGCACGGCCCAGTCGGGGCATGGCCCCGAGCCGTCGTCGACCCACAGCCAGGTCGTGACCATCGGGACGCGGTCGCGCACCGCCTCGCACTGCTCGGCGAACGTGCCGTGGAAGACGACCGCGGTGACGTCGGCGTTGTCCCACAGGTACACGAGCTCGTCGGCGGCGTAGCGGTAGTTGGTGTTGACGACGGCGAAGCCCGCCTTGAACGCCGCGAACATCGACTCGAGGTACTCGGGCGAGTTGTAGAGGTACTGCGCCACCTTGTCCTGTTCGGCGCTGTCCGGACCCAACAGCGTCGCCGCCACGCCGTTCGCCCGCCGGTTGAAGTCGGCCCAGGTGTGGGTGCGATCGCCGTGCTGTTGGGCGAGGGCGTCGGGGATCTGGCGTGCCACCGTCTCCCAGAGATCAGCGAAGTTCCAGCCCGTGTCGGTTGTGCTCACCTCGACGACGGTAGCGCTGGACCGCGGGCGCAGCGTCAGCCACGCACGTTCGCCGGCGCCCGGTCAGGCGGGCGGGCCCTGGAGGAGCCGATCGTAGGCCGCCGTCACCGGTGAGTGTTCTGCCATGGCGTCCCACATCGACTCGATCCACCATGTCGCGCCGGCAGCGGCGTACGCAGCGGGCGAGTGCTCCGACATCGTCCCCTCGACGACGATGTCGTAGTCGTCCGCGACGGTGTCGCGGAGTGACGCGACCTCGTCGAGGTGTGGTTGGCGGACCGACCCGTCGTCGAGGACCTGCGGGATCATCCCGTCCCACCGCAGCGCGCGTCGAACCGACTTCTCGCGGCCCAGTGCGGCCACGCACCAGATCGGCACGCGCGGGTTCTGCACCACGTTGCCGATCGTGGGGAACTCGGTGGGCTGCACCTGGTAGTGGGTGCCGTCGAAGTGGAAGGGCTGGCCGCCCCACAGGCCGCACACGACGTCGAGGCACTCGTCCATCAGCTCCGCCCGCACGCGGCGGTCGCACTCCTCGCCGAAGGTCTCGAAGCCGGAGTCGAGCGCGCCCAGGCCGACCGACAGTGTCACCCGCCCATTGGAGAGGCGGTCGACGGTCGCCACCTGGCTCGCCAGTTCCCATGGGCGCCGCCGTGACGGCGGGGTGAGCAGCGTGCCGAGGCGGATCTTGGAGGTTCGCACGGCTGCGAGGCCGAGCGAGATCCATGCGTCGACGCCCCACACCGGTTCCCAGACGAAGAGCCCGTCCCAGCCCGCGCCTTCGGCAGCAGCGGCGAGATCACCGACATCGTCGGCGTCGCCCCAGGGGACCACGAAGCCGAACTTCACGACACCGACCGTAGACCACCGACGGAACTCGTGCACAGTGACGGACTCGATCGCGCCAGACTCGCCGGATGAACGACGCCATCGTGCCCGACGACAAGGACTGGACCTGGGTGCTTTCCCGACGTTGCGACGAGTGCGGTCTCGACGCCGGAGCGATCCCGACCAGCGATGTGCCGGCGCTGATCCGCGACAACGCCGCACGATGGCGGGCCGTCCTCGAATCGGGATCGTCGTCGGTGGCGGTGCGTTCGACCCCGGACCGGTGGTCGACGCTCGAGTACGGCGCTCACGTCCGCGACGTGTACCGGCTGTACGGCGAGCGTCTCCGGCTGATGCTCGATCACGACGATCCGCTCTTTCCCAACTGGGACCAGGACGAAGCCGCGATCGCCGATCGGTACGGGGAGCAGGATCCCGCCGACGTCGCCACCGACCTCGGTGCGGCCGCCGAGGAACTCGCCGACGCCTTTGCCGGCATCGACGGCGAGCAGTGGACCCGGCCGGGCCGGAGGAGTGACGGCGCCGCGTTCACGATCGCGTCGTTCGCGCGGTACATGATCCACGATCCGATCCACCACCTCTGGGACGTCACGAGGGGCTGACGCGTTTGGCGCCGGCGTCGGCGCGGCGACCTACAGTCGCGACATGGGGAACGCTCCGATCGTCGACGCCGCCCGCGATCTCGCCGAACTCGTCGAGGCGCACGCCGACGACGGCGAACGACTCCGACGGTTGCCGCTTCCGACGGTGAAGGCGCTGGCCGACGCCGGCCTGATGCGCATGTGCGTGCCGGCGGTGTACGGCGGACCGGAAGTCGACCCCGTGACGATGGTCGAGGCGATCGCCGCGGTCGCCCACGCCGACGGCGCGGCGGGCTGGTGTTCGATGATCGCGTCGACGACCTCGTCGATGGCGTCGTTCCTCCCGCCCGAGACCGCACAGGAGATCTACGGCGACCGGTCGGCGATCACGGGCGGGGTCTTTGCGCCGAACGGCAACGGTGTCGCCACCGTCGCCGGCGACGTCGGCGGCTTCTCGGTGACCGGACGTTGGGCGTGGGGGAGCGGGACGCAGCACTGTCGATGGGTGCTCGGCGGTGCGTCGTGTGACGACGGGACGTTCCGACTGTGCTGGTTCCCGCAGGCCGACGTGACGTTCCACGACACCTGGTACACCACCGGCATGCGCGGGTCCGGCTCGCTCGACTACTCGGTGGCCGATGTGTTCGTGCCTGCGGAACGCACGATCCAGCCCGGGGTCACCCGCCCCGTCGTGACGACGCCGCTGTCGGTGTTCCCGAACT
This sequence comes from Ilumatobacteraceae bacterium, assembly GCA_963710625.1. Lineage (GTDB taxonomy): Bacteria > Actinomycetota > Acidimicrobiia > Acidimicrobiales > Ilumatobacteraceae > Sva-07. The sequence continues at coordinate 104,418 of CAVQBG010000009.1, read as the reverse complement.
TCACGCTGCTGGCGGCCGGTGTGTCGGCGGTCGGGCTCGGTGTGGCGCGTCGGGCACTCGACGAGCTCGTCGACCTCGCGCAGGGCAAGAAGCCGCAGTACTCGTCGAGAACGCTGGCGCAGAGCGGCTTCACCCAGATCGAGGTCGCTCGGGCCGAGGGGCAGCTGCGTGCGGCTCGGGCGTTCCTCCTCGACGAGCTGGGATCGGCGTGGGCGGCAGCGGTCGCCGGCGACGAGGTGACGGTCGAGGCGCGCACGGGTATCCGGCTCGCGGCGGCGCACGCTGCGAGCACCTGCGCCGCGGTGGCCGACACGGCGTTCACTCTCGCGGGCGGCACCGCCGTGTACGACACGAGCGTGCTCGGTCGGTGCCTGCGCGATGCGCACATCGTCACTCAGCACATCCAGACGGCCCCGAAGCTGAACGAAACGATCGGCAAGCTCCTCCTCGGCATCGACGTCGACACCGCAATGTTCTGAGATCAATCCCGTTTGCGTCGCGAACTCGGTGGGCCGCCCCACCGAATCCGCGACGCAAACGAATGGGGAGGCCAGCAGTACGGTCGGCGTGATGGATGCGATCGAGGCGATCATGACCACCCGGGCGATCCGGCGCTTCACCGACGAGCCGGTGACCGACGAGGAGATCTCGATCTGTCTGCGTGCGGCACAGCAGGCGCCGAGCGGTGGCAACGTGCAGCCGCAGCAGTACGTCGTGGTCACCGACCCCGGGAAGAAGGCCGAGATCGCCGAGCTCTACCGCTCGTCGTTCGACCGCTACGAGAAGTCGCTGCCCGATGCGTCGGCGTTCCGCGACGAAGCGGCCGCCGAGTCGTGGCGCAGGACCCGTGCCGCGAGCCGGCACCTCGCCGACCACGTGCAGGACGCGCCCGCCATCGTCTTCTTCCTCCAGCCGATCATCCCCTGGACGCCGTCCGACGCCGACGGGCCGATGGACATCGGCCGTCTCGATGCCAGCGTCTATCCGGCCGTGCAGAACTTCTGCCTGGCCGCACGGGCACTGGGGATCGGCACGTCGCTGACCACGGTGATCCGGATCCATGCCGCCGAGACGCTCGCCGCGCTCGGCGTGCCCGCAAACGACGACGGCTCGCCCCGATTCGAGATCGCCGCCTGCATTCCGATGGGCCGGCCGGCCGGCAACTTCGGCGTCGCCCCGCGCAAGCCCGCGAGCGCCGTGACCCACTGGAACATGTTCGGTGACCGCCGGCGCGACTGACCGTCGGGCCGGCGAGGGCGTCGGGGTCGGAAGCGGGGCGGCGGGTCTGCGACGATGAGCCGATGACCGCCATCGAGTCCGATCGTCTCGTCGTCGACCTGCTGGATCCGCAGCTGTACCAGCGCAACCCGCACGACGTCTGGGCGTGGATGCGGGCCAATGAACCGGTGTACCGCGACGAACGCAACGGGCTGTGGGCGGTGACCCGCCACGCCGACCTGATGGACGTCGAGCGGCGCTCGACGGTGTTCCTGTCGGGTCAGGGCTACCGGGCACTGTGGTCGCCCGAGGAGATCAACATGATCGCCCAGGACGATCCCCGTCACCGCCAGCAGCGCATGCTCGTGCAACCGAAACTCACCGGGAAGTCGGTCGCCCAACGCCAAGCGGAGATCGCGGCGCTCGTCACCGAACTGATCGACGAGGCGCTCGCAGCGGGCGACGAGATGGACGTCATCGATGCCCTGGCCGGGCAACTTCCGGCTCGGTTCACGGCGCGCATCCTCGGGTTCCCGGAGGAGATGTGGCCACAGATCAAGTCGTGGTCGGAGCGGCTGATGCGTACGGACATGCGCGACCGCGACGGCGAGGTGTTCCGTGAGTTCTTCGCTGCCAACATGGAGTTCGTCGGGGTGCTCGGCGAGATCGCGCCGAAGAAGCTCGCGGAGCCCGGCGACGACCTGATCAGCGTGTGGCTCCACTCGACGATCGACGGCGAACCGATGCCGCCCGCGGCGATCGTCCACGAAGTGGGCCTGTTCATCGCCGGCGGCGCCGAGACCACCCGCACCGCGATCAGCCACGGACTCCATGCGTTCGCCCAGCACCCCGACCAGTGGGAGGCGATCGGCGCCGATCCCGACCTCGTGCCCGGCGCCGTGGAAGAAGTGCTGCGCTGGGTCACCCCGCTCAACAACTTCTTCCGGCGCGTGGCCAGCGACGACCGGATCGGGGAGCAGCCGGTGGAGCGGGGCGACCGGATCGTGCTGTTGTATCCGTCGGCGAACCGCGACGAGTCGGTGTTCGACGACCCGTTCGGCTTCGACATCCGCCGCGACCCGAACCCGCACGTCGCGTTCGGCTTCGGCACGCACCTGTGCATCGGAACGCACGTTGCCCGGGCGTCGCTCGCAGCGGTGTTCGGCCAACTGAGCGAGCGGATCACCGAGCTGCGGGTGCTCGAAGCACCGGTCGTCGAGGCGAACATCTTCGCTCGGGCGGTGCAGTCGTTTCGCCTCGGCTACACCGTTCGACAGTGACTGGGGTCACTGCCGCGAGCGAACGGTCGGGACCGATGGCCGGGCTGTACGTCGTATGACGTATTGCGCTGGACGAGGCCGGATTGGACCATGGAGCCCTGCCCCGACCGTGGACTGGGCCGACTCCATTCCGACACGACCCGCCGACGGGAGCCCACGATGACCGCGATGCGTCACACACGAACCTCGACCATTGCCATCGGCCTCTGCGCGGCCATGCTGGTCGCGTCGTGTGGCGGGTCGGACGGTGCAGCCGAGGGTGAACCGTTGACGGGGCCGACATCGACGGAGACATCGACCACGGTCGAGGTCACCACCACCTCGACGGCACCGACGACCACCTCGACGACCTCGACGACGACCTCGACGACGACCACGACGACCACCACCACGACGGCACCGGCACCGACGACCACAGCAGCAGCAGCCGTCGTGCCCGACTACTGCGACGGCGCGGGTCCGCTCCCGGCCGGAGCCCTGCTCGAATCCTCGTTGACGCTCGACATCATGGGCGACGGCACCGCCGACGACGTGATCGAGGCCTGGGACGTCGACGGATGGTCGCGGCTCCGCCTGACGACGGGCGGGTCGGTCGTGTCGGAGATCGTCAACCCGGCCATCGACGGCCGCTACCGCCCGCTCGGCGTCGCCTCCGTGCTTCCCGGTGACAGTGCCGAGTTGTTCTCGGTCGTCGGCGAGGGCTCCGCAGCAACGGAGATCGGCGTGTTCGGGATCGATGCCGCCGAGTGTCTCTTCAGCTACACCTACACCGGCACGAGCGACGACTTCACGATGCTGATCCGACCGGCGTCTCCGTTCCGCAGCGGCGCGCTGTGTTTCGACGGCGGTATCGACCTCTTCAGCGCCGAACAGCGCAGCGACGGCAAGTGGGACGCCTCGTCGTCCGCCTACGAGATCGCGACACCGTGGACGCTGCAGTACCTCGGAGGCACCGACGACTACGCCGAGGGGCTCGACGAGTTCGAGCTCCGCCCGTTCGTGTTCGACTGTTTCGGTTTGTCGCTGTGAGGCACGTGCTGGATCCGTCGGCCTGATCAGCAGCGAGCGTCGAGGATCACGCCGACCTGGTCGCCGTGCGGACGCGTCGGCCCGATCGCGTCCATGAGGAACGAGCCGGACACGATCGCACCGTCCACCGTGAGCGGTTCGGTGCCGAGATCGGCGCTGTAGAGCATCTGTTCGTTCTGGCCGTTGTCGTCGAAGTCACCCTCGAGTGCCCCCACCTGGGTGATGAAGTCCTCGTCGAGACCGACCCGCGTGAGCGAGAACCGGAACGCACCGTCGGCGGTCGTCCCGAACAGGTCATAGCTGTCCGGAATCGCGAAGTCGTCGGTGTTCGAGGTCTCGCAGGTCGACATCACGAACTCGTAGGTCGTTCCATCGATCATCGTCAGCGTCGCCGTACCTGAACCGCCCGACGCGGACTCGGCTGCGTCGCCGCCGCCGCCGGTGGAATCGGCAGCGTCGCCAGCGGTCCCCTCCTCGGCGGAACCAGCCGTGTCGGGCGTCGCTCCCGACTCACCGCCCGACTCACCGTCTGACCCGCAGGCGGCCACACCGCCCAACAGCACTGCAGTCAGAGCGATCGATCGAGCCGTGGTGCGGAAGACGAGGAGACGCATGACCAACGCTCTCGCTCCTGCCTGCTCGACGCAATACGTCGTTCGGCGTAGCCGCTACGGTGCCCCATGGACTCCGTGCTCGATGATGCCGACATGCGTGCGGTGCTCGACACGACCGCTGTCCTCGCCGCCGATCCCACGCCCGGAATCGAGACCGTGCTCGAGCTGCTGCGTACCCGGATCCCCTGCACGAGTGCATCGTTCAACGACATGACCCTGGCGGCCGGCGACTACCGGTATGTGATCGTCCCGCCCGATCAGGAGGATCTCGCCGCTCGACTCAAACCGGTCTACGACCGACTCGCCGCGTCCCAGCACCCCTTGATCGGCGCGGCGTTGCTGCGGCCGACGAGTGGGGCCATGCGGTTCTGCGACGTTCCCGGCGGCGATTCCTTCACGGAGACCGAGTTCTACAACGAGTTCTACGTGCCGTTCGGGCTCCGCTACCAGATGGCGATCCTGCTCCCCGCACCACCGGATGTCATCGTGGGCTACGCACTCAACCGACGCCCCGACGAAGGCGAGTTCAGCGAGCGGGACGTCGCCGTCCTCAACGCGCTCGCCCCTCATCTGGCGATGCACCACCGCCAGATGGTCGACCGAGAGCGCTCACGGGCGATGGCGGCCGGCGTCGACCGTCACGGCGGCTGGACGGTGATGACCGTGCGAGCGGACGGCACCGTCGAAGCATCGACATCGACCTCCACCACCGCTTCCCTCGCTCCGGACGGTCGGGTCGTGGACAGCGTGGCTGCGCTGTTGCCGACCGTTGACGACCTGGCGGGCGGGTCGACCACCTGCGACGTGACCGTCGACGACGAGCGATGGCGATGTGTGATCCACCCCGTCCCGGTCGGGCCGACCGTGTTGCTCGCTCGCCCCCTCGGCGACGAACCCAGCGAGGCGATCCCACTGATCGACCTGGGAATGACGCCACGTCAGACCGACGTGGCGATCGCACTGGCTCGATCCGGTGGCGCAAATTCGCAGTTGGCCCGTTCCCTCGGGATCTCCGAAGGCACTGTGAAGAAACACCTCGAGTCCGTGTTCCGCACGCTCGGTGTCGACAACCGCGCCGCCGCCATCGTTGCGATCCGCGCCGTGAGCTCGGTCTCGGTCACGACGAGCGCCGACCGCCTACGGTAGGGGGGATGGGGACCATCAACTCACTGGCTGACATCATCCGCGTGCACGGCGTCGATCGCGCCGATCGGCCGGCGCTGATCCAGGACGAACGCACGCTCTCCTGGGCCGAGCTGGCGGCCCGGTCCGCGCAGGTCGCGCAGGGCCTCGCCGCCGATGGCGTCGGCTCACAGGACCGGGTCGCATTCATCGACAAGAACGGCATCGAGCACTTCGAGGTGTTCTTCGGCGCGGCGCTGCTCAATGCTGTGTGTGTCGACGTCAACTGGCGCCTCGCTGCGCCGGAGGTCGAGTACATCGTCAACGACGCCGATGCGAAATTGCTCGTCGTCGGGCCGGACTTCGTGCCGATCGTCGACGCGATCCGCGACAACCTCACCACGGTCACGCGGATCCTCGTGATCGGCGGCCACGACGGCTACGAGAGCTACGAGGACTGGGTGGCGTCGTTCCCCGCAGAGGATCCCGGCACGACGTCGGCGAGCGATGACGTCGCCTTCCAGCTCTACTCCTCGGGGACCACCGGGCGCCCGAAGGGCGTGATGCTCACCAACGACAACTTCTTCAGCCTGCTGCCCCTGGCGAAGGAGATGTGGGAACTCGACCCTGACGCGGTGAACCTGATCGCGATGCCGCTGTTCCACATCGGTGGTGGCGGCTGGGCGGTCGCCGGCATGTACGAGGGGTGCACGTCGGTGATCTTCCGCGAACTCGACCCGGCGGCACTGATTCGCACGATCGAGGAGCAGCACATCACGCATGCGTTCATCGTGCCGGCCGTGCTCGCCTTCATGCTGATGGTCCCTGGCGTCGCCGACGCCGACTACTCGAGCCTGAAGGTCGTCGTGTATGGCGCGTCGCCGATCAGCGAGGACGTGCTCGCGAAGTGTGTCGAGATGTTCAAGCCGTGCAAGTTCTGGCAGGCGTACGGCCTGACCGAGACCACGGGAGCCGTCGTCAACCTCGCCCCGGAGGACCACGACACGACGGGACCGAACCGGCACCGCTTGCGGTCGTGTGGCCTGCCCGGGCCGGGTGTCGAGATCCGGATCTCGGGCGACGACGACCAGGAGTGCGAGGTCGGCGAGGTCGGCGAGATCTGGATCCGATCCGGCCAGGTGATGAAGGGGTACTGGAAGCAACCCGAGGAGACCGAGAAGGCGATCACGTCCGACGGCTGGTTCAAGTCCGGCGACGCCGGCTACCTCGACGCCGACGGCTACCTCTACATCCACGACCGGGTGAAGGACATGATCGTGTCAGGCGGCGAGAACGTGTACCCGGCCGAGGTCGAGAACGTGCTGATGGGCCATCCCGGCATCGCCGACGTTGCGGTGATCGGCGTCCCGCACGAGAAGTGGGGAGAGACCGCCAAGGCGATCGTGGTGAAGGCACCCGACTCCGACGTGACCGAGGCCGAGGTCATCGCCTACGCCAAGGAGCGCCTAGCGACGTTCAAGTGCCCGACCTCGGTCGACTGGACCGACATGTTGCCGCGCAATCCGAGCGGCAAGGTGCTGAAGAAGGACCTGCGCGAGCCCTACTGGGAAGGCCACGACCGGCGCGTCGGCTGAAGCAGGCCGTGTGGTCGAAGCAGTACGACCATCGCTCGTGACGGCGGAAGTGCTCACCGGGCGGGTTCAGACCAGCGCGACGATCGACCTGGTGGCCGTGTAGAGGGCCACCGCCACCAGCAGGATCACGAACCACCGCTGCAGGAAGCTCGGATCGCGTGTGCTGGCCAGCCGGCTGCCCACGAAGACGCCGATCACGCTTGCGATCGTGAAGGGAATCACTGTCGCCCACTCGATCGACCCCGACGGCAGTCTGGTTGCGAGGGCGACGGTCGAGTTGACCGCGATCACGATCAGTGAGGTCCCGACGGCGTCGGGCATCGAGAACCCGAGTGCCAGGACCAGCGCGGGCACGATGACGAAGCCTCCACCGACGCCGAAGAAGCCGGTGAGGAGTCCGATGAACGACCCGGCGATCACGACCTTGACCGCGGTTGCCAGGTCGAGGCGGATCGCCGATCCGTCGTCCGGCGCGGTGCTCAGCTGCTCCGGAGAGGCGGCCGCCGCTCCAGCCGATCGAGGCGCCGGCGCGGCAGACGGTCGCTGCAGTCGCCGCCACATCGCCCCGGCGGCCACCAGCATCAGCACGGAGAACGCGAGCAGCAGCACGTCGGCATCGACCGACTTGTTCCACGCCGAGCCGACCAACGATCCGCCGACGCCGGCGAGCCCGAAGACGGTGCCCGCCGCCAGGCGGACGTGTCCGGCGCGCCAGTGGGGGATGATGCCGATCAGCGCGGTGATCGTGACGAGCACGAGCGAGGTCGTCGTCGCCGCCTTCGGATCCTGGCCGGCCGCGTACACGAGCGCCGGGACGGCGAGGATCGATCCGCCCCCGCCGAGTGCGCCGAGCGACAGCCCGATCAGGAAGCCCAGGGGTGACGCCAGCAACGAACGCATCGGAGCAATATACCCATGGGGGTACAAGTCACTCCCCGTTCGCTCGTGAACGGGCGATAGCGTGATCTGTCGTGTCCCCCCACGACCAGACCCTCCTCGAGGCACCGGCCGACGCCGACGATGCCACGCTCCGGCATCGCGCCGACATCCGCAACATGGCGATTGTTGCGCACGTCGACCACGGCAAGACCACGCTGGTCGACGCCATGCTGCACCAGTCCGGTGCGTTCCGGGCGAACGAGGAAGTGGCCGAGCGGGTCATGGACTCCGGCGACCTCGAGCGCGAGAAGGGCATCACGATCCTCGCCAAGAACACCTCGCTGGTCTGGCGCGACCCGCGCAACGGCGACGACATCACGCTGAACATCGTCGACACGCCCGGTCACGCCGACTTCGGTGGCGAGGTCGAACGGGCCCTCACGATGGTCGACGGCATCGTCCTGCTCGTCGACGCCGCCGAGGGGCCACTCCCGCAGACCCGGTTCGTGCTGCGCAAGGCACTCGCTCGCAACCTGCCGGTGATCCTCGTGATCAACAAGGTCGACCGCGCCGACGCCCGCACCACCGAGGTGATCGACGAGGTCTACGAGCTGTTCTTCGACCTCGATGCCAAGGAACACCAGGTCGAGTTCCCGATCGTGTACTGCTCCGGCCGCGACGGGTGGGCCACACTGGACCTCGACGAGGCGCACCGGATCATCGCCGAGGGCAGGGGCGACAAGAACCTCGCCGAGCTCGTCGAGATCCTGCTCGACCACATCCCGTCACCGACCTACCACGAAGGTCGTCCGCTCCAGGCCTGGGTCACCAACCTCGACGCATCGCCGTACCTCGGTCGCCTCGCGCTCCTGCGCGTCATGGAGGGTGAGATCAAGAAGGGGCAGTCGGTGGCCTGGTGCAAACGCGACGGCACGGTCGCCCGGGCCAGGATCGCCGAGCTGTTCCTCACCGAGCACCTCACCCGCGTGCCCGTCGACGGTGCCCGTCAGGGCGATCTCGTCGCGGTGGCCGGCATCGAGGACATCTACATCGGCGAGACGCTCGCCGACCCGGAGACCCCGATCCCGTTGCCCGTGATCACCGTCGACGAGCCGGCGCTGTCGATGACGATCGGGATCAACACCTCGCCGCTCGCCGGCCGCGAGGGCAAGAAGCTCACCGCTCGTCTCGTGAAGAACCGTCTCGACGCCGAGCTGGTCGGCAACGTGTCGATCCGGGTCCTGCCGACCGAGCGTCCCGACGCCTGGGAGGTGCAGGCGCGCGGCGAGCTGCAGCTGGCGATCCTCGTCGAGCAGATGCGCCGAGAGGGGTTCGAGCTGAACGTCGGCAAGCCGGTCGTCCTCACCCGCGAGATCGACGGCAAGGTGCACGAACCGGTCGAGCGCGTCACGATCGACGTGCCGAACGAGCACCTCGGCGCCGTCACCCAGCTGCTCGCCACCCGCAAGGGTCGCATGCAGAACATGGGTGGCTCCGGATGGGTGCGCCTCGACTACCTCGTGCCCGCCCGCGGGCTCATCGGGTTCCGCACCGAGTTCCTCACCGAGACCCGCGGCACGGGCGTCATCAGCCACACCTTCGAGGGGTACGAGCCGTGGGCCGGAGAGATCCGCTCCCGCCAGTCCGGCGTGCTGGTCGCCGACCGCATCGGTCCGGCGACCACCTACGCCATGATGAATCTCCAGGACCGCGCCGCGATGATGGTCGGACCGGGCACCGAGGTGTACTGCGGCATGATCGTCGGCGAGAACTCCCGCGCCGGGGACATGGACGTCAACATCTGTCGAGAGAAGAAGATGACCAACGTGCGTGCCGCGTCGGCAGACGAAACCGTCAAGCTCACGCCGCACCGGGTGCTGTCGCTCGAGGGAGCACTCGAGTTCATCGCCGACGACGAGTGTGTCGAGGTGACGCCACTCAACATCCGCTTGCGCAAGGCCGACCTCGACCCGACCAACCGGGCCCGAGAAGCCAAGCGCCGCAGCCAATCCGCCTGACGATTGCAGCTGGGGTCCGACCCCAGCTGCAATTCAGGGGCCCGTCGTGGAGGCGGCGTCGGGTTCGTGGAGGTCGATCGCCTCGTTGGCGTGTTCGTGGAGGCCCATCGCCTCCCACGCCAGGACGCCGATCCGGCACCGCTCCCACCGGTTGCCGGTGACCTGACAGTCCGACGCGCCCCACTCGACGATGCAGCCCGAGTCGCCGTCGCACACGGCGTTGCCGTCGACGAGCGCCTGCGATCCGCCGTCGATGTCGACGCCACGCATCGTGTGGTTCACGAAGTTGCCGTGGACGTGGGCGCCTTCGGTGCGCTCGAGGTGGACGCCCCACCAACGCGCGGTGATGTTGTTGCCGCGCACGACCGTCCCGGTCGTGTCCGACGCTCGGATCGCACAGAGGTGATCGTGGATCTCGCACGAGTCGACCTCGTGCCCGCCGCCACCGATCAGGTGCACACCGATGTCCCAGCGCATGCCGGACAGTTCGCAACGCGACACCGACAGGCGGTCGCCGCCGTCGCCGACCACGCCCCACGCCGCCGTGGCCCGGACGAGTACGTCGTCTGCCGTCGCGATGACGTGGCCATCGATCCGGCAACCGATCACCGTGGCCGAGGCGCCTCGGATCTCGACAGCCGCGGTCGGCAACCACGCGACGCGCGGCGCGGGGTTGACCACCGAGAGGTGCTCCAGGCGCGAGCCGTGTTCGAGCACGACCGCGGTGGCGCCGTTGCCATCGATCACGGTGCGGCGCCCGCCGAGTCCGCGCACGATCACCCCCGGCGGAATCGTGACCGGTCCGGTGTAGGTGCCGTCGCCCAGCTGGACGATGTCGCCCGGCGAGACGCCGCGCATCAGCGGGGCGAGATCCACGGGCTCGCGCGGCGTGGGAGCGAAGAGCTCGACCGGCCGATCGAGTTCGCGGCTCGTGATCCGGTAGACCGCGACGTCGCCGAGCCGACCGCCGCGGCCGTTCCGGTCGCGTCGATCTCGACGGTCGAACGACGTCCGCGGCACGTCGACAGCGAGTCCATCGGCGTGCTGGTGGAAGCCGATCGGGACCAGTCCGCTGTCCGTACCGCCCAGCAGTTCGACTCCGTCGACACGGCACTGATCCGATGCGAAGGCAGCGAACTGTCCCCGACCGCTCAGATCGATGGCGAACACGCCGCCACCGACGTCCCGGCCGTCGAACTCCCCGGCACCGACGTCGAGGTAGCGCACGTGGTGGTCGCCCCAGTGAGTCCATGGACGTGACGATGCGAGCAGCGCGCCGTGACGCCGGATCCATTCGCCGGCCTCGCGCAGCGGTTGCGCCTGCAGCTCGGGGATCCTGCCGGTGGCGTCGGGGCCGACGTTGAGGAGCAGGTGCCCGCCCTTCGCCACCACCTCGGTCAACAACGACACGATCTCGAATGCCGACATGTGGTGCTCGGCGCGCTCGGCCCGGTTGTGGCCGAAGCTCGATCCGATGCCTCGGCACAACTCCCAGGGGCCCTCGACGATCTCGGTGGGCGCCTCGTACTCGTAGGTCCGCACGAGCGCCGGCGATCCGGCGGGCACGACGTCGTCGGTGGCCCGCCAGCGATCGTTGACGATCACCTCCGGGTCGATCGACCAGACTCGTTCGAGCAGTTCGGCGCTCCGCCAGTGGGCGGCCGGGTGTCCCCAGTGACCGTCGCCCCACAGCACGCTCGAGCCGAATCGCTCGACGAGGTCGATGACGTGGGGGTGCAGCACCTCGGTCACGTAGTCCGCTGTCGGGTATCGAGGGTCGCCCCAGTCGAGCAACGAGTAGTACGTACCGAACACGAGGTCGTTGCGCTCGCAGGCCGCGGCGTACTCGGCCACGACGTTGCGCCGTGGCCCGCCGGCGACCAACGTGCGGTCCGTGTTCGGCGCATCCCACCATGACCAGCCGTCGTGGTGCTTGGTGACCAGCACGGTGTAGCCGGCGCCTGCGTCGACCGCGAGCTGCGCCCAGGCCTCGGCGTCGAAGGCCTCGTAGGTGAGCAACGGCAGGAAGTCGTCGAAGTGCTCGATGTGCCCCCAGCGGTCGCGATGGTGGGCGAGCACCTCCACCATCGGGCGGGGATGGAGCAGGACGTCGGCGACGTCCTCGCCCAGGTGGCTCCGGTACCAGTCGGCGTACTCGCCGATCGGTGACCATGCCGGAACGGTCGCCAGGTTGGAGTGCACGAACAGCCCGAATCGCCGCTCGTCCCACCACGTCGGCATGCCCATCGGGTGTCCAGTGTCGCGCGTCTCGACCTCATCGGAGAACCCGCCGGCCCACCGACGAGCACAGGCGGTCGACTCCGCGGCATACTGCGCCCCGTGGAGACCAGCCCGGATGTCGACCTCGACGCGAAGCTCGCGGCCCTCGACCTCGAGTTGGGCCGGCTCGGATGTGTGGTCGTGGCCTTCAGTGGCGGTGCCGACTCGGCGTTCCTCGCTGCGGTCGCACACCGGTCGCTCGGTCGAGGAGCCGCCCACGCGGTCACCGCCGTGTCGCCGTCGCTCGCCGGCGACGAGGAGGCCGACTGTCGGGCACTCGCCGACGAGTGGGGGCTGCGTTGGACGCCGGTGGCAACCGCCGAGATGGAACGAGCGGCGTACCGGCTCAACGACACCGACCGTTGTTTCCACTGCAAGGCCGAACTGATGGACGTGATCGGTCCGATCGCTGCCGCCGAGGGCGCCACCGTCGTGCTCGGTGTCAACACCGACGATCTCGGCGATCATCGCCCCGGCCAGCGCGCCGCGAGCGACGCCGGCGCAGCGTTTCCGCTCGTGGCGGCCGGATTCAGCAAGGCCGACGTGCGTGATGCGTCTCGCCGGATGGGTCTGCGCACCTGGGACAAACCGGCGGCGGCGTGCCTCGCGAGCCGGATCCCGTACGGCACCGAGGTGTCGATCGGCATCCTGTCGCGCGTCGATCGGGCCGAAGCGGCGCTCCACCGGCTCGGGTTCGCCCAGGTCCGCGTCCGTCACTACGACGACACGGCTCGGCTCGAGGTCGAACTCGACGACTTCGCCGCCGTGTTGGCGCATCGTGAGCGCATCGTCGAGGCGGTCCGCTCCGTCGGCTACCGCTACGTGACGCTCGATCTCGAGGGCTTCCGCAGCGGCAACCTCAACAGCTGACTCCGCGGTCCGCTCCGCCGGCGTCCGATTGCGGTCGCCGGAGAGGTGACACCTATCGTCGGCCGCCATGAAGCTCTCGATGAACATCAGCTACTCGGGCGATTTCCACGCGGACGTGAAGCGGGTGGTCGAACTCGAGAAGGCGGGCCTCGACGTCGTGTGGATCCCGGAGGCGTACAGCTTCGATGCCGTGTCGCAGATGGGCTACCTCGCGGCGAAGACCGAGACGATCGAGATCGGTTCGGGGATCCTCAACGTGTTCTCCCGGACGGCGACATGCATGGCGCAGACCGCTGCGGGCCTCGACTACGTGTCGGGCGGGCGATTCATCCTCGGGCTCGGGGCGTCCGGTCCGCAGGTGATCGAGGGCTTCCACGGTGTGCCGTACGAGAAGCCGATGCCCCGGATCCGGGACTACATCAACGTCTGTCGCATGACCTGGCGTCGCGAGAAGGTCGTCTACGACGGGCCGACCACGAAGATCCCGCTCCCTGAGGGAGAGGGCACCGGCCTCGGCAAGCCCCTCAAGCTGATCAACCACCCGGTGCGCGAGAACATCCCGATCTTCTGGGCGAGCCTGATGGGGCAGTCGGTGAAGAACACCGCGAAGCACGCCGACGGTTGGCTGCCGGTCTTCTTCGATCCCGAGAAGTTCCAGTCGGTGTGGGGCGACGACCTCAAGGCCGGCCAGGCCGACCGCGATCCGGAACTGGGCCAACTGCAGATCTCCGCCGGCGGCATGGTGGCGATCGGCGACGAGTTCGACGGCGATGCCCGCCAGCGGGTCCTCGACATGGCTCGACCCAACGTGGCGCTGTACGTCGGCGGGATGGGTGCTCGCGACCAGAACTTCTACAACACGATCTGCCAGCGATACGGCTACGTCGACGAGGCGATCGAGATCCAGGACCTCTATCTGTCCGGTCGCAAGGACGAAGCGGCGGCGGCGGTGCCGGCAGAGATGCTCGAGAAGACCAACCTGGTCGGCCCGGCGGGCTACGTGAAGGAGCGCATCGCGGCGTACAAGGAAGCCGGCGTGACGCATCTCTCGGTCAGCGCCGTCGGCGGCAACCCGGTCCAGACGATCGAGCAGCTCAGGTCGATGCTCTGACGCTCACGCCGCGACGCTCAGACCGTGACGCTCACACCATGACGCTCACACCATGACGCTCACACCATGACGCTCACACCATGACGCTCACACCATGCCGCGCAGCCACCACAGGCTGAGCGCCCAGGCGATGGCGAGAGCGAGGAATGCCGCCAGGGCCCACTGCCAGGTGAGTTCCGTGACGATCTCGATCGGTTCGCCGATCGTCTCGCCGAGCGATTCCGCGATCTGGTCGTACGCGCTCGCCAGTTCGTCGCCGGTTCGTGCTTCATACGCCTGACCGCCCGTGGTCTGGGCCACCTGCTCGAGTTCGGCGGGACGGACCGGCACGGGGACGACGTCACCGCTGACGGGGTCGACGATCGTGCCGCCCTCGGTCCCGAAGGCGATCGTGTACGCCGGCACCCCGGCGTCGGCGGCCTCCTGGGCCCCGTCCGCTGTCGGCCGCCCGACGGTGGTCTCGCCATCGGTGAGCAGCACGATCACGCCGGGCGCCTTGTCGGGATCGGCGTCGGGGTCGGCGGAGTTGACGAGCAGACGCGAGCCCGCAGCGAGTGCGTCGCCGATCGCGGTCGACTCCGCCAGTTCGAGGTTGTCGATGCCGCGCTGTATCGCCGCCCGGTCGAGCGTGGGGTCGACCTCGACGGTGACCGCGCCCGAGAACGACACGAGACCGACCTCGACACCGTCGTCGACCTCGTCCACGAAGTCCCGGGCGGCCTCCTGCGCAGCGACGAACCGGTCGGGGTCGACGTCGTCGGCCATCATCGACAGCGACACGTCGAACAGCACGAGGATGCGTCCCTCGCTCGTCGTGGTCTCGGTGCTGCGTTCCACCGGACGGGCCGTGGCGACCACCGCCAATGACAGGCCGATCAGCATCAGGACGGCCACCACGTGACGACGCCAACGAGGCCGTCGGGGCGCCACCTTGTCGAGCAGGTCGACCTGGGTGAAGCGGACCGTCGCGGTCTTGCGCCACCGCAGCACGACGACGTAGCCGACGCCGAGGGCGACGACCAGCAGGAGGAGCCAGAGGCGACCCGGTGCGAGGAAGTCGGTGCTCATCGCTTGACTCCGTCACCACGGACGGCCTGGACACGCTTGCGCCGGGTGTGCTGCACGATCGCGCCGAGCCAGTCGCCGTCGGTCGACAGTTCGATCACATCCGCTCCAGATCGGGCGAGCGCGTCGTCGCGGCGGGCGCGCTCGTCCGCGGCAGCGGCGGCGAAACGCGCCTGCACCTTGGCCGTGACGCGCACCTCGCGGACTGCGCCGGTCGACGGATCGACCACGTCGACGAGACCGATCGGCGGTACGTCGTATTCGCGAGGGTCGCGCACGGTGATCGCCAGGAGGTCGTGGCGCAGGCTCAGGCGGGAGAGCGGACGCTGCCATTCCTCACCGGCGAAGTCGCTGATCACGGCGACGAACCCGCGACGGCTGGCGATCGCGCCCACCCGATCGAGTGCGCCGGCGAGATCGGCATGGCCGAGGCCCTCCGAGTCGGGTGGATCGCTGAGCGTCGACAACACGGCGCGGACCTGGTTGGCGCCGGAGCGTGGCGGGATCACGTGGATCGACGGCCCGGCGACGAGCACCGCACCCAGCCGGTTCTGATTCCGCGCAGTGAGGAAGCCGATGCACGCCGCGGCGGCCGTGGCGGTCTGCGCCTTGTCGTTCGTGACCGTGCCGAACTGCATCGTCGCTGAGACGTCGACGACGAGCCACGCCGTGAGGTCACGGTCGGCGATCTGTTCGCGCACATGGGTCTCCCTGGTGCGCGCCGTGATGTTCCAGTCGATGCGGCGAACGTCGTCGCCGGGCTGGTACAGCCTCGATTCGCCCGGCTCCGAGCCGTGGCCGGGCGTGAGGCCCTGATGGTTGCCGTGGAGCACGCCGTCGAGACGACCGTTGATCGTCAGCTCCAGCGTGCGGAGCAACTCCGCCACGGTCTCGGTCGGTGGACCGGCCGCCCACGCCGTCGTGCCGCGGCCCGACTGGCCGAATTCGGCGGCCGCCTCGGCGGTTGCGGCTGCCGTCGGCGACACGCTCGCCGGCCCCAACGTCACCATCGTCAGCTCGTCGGGCCGGGTTGGAAGGCGTCGTTGGGCTTCGGCGACACCCACGTGGCGGGCACGGTGGCGAGCACACGTTGCACGACGTGGTCGGTCGTGATGTCGCGCGCCAGCGCGTCGTAGGTGAGCAGCAACCGGTGCCGGAGCACCTCGGGAGCGAGGTCGAACACGTCCTGCGGGGTGGCGTAGGAACGGCCCCGCATCAACGCGAGAGCTCGGGCGCCACGGACCAGGTTGAGCGACGCTCGCGGGCTGGCTCCGAGGCCGATCACCGTCGAGAGGTCGGTGAGGCCGAAGCGCTCGGGCGACCGCGTGCACTGCACGAGGTCGACGGCGTATTGCGACACCGAGCGGTCGACGAAGACCGTGTCGGCGCGCTCCTGGAGCGTGACCAGTTCGTCGAGCGTGATCACCTGCGACGGAATCGGAGCGCTCACGCTCATCCGGTCGATGATCGTCATCTCCTCGTCCGCGGTCGGGTAGTCGAGGACGATCTTCATCATGAAGCGGTCGCGCTGGGCGTCGGGGAGTTGGTAGACACCCTCGGATTCGATCGGGTTCTGGGTGGCGACCACGAAGAACGGCTTCGGCACGGCGTGGGTGATGCCGCCGATCGTGACCTGCTGCTCGGCCATCACCTCGAGCAGTGCGGACTGGACCTTGGCGGGCGCCCGGTTGATCTCGTCGGTGAGCAGGAAGTTGACGAAGACCGGGCCGAACTCGACGTCGAACGTCTCGCTGCTCCCACGGTAGATCCGCGTGCCGGTGATGTCCGACGGGAGGAGGTCAGGCGTGAACTGGATGCGGGAGAACGATCCGCCGACCACGTCGGCGAGCGTCTCCGCGGCCAGCGTCTTCGCCAGGCCGGGAACCGATTCGAGCAGGCAATGCCCGCGGCACAACACCCCGACCAAGAGGCGTTCGAGCAGCCGGGTCTGGCCGACCATGACCTTGCGGAGTTCGAAGAAGATCTTCTCGAACGTCTCGGCGGTCTGTCGATCGTCCGGTTGAGGGGCGCCGGGATCACTCGTGATGTCGCTCATTCGCGCTCGACGGTAGCCGGACCATCGCGAGCGCAGACGGCGTCAAGGTAGGAGTTCGGTGAGGCGTGCTGTCACGATGTTCGGCCGCAGAGCAGGTCCGACGAGTGGGCCCCGTTCTGCGGCCGATGGTGCTCGGCCCGGTCTCGTGGGTGCTGATGGCAGGTGCTGCGCTCGTCGCCGCCGTCGTCATCACCTGAGGCCGTACCCTGGTGCGATGGCCGACAACTCCGACGACGTTGCCGATCGGCTCGCTGCCGAGATCGACCTCGACGTCGCCGCGATCGAGGCGGAGGAACGCGCCGCTGCGCAACGCCTGTCGATGATCGCGGCCGGTCGCCGCAAGGGCGGTGTGCTCGGCGCCGCGGCGGCTGCATCGATGATCGGCCTGCGCGACATCTACGAGGGTCCGCCGAAGGAGGACGACATCGTGATCGAGATCGAGGCGTCCGGCGAGCCCACCGACATCGACGTCGACGGGATCTCGGGCACGGTCGCCGACGTCGACTACTGGGCGCCACCGCCGCCGCGCCTCGACCCGAATCCATGATCCACCTCGCCGACCGGATGGATCTCCCCGCGCCCTACGTCGCCCGGGCGTACAGGGGGAGTGAGGACCACGCGGGGATGGTGGGCGTGCTGCAAGCCCATCGCGAGCACGTCGGACTCGATGAGATGCCGACGGTCGAGCAGTTCGACCTCACCTACTCGAACCTGCGCGACTGCGACCCGGCCGCCGACATCGCGATCGTCGAATCGACGGCAGCCGGCGGCGATCCCGAGGTGGTGGCGTACAGCCGAGCGTCATGGGAGGACCTCGATTCGACCGGACGCGATCTCGTCGTGTTCACACCGATCCTGCCCTCCCACGTCGGGACGACGTTGTTCACCTCGATGGTCGTCGCCAGCGAGGACCACATGCGGCCCTGGGCGATCGACGGCCACCCGACCCGGTTCCGCGCGTACGCGAGCCATCCGGGACCCGACCGTGAGGCCACCGATGAGGCGCTGTGGCTCGAATCGCTCGGCTACCGCGCCACCGAGTGGGGCGCGATGCTCGTCCGCGCGCACCTCGACGACATTCCCGATCGCATGCTCCCGGAGGGTGTCGAGGTCCGGGCGGTGTCGAACGATCAGATCCGCCCGATCCTCGCCGCTCATTTCGAGGCCTTCCGTGGCGAGTGGGACTTCCGGGAGCCGACCGAGGAGGACTACGTCGAGGCGATCGAGGCGCCGTACCGCGACGAGTCGTTGTGGAAGGTCGCGTGGGCGGGCGACACCGTGGTCGGCCAGGTGAAGCCGTTCATCAACACCGAGGAGAACGCGGCGCGGGGGTACCGGCGCGGCTACACGGAGTACATCTCGACCCATCGGGACTGGCGCAATCGCGGGATCGCTGGTGCGCTCCTGGCGATGAGCCTGCGCGAGCTCCGCGAGCGGGGCATGACCGAGGCGGCGCTGGGCGTCGACACGAACAACCCGGGCGGCGCATTCCAGCTCTACGCCGCGCTCGGCTTCCAGCTTCGCTCGTACGAGGCCGTGTACACGCGCTCGCTCGACTGAACGGCGTTCGACGGTCCGGGTCTGCTCAGGCCGAGAGGTAGGCGCCCGGCTGGGCGAGGAACCGCCGGTGCCAGCGGCTCGGCGTGAGCACCACTGCCCGCGGCTCGTCCTCGAACATCCAGCGGGCGAAGTTCCGCTTGCCCCACGAACCACTGGCTGCGACGACCCGGATCGCGCCACGGGCGCCCCACGGCTTGGCGAGCACCGATCCGAGTGCGAGCGACATGCGGTGGTCGGCGACGAGGTGATGGTGCACGCTCGCCCGGTAGCGCCGAGCGGCGTGATCGGGCTGCAGCGCGCCGGCGGCCACCAGTGCCTCTGCGGCGAGACGCCCGGTGAGCAGTGCCTGGCCGATCCCTTCGCCGGTCATCACGTCGGTCGCCATCGCTGCATCACCGGTGAAGAGCACCCGACCGGTCGCGAGCACCGCCTCGTCGATGCGAGCGGGAATCGGCCATGCGGTGTGGCGGTCCTCGAGCTCGAATCGCTCGCCGAGCGCTTCGACGATGTGGGGCCGCCGGAGCAGATCGACCCACAACTCCTTCATCTCGCGTCCCTTCCAGCTGCCGTCGCGCAGCACACCGAAGCCGATGTTCACCCGGCCGTCGGGGAGTGGGAACGACCAGGCGTAGCCGGGAACGAGGTCGGGCTCGAACCAGACGTACAGTTGCTCGCTCGCCGGGCCGCTGACGTTGCGTCCGTACTGGCGGAAACCGTGCCACTCGCCGAGATAGCCCCCCTCGTTCGCGCCGAGCGCCTTGCGCACCGGGCTCCACATCCCGTCGGCGGCGATCACGTAGCGAGTGTCGATCTCCAGGCCGTCGGCCGCCACCGTGACGTGGTCGGTGTGCTCGACGAGGCCGCGGAAGCCATGGCCGTCACGCACGTCGGCACCCTCCTTGCGAGCGAGGCGTAGGAGCGCGTCGTCGAGCTGGAGGCGCGGCGCGACCGCGGCGTACTTGCCGGTGGTCGGCAGCGGGACCACGATCTCGCGTCCGCTCGGCGAGCGGATCGCCGCCCCCGTGACGTCGAACCAGTCGGGGATCGCCCCGGGATCGAGGCCGAGGTGATCGAGTTCTCGGAGTGCGAGCGTGGTGAGCCCGTCGCCACAGCACTTGTCGCGAGGGAACAGCGCCTTGTCGATCACGACCACCGAGCGGCCGGCTCGCCGCAGCTCGATCGCCGCTGCCGTGCCCGCCGGCCCGGCGCCGACGACGACGACGTCTGCCTGCAGGTGCGTGGTCGTCTCGGGCGCCGTCACGTCGGCCAGGCTACGAGCGAGATCAGGTCAGGTGGGTGTCGAGCCGGACGGCACGCTTGATGAGGCCTTCGTCGAGGAGCAGCTCCCGTCTCGTCCGCTGGCAGCCGCACACGGGCGCCACTCTACGATGCCGACGGGCCAGCCGAGCCAGGATCGTGTTGGCGCCGACGATCCGACGGTCGGGTCGAACGACGACGAAGGAGACGTGTTGATGAGTGGTCTGTGCGAAGGTCGGGTTGCGATCGTCACGGGTGCGGGACGCGGCATCGGCCGCGAGCATGCGCTGAGTCTGGCGCGGCAGGGCGCCAAGGTCGTGGTCAACGACCTCGGCGGCAACGTCGACGGCAGCGGTGGCGACATCTCACCGGCCCAGCAGGTCGTCAACGAGATCGTCGAGATGGGCGGCGAGGCGATCGCGAACGGCGACAACGTCGCCGACTGGGAGGGCGCCCAGCGGATGATCAACACGGCGATCGAGACGTTCGGCGATCTGCATGCGCTCGTCAACAACGCCGGCATCCTGCGAGACCGCGTCCTCGCCAACATGACCGAGGAGGAGTGGGACTCGGTCATCAACGTGCACCTCAAGGGAACGTTCGCCCCCTCGCGGTGGGCCGTTGCCTACTGGCGCGAGCGAGCGAAGGCCGGTGAACCCGTGAGCGGCCGGATCGTCAACACGACGTCGGTGTCGGGCATCTACGGCAACCCCGGCCAGGCGAACTACGGCGCCGCCAAGGCAGGGATCGCCGCGTTCACCAACATCGTGGCGCTCGAGGTGGCCCGCTACGGAGTGACCGTCAACGCCGTCGGGCCGGTCGCGCTCACGCGCATGACCGAGGGGCTCGGCCCGGCGCCGGAGACCGACGAGGAGCGCGAGGCGCGTGCACCGCACTGGATCGCGCCGATCGTCACGTGGCTCTGCTCGCCCGAGTCGGCCGGTGTCACCGGCCGGGTGTTCGAGGCCTCCGGCCAGGTGCTCGCCGTCGCCGAGGGCTGGGTGCGCGGTCCGTCGACCACGCCGGTCGACGACCCCACGAAGATCGGGCCGGTGGTCGAGGAACTCCTCGCCGGGGCCCGTCCCAACTCCGGCATGAACGGTGTCCCCGGCGCCTGGCCGCAGACGATGCTCGACTCCTGACCGCAACCGAACTCCCGAGAAAGCGAGATCACATGCCATTGAACCCTGAAGCCGTCGGATCGAAGAGCGATCCGGTCGAGGCCAGCTGGACCTCCAAGGATGCGCTCCTGTACGCGGTCGGCATCGGCGCCGGCGAGAACGAGTTGGCGTTCACCACCGAGAACACCAGCGGTGTCGACCAGCAGGTGTTTCCCACCTTCCCGGTCGTGATCGGCTGGGGTCGAGGTTCCGCGATGCGCGACATCGGCACCTTCAACCCGGCGCTGCTCGTGCACGGCCAGCAGGCCGTGACGCTGCATCGCCCGATCCCCGTCGAGGGGACGGTGACGATCACCAGCGAACTGGTCGGCATGTACGACAAGGGCAAGGCCGCGGTGATCGTGACCGAGACCGAGGCCGTGATGGACGGCGAACCGCTCTACACCAACACCTCGTCGGCGTTCATCCGCGGTGAAGGCGGATGGGGTGGCGACCGTGGACCGTCAGGGCCGAAGAACGTGCCGCCCGATCGCGATCCGGATCAGGCCGTGACGTACCAGACGTCGCGCGATCAGGCGTTCGTGTACCGGCTGTCGGGCGATCGCAACCCGCTGCACACCGACCCCACGTTCGCAGCGATCGGTGGCTTCGACCGCCCGATCCTGCACGGATTGTGCAGCTACGGCTTCACCGGTCGGGCTCTGCTGCACGCGATCTGCGACAACGACCCCGCCCGGTTCCGACACATCGAGGCCCGCTTCGCCGCGCCGGTCCTCCCCGGCGATGCGCTCACGATCAAGATGTGGTCGGGCGAATCCGGCGAGACCTTCTTCACGACCAGTGCCGTCGACCCCGCCGACCCGTCGACCGAACGCGTCGTCATCGACCAAGGCCTCCTCCGCCATTCCTGAGCACGCACGCACGCACGCCCGTCCGCCCGCCCATCCCACTCATCCCACCCATCCCGAAATTTCGCGTGAATCGGTCGCCGAACGACCGATCTGCGCGAGGTTTCCGCCCGGCTGGAGACATCACCCGGAAATCCTGCGGGAATCGGTCGCTCACCGTCCCGATTCCGCGAGAATTCGGGGTGTGCTGGAGTGGTGTCAGCGGCAGGTGGCGACCAAGTGCGCGACGGCGTCGGTGAGTGCGACGTCCTGGCGTTCGCCCGATCTGCGGTCCTTGATCTCGATGGTCGGGTTGTCCTCGTCGGCGACGCCACGACCGACGATCGCGATCGTCGGGATCCCGATCAGTTCGGCGTCCTTGAACTTGACGCCCGGCGAGGGGCCGTAGCGATCGTCGAGGAGCACCCGCAGCCCCGCCGCCTCGAGGTCGGCCGCGAGCTGCTCGCCGGCGGGGATCTGCGGACCGTCGGCCTTGCCGGCGATCACGACGTGCACGTCTGCGGGCGAGATCTCTCGTGGCCACACCAGTCCGATGTCGTCGTGGTTCGCCTCGGCGACTGCAGCCAACGCGCGGGTCACGCCCACCCCGTACGACCCCATCGTGGGCACGACCGGCTTGCCGTGCTCGTCCTGCACGGTGAGTCCGAGGGCTTCGGCGTACTTGCGCCCGAGCTGGAAGATGTGGCCGATCTCGATGCCGCGGGCGATCTCGACCGGCGACGCGCACACCGGGCAGACGTCGCCGTCGCGGATCTCAGCGGCCTCGATCGTGCCGTCGGGCGTGAAGTCGCGCCCGGCGACCAGGTCGATCACGTGGTTGCCCGCGTGATCGGCGCCGGTGATCCAGGCGGTGCCGTCGACGACCCGCGGGTCGACGAGGTAGCGGATTCCCGAGGCGTTCCGGCTGCCGAGCACACCGGGTCCGATGTACCCCTTGACCAGCGACGGATGCTTCGCGAAGTCCTCCTCGCCGAACGGCTCCGGCTCCGCCGGGGCCACCTGCGCTTCGAGTCGCTTCATGTCGACCTCGCGGTCACCCGGCAGACCGATCGCCAACGGTTCGATCGTGCCGTCCGGGTGGCGGAGCTTGACGACGACGTTCTTGAGCGTGTCGGCCGCCGTCCAGTCACGATCGGGGTGGCGCATCTCGGCGTCGGCGTTGACGAACTCGACGAGCGTGCCGATCGTCGGGGTCCCGGGAGTGTCGTGGACGACGGCCGGTGGCAATCCGTCGAAGGGAATCGCTGGGGGAGCGGGCGTGACGACCGCCTCGACGTTGGCGGCGTAGTCGCACGACGTGCAACGGATGAACGTGTCCTCGCCGACGTCCATCGGTGCGAGGAACTCCTCGGACGCGGACCCGCCCATGGCCCCCGACATCGCCGACACGATCACGTACGGCAGGCCGAGACGATCGAAAAGTGAGATGTAGGCCGCGCGGTGAGCGTCGTACGAGGCCTGGAGGCCGGTTTCGTCGAGGTCGAAGCTGTAGGAGTCCTTCATCACGAACTCGCGACCGCGCAGCAGGCCGGCGCGGGGACGGGCCTCGTCGCGGTACTTGGTCTGGATCTGGTAGATCGACAGCGGCAGGTCCTTGTAGGACCCGCAGATGTCCTTCACCAGCAGGGTGAACATCTCCTCGTGCGTGGGCGCGAGAAGGAAGTCGGCTCCCTTGCGGTCCTGCAGACGGAACAGGTTGTCGCCGTATTCCGTCCACCGCCCGGTCGTCTCGTACGGCTCGCGTGGCAGCAGGGCAGGGAAGTGCACCTCCTGGAATCCGGCGGCGTCCATCTCCTCGCGCACGATGCGCTCGACGTTGCGGTACACGATCCATCCGAGCGGCAACCAGGAGAACCCGCCGGGTGCCGCCCGCCGGATGTAGCCCGCCCGCACCAGCAGGCGGTGGCTCGCGACCTCGGCGTCAGCCGGATCGTCGCGAAGGGTCCGAAGGAACAGGGTCGACATCCGAAGCACCAGCGCAACCTATCCGTACCGAGCGCCGCCCGGCCCTGTCCCAGGATCGATGGGCGCTGCTATGATGGTTCATCCATTTGGTTTGGTACCGAAAGGCGTGGGGCTGAGCCCCACGCCTTGTTTGTTGAAAGGAGGCAGTTCCGATGAGCGCAGCATCAGAGATCGATCGCATGCACACGATCGTCGGACCGATTGCCTCCGACCTCTCGCTCGACGTCTACGACATCGAGCGGCGCGGCGCCACGATCCGGGTCACGCTCGACACGCTGCCCGGCTCCGAGGGTGGCATCACCCTCGACTCGCTCTCGCTCGCCACGCGACTGATCTCGCGGGAACTCGATCACGAGGACCCGATCGCCGGTCACTACACCCTCGAGGTCACCAGCCCCGGTCTCGAGCGCCCGCTGCGCACGCCGGCCCACTTCCGACGCGAGATTGGCAAGGAGATCACCGTGCGTCTGCGCGACCCCCAGGCCGATCCCCGTCGCCTGCAGGGCGTGCTGGCTGCCGCCGACGACCGCAGCGCCACCCTGCTGCTCGACGGCGGTGAGGAGCGCATGGTCGAGATCGCCGAGATCGACAAGGCGCGCACCGTGTTCGAGTGGGGACCCGCTCCCAAGCCGGGCAAGGGACCGAGCAAGAAGTCGGGCGCCAAGAAGTCTGCATCGAAGACCAAGAATCCGACATCGACGAAGGAGAAGCAACCGTCATGAGCAACCTCGACATGAGCGAGGCCATCGGCATGCTGGCCCAGGAGAAGGGCATCTCCGAGGACACGCTGCTGCACGTCCTCGTCGACGCTCTCGCGTCGGCCTACAAGCGTCGTCCCGACGCCGCCGACGAAGTGGTCGTCGAGGTCAACCCCGAGACGATGGAGTTCTCGTTCATCGCCTACGACGTCGACGAGGACGGCAACTGGGTCAACGAGCGTGACGACACGCCGAAGAAGGAAGAGCTCGGCCGCATCGCCGCGCAGACCTTCCGCCAGGTGATGAGCCAGCGCATCCGCGAGGTCGAGTCCGAGCGCAAGTTCGAGGAGTACGCGAACCGCGAGGGCGACATCGTCACCGGCATCATCCAGCGCACCGACGCCCGCTACACGCTGCTCGACCTCGGCCGGGTCGAGGCACTGCTGCCGCAGGCCGAGCAGGTCCCGTTCGAGCGTCCCGCCCAGGGCGACCGTCAGAAGGCCTACATCGTCGAGGTCCGCCGCACGCCGAAGGGCCCGCAGATCGTCGTGTCGCGCACGCACCCGGGCCTGATCAAGCGCCTGTTCGAGCTCGAGGTGCCCGAGATCGCCGACGGCATCGTCGAGATCAAGGCCTGCGCCCGTGAACCGGGTCATCGCACGAAGATCGCCGTCTGGTCGAACGACCACAACGTCGATCCGGTCGGCGCCTGCGTCGGCGCCCGCGGTGGGCGCGTCCGCATGGTCGTCAACGAGATGCGTGGCGAGAAGATCGACATCGTCCCGTTCAGCGAGGACCTGGCCGATTTCGTCGCCAAGGCGTTGTCGCCGGCGAAGGTCACGCAGGTCAACATCTCCGACGACGGCACCGCGGCCGACGTGATCGTGCCCGACCACCAGCTGAGCCTGGCGATCGGCCGTGAGGGCCAGAACGCTCGGCTCGCTGCGCGCCTCACCGGCGTGCGCGTCGACATCCGCTCCGAGACACAGCTCGCCGAGGGCATCCCGGCCGGTGGCCGCGACGTCGACGTCGAGTACGCCGACGGCGAATGGCGCGCCAATGCCGAGACCGGCGAGATGGAGTGGCACGCGGCCGACGGCAGCGTCATCAGCGAGTCGGATTGGCAGGCAGCCGCCGCGGTCGTCCCCGCCGACGGCGAGGCCGAGTCCGCCGGAGACGTGGAAGTCGCGACCGGCGACACCTCCGATGGCGACACCTCCGCCGAGGCGAGCGCCGACGACGCGACCGCAGAAGCAGCCACACCCGCCGAGGAAAGCGCCGACGACACGACTGCAGAAGCAGTCACACCCGCCGAGGAAAGCGCCAGCGACGAGCCCGCCACCGAGTCGGACGACGAGCCCGCCACCAGGGAAGCAGACGACGACTGAGTGAAGCCGGCCACCCCGAACCCGTTCGCAGCTGTCTCGGCTGCCGTCGACGACGTGCACAGTCCGCGCTCGTGCGGATCACGAGGTCAGCGTCGGGCATCGGCGTCGACGGCCCGAGCGACGGACGCGGCGCGTGGGTGTGCAGGGGCTCGCAGACGGGCGAACTGGTCGACGCTGCGTGTCTCGACGCCGCCATCGGCCGTGGAGCGTTCGCGCGGGCGTGGCGCAGCGAGGTCACACGCGACGACGAGGCGGCGATCAGAGCATCTTGTGCAAGTGACGGCGAACGCGAGAACGAATCGGATGCGCAGTGATTCCTGCATCCGCGAGGCAATGACGACTGTGAAAGGTTGAATCGACAACGTGGCAGCTAAGAAGATCAGGATCCACGAGCTCGCGAAGGAGCTCGGGATGACGAACGCAGAGGTCCTCGACCTGTGTGGAGTACTCGGCGTTGCCGCGAAGGGCCCGTCATCCTCACTCGCCGAGGCGTACGCCGACATGGTGACCCGCCGCGCCGAGCGCGATGGTCTCACCCGTGACGAGCAGCCCGAGGAGGCCAAGCCCGTCAAGAAGACCGCCAAGAAGGCGGCGGCGAAGAAAGCGCCCGCGAAGAAGGCTGCCGCCAAGAAGCAGCCGAAGACGTCCGGCTCGGACACCGATGGTGCATCGGCCGCAGCGTCGGCCGAGGCCCCGGCCCCGAGCGGCGAGACCGCCACAGCGCCGGCAGCCGCCGAGTCCGTCGCACCTGACGCTCCGGCCGTCGACGACGCTCAGGCTCCCGTCGATGCACCCGACGCCGACGTGGCCGTCGCGCACGCACCGCCGGCCGCCGAGGTCGCACCCGAGGTCGAGGCGGCCACGGTCGCGTCCGCGCCCGCCGAGGTCGCACCCGAGGTCGAGGCCGAACCGGTCGTCGACGAACCCGCCGAGGCGCCCGCTGCCGCACCGGCAGCCGACGAAGCTCCTGCGACCGACGACAGTTCGTCGGCCCCCGCCGCTGTCGAGACCGAGCAACCGCCGGCGTCCACCGACACGAACGCCCGCGTGATCTCGAGCGCACGACCGACCGCCGGCGGTCGTCCACCGGAACAGCCGACTGCACCTCCCGAGGCGCGTGCGCGCGCCGACGAGCGCCCGGACGCCGCCGCGGCGCGTCCGCTGTCGCCGACCGGCAAGCCGATTCCACCGCCCCCAGGGCGTCCGCTGTCGCCGAGCGGCAAGCCGATTCCGCCGCCCCCTGGATCGGCGCGTCCCACGAGCCGTACCGGCGGTGCCCGCTCGACCGGGCCGCGCCCGGGTGGCTACACGCCGCGTCCGGCCGGCGGTCCCGGCGCTGGCGCGGGCCGCCCCGGCGGCCCCGGTGGTGGCGGTGGAGCCCCGGGCCGTCCCGGTGGCGGTGGCGGCAATCGCCCCAGTGGGCAGCGGCGTCCGCCGCGTCGTACCGGTCGGCGGCGTCGTCGTCGCGACCAGGACGATCTGCAGCCGCAGTTCACGACCTACACGTCCTCCGACGCGCCCGTACCCGAGGGTGTCGTCATCATCGAGCGCGGTGTGTCGGCCCAGGAGTTCGCTCCGAAGCTGAACCGCACCGCCGCCGACGTCGTGCGCTTCCTGCTCAACAACGGCGAGATGGTCACGGCCACCATGACCCTCGCCGACGAGCAGATGGAGCTCTTCGCCCTCGAAGTCGGCGCAGAGATCCTGCTCGTCGAGCCCGGCCAGCAGGAGGAGGTCGAACTCCAGAAGTTGTTCGACGACTCCGACGACGACGAGATGCAGGAACCGCGCCCGCCGGTGATCACCGTGATGGGCCACGTCGACCACGGCAAGACCACGTTGCTCGACCACATCCGTGGCGCCAACGTCGTCGAAGGCGAGGCCGGCGGCATCACGCAGCACATCGGTGCCTACCAGGTGCAGAACGAACACGGTTCCGTGACGTTCCTCGACACCCCCGGCCACGCGGCGTTCACGCAGATGCGTGCCCGCGGCGCCGACGCCACCGACATCGTGGTGTTGATGGTCGCGGCCGACGACGGGATCATGCCGCAGACGATCGAGGCGATCAACCACGCCCGCGCGGCCGACGTGCCGATCGTGGTGGCGGTCAACAAGATCGACAAGGACAACGCCGATCCCCAACGCGTGCTCACGCAGCTCGCCGAATACGAACTCGTCCCCGAGTCGTGGGGTGGCGACACGATCGTCGTGGAGATGTCGGCCCTGCAGGGCGTCGGCGTCGACGAGTTGATCGAGCAGTTGCAGGTCGTTGCCGAACTCGAGGAACTGACGGCGAACCCGACCGGTCGTGCCAAGGGCATCGTGATCGAGGCCCAGCTCGACAAGGGACGTGGCCCGGTGGCCACGGTCCTGGTCGACAAGGGCGAACTCAAGGTCGGCGACCCGATCGTTGCCGGCGCGGCCTGGGGCAAGGTCCGGGCGATGATCAACGACAAGGGTGAGCAGGTCAAGACCGCCGGTCCTTCGACGCCGGTGCAGGTGCTCGGGCTGTCGCTCGTGCCCGAGGCGGGCGACGAGTTCCGTGCCGCGCCCGACGACAAGATCGCCCGCACGGTGGCCGAGTCGCGTGAGCTGCGCCTCAAGGCGAAGCACCTGCGTGAGGATGCCCGCGTCAAGACCGGCACCAAGCTCGAGGACATCTTCGCCCAGATCCAGTCCGGTGAGAAGGCGGCCGTCAACCTGATCCTCAAGGCCGACGTGCAGGGTTCGCTCGAGGCAGTCACCGAGTCGCTGCGCCGCCTCGAACGCGACGAGGTCGACGTCAGCTTCGTGCACCGCGCCGTCGGCGGGATCACCGAGAACGACATCACGCTGGCGAACGCGACCAACGCGACGATCATCGGCTTCAACGTCCGTCCCGACGGCAAGGCCCGCAAGCTGGCCGAGCAGGAAGAAGTGGAGATCCGTACATACGAGATCATCTACAAGCTCCTCGAGGACATCGAGCAGGCCGTGATCGGCATGCTCGAGCCCGAGTTCGAGGAGCAGGTCACCGGCGAAGCCGAGGTCCGCGAGATCTTCCGGGTGCCCAAGCTCGGTGCGATCGCCGGCTGTTACGTGCGGTCGGGGGTCATCACCCGCGGCTCGAAGGTGCGATTCCTCCGTGACGGCACGATCATCTGGAAGGGCGACATCGCGTCGCTCAAGCGGTTCAAGGACGATGCGCGTGAGGTCCGCGAGGGCTTCGAGTGCGGTATCGGCCTGTCCGACTTCCAGGACCTCAAGCCCGGCGACCTCATCGAGACCTACGAGGACGTCGAGATCGCCCGAACCTGACGCCACGCGGTCAGTGGTCGATAGGTTGGCCGGATGGCTGCCGACCTCGACTTCTTCTTCGATCCGGTCTGCCCGTGGGCGTGGATCACCTCGCGATGGGTGGTCAACGTCAGCGAGCAGCGCGACTACGAGGTCGACTGGCGGTTCATCTCGCTCTGGATCCTCAACGAGGACAACCATCAGGAGTGGTACACGCCGCAGTATCGCGCCGGCCACTACCTCGGTCAGCAGGGGCTGCGGATCGCCGACGCCATCCGGCTCGGCGAGGGCGATCCCACCGCGGTCGGCCGCTGGTACACCGCCATCGGCGAAGCACTGCACGTCGGCGGTCAGCGCGAGGCGGCCCGTGCGGATTCGCTGGTGTGGTATCGCGGGCTGCTGTCCGGTGCGGGGTTCGACGCGTCGTATCTCGACGCCGCCGACGACGACTCACACGACGAGTACATCCGCGCCGACACCGAGTTGGCGCTCAGCCGGACCGGCAAGGACGTCGGCACGCCGATTCTCACGTTCCATCCTGGCGCCGACAATGCGGCGAGCTTCTTCGGACCCGTGATCTCCAAGGCGCCCACGGGCGACGAGGCGGTCGAACTGTGGGACGCCGTCGAGAAGCTGGCCACCATGTCCGGCATGGCCGAACTCAAGCGATCCAACCGGGTCGCCCCCGACTTCACCTGACTGCAGCAGGGGTCTGACCCCTGCTGCAATCGTCACCGAGGAGGTTCCGATGGCAGGCAAGCGCAACAGCCGCAGCAGCACCCCGAAGTACTCGCGCAGCGCGCGGGTGAGCACGACGTTGCAGGAGATCATCGCCGACGAGCTGGTGCGTATCGACGACGAGCGGCTGACGTTCGTCACGGTCACGGGCATCGACGTCGATCCCGAACTGAACCGTGCGATCGTGTTCTTCGACTCGTTGGCCGACGAGGAGGGTGACGCCGAGATCCTCGAGGCGTTCGCTCAACATCGCGTTCGCCTCCAGTCGTCGATCGCCCGTCAGATCCGGGCGAAGAAGACGCCGATCCTGGACTTCCGTCCCGACATGGTGATCCGTTCGGCCGCCCGGATCGACGACATCCTGAAGTCCGATCAGGCTCGGATCGAACGCGAAGCCGGAGCCGGTTCCGCCGGTCCGGCGACGCCCGACGACTGATGGAGGACTGATGGCGCGTCGCAAGCCGGCGACCACCCACGGCGTGGCGGTGGTCGACAAACCAGCCGGTGTGACGAGCCACGACGTGGTCGGCATGCTGCGCCGCCGCTTCGGCGAGCGTCAGGTCGGCCACGCCGGCACGCTCGATCCCGATGCGACCGGCGTCCTCGTGGTCGCCGTCGGCAAGGCCACCCGCCTGCTCCGTTTCGTCGAGAAGACCCGCAAGGGGTACACGGGCGAGGTGGTGCTCGGCACGTCGACGTCGACGCTCGACGCGGCCGGTGACGTCGTCGGCAACTTCGACATGTCCGCGGTGACCCTGGACGCCGCTCGTGCGGCGGTCGCGGAGCATCTCGTCGGCGACATCGAGCAGGTCCCACCGATGGTGTCGGCGATCCGGGTGGACG
Source organism: Ilumatobacteraceae bacterium (assembly GCA_963710625.1). Taxonomy (GTDB): domain Bacteria; phylum Actinomycetota; class Acidimicrobiia; order Acidimicrobiales; family Ilumatobacteraceae; genus Sva-07. Next base: position 73,524 of record CAVQBG010000009.1, on the reverse strand, counting down.
GCAAGCGGCTCCACGAACTCGCTCGCGAGGGCATCGAGGTCGAGCGGTCGGCTCGACCGGTGACGATCCACCGGTTCGACGTCGTCGAGTGGGCCGAGCCGGGTGTCCTGGCGATCGACGTCGAGTGCTCCGCCGGGACGTACATCCGAACGCTCGCCGACGATCTCGGACGGCTGCTCGGCGGGGGCGCGCATCTGCGCAATCTCCGGCGCACCCATGTCGGCGAGTTCACACTCGCCGAAGCGGCACCACCCGACGAGTGTGCGCTGCTTCCCGTCGAGAGCGCGGTTCGAGCGCTCGCTACCGTCGAGGTCGACGACGACACGGCGGCGTTGATCGCCAACGGTCGGGTGCTCGCCGACTGGCAGGGTGAGGGGCCATGGGCGGTCTTCGACGGTGCCGGCCGGCTCCTCGCTGTCTACGAGGCATTCCACGACGGCCAGGCGAAGCCGGCCGTCGTGCTCCCGGCTTGACCGTCGGCCATTTCCGGTTCGACCCGCGAATCCCGTCGGCGCCGACCAGCCCGATAGCGTTCCCGCCGTGCTCGTCGTCACCGACCTGGAACACTGCTCGTGGGGCGACGACCGCGCCGTCATCACGATCGGGGCCTACGACGGTGTGCATCTCGGCCACCGCACGGTGATCGACCAGGTTCGCCGTCGCGCCGCAGAACTCGGGGCGAAGTCGGTGGTGGTCACCTTCGATCGTCACCCGGCGAGCGTCGTGCGGCCCGAGTCGGCACCGCGTCTGCTCACGAGCCCTGCGCAGAAGTTGGAGCTGCTGGAGTCGACCGGCATCGACGCAGTGGTGGTGGTGCCGTTCGACGAGCGGCAGGCCGCCGAGACGCCGGAGTCGTTCGTCGACAGGGTGTTGGTCCAGTGCCTGCACACGCAGGTGATCGTGGTCGGCGAGGACTTCCACTTCGGTCGCCACCGTGACGGCAACGTCGATCTGCTCCGCAAGCTCGGCGTCGAGGCCGGTTTCGAGGTCGAACCGGTGCAGCTCGTCCCGCGCCGTGACGGCGTCGACGAGCCGGTGAGCAGCACGGCGATACGGCGGGCGCTCGCCGGTGGCGACATCGCTCGGGCCAACGCGATGCTCGGCCGTCCGTACGAGGTGCGTGGCACCGTGTTCGAAGGCGACCAGCGCGGGCGGCTGCTCGGCTTCCCGACGGCGAACGTCGGCGTTCCGAACGGGATGTGCATGCCCGCCGACGGCGTGTATGCGGGGTGGTACGAGCGACCCGACGGCTCGGTCTACCGGTGTGCGATCAACCTGGGTCGCCGCCCGACGTTCTACGAACACGCCGATGCATCGCTCCTCGAGGCCCATCTGCTCGACGCCGACATCGACCTGTACGGCGAGGCAGCCGAGGTTCGATTCGCCCACTTCCTGCGCAGCGAGCGCAAGTTCGACGGGGTCGATGCGTTGATCGCCCAGTTGACGCACGACGTCGATCACGCCCGCCAACTCCTCGCCTGAGTCGTGACGCCAGGGGTCTGACCCCCGGCGTAACACCCGGCGCGACAGCGAGGGTCAGGCCGGCCAGATCACCTGGCCGCCGGCGTCGTAGATCCCGACGATGATGTCGTCGCCGAGCACTGCGACGGCATCGGGCGCCGTGCCGTCGAACAGCCCGATCTCCGCGTAGGCGTCGAGTTCCGCCTGGAGTGCGCCGGCCTGGGGGACGCCGTAGCCGGTGCCCTCGGGTGTGAGCGACGAGATGAGTGCGGCGTCGGTGGTCCAGCGGAACACTTCGCCCTCCGGCGACAGGAAGTTCGGGTTGCCGCCGGCGTTGATCCGGTCGACGGAGATCTGCGCTGCGGCCTCCGGATCGGCGATGGCGTCGTTGAGCCCGAGCATCGTGGCCCGCACGAAGTCCTCCGCGGCGGTCGGGTGCTCGTCGATGAACTGCTGGTTCGTGTAGATCACGCCGAACGAACCGGGGATGTCGTAGTCGATCGGGTCGAACAGGTCGAACGCGATGTCGGCCCGCTCGAGGGCGCCCGGCTCGTTGCTCTTGTAGCCGGGGAACCCGACGATCGACTCGATGGCGATGTGCTGAACAGGATCGAAGCCGTCGAGCAGCACGGTGTCGAAGTCCTCGCCTTCGGTGAGCCCGGCTTGCGCGAGCATCGCAGCGATGCTCGGCGGCAGCTTGCCCTTCACGCCGATCGTCGTGCCGGCCAGATCGGCCAGCTCGGTGGCGTTGCCCGGCTTGACGATCAGCGAGTCGATGGCGGTGGGGCCTTCGACGGCGACGACCACGAGATCGGCGTCGTTCGCGGCCGAGAACTCGACGACCTCGCTGAAGGAGCCGCCGGACGCGAACTGGGCGTCGTTCTCCGCCACGAGCGGGTAGTTGGCCGTCGAGAAGCTGGCGGTGACCTCGACGTCGAGGCACATTGCGTCGTAGTAACCCTTCTCCTCGGCGACGAGGATGTCGACGATCGACGCGGTGGCGGCATAGTCGAACCCGGTGAGGTAGGTGATCGTGCCGGCCGCTTCGTTGGCGGCGCACCGGTCGTCGGGGAACGCCTCACCGGCGACGACCGCGGTGGTGTTCCCGGCGGTGTCGGTCGTCGCGGCCGTGGTCGAGTCGGTCGTCGCGGAGGTCGTCGAGTCGGTCGTCGCGGCCGTCGTCGACTGGGTCGAGTCGGTCGAGTCGTCGTCGCTGCCGCACGCGGCGAAGGCAACGGCAGCGGTCAGGGCGAGTACAGCGGCGGTGCGGAGGCGCATCGTTGGTTCGATCCTTGGGGAGGTGTTGGGGCCGAGCGTGAGTGGCCCGATGGAGTGAGCCATCTTGCCATGGTGAACGTGGGTTCGTTCAGTCAGCTTCGTTGCGAGACGTGCCAGCGCAGCAGCACACGCTCGAGGACCGAGACGAGCGCCAGGCCGGCGATGCCGAGCAGCGCGGAGCACACGATCGTCGTCCAGAGGACCTCGGCGTCGTTGAACGACGCCGCCCGGCGACCGATTGCGCCGAGCCCGTCGGTGGTCAGCGCCGATCCCTCTGCGAAGTAGGCCGCCGCGAGCCCGAGACCGACGGCGAAGCGCGCGGTGGTGAAGATCGACGGGAGTGCCGACGGGAGCCGGAGTCGCCAGAAGACCTCCCAGGGTCGGGCGTCGACGCTGGCGAGCAGTTCGCGCGCGGCCGGGTCGGCGGACTTCATCCCGCCGACGACGCCGAAGGTGAACACGGGGAAGGAGGTGAAGGCGACCATGAAGTAGATCGTGGGATCGCCACCGTTGAGCCACAGCACGACCGAGGTGATGTAGGCGACCCACGGGGTGACCAGCACGAGGACGAGCACCGGCTGCGCGGCTTCCTCCACGAATCGCGACGCTGCCATCAGCGACCCGACAGCGATGGCGAACAGCAGCGAGATCGACAGGCCCACCACCATGTGGCGTGCGGTCACCAGCGCGTTGTCCCAGAAGAAGCCCGGCGCGGAGGTGAGCGTGTCGGTGATCGCCGACGGTGGGAGCAGCACGAAGCGACGGATGTCGAACAGCCTGACCAGCAACTCCCAGAACACGGCGAACGCGACGATGCCGACGATCGGCGCGACGATCCGACGCACCCCGGGGCTCATCGGTTCATCCCGTCGCTGAGCGCGCCGCGCAGGCGCGTGGTGACGTGGAAGAAGTCGTCGGTGTCCTCGATGTCGGGGTGGCGTGGGTGCGGCAGCTCGATGGCGATGTCCTCGGTCACGCGGCCGGGCCGAGACGACATCACCGCCACCCGATCGGAGAGGAAGGTCGCCTCGGGGATCGAGTGGGTGACGAACACGACGGTCGTGCCGAGCGGCTCGCTCAGTCGCCCGAGCAGGTGCCGCATGTCGGTCCGCGTCATCTCGTCGAGGGCGGCAAACGGTTCGTCCATCAGCAGGATCGGCGCATCGAGTGCGAATGCCCGGACGAGCCCCACCCGCTGCTGCATGCCGCCCGACAGCTCGTGGGGGAAGGCGTCACGGAACTCGCCGAGGCCGACCTCGTCGAGCAGATCCCCGACCGACACGCTGGGCGTGGTCGGCGAGTTGGCGCGGTTGATGTCGAGGAGCAACCGGGCGTTCGCCTCGACGGTACGCCAGGGCAGCAGGGCCGGCGACTGGGGGATGAATCCGATCTGCTTGTGGCGACGTGCGTCGGCGGGGCTCAACCCGTTGACCACGATGCTGCCACTGGTCGGGCGCTCCAGGCCTGCGATCAGACGGAGCAGCGTGGTCTTGCCGCAACCCGATGGTCCCAGCAGCGTGACGGTCTCACCCTCGCCGACGTCGAGGGTCACCGGCGCCAGCGCGGCGAGGGACCCGAACGACTTCGAGACGTCTCGCAGCTCGATCCGGGCAGGCACGACGAGCGAGCGTATCCGGCCGGTCGTTCCGCGGACCCGACCGTTGTGGCGACGTCGGCGGCGCCGTAGCATTGCGTTGTCCGTTCGGGCTGGATCGTCCGGCGCGAGCGTGATGCAGCGCACTCCAACCGGAGCGGTCTGCGACCTCCGTGCCACCGGACCGTCCGGCGGCACCAACCGGAAGGCGACACACCCATGGCTGATCTGGCCGACACCACGCCGAACACCGCGGCGACGATCGAGAAGTACCGCACCCACGAGACCGACACCGGCTCGCCCGAGGTGCAGATCGCACTGCTCACCGAGCGCATCACGCACCTCACCGAGCACCTCAAGGTCCACAAGAAGGACCACCACAGCCGCCGCGGCCTGCTGATGCTCGTCGGCCGTCGCCGTCGCATGCTCGACTACGTCAAATCGATCGACGTCGAGCGCTACCGCAAGATCATCGCGGACCAAGGCCTCCGCAGGTAGTGGGCGGCGGGCCAGATGGCCCGATGACTGCGTTCCGCAGGCTCGTCGTCGCCTCGAGGCAACATCCTCGCTGCGCGCCTTGTCCTCGAACCATCTGATCCCGCCTCGGGATGCTGAATCGGCTTCGTCGTGGTGAGTGTCGCGACGCGTCCATGTGGGTGGTCGACGTGCCGCGGTTTGCTGCCTGGGTCAAGGTAGGCTCTCCCCTTGGAGCCGGAACGTCCGGCCCCGCAACATGAGCGAACCGTTGTCGGTTGCCGGTTGCTGAATCCGAACCGCCGCCCTACCGGGTTGACGCGATGTCGGGTTGACCAACTGGGAACCGGCCGATCGCTCCAGAGGCGCAGTCCCGAGGGGGACTGCACACGAAAGGAGCCCTTGTGGCTGACCCAATCATCGTGTCCGGACCCGTGTCCGGAACCGAGAAGACCCTGACCTTCGAGACGGGCAAGTTCGCCCCCCAGTCGATGGGTGCCGTCGTGGCATCGATCGGTGGCACGAAGGTCCTCACCACCGCCAACGCCGCCAAGAGCGTGCGTGACGGCATGGACTTCTTCCCCCTGACGGTCGACGTCGAGGAGCGGGCCTATGCGGCCGGCAAGATCCCCGGCTCGTTCTTCCGTCGTGAAGGACGCCCGACCGAGGACGCCATCCTCACCTGCCGTCTCACCGACCGGCCGCTGCGCCCGTCGTTCCCCGACGGGTTCCGCAACGAGACCCAGGTCGTCACGACCGTGATGGGCGCCGACCAGGTCAACCCGCACGACGTGCTGTCGATCAATGCCGCGTCCGCGGCGCTGATGATCTCGGGCATCCCGTTCGAGGGCCCGATCGGCGCGATCCGCATGGCGTACAGCCAGAGTGGCGAGTGGATCCCGCACCCCACCTACGAAGAGGCCGAGAACGGCACCTTCGAGCTGGTCGTTGCCGGCCGTGAACTCGACAACGGCGACGTCGCCGTGATGATGGTCGAGGCCGGCGGTTCCGAGAACGCGTTCTATTACTACGACGACGGCGCCAAGAAGGTCACCGAGGAAGTGCTCGCCGACGGCCTCGATGCCTGCAAGGTGTGGATCAAGGAGTCGATCGCCCTGCAGCGCCAGCTCGTCGCCTCGGTGATCGCCACTCATGGCCCGATCACCCCGATGAAGTGGACCCCGGTCCTCGACTACACGCCGGAGATCTTCGCCGCCGTCGAGAAGGCCGGAAGCGACAAGCTCGCCCCGGTCATCACGATCGCCAACAAGTCCGAGCGCAACGAGGCGACCGACGCCGTCACCGCCGAGATCCTCGCCGAGCTCTGCGGCACCAAGGACGAGCCGGGCGAGTTCGCCGGGCAGAACTCCATGGTCAAGGAAGCCGTCCGCTCGCTCAACAAGAAGCTGATGCGTGCCCGCGTCGTCAAGGAGGGCGTCCGCATGGACGGCCGTGGCGTCGCCGATCTGCGTCCGATCTCCGCGGAAGTCGGCGCACTGCCGACCGCTCACGGTTCGGGCCTCTTCCAGCGCGGTGAGACCCAGGTCATGACCGTCCTCACGATGGCCATGCCTCGGATGAACCAGATGATCGACTCGCTGTCGCCCAACGACACCAAGCGGTACCTGCACCACTACAACATGCCGCCGTGGGCGAATGGCGAGACCGGCCGCGTCGGTTCGCCGAAGCGCCGCGAGATCGGCCACGGCGCGCTCGCCGCCCGTGCGGTGCTGCCGGTCATCCCGAACCAGGAGGACTTCGCGTACACGCTGCGCCTGGTCTCCGAGGTGATGTCGTCGAACGGTTCGACGTCGATGGCATCGGTGTGCGCCTCGAGCCTCGCACTGATGGATGCCGGTGTGCCCACAAAGGGCCACGTGTCCGGCATCGCGATGGGCCTGATCTACGAGGACGGCGACTACATCACGCTGACCGACATCCTCGGCTCCGAGGACGCCTTCGGCGACATGGACTTCAAGGTCGCCGGTACCGAGGACGCCATCACGGCGCTGCAGCTCGACACGAAGATCGACGGCATCCCCGCCGACGTGCTCGCCGCTGCGCTCGCCCAGGCCCGCGTCGCTCGTCTCGAGATCCTCGAGGTCATGAACGCCTGCATCCCGCAGAGCCGTGACGAGGTCGCCGAGACCGCGCCGAAGATCTCCACGATCTACATCCCCCTCGACAAGGTCGGTGAAGTGATCGGCCCGAAGGGCAAGGTCATCAACACGATCCAGCAGGAGACCGGAGCCGACATCGGCGTCGACGACGACGGTGCCCGCGGCATCGTCACCATCGGTGCGGTCGAGGCATGGCGCATGGAGGAGGCCAAGGCCGCGATCCTCGCGATCGTCGATCCGCCGAAGGCCGAGCTCGGAGCCGTCTACACCGGTCGTGTGGTGAACATCACCAAGTTCGGTGCGTTCGTCAACATCCTGCCGGGCCGCGACGGCCTCGTGCACATCTCGAAGCTGGGTGGCGGCAAGCGCATCAACTCGGTCGAGGACGTGCTCGAGCTGGGCCAGGAGATCGAGGTCCGCGTCGAGGAGATCGACGACAAGGGCAAGGTCAGCCTGACCCCCGCCGGCGATCCGCCCCCGGCCAAGGAGGGCTCCTCGTCCGGTGAGTCGAGCGGTTCCTCCGATCGGGGCGAGCGCCGCGAGCGAGCGCCCCGCAAGGAGCGTTCGAACGACTCCGGTGCTGCGCCCGCCAGCTCGGGTGGTGGCGTCGACGTCGTCGAGGTGAGCTTCGAGGACAGCTTCGACGCGCAGCTCGCCGACGAACTCGGCGACCTCGGCCCGAAGTCGGATCGCCCGTCCGGTGACGGTGGTGGCCGCAGCGGTGGCCGTCGTCGCCACCGCTGACTTCACCAGGGGTCGGACCCCTGCCGCAATCGCGGTCGATGCGTGCGCATCGGCCAGACTGAACACATGAGAATCGGGGTCAACGGCGCTGCCGGACGAATGGGTCGAACCGTTTGTGCGGCGGTGGTCGCTGACCCCGATCTCGTTTTCGCTGCAGCGGTCGACCCGTTCGGCGTGGGGCAGACGGTCGAGGGCATCGAGGTGTCCGAACACCTGCACGCATTCGCCGAGGCGGCGTGCGACGTCGTCGTCGACTTCACCATCGCCGACGCCGCCCGCAACACGCTGCCGTGGTTGGGCATGCACGGCATCCACGCCGTGGTGGGCACGACGGGGTTCACAGCAGACGATCTCGCTCTGTTCGAGTCGACGTTCGGATCCGACGGCGGTCCGAACTGCGTGATCGCGCCGAACTTCGCGATCTCCGCGGTGCTGATGATGCGCTTCGCCGAGATCGCGGCGCCGTTCTTCGACACCGCCGAGATCATCGAGCTGCACCACGACCGCAAGATCGACGCGCCGTCCGGGACCGCGGTGAAGACCGCCGAGCGGATGGCCGACGCCCGTGGAGTAGCGTTCGACCCCGACCCGACGACCGATCAGGTCTACGAGGGCGCCCGCGGCGGCGAGGGTCCGAACGGGATCCGCGTCCACTCGGTGCGCATGCGGGGGATGGTCGCCCACCAGGAGGTGATCCTCGGCGCCCAGGGCCAGACCCTGACGATCCGCCAGGACAGCTACGACCGCGACAGCTTCATGCCCGGCGTCGTGCTCGCCTGCAAGAGGATCGCCGACGTCCCCGGCCTCTCTCGATCCCTCGACCCTTTCCTGTAGCCGTTACGCCAGGGGTCAGACCCCCGGCGTAACACCCCTTCGTCAGAGTGGTGGGCATGGCACGACCACTGCGCATCGACCTCGAAGACGGCTGGCACCACGTCATGAATCGGGGAGCCGACCACGGAGTCGTCTTCCTCGACGACTCCGACCGCACCGAGGTCGGCGCTCGACTCGCCGACATCCATGACCGATTCGGTATCGAGACCCATGCCTACTGTCTCATGGACACCCACTACCACTTGCTGCTCCATTGTCCGGACGGGGGGCTGTCGTCTGCAATGCAGCGATTCGGATCGCTGTACACACGGCATGTCAACGATCGAGTGGGCCGTGACGGTGCGCTGTTCCGTGGCCGGTTCCATTCGAAGCTGATCGTCGACGAGCGGCATCTGCTCGCGACCACTCGCTACATCCACCGCAACGCCCTCGATGTGGCAGGGGTCGACTCGGTCGATCGGTACCGATGGTCGAGCCACCGCGCCTATCTCGGCCTTCGGAGGAAGCCGTCGTGGCTGTTCACTGACACGATCCTGTCCCGATTCGCGGGCGACCACGTCGCGTTCGACGCCTACGTGGGTGAGAAGGTCGAGCGTTCTGAGTACGGCGAGCTTCACCGCTCGGACCTCGTGGCGGTGCTCGATGCGGCGCAGCTGGTCGTGCTCGAACTCGGGTTGGGAGATGGGGGTCGCGCAGCGGTGGTGGCCCGTTCGGTGGCGCTCGGCTGGGCGGATGCGGTCGGCGCGTGTGACCAGCCGGCGCTCCTGGAGACGCTCGAGATCCCGACCTCCGGTGCGTTGCGCGCAGCGCTGTCGCGGGCTCGTCGGCGCCTCGTGGAGGATCGGGTATTCGCAGCCGCCGTCGATCGGTCCGCTGATCTGGCCGGCGTGCCAAGGGTGTTACGCCGGGGGTCTGACCCCTGGCGTAACACTCACAACGCGGCGAGGGCGGCGTCGTAGTCGGGTTCCTGGGCGATCTCGGGGACGAGCTCGGTGTGCTTCACCGTTCCGTCGGGGCCGACCACGACCACGGCACGAGCGAGTACGCCCTGGAGCTTGCCGTCGGTCAGGGTGACACCGAAGTTCGAGCCGAAGTCCGAGCGGAACGTCGAGCCGACCTTGACGTTCTCGATGCCCTCGGCGCCGCAGAACCGCCCCATCGCGAACGGCAGGTCGGCCGAGACGCACACGACCACGGTCTCGTCCATGCCCGCGGCGCGCTCGTTGAACTGGCGAACGCTCGTCGCGCACGTCGGCGTGTCGATGCTCGGAAAGATGTTGAGGATCACGTTCTTGCCGGCGAACTCCGCTGCGTCGAACTCGCTCAGGTCGGCGCCGACCAGCGAGTACGACGGTGCGGTGGCACCGACGGCGGGGAGATCTCCGGACGTGTGAACGGGGTTGCCCCCGAGAGTGACTTCAGCCATCCCGTCGTTCTAGCAATGTCTGACCCGTTCGGCCCAGGCGGGCGGCACTTCGGCCGGAATTGCAGCAGGGGTCTGGCCCCAGGTGCAATCAGGCGCCGCGGAGGTTTCGGAGGTTGACCAGCACCACCAAAGCGATCGAGATCCCGACCGCCCACCACTGGTAGCGCTGCAGCCACTCGAGGAACTCGACCAGCTGGACCTCGAACGTGCGGGCGAGCCACCACATCAGCGCCAAGCGGCCAGCGATGCCGACCGTCAGGAGAACGGCGAGGCGAACCGGCGGAGTGCGGTGCACGCCACTCAGCGCTGCGACGATGTTCGAGCCGGCGAAGAAGGGGATGAGGAACCACTCGGCCTTCGAGAACCCACGGTTGAACGAGTCGATGGCGTCCTGGCGCACCCCGAGGTACTTGCGGAACCAGCCGATCGCATCGTCGTGGTACGCCCGGCCGATCATGTGGCACACGAGGAACGCTGCGCCGATCCGGACGAAGCCGATCACCACGTACACCGGAACCGAGACACCGGCGGCCAGGGTGAGCGCGAGATAGCGGTTGCGGGACGACAACAGGAGCAGGCCCTCGGGGTTCGTCTCGACCCACCGTGCCCACACCCCGCTCGCGATGTTGGTTGCGATCACGAGCAGCACGAAGGCGACCAGCGTCAGAGGTGCCCAGGCCGGGCGCACGTGCGGCACCTCGGCCGCATCGATCGCAGCACTCTCGGTCACAGGAGTCCAACGGTACCGGTTCGGGTGGTTCGGCGTACGGCGAGGTGCGATACGTTCCACCTCCATGCAAGGCCTGATGCAAGACGTTCCACTCGCGATCCCGCACATCTTCGAGCGAGCGGAGAAGTACCACCCCCACAAGGGCATCGTCACCGCGACGGGTTCGGGGCTCCAACGCATGAGCTACGGCGAGTGGGCCGCACGGACCCGCGAACTCGGCGGCGTGCTCGACAACCTCGGCATCTCGGCCGACGGCCGGGTGGGAACCTTCGCCTGGAACACCGCTCGCCACCTCGAGCTGTACTTCGCAGCGCCGTGCACCGGTCGTGTCCTGCACACGCTCAACATCCGCCTGTTCCCCGAGCAGCTCACCTACATCGTCAACCACGCCGACGACGAGGTGATCTTCGTCGACCGGTCGCTGCTCGGCCTGCTCGCCCCGCTCCTTCCGACGTTCGAGCGGCTGAAGCACCTCGTGATGATGGACGACGGCAAGGGCGACATCCCCGCCGACCTCAACGGCCACGAACTGCTCGACTACGAGGAACTGCTCGCCGCCGCCGATCCTGTCGAGTTCCGCATCGACGACGAGCACCGTGCCGCCAGCATGTGTTACACGAGCGGCACCACCGGCAATCCCAAAGGTGTCGTGTACACGCACCGTTCGACGTTCCTGCACACGATGGGAGCGATGACCGCCGACAACCTGGGCGCCCGGGAGAGCGACGTGATCCTGCCCGTCGTGCCCATGTTCCATGCCAACGCCTGGGGTCTCGCTCACGCCGCCGTCGCCACCGGCGCCGACCTCGTCATGCCGGGACCCGATCTGTCCGGCCCGGCGATCGCCAAGCTGATCGTCGACGAGAAGGTCACCGTCGCCGCCGGCGTCCCCACGATCTGGATGGCGGTCCTCCCCGAACTGAAGGGCAAGGACACCTCGTCGCTGCGCAGCATTCCGTGCGGCGGATCCGCCGTTCCGAAGGCGCTGTCGGAGGCCTACCGGGAGCAGACCGGCCTGCCGATCCTCCAGGCCTGGGGGATGACCGAGACGAGCCCGATCGCCGCGGTCTGCCGCCTGGACGCCGACCAGGAGCTGCTGCCCCAGGACGAGCAGGCCGAGCTGCGTACCCAGGTGGGGCGGATCGTGTTCGGTGCCGAGTGCCGCGTCGTCGAGCCCGACACCACCACGCCGGTGGCGTGGGACGGTGAGAGCAGCGGTGAGCTCCAGTGCCGCGGCAACTGGATCGCCGCCGACTACTACGACGATCCTCGCTCCGGGGAGAGTTTCACCGACGACGGCTGGCTGAAGACCGGCGACGTCGCGACGGTGAACGAGCGAGGTTTCGTCCGCCTCGTCGATCGCACCAAGGACCTCATCAAGTCGGGCGGGGAGTGGATCAGTTCGGTCGAACTCGAGAACGAGCTGATGGCCCACCCGAAGATCGCCGAGGCCGCCGTGATCGGCGTCGCCCACGAGCGCTGGGGTGAAGCCCCGCTCGCCTGCGTCGTGGTCGCTCCGGGTGAGGAACTCACCGAGGACGAGGTGTTGTCGTTCCTCGAGGGCAAGATCGCCAAGTGGCAGATGCCCAAGGGCGTCGTGTGGATCGACGAGGTCCCCAAGACCAGCGTCGGCAAGTTCTCCAAGAAGACCCTGCGTGACGAGTACTCCACCACCCTGATGGGCGGTTGACGAGGCACCCACCGGCGACGGCGCGGTGGCGGCGCGTCGCCGGCACGATCCGCGAGGTCGTCGAGGAAGTGATCGACGACGGGGCGCTCGACTCGGCGGCCAGCGTGGCGTTCTGGTTGCTGCTCAGCCTGCCCGCCACGCTGCTCGCCGGACTGGCGTCGCTCTCGTTGCTCGGCGACGACCTCGTCGCGGAGCTCCGTGACGTCACGAACGAGTTCGTCGATCGGGTCTTCACCGGCGAGGCCGACGAACTCCGAGACACCATCGACGCGCTGTTCGACCAGAACAACGCCGGGCTGTTCTCGGTGTCGATCGTGATCGCGTTCGTCACCATGTCGCGTGGATTCGCCGGGCTGATCCGGGCGCTCGACGTCGTCTACGACGTCGACGAGTCCCGAGGATTCCTCCGGGTGAGGCTCGCGGCAGTCGGGCTGGGCGTCGGCACGCTCGCAACCGTTGCGTTGTCGACGTACCTCTGGTCGATCTCGGAATCGGCGGGTGTGTCTCCACTCGTGCGCGTGGCCGTCGCGCTCGTGATCCTCGTCGTGTGGGCCGCGACGGTCTTCCACGTCGGTCCCAATCACCACACGCCGTGGCGTTACGACCTCCCTGGCGCCGTCCTCGCCGCGATCGGGTGGCTGCTCGTGTCGGTCGGTTACGGCTGGTACATCCAACTGGCCGGGAGCGGAAACCAGGCGGTCGGGCTCGCCGGTGCACTCCTGTTCGGCATGACGTGGGTCTGGATCGTCTGCCTGTTGCTCCTCATCGGCGGCGAACTCAACGAGATCCTGGCCGACCGGGCCGGCGTGATCAGCGAGAACACCTCGACGCTGGCCCGGATCCGTGAGCGGCGAGCTGCACGCTAGAGCCGCCCGGCGTCGATGACGCGCTGCAGGAACGCCTGTGTGCGTGGCTCGGACGGCGTCTCGAAGATCTGACTCGGGGGACCCTCTTCCAGGATCCGGCCCTGGTGGAGGAAACAGACCCGGTCGCTGATCTCGCGGGCGAACGCCATCTCGTGGGTGGCGAACAGCATGGTCATGCCCTCGGCCTTCAGCCCGCGCACGACGTCGAGCACCTCGCCCACGAGCTCGGGGTCGAGTGCCGAGGTGATCTCGTCGAGCAGCATCACCTCGGGGCTCATCGCCAGCGATCGGGCGATCGCCACTCGCTGCTGTTGACCACCGGACAGCTGGTCGGGATAGGCGTCGGCGCGGGCCGCGAGCCCGAGCCTCGTCAGCAGCTCCACGGCGTTGGCGCGTGCTTCACCCTTCGGCACTCGCAGCACCTTGCGAGGACCGACGGCGACGTTGTCGGTGACGGTCATGTGCGGGAACAGGTTGAAGCTCTGGAACACCATGCCGATCCGCCTCCGGATCGGGTCGGGGTCGAGGCCGGGCTCGGCGATGTCGACCCCGTCGAACAGCACCTCGCCATCGTCGACCGGCTCGAGCATGTTGATGCACCGCAGGAGTGTCGACTTGCCCGAACCCGAAGCGCCGATCAGCGTGATCACGTCGCCTTGAGCGACATCGAGGTCGATGCCGTCGAGGACGGTGGTGTCGTCGAACGCCTTGAAGACGCCCCGCAGCTGCAGCTTGAGCGGCGGCGCCGGCGAGTGGGGTGGCTCGGAGGTCATGCGATCGTCGTCGCTCCGGTGCGTCGCCGTTGCCGGGCGAGCGCGTAGTCGGCCAGGCGCGTGCAGGGAATGGTGAGGGCGAGGAAGATCACCGAGGCGGCCACGTACGGCGTGAAGTTGGCGTAGGTCGCCTTGTCGATGCCCGCCTGGCGGAGGATCTCGACCGGGCCGATCAGGCTCACGAGCGCCACGTCCTTCTGCAGGCTGACGAACGTGTTCATCAGGGGCGGCACGATCCGTCGGAACGCCTGGGGCAGGATCACGGTCCACATCGTCTGACGGCTCGACATGCCCAGCGATCGGGCCGCTGCCCGCTGACTCTCGTGGACGCTGTCGATGCCCGCCCGGATGATCTCGGCGGTGTACGCGGAGTACGACAGCACGAGCGTGACCGTGCCCCAGATCAGCGGGTTGGCCCACTCGCGTGAGAGCCCGAGCGCCGGCACGCCGAATCCGATCAGGAACACCAGCAGGATGACCGGGATCCCCCGCAGCACGTCGATGTACACGATCGCGAAGGCCCGCAAGGGGAACAGGGCCGGGCTCCGGGTGTTGCGAGCGAGCGCGAGCAGCAGCGAGGCGACGAGGATCAGCGGCGTCGACCACAGCAGGATCTGCACGTCGAGCCAGAAGGCGCGGAGCAGACCCGGGAAACTCTCTCGGAAGACGTCGCCGTCGAAGAACGCCTGGCGCACCCGGTCCCACCCGGGTGACATCGGGATCAGGATGATCAGCGCGCCGACCACGACGACCGTGCTGACGGTCGCGATGACGTTCGACCGCCGGCGTCGAGCCCGTTCGTAGAGCTCGCGCCGGGTCGGTCGATCGTTCATGGAGTGTGTGTCTGGACGGCGTGCGTCATTCGACGGTGATCACCGGCGCACCGGTGAAGTCGGCCAACCACTCCTGGGTGATCGCTTCGAGTTCGCCGTTGTCGGTGATCGTCGTGATCGCCGCGTCGACGCACGCGGTCAGCGGGCTGTCCTTCTCCAGCACGAAACCGAACTGGTCGGTCGTGCCGCCAGCGTCGGCAGGGAACTGGCCGACGACGCTGCTGCCCTCGATCTCGACACCCGACACGTAGAGGGCGGTCGGGAGGTCGAACACGGCGGCGTCGATCTGGTTGGCTTCCAGCGCCGCCTTGGCGCCGACGTTGTCGTCGTAGACGAACGGCGCCTGGGTGGGCTGGATCACGTCGGTGATGAACGCCAGGCTGGTCGTGCCGACCTGTGCGCCGAACTTGACGTCCTTCAGATCGGCGACCGTGGTGGCGCCTTCGGCGGGTGAGCCCTCGAGGGCGACGATCGCCTGGTTGCTCGTGAAGTACGGCAGCGAGAAGTCGATGTTCTCCTTGCGCTCCTCGGTGATCGAGTACTGCTGGAGGTTCATGTCGAAGTTCTTCGCTCCGGGCTGGATCGCCTCGTCGAACGTCGTGCGCACCCACGCGACCGAGTCGGCGTCGTAGCCCATCTCGGCGGCGACCGCGTAGGCCACGGCGGCCTCGAATCCCTCACCGGTCTCCGGGGCATCGTCGATCACCCACGGATAGAAGGCGGGCTCGCCGGTCGCGATGGTCAGGATGCCGTCATCGATCGTGTTGCTGCACGCATCGCCCGTGGCGCCGGCCTCGGTGGTGGCCGTCGAGGCGGTCGCGGCCGCTTCGGTGCTGTCGGTCTCCGATCCGCTCGACGAGTCGTCGTCGCTGCCGCACGCGGCAAGGACCAGGGCGCTGATCGCAATGGCCGGCACGAGCCGGCGCATGACGGGGGAGGGTCGCATGGATTTCTCCTTGTGGTAGTTGTTCACGCTGGCCAGGAAGCTAGTCGCCCGAGCGCCGTCTCCACACCGGACGGGCCGCCCGCGAGAGTAGGTGGAACGACTGGGCATCGGGGAGTCACCAGGCGTACGTTCGGCCCGTGGCACGTCGGGCGTCGACGGACTGGGTGCGGATCGTGGTCGTTGCCGCGGTCGGGATCGCACTCGCTGCTGCGGTCTGGTTGCGACGGGACATGGTTGCCTCAGCGCTCGACGAGCTGCGCTCGATGTCGGCAGCCGTCGTCGTGCTCCTGCTCGCGCTCGGTGTGCTCGAACGGGTCACCCGTGCCGATGTCATGCGCCGGCTGATGCATCCGGTCGGTTTCGGTCGGGCGTTGACGATCCACGACGTGGGCACGTCGGCATCGAAGGGCATCCCGCTCGGCGGGCCGCTCGCCACCGGGCTGCGCTACTCGATCGCTCGCGACGCGGCGATCCCGGCGCCGACGTTCTGGTCCGCACTCGTGGCATACGGCGTCGCGACCACGTTCGTCACCTGGTTGTTGCCGTTCGGGGTGATCGTGGTCGACCTCACTCGACGGCCGGCGACCACGACCGACCTGGCGATGCTCGCCGTGTGCGCCGTCGTCGTTGGTGGGTCGCTCGCGTTCTGGGCGGTCGTGCTCGGCTCCGACCGGGTGACGACGTGGATCGTCGGGCGGCTCCGCTGGGCGTCGGCGATCGCAGTGCGGCGCACACCCGCCCTCGGCCGACACGACCTCGTCGAGGGGTTCCTCGCCGCGAGAGCGTCGCTCCGCGAGGTCGCACGCCGCCCGGTCGGGCTGCTCCTGCGCACGGCGCTCGCCCAGGCGGTCGGTGCGGTGATCCTGTTGGTGGCGCTGCGCGGCCTCGGTGTCGGAGCCGAACTCGGATCGATCGAATTCGCCAGGGTGTTCTTCGTGGTCACCCTGCTGAGCTCCTTCGTCCCGGTGCCCGGAGGTGTCGGCGTGGTGGAGGCGGGCCTGACCGGTGCGCTCGTCGCCGCCGGGGTGGATGCTCCGACGGCGCTGGCCGGCGTGCTGGTGTACCGGCTGCTGACCTACATCGCGCCGATCGTGGTCGGTGCGACCCTGTACGTGGGCTGGCGGCTCGACGTCCGCCGTCGCCGTTCCGTCGCGTCGGCATCCACCGCTGCGGCCGTCTCGTTGTCGTAGCGTCCGGTGATCCACGGGTTCGGCCCGCCTCCGGAAAGGTCATCGATGTCGTCCACCCCGCCGCCACCGCCGCCACCATCGGGTCCGCCACCGCCACCGGTCGGGCCACCACCACCTCCGGGCGGCGCACCGCCACCGCCACCGGGTGGCTATCCGCCGGGTGGCCATCCGCCAGGAGGGTACGGGCCCGGTGGCTACGGCGCCGGCTGGCAACCGAGCGGGCCGAAGCCGCCGAGCTACCTCGTGTGGGCGATCCTGACGACGCTGTTCTGCTGCCTGCCGTTCGGCATCGTCAGCATCGTCTACGCCGCTCGGGTCGACTCGAAGTACAACGCCGGTGACATGGCCGGTTCGTTGGAGGCATCGAACAACGCCAAGAAGTGGGCGATCGTGTCGGCGCTGGTGTCCGTTGTGCTGCTGGTGCTCTGGATCCTGCTGGCCGTCGTGGTCGGCAGTTCGTCGAGTTGACCGTGACGTCGACGCGCCTTGCTCCCGTCGCGGCCGGTGCGGCCGGAAGCGCGTGGATCGCGCTGGCCGGGATCGCCTACCGGCCGCAGGGCGCCGGCGGCCTGTCGATCGGATGCCCGGTGGCCCACTTCACGGGGCTCGACTGTCCGGGTTGCGGGTCGACCCGGTCGCTCGGTGCGCTCGTGCGCCTCGATCCGGCCGCGGCCTTCGACCACAACGCCCTGGTTCCGATCGCGCTGGTCTTCGTCGTGACCTCCTGGGCACTGTGGACCTGGTCGCGCTGGTCCGCCCGTCCGACACCGGCCCTCGTTCGGGGGCCGGTGGCGATCCTGACGGTCGCGGCCGTCCTGGTGGCGTTCACGGTGGTCCGCAACCTCGACGCCGGCGCCTGGCTGGCATCGGGGCTGTCGTCCGCCTGAGCGCCGATCTGCGCTCACCGGTCGGTCGAATCGGCCTGCGCAGGAAGTCGGGGGATCGAATAGGTTGCACATCGTGATCCGCCATGTCCTGACGTCCCACCCGCCAACGCTGACCACCGGGCGGCAGTGATGGCCCGGTTCGGACGCATCCTGACGGCGATGGTCAGCCCCTTCGACGAAGGTGGTGCGCTGAACATCGATGCCGCCGTCGCGTTGGCCAAGTGGCTCGTCGCGCAGGGCAACGAGGGACTCGTGGTCGCCGGGACCACCGGCGAGTCACCGACGCTGTCGATCGACGAGAAGCTGTCGTTGTTCGAGGCGGTCGTCAATGCGGTCACCGTGCCGGTCGTGGCCGGGACGACCGGCTCGAACACGCTGCACGACATCGGCCTCACCGAGGAGGCCGGTCACCTCGGCATCGCCGGGATCCTCGGCGTGTGCCCGTACTACAACCGTCCGTCGCAGGCGGGCATCGAGACCCACTTCCGTGCGATCGCGGCGTCGACCGACCTGCCGATCATCCTCTACGACATCCCGATCCGCACAGGACGGAAGATCTCGAGTGGCACGATCGTGCGCCTCGCCACCGACGTGCCGAACATCGTGGCACTCAAGGACGCGGCGAAGGACCCGGGCGCCACCGCCGCCGTCATCGCTGCAGCTCCACCCGACTTCGAGGTCTACTCCGGTGACGACTCGATGACCCTGCCACTGCTGGCGGTCGGTGCAGTGGGTGCAATCGGCGTCGCGACCCACTGGTGCGCCCCCGATCACGTGGAGATGTTCGACGCGTGGCAGCGTGAGGACACGGTGGCAGCACGGCGGATCAACGCCCGCCAGCTGGAGAGTTACGAGTTCGAGACCGGTGACGACGCCCCGAACCCGGTACCGTCGAAGGCAATGTTGAGAACGCTCGGTCATGACGTCGGGGAGTGCAGGTCCCCGATGGGGCCGACACCCCATGGACTCGAACACGCCGCCCGCGGTGTGTACGAACGCCTGGTCGCTGCCCGTGGCTGAGCCACTGAGCCCCGGCGCCACCGATCCGTCGGTCCCCGTTCGCATCGTCTTCCTCGGCGGTCTGGGCGAGATCGGACGCAACTGCATGGCGATCGAGCAGGGCGCCGCCGACGATCCCGACCGGACCGTCATGCTCATCGACTGCGGGTTGATGTTCCCCGAGGCCAACATGCACGGGATCGACCTGATCCTGCCCGACTTCACCTACCTGCGTGAGAACGCCAGCCGCATCCAGGCGCTCGTGCTCACCCACGGCCACGAGGACCACGTCGGTGCGATCCAGTACCTGCTGCGCGACCACGACGGCATCGGCGACCTCCGCGACGACCCGCTCCCGATCTACGGCGCGGCGCTCACGTTGGGGCTCGCCCGGAACCGCATCGAGGAAGCCGGCCTGCTGCCGAAGACCGACATGCGCAAGGTCGCCGACGGTGACTCGGTCGAGATCGGGCAGTTGGTCGTCGAGTTCATCCCCGTCACGCACTCGGTGCCCCATGCGCACGCCATCGCCGTGCACACCGCGCAGGGCGTGGTACTCCACTCCGGCGACTACAAGATCGACCTCACCCCGGTCGACCATCGGCGCACCGACCTCGCCCGCATCGGCCAGCTCGCGAAGTCGCCGGGCATCCGCCTGCTGATGGCCGACTCCACCAACGCCGAAGAAGCCGGCTACTCGCCGAGCGAGACCAGTGTCGGCTCGGTGCTGACCGGGTTGTTCGCGGCCCACCGCGACCGTCGGATCGTCACGGCCAGCTTTGCCAGCCACCTGCACCGGATCCAGCAGATCGCCACCGCGGCGATGGCCGACGGCCGCAAGATCGCCACGCTCGGGTTGAGCATGAAGAAGAACGTGCGGCTCGGTCGTGAACTCAAGGTGCTCGACATCCCGGAGTCGGCGATCATCGACATCGAGGAGATCGACAAGTACGAGCCCGGCCAGATCTGCATCATCTCCACCGGGTCGCAGGGCGAACCGATGTCGGCGCTCGGGCTGATGGCTCGCGGCGAGAACAAGTGGCTCAAGCTCGGCGAGCACGACACCGTCGTGTTGTCGAGCCATGCGATCCCGGGCAACGAGGGCAACGTCAACGCCGTCATCGACGGGCTGATCCGCATGGGGGCCGACGTCGTGCACTCCGGCGTGCTCGACGTGCACGCCACCGGTCACGCCCAGGCCGACGAGATCAAGACGTACCTGTCGATCGTCAACCCCGAGTGGTTCGTCCCGATCCACGGCGAGTACCGCCACATGGTCGCAAACGCGAAGCTCGGGGAACTGATGGGTGTTCCGCACGACAACGTCATCCTGTGCGAGGACGGCGACGTCCTGGAGTTGACCGATGAGGAACTGCAGCCGATCGGTCGGGTCCCGTCCGGCTACCTGTACGTCGACGGCATCGTCGGCGACGTCGGCCAGGGCGTGTTGCGCGACCGTCAGAAGCTCGCCGAGGAGGGGGTGGTCGTCGTGGTCGTGACCGTCGACATCCAGACCGGCAAGGTGCTCGTCGGTCCGGAGATCATCACCCGCGGGTGGGTGTACGCCCCCGAGGCGGAGGATCTGCTCGACGAGGCGTGCGACGCCGTTGCCGATGCCGTCGAGGCATCGCTCGGCAAGGGTCTCCGCGATGTCGAGGCGTTGGAACGCGATGTGCGTCGCGCCGCCGGGAAGTTCGTCAGCGAGCGCACCAAGCGCCGCCCGATGATCGTCCCCGTCGTCATGGAGGCCTGACACTTGCCGAGGTCGCGAAGCTGGCGTCGGCTGGCCTCGATTGCGGTCGTCGCGGTCCTGGTGTCGGTCAGCGGGTGTGGTGGCGACGACGTCGGGCAGCCCGACACCGCGTTCGTCGCCGACATCTCCGCGGCGGTCGACGCAGTCGAGGCCGAGCGCGGGCCGGGGCAGGAGTACTTCGAGGTCACCGCGGGTCCACAGTTCACCAACGTGTTCGTGGCCGTCGAGGACGCGACGGCGGCGATCCCGTACGTCTACCGCGACGGTCGACTCGAGCCCCCGGCGCCGAAGCTGTCGGGAGCAGCGGGCTTCACGTTCACCGCCGATGCGGCCGCCGTCGATGACACCATCCTCGCGACGATCCTCGAGGAACTGCCCGAGGCGACGATCGAGGCCGTGAGCATCGAGGGTGGCGACGGTGGTGCCGTTCGCTACGTGGTGACGGCTCGGTCCCCCGAGGGCGGCGTTCTCGAGGTCACGGTCGCCCGCGACGGCGCCGTGCTCGCCGTTGACCCCGCCTGACTGTTCTCGTGAACTCGTTGCGCAACAGGGCGCGCACGAGTTCACGGGAACCCCGGTGGCAAGGTCGGCGGCCATCGCTTCTGGCAGGGTGCAGCGATGGACCCGTCGACCACGATGACCGCTGCCGTGACGTTCGGCCACGGTGGGCCGGACCGGATCGAGGTGCGACCCGACTGGCCGCGACCCACACCTGGGCCGGGGCAGGCCCTGGTCCGAGTCACCGCCGCGGCGCTCAACAACACCGACATCTGGTCACGCGAGGGCGCGTACGGAACCGCAGCGGATCCGGGCGCGATCGTCGGGTGGAAGGGCGTGCCGCTCGACTTTCCCAGGATCCAGGGCATCGACATCGCCGGCGAGGTGCGCGCGGTTGGCACCGAGGTCGATGCTGCATGGATCGGCACCCGGGTGCTCGTCGATCCGGCCGCCCGCTACGAGCACGATCTGCCCGTCGACATCATCGGCAGCGAGGTCGACGGCGGGTTCGCTGAGTTCCACGTGTGCTCGGTCGATCAGCTCCACGACGTCACGGCGTCACCGCTGACCGACGCGCAGTTGGCGTGTCTTCCGACTGCGTACGGCACCGCGCTGGGAATGCTGACCCGCGCCCACGTGGTCCCGGGGGAGCGGGTCCTCGTGACCGGCGCGTCCGGCGGTGTCGGTCTGGCCGCCGTGCAACTGCTGCTCGATCGCGGGTGCGAGGTCGTCGCGAGAACGAGCGAGCCGCACCGTGAACTGATCGCGTCGCTCCGCGTCGCCGAGGTGTCGGTCCGCGGTGTCGACGACGTCGCCGGGCTGCGGGCAGTGGACGTGGTGGCCGACGTGGTCGGCGGTGGCGAGTTCGGCGCCGTCGTCGACCGGTTGCGCGATGGCGGGCGGCTGGTGACAGCAGCAGCGATCGGTGGGCCGGTCGTGTCGCTCGATCTCCGGCGCCTCTACCTGCAGCAGCGGACGTTGATCGGCTCGACGATGCACACACCGGCGGTCTTCGGCCAGCTGACCGAGATCGCGAACGGTGGTGGCATCGAGCCGCTGGTCGCCCACACGTACCCGCTCGAGGAGATCGACGCTGCTCAGGCGCGCTTCGGCAGGGCCGACTTCGTCGGCAAGTTGGTCCTGCTGCCCTGAGCGAACGGGCAGGGTCGCCGTTCGGTGTGACACCCGGTTGGTACCGTGTGCAACGTCATGTCCACGTGGGGTCCGTCCAAGAAGCGTTCGGCGTCGAAGCAGACGCGGGCGTCCACATCCAAGTCCACGAGCCGCGCCAAGAGCACCTCGAAGGCGTCGGCGCGTTCCTCGAGTGGGGCGTCCGTGAAGTCATCGGGGAAGTCGAGGGCGTCCGGCAGCGTGCGCGATGCGACGCCACCCGGAGGTGAGGTCCCTGCGCCGCAGTCCGGTCTGAGCCATGCGATGGGTGGACGGGAGCACGAGTTCATCGGGCTCGGGCTGATCGGCGCTGCGATCGTGCTGGGATTGGCCGTCTATCTCGATCTCGCAGGCCCGTTGGGGCGCGGGGTCGAGACGCTCGCCGGCTGGTTGATCGGTCTCGGTCGGTTCGCGTTCCCGTTGGTGCTCGTCGCCGTCGGGGTGTCGTTCGTCCGGCGGGGACGCTCGTCGAATCCGTTGCAGCTCGCGATCGGCTGGTCGATCGTCTCGTTGTCGGCGCTCGGCCTGCTCCAGGTGTTCCTCGGCCCGGATTCCGTCTCCGACGGCGCCGACGAGGTCATCGACGCGGGCGGTTACATCGGCGCGCTCGTCGGCTCTCCACTCGAAGCCCTGCTCGCCACGGCCGGTGCGGCCGTGCTGCTCACCCTGGCACTCCTCGGTGGCGCCCTGCTCGTCACCCGCACCTCGATCCGCACGTTCGCGCAGAACACCGGTGGTTTCCTCGCGGCCATCGGTGGCCCACTCCACCGCGCCGCCCGATCGGGCATCAGCAACATCTCCACCCTCAGCAGCGATCGCGACGGGGCCGACGGCGGATCTGCGTCAGAACTCACGGACATCGCCGGGGAGGCGGGAAACGTGCCGGGCGCGGCGCTGTACGACTTCGCCACCGAGGGCGACGAACTGGGCGATGACGCACCAGCTCCGAAGCGGCGCCGCACCTCCAAGCCGAAGCTGTCGACCGGGAGCCAGCCGTCCGGCGTCGCCAGCCCTGACGGAACCGCAGTGGGCGAATGGGTCCTGCCGCCGATGACCTTCCTCGACCGTCCCGGCGAGCAGAAGATCGACCGCAAGGCCGTCGAGGCGCGCGGTCGGATGCTGCAGGAGTCGCTGGCCTCGCACGGCGTCGACACCACGTTGCTCGGCATGACGGTCGGGCCCACGGTCACCCGCTACGAACTCGAGCTCGGCCCCGGCGTGAAGGTCGCCCGTGTCACGAGCCTGCAGAAGGACATCGCCTATGCGATGGCCGCCGTCGACGTCCGCATCCTCGCCCCGATCCCCGGGCGATCGGCGATCGGCGTCGAGGTGCCGAACCACCATCGCCAGCTCGTCGCCCTCGGCGACCTGCTCACGTCACCCGAGGCAGCCAAGGCGACCAACCCCCTGGAGGTCGCCGTCGGCAAGGACATCGCCGGCAAAGCGGTGTTCCTCGACCTCGCCACCACACCGCACATGCTGATCGCCGGTGCCACCGGCGCCGGCAAGTCGAGCGGCATCAACTGCATCATCACCTCGCTCCTGATGCGCACCACCCCCGACGAGGTGCGGCTGATCCTGATCGATCCCAAGCAGGTCGAGATGGGCCAGTACGCTCGCCTGCCGCACCTGCTCACCCAACCGGTCACGAACCCGAAGAAGGCTGCGAACGCGCTCGGGTGGGCCGTCAAGGAGATGGAGCGCCGCTACGACGTGCTCTCGGAGCTCGGCTACCGCGACATCACCGGCTACAACAAGGCGTTCGCCAAGGGCCAGGTCCAGCCGCCACTCGGCTCGGAGATCGAGTACGAGCACATGCCGTACATCGTCGTGGTCGTCGACGAGTTGAACGACCTGATGATGGTGGCGGCGCGTGACGTCGAGGAGTCGATCACGCGCATTGCCCAGAAGGCCCGAGCGGTCGGCATCCACCTGATCGTCGCCACCCAACGGCCGTCGGTCAACGTGATCACCGGTGTGATCAAGGCGAACATCCCGGCGCGGATGGCGTTCGCCGTGTCGAGCCTCACCGATTCACGGGTGATACTGGACCAGCCCGGAGCGGAGAAGCTCGTCGGCAAGGGCGACATGCTGTTGCTGCCCGGCAATTCGTCGGTCGCCAACCGCATCCAGGGGTCGTTCGTCAGCGAGGAGGAGGTGCGCCAGGTCGTGACGCACTGGCGGACGCAGTCGCCCGAGCCGATCTATTCCGACGACGTCGAGTCGGGTGGCGAGGGCAGCGACGGCTCCGGCGGTTCGGCCGGGCAGCCGTCGCTCGTTCCGCCTCGCGGTGGGGCCGGCGGTTCGTCCGGTGCCGGCTCGATGGCGTCATTCGACGATCTCGACGTCACCTCCGATGCGAACGCGTTCTCCGCCGGCGACGACGACGAGGACACCGCGATGATGCGCCAGGCGATGGAGCTCGTCGTTCGCAGTCAGCTCGGTTCCACCTCGATGTTGCAGCGCAAGCTCAAGGTCGGCTTCGCCCGGGCGGGCCGGATCATGGACCTGCTCGAACAGCGCGGCGTGGTGGGCCCGAGCGAGGGGTCCAAGGCCCGAGCGGTGCTGATGACCGTGGAGGAGTTCGAGCTCCTCCAGCAGAGCGGCCAGGTCTGACGCGTCCGGCCCGTGGTGACATCATGTCTCCATGGCCACACCCGCAGTACGTGAGTTCGCCCCCAAGCTGACCGAGATCGCCGGCGGCCTGCGTTTCCCCGAGGGGCCGATCGCGATGCCCGACGGCTCGGTGGTGCTGGTCGAGATGTTCGGGCCACGGCTCACGAAGGTCCACCCCGACGGCACGACGGTGACGATCGCGGAGATCCCGGGCGGGCCGAACGGTGCGGCCGTCGGGCCCGATGGGGCGTACTACGTGTGCAACAACGGCGGTTCGTTCACGCCGGTCGACCTGGGCGGCATGCTGATCCCCGGTGGGTTCAACCGAGACGGCTACATCGGGGGCCGGATCCAACGGGTCGACCCGCACGACGGCACGGTCACCGACCTGTACACCGAGTGCGACGGTCACTCCCTCCGCGGCCCGAACGACCTCGTGATGGACGGCCACGGCGGGTTTTGGTTCACCGACCACGGCATCCGCGACACCGAGGCCCGCACGGCCGACCTGACGGGGATCTACTACGCCCACGCCGACGGCAGTGGCATCGAACAAGTGGTGTTCCCGACCGATTCGCCGAACGGCATCGGTCTGTCACCCGACACCGACACGCTCTACTGGGCCGAGACCCACAACGGGCGTATCCATCGACGCACGATCACCGCGCCGGGCGAGGTCCTCGCGCCCGCGCCGCTCGATCTCTCCGCGGTGCTCCACGGCCTGCCGGGGTACCAGTTGCTCGACTCGTTGGCGGTCGACGGCGAGGGGTGGGTGTGTGTTGCAACGCTGGTCAACGGTGGGATCACGGCGATCTCACCCGACGGCAGCGAGGTCGAGTTCCACGAGACACGCGACCCGATCACCACCAACATCTGCTTCGGCGGCGACGATCTCCGCACTGCGTACGTCACGTGTTCGAGCAGCGGCCGGCTCGTGTCGTTCCCGTGGCCGCGGCCCGGGTTGCGTCTCGCCCACCAGTGATGCAGACGCCGCCAGCGTCGGTGCCGGTCATCGACCTCCGTCGGTTCCGTGACGGCGACGCTCGGCAGCGCCGCGCGCTCGGCGAGCAGATCGATCGAGCGTGCAGGGAGGTCGGCTTCTTCACCGTCGTCGGCCACGGCGTGGACGGCGCCACGATCGACGCGCTCCGATCCTCGGCGCGAGCGTTCTTCGACGCGCCGCTCGAGGACCGGCTCGAGGTGGCGATGCCCGAGCCCGGCTACCCGTACGGCTACAACCCGCTGCAGGCGGAGGCGCTCAACCGTTCGATCGGAGGCGTCGCTCCGGCCGATCTCAAGGAGACCTTCAACGTCGGCCCGATCGATCCGCCACCGCGTCCGCTCAGCGAGATGGTCGACCCCGACGAGCGCGCGGTGTACGCGCCCAACCTGTGGCCGGAAACGGTGCCATCGTTGCGGCCTGCGGTCGAGGCGTACTACCGGTCGATGGCAGACCTCGCCGCGACCCTGATGGAGGCCTTCGCCGTGGCGCTGGGTCTCGACGCCGGCACCTTCGACGGCCTGATCGATGCGCACGGCTCGGCGCTGCGGCTCGCCCACTACCCGGTGCTCGCCGAGCCGCCCGCGCCCGGACAGTTCCGGGCGGGCGCCCACACCGACTACGGGACCCTCACGATCCTGTGGACCGACGGCGAACCAGGGTTGCAGGTGCAGGCGGTCGACGGGACCTGGATCGACGTCGAACCGGTCGACGGCGGGTTGATCGTCAACCTCGGCGATCTCATGCAGCGATGGACGAACGATCGGTGGCGGTCGACGATGCACCGCGTCGTCGCGACGTCCGAGGCCGCCAGTCGACTCTCGATCCCCTTCTTCCACAACGCGAACTGGGATAGCACGGTGGAGTGCATCGTGGCCGACGGCGAGGCGCCGAGGTATCCGCCGACGACTGCCGGCCACCACCTGGTGGAGAAGTTCCGCTCGACCGTCATGTGACCCAGCGTGTGATGGCGGGCCGGGGATCGGCCTGGGTGGGAGGCCCCTCGGGTAGCGTGGTGGGCCGTGTCCCAGCGGTTCTACATCGAGACGCTCGGCTGCCCGAAGAACGACGTCGACTCCGACAAACTGGTCGGCGCGTTGCTCGCGGACGGCATGGAAGCGACCGACGACGCCGCGCTCGCCGACCTCGTGGTGGTGAACACGTGCGCGTTCATCGACGAGGCCCGTCGCGAGTCGATCGACACGATCCTTGCACTCGACGAACAGCGTCGCGACGGCTCGCGACTGGTGGTCACCGGTTGCATGGCGGAGCGCTACGGCGACGAACTGGCGGCGGAGCTTCCCGAGGTCGACCAGGTCGCGGGCTTCGGTCAGGCGTTCAACGTCACGCCCGAAGTGCGCGACGGTATGGAGGTCCCGAACGGATCCCAGCGCAAGCTGATCCCGGTGTCGTCCACCCCGCTGCCCGAGTTCGATCTGCTCAACCTGCCCCGCCCCAAGTCGGCGGTGCCCTGGGCCTACGTGAAGATAGCCGAGGGATGCGACCGGTCGTGCGGGTTCTGCGCGATCCCGAGCTTCCGCGGACCGCAACGCAGCCGCGACGTGGCCTCGATCCTCGCCGAGGTCGAACAACTCGAGGCGCGCGAGATCGTGCTGGTCGCACAGGACCTCGCCTCGTACGGCAAGGACCGCCCCGACGAACTCGGCGCCGGTTCGATCGTGCCGCTGGTGAACGCCGTTGCGGGCACGGTCGACCGGGTACGTCTGCTGTACCTGTATCCGAGCGATCTGACCGACGGGCTGATCGACGCGATCTGCGACTCCGGGGTGCCGTACTTCGACCTCTCGCTGCAGCACGTCAGCAAGCCGCTGCTGCGCCGGATGCGCCGCTGGGGCGACGGCCAGCGGTTCCTCGACCGGATCGCCGACATCCGCGAGCGTGAGCCGGAGGCGGCCTTCCGGAGCAACTTCATCGTCGGCTACCCGGGCGAGACCGAGGACGACCACGACCAGCTCCTCCGGTTCGTCGAGGAGGCCCAGCTCGACTGGTGTGGGTTCTTCTCCTACAGCAGGGAGGACGGCACGTACGCCGCCGATCTCGACGGTGCGGTCGATCCTGGCCTGATGGGGGAGCGGCTCGCCGAACTGCGCGAGCTGCAGGACGACATCACCGCCACACGCCGCGATGCGCTGATCGGGCAGACCCTCAGCGTGCTCGTCGACACGCCCGGCGTGGGACGGAGTCATCGCGAGGCGCCCGAGATCGACGGGGTCGTCCATCTGGCCGAAGGCCTGGCGCCCGGAGAGGTCGTCGACGTCGACATCGTCGACGCGCTCGGCCCCGATCTCGTGGCGGCCGGTGTGAGCGTCGAGGCGTTGGAGACGATCTGATGGTCGAGCCCGACAAGCTCGCCACCTGGGCGAACGCGATCACCGTCGGGCGTCTGCTGCTGTCGCCGCTGATGTTCTGGGTGATCCCGAACGACGAGTTCGGATCGTGGATCGCCTTTGCGATGTGGATCGTGTTCAGCTCCACCGACTTCCTCGACGGCTATCTCGCTCGGCGCCAGGGCACGACCTCGGCCGGGGCCTTCCTCGACCCGCTCGCCGACAAGGTGCTGATCCTGGGCGCGATGTTCACGCTCGTGAGCACGGGGGTGTTCTGGGTGGTGCCGGTGGTGATCATCACGGCTCGTGAGGTGATCATCAGCGTGTACCGCGTGCTGGTGGGCGGCAAGGGCATCAGTGTCCCGGCGATCAGGCTGGCGAAGTACAAGACCGTGTGCCAGCAGCTGGCGGTGGCGTTCGCGCTCATGCCGCTGACGGCGGTCGATGCCACGTGGTTGTGGAACGGTTTCCTGTGGCTCGCGGTGGTGCTGGCGCTGGTGAGTGGAGCCCAATACCTGCTCCGGGCACGGCGACTCGAAGCGATCGCCCCGTCGTCCGCCGCCGATCCGGTCGGGCGAGCGGCGACCGCCGAATGAGCCTGCGCTGCGATGTCCTCGCCGTCGGCACCGAATTGCTGCTCGGCCAGATCATCGATTCCAACTCCGCCTGGATCGGCGGGGAGTTGGCAGCCAACGGCATCGACTCGCTCGTCCAGGTGAAGGTCGGTGACAACGTCGGACGGATCGAGACCCAACTGCGGCGCCTGCTCGAGTCGGCCGATGCGGTGATCATGTGCGGTGGCCTCGGGCCCACCCACGACGACCTCACGCGTGATGCGATCGCCGCGGTGATGGGGGTCGACCTCGTCACCGACGATGGCGTCGCCGAGGTGATCCGGGAGATGTTCGCCGCCCGCGGCCGGCGGATGGCGGAGAACAACCTCCGACAGGCCCAGGTGCCGGTGGGCGCGACGATCATCCCGCAGACCCGCGGCACCGCTCCGGGGCTGATCTGCCCCGTCACGGTGAACGGCGTCGACAAGGTCGTGTACGCCGTGCCCGGTGTGCCGCACGAGATGTACGACATGGTGCACCGGGCGATCCTGCCCGATCTGCGCCGCCGCAGTGGCGACGACTCGGTGATCGCCAGCCGGGTGCTGCGCACGTGGGGTGAGAGCGAGAGCGGGCTCAACGAACGTCTCGATCACGTGATCGACCAGCTGGAGGGGCCGGACACGCCCACGCTCGCGTTCCTCGCGAGCGGCTGGGAGGGGCTCAAGGTCCGCCTGACCCACAAGGCACCGACGCTGGAGGAGTGCACGGCGCAGCTCGGTCACTGGGAGCAGGTCGTCCGTGACGAACTCGGCGACCTCGTGTTCGGCACCGACGGCGACACGATGGAGTCGGTGGTCCTCGAGCTGTGCCGACAGCGCGGGCTCACGCTCGCGACGGCAGAGTCGGTCACCGGCGGGCTCGTCGGCGCCCGCCTGACGGCGATCCCGGGAGCGAGCGACGTGTTCCGCGGGGCGATCGTCAGCTACGCGACCGAGGTGAAGCAGGCTCTGCTCGGCGTGGGGGAGGGGCCGGTGGTCAGCGAGGCAGCGGCGCGCCAGATGGCCCACGGCGTGCGCGAGCGCCTCGGAGCGGACATCGGGCTGTCGCTCACCGGCGTCGCCGGTCCCGACGAGCAGGACGGCCAACCGGTCGGCACGCTGTACATCGGCATGGTCGGCCCGGGCTTCGACGAGGTGCGCCATGCGCGTCTTCCTGGCCAGCGTGAACAGATGCGCCAGTTCTCGGTGATCACCGCCCTCGGTCTCCTGCGCTCCGAACTGGCCACCCGCTAGCTGTACGCGAGAGCATCCTCGCCTCACTCGGTCGAACCCGATTGGCCGAGGGATCGAGGCGGGAAGCTCCTGAAGTCGTCAGCGAAGAGAACGTTGGCCGTCTGACCGTTCTTCGGGGGAGCGAGGCGCAAGGAAACGGACGCAGCAAAGTCTCCAGGGTCGAGGTAGTAGCACTGACGCGTTTCAGGAGAGTAGATCGCAAGGACGTCGAGCTCATCTCGTTCCATCGGCTTGGCGTGGACGCCGTGCCTGTCGGACCAGACGCTCCGAAAGTGGACTGGCAGAACGCCGCGACTCGTCGCGCGGTACTTCACCTGAATTCGGAAGAAGGTCGCGTCGATGTAGGCCACGAGGTCGAACGGAGCGTGCTCGGTGAGTGGCAGGAGCATGAGGGCACCGCGTTCGATCAGATCGACATGGACCTGTGCCGTGGCGAGGTCGCCCTTGTTCTTCGTGTGGTGTCTGATCGCCATGCGACAGAATACCCAACCGATGCTCGGACGAGATCGAGAGGCGATAGTTTCGTCGGGAGGCCCCCGTAGCTCAGCTGGACAGAGCAAGTCCCTTCTAATGACAAGGTCGCAGGTTCGAATCCTGCCGGGGGCGCTGTAGCCTGGAACGGCGCTGCGTGCACCCGCGGCCCCCACCCCCGACCAGGCGAGGTTCTGCGTGAAGTTCAAGAAGGGCGAAACCGTCATCTACCCCCAGCACGGCGCATGCGTCGTGATGGGGACCAAGAAGATGGAGTTCTTCGGCGAGAAGCAGGACTACCTGATCCTGAAGACCGTCATCAACGAGATGACGCTGAAGGTGCCGATCTCGAGCACCGAGGAGGTCGGCGTGCGGCCGCCCGTGTCGGCCGACGAGCTCGAAGACCTCGTGGCAGTGCTGGCGAAACCGGACCCCCGCGTGCCCTCCAACTGGAGCCGTCGCTTCAAGAACCACCAGGAGAAGCTCAAGAGCGGCGACGTGTACCAGGTTGCCGAAGTCGTCCGGAACCTCGCCGCACGCAACCGCGACGCGTCGCTGTCGGCGGCCGAGCGCACGATGTACGAGCGTGCCCGCGTCAACTTGATCTCGGAGATCTCGCCGGCGCTGAAGGTGTCGGCCGAAGAGGCCGAGGCGTACCTCGACGATGCCCTGGCCAAGGGTGTCCTCAAGGCCCCGCCGGCCGAGGCCAAGAAGAAGAAGTGATCGTGACGCCAGGGGTCAGACCCCCGGCGTCACACTCGGCAGGGTGAAGCGGACGGTCACCGGAAGGTGATCGGAGATCGCGGCCCACTCCGGTCCACCCACGGGCACGGTGACCGACATGTCGGATGCCTGCTGCGGGAGCAGGACGTGATCGAGCAACTGGCTCGGTGACCCCGACGGATTCGTGTCGGCTGGACGCTCGTGTTCGACGCCGGGCAGCGCCTCGATGATCGACGGGTCGTCAGCGTCGTTGAAGTCGCCGGCGACGATCGGCGGAGGATCGTCACCGATCTCCTCGACGATCCTCGCAACCCGCTTTGCCTCGGAGCGTCGGGCATCGGCGTCCTGGTGCGGCGAGAGGTGCAGGTTGTAGATCATCACCATGCTGCGGTCGGCGCGACCGACGAGCGCCCACTGGGCGATGCGCCGCCGCCAACTCCGCATCGGCTGGTCGTCGGAGATCTCCGTGTGCCCCACCGCGTCGAGCAGATGCGGCGTGAGGATTGCCATTCCTTCCGACCTCCACCACATCACCCGCGTGTAGGGCGCATGTTTGAGCGCCCAGGCGTAACGCATCGTCAATGCTCGACCGAGGGTTTCCGCCTGATGTTTGCGAATCTCCTGGAGCACCACGATGTCGGGCGCCTGGGCGCGGATCGATCGAGCGGCGGCTTCGAGATCAGGCCCTGCCGAGCCGTGCAGGTTCCAGGTGAGCACACTCCAGGGCGCAGACGACGGTGGCGACGACACGTCCGGCAGTGTCGCGCGTCGCTCGCCCCTCGCCCGAAATCTGCCCCCTTTCGGCGCGCCAGGCGCGCCGATGCCGGCATTTTTCGGTGGGTGGGGGAGGGGGCGTGCCAGACTCGGCGGCGATGAGCAGGATCGCGTTTCTCGGAATGGGCGTCATGGGCGCCCCGATGGCCCGGCACCTCGCCAAGGCGGGGTACGAGGTGGTGGTCTACAACCGCACCGCGGCCAAGGCGCTCGCCTGGGTTGCGCTCAACGGCAATCAGGCCGCACCCACGCCCGCCGAAGCCGCAGACGGCGCCGAGTTCGTCGCGCTCTGCGTCGGCAACGACGACGACGTCCGCGAGGTCGTCCGCGGGCCCAACGGGGCACTCGACGCGATGGCGCTCGGATCGGTGCTCGTCGACCACACGACGGCGTCGGCGGGGCTCGCCCGTGAGCTGTCGGCAGCATGCGCCGAACGAGGCATCGGATTCGTCGATGCCCCGGTCTCCGGTGGACAGGCCGGCGCGGAGAACGGACAGCTCACGGTGATGTGCGGCTGCGACGACGCCGAGGTCTTCGATCGGGCCGCCGTCGTGATCGACGGCTACGCGAAGTCCTGCGTCCGGCTCGGCCCCGCTGGCTCTGGGCAACTCACCAAGATGGTCAACCAGATCTGCATCGCCGGTCTGCTCCAGGGCCTCGCCGAGGGCGTCAACTTCGCCAAGCTCGCCGGCCTCGACGTCGATCAGGTCGTCGACGTGATCGGCAAGGGCGCCGCCCAGAGCTGGCAGATGGACAATCGCGCCCGCACGATGGCTGCGCACGAGTTCGACTTCGGGTTCGCCGTCGAATGGATGCGCAAGGACCTCGGGATCGTGCTCGACGAGGCCGATCGCAGCGGCGCCCGCCTTCCGGTGACGGCGCTGGTCGACCAGTTCTACAAACAGGTGGTCGCGATGGGCGGCGACCGGTGGGACACCAGCAGCCTCATCCGGTTGCTGAACCCCTGACCAAGGAGACCGCGCCGATCACTCGGTGGAACGGTTCGGATCGTCGCTGCGGAAGCCGTGCACGATCGGCGGCCGTCGGGGGTTGGGTTCCCAGGGGATCACGTCGGAGGTGTCGGCGATCCATCCGAGGAGTTCGTCACGGAGGTCGGCCTGGAGTGCCAGATCCTCGGGCCGTCCGATCAGGTTGATCACCTCGTTCGGATCGGCGAGGCGGTCGTAGTACTCGTCGGATTCGTAGCGTCGGTGGACGTAGGTGTGCGTCGGAGTTCGCAGTGCGATGGCGGTCCCGACCAGTTCCGGCCGTTCTCGCTGCAGCCGACCCTTGGGTTCGTAGATCCCCTTGGCACGTTCGAACCGAGGTTGGTCGGTCACGCGGAACCCGCCCTCGGAACAGGCGAATTCCCGATGGGCGACCGTCGGATCGTTCATCACGGGCAGCAGACTTCGCCCGAAGTGGGTGTGTGTCACTTCCGCCTCGCCGAGCTCGCAGATCGTCGGCAACAGGTCGACGAGTTCCACCGGACGGTCGACGACCACGCCTTGCGGGAGTCCCGCGCCGGCGAGGACGAGGGGGTTGCGCAGGATGCAGGGGTCCATCGCCGACGGCCACTTCTCGACGAGTCCGAAGTCGCCCAGGTATTCACCGTGGTCGGCGAAGAAGCCGATCACGGTGTCGTCGGTCGCGCCGATGTCGTCGACCGCATCGAGCACTCTCGCCAGCTGCGCATCGACCCGGCTCACCATGCCGTGGTACGTCGCGGCGATCTCGTGGAAGTCGCCGATCGACAGGTCACCCCAGCCGTAGATGTCCCGGTAGGCGTCCATGAATCGAGGCTTGCCCACGCAGTCGGCGGCCGCGATCGGGTCGGGCATCGCCGAGCGGTCGTGCATCGAGAACCATGGCTCCTCGACGGTGAACGGTGGGTGCGGGAAGATCAGCGGCACCCACAGCAGCCAGGGTTGATCGGTCGGCGCGCCTTCGCGCAGCCAGCGTTCGGCGGTTCGGATCGTCGCTTCGTCGAAGTCGAGCGTGTCGGCATCACCCGTCTCGCCGAAGTACATCGCACGGTGCAGCCGGTGGTCGGTCGGGTACGGCGAGGTGTATCTCGTCATCGCATCGACGGGAGGTTCGAGAAAGCCACAGAAGTCGGAGCTCGACTCGGTCACGCCGGGAGCGAACACGTCGCCTCGGTCGCCGGCGATGGCGACGTGGTAGCCCGCTTCCCGGAGGATCTTGAACAGGTTGGGCTCGTGGTCGTCGATCAGGTTGTCGAGCGTCCGGTGGCCGGCGACGTGCGGGTACCAACCGGTGAGGATCGAGCAGCGGCTCGGCCCGCACACGGGATGTTGTGCCCAGGCGTCGTCGAACCGGACGCCGCGGGCGGCGAGTGCGTCGATGTTCGGGGTCGACGCGACGGGACTCCCGAAGCACCCGAGCGCGTCCGCCCGGAGCTGATCGGGCATGAAGAGGACGATGTTCGGACGGCTCACGGCGTCAGGAGACCGACAGCTCCATGCGATCGACACCGCGAATCGTCAGGCGGTCGCGGAACGTCGGCTCGGAGAGCAGGTCGATCCGTTCGAACCGCCGGATGAGTCGCCCGAGCGCCACCGTGGCTTCGAGGCGGGCGAGCGAGGCGCCGAGGCAGTAGTGGATGCCTGCTGCGAACGCGAGATGACGGCTGGCGTTGGGCCGGTCGAGGCGCAGCGTGTGGGGATCGTCGAACACAGCGGGGTCATGGTTGGCGGCGCCGAGCACCGTGAGCACCGATGTGCCGGGCTCGACGTCGACGCGCTGTTCGCCCTCGCCGAACGACATCGGGACCATCGGGATCCTTACGGTGTGCTGCACCGGGCCGTCGTAGCGCAGGAGTTCGTCGACGGCGTTCGCGTCGAGCGCTGGGTCACGTCGCCAGCGGTCGAGTTCGGCGGGGTTGCGAAGCAGCGCGAGCATGCCGTTGCCGATCAGGTTGACGGTCGTCTCGTGCCCGGCGACGTACAGCAGCACCACGAACGACAACAGCTCCTCGGTGGTGAGGCGGTCGCCTTCCTCTTCGGCGACGATCAACGCCGAGAGCACGTCGTCGCCGAGATTCCGGCGACGATCTTCGACCACGCCGGCGAGGTACGGACCCATCTGCCCGAGTGCTCCCTCGGCCGCGTCGAGGGTCTCGAGCGTCGTCGTCGGCTCCAGCGCCGCAGTGAGGAGTTGGCCCCACTCGCGCATCTCCACCGACCGGTCCTGCGGGATGTCGAGCAGATCCGAGATCACCTGGAACGGCACCGGGAAGGCGAGTTCGTCGACCAGCTCCATCGAGCCACGCTCGGCGGCACGATCGAGGACGTCGTCGACCTGCTCCTCGATGCGCCCGCGTAGGGCGTTGATCGCGGTCGGCGTGAACGCCTTCGAGACCAGTCGTCGGAGTCGGGTGTGGTCGGGAGGGTCGAGGTTGAGGATCGACTTCGATCCCTGCGAGCGTCGGAGTCGTCGCCGCTGCGCGACGGGATCGTCGCTCGGGGTGCCGTTCGCGTCGATGTCGCGGCTGAAATCGTTGCTGCGCAACACGTGGCCGACGTCGCTGTATCGGGTCAGCACGATCAGGCCGTAGCCGGTGTCGTACGCCGGCGCCTGCTCGCGCAACACGTCGTAGAACGGGTACGGGTTCGCCCGGAACGCCGGGTCGAACGGGTTGTACACGGGTGCGGCGGCGGTGTCGGTCACCGCGCCATGATTTCACGTGGGCGCGGAGCGCGCCGGTGCGGACGCTCCCCGGCCTCCCGACAGCGTCGGCAGTGATCCACGAAGAGTGCGTTGTTGCTGACGCAGAATCGGGGCTGCCGTTCAGTGTCGGCGACAATCACCGATCGGTGGGTTGTTGCTGACGCAGATGTCGGGCGGGCGGTGGCGTCAGCTTCGGGGCTGGTCGGCGAGGGCGGTGGCGAGAACGTCGACGATGCGGTCGACCTGGGCGTCGGTGGTGACGAACGGCGGGCAGAACGTGACGGTGTCGGTGCCGATCGCCCTCGTGATCACACCGAGTTCCAGCATGCGGTCGCGTACGCGCATCGCGTTGTGGTGTTCGTGGAGTTGCGCGCCGAAGATGGCGACGTCGCCACGGATGTGATCGACCGCGCCGTCGGCTTCGAGCGCTCGCAGGCCGGCCCCCAGGCGGTCGCCGAGCCGGACTGCTTCTCCCAGGAGGCCGTCGCGTTCGATGATCCCCAGGTTGGCGAGCGCGCCCACACATGCCGTCGGATGACCCGAATACGTGTAGCCGTGGCGGAGGATGAAGTCGGAATCGGCTTCGAGTGCGTGTCGGACGGCGCGTCCGAGAATCACCCCGCCGAGCGGCTGGTAGCCCGAGGTGACCCCCTTCGCGAACGTGGTCATGTCGGGTGTGACGCCGTAGTGGTCGGCGGCGAACCAGGTGCCCATCCGGCCGAATCCGGTGATCACCTCGTCGAAGATCAGCAGCGCACCGTGCTGGTCGCACAGGCGCCGAGCCTCCGCGAGATATCCGTCGACGGGCGGGAACACCCCGGCCGCGCCCTGCACCGGCTCGGTGATCACCGCGCAGAGTTCGTCGGACCGCTGCGCCATCAGCACCGACAGCGCCTCGATGTCGTCGCTCGGAACCTGCACCACGTCGGCGAGCAGCTCGCCGTAGCCCTGCTTGTTGAGCGGCAGGCCCTGGGCGCTCGTGCCGCCGTAGTTGGTGCCGTGGTAGCCCCGCACCCGCGAGATGATCAGGTGTCGCTCGGGATGGCCCGCCTGGACCTGGGCGAGCCGAGCGAGCTTCATCGCCGAGTCGACCGCCTCCGACCCGGACCCGGCGAAGAACACCCGGGCGTCGGGGATCGGCGTCAACTCGACGATCCGCTCGGCGAGCGCGTCGGCGGGCGCGTTCGTGAACGGATCGAAGCACGAGTACGCCTCGATCGTGCCGATCTGGCGTGAGACTGCGTCGGCGATCTCGGCACGGCCGTGACCGATCTGGCAGTACCAGAGGCTCGCCATCGCATCGATCAACTCGTTGCCGTCGGCGTCCCACAGGAGCGACCCCTCGCCGCGGGCGATCGTGATGAACCGCTCACGGGTCGGCTTGGCGAACGGGTGGAGGAAGGCGCCGGGCATGGGCGCAGTCTGCCAGGCGGTCCGGTGCGCACGGGAGCCGACCGGTTGTGTCATCGTCGACCCATGTCCGCGTTCGCCGATGCTGTGGCCGAAGTCCGATCCGGAGCCGATCCTCACGTTGTCGCCCGTGCGCTCGTCAACCGCATGACGCTCGAGGAGAAGCTGGGTTGCCTCGACGGCGACACCCCGCTGTGGCCAGGTCTGCTCGACATGACGTCGGGCGGCTACTACCAGCACCCGTGGCCGGCGGCGAAGGTGCCTCGGCTCGGGATTCCCGGAATCGACTTCGCCGACGGGCCACGCGGCTGCGTGATCGGTGACGCGACGGCGTTCCCGGTCAGCATGGCCCGCGGAGCAACGTTCGATCCCGATCTCGAGGAACGCATCGGCGAGGCGATCGGTACCGAACTGCGCGCCAGCGGCGCCACCTACACGGGGGCGGTCTGCATGAACCTGCTCCGACACCCTGCATGGGGTCGGGCCCAGGAGACCTACGGCGAGGACCCGCACCACGTCGGCGTGATGGCGGCGGCACTCACCCGAGGACTGCAGCGTCATGTCATGGCGTGCATGAAGCACTTCGCGCTCAACTCGATGGAGAACGCTCGCTTCCGCGTCGACGTCGAGATCGACGAGCGACCGCTGCACGAGGTGTACCTGCCGCACTTCCGCCGCGTCGCCGCCGAAGGTGTCGCCTCGGTGATGAGCGCCTACAACTCGGTCAACGGCGAGTGGTGCGGTGAGAACGCGACCCTCCTGACCGAGATCCTGCGCGACGAGTGGGGCTGGGACGGCTTCGTCACCTCCGACTTCATCTTCGGCCTCCGCGATGCGGTCACGTCGGTCGTGGCCGGCCTCGACATCGAGATGCCGTTCCGTCAGCAGCGAGCGATGCGACTGCCGGATGCGGTCGAGTCGGGTCGCCTCGACGTCGCGACGGTCGACGAGGCGGTCGAGCGGATCGTCGCCACCCTCCTGCGCTTCGCCTTCGTGTACGACTCGCAGCCGCCGCTGTCGGCGGTCGGCACCCCGGAGCATCGGGCGCTGGCGCGGGAGGCGGCGGTGGCATCCACCGTGATGCTGCGCAACGACGGGCTCCTCCCGCTCGACCCGGATCGCACCGGTCGCGTGGCGGTGTTGGGCCGCCTCGCCGCCATGCGCAATCTCGGCGACGGCGGCTCCAGCGACGTGAAGGCATCCGACGTGGTGACCCCACTCGACGGTCTCCGACGGGTGTTCGGCGACGCGAACGTCGACCACGCCGACACGGACCTCGACATCGTCGACGGCGCCGACGTGGTGATCGTCGTCGTCGGCTACACCAAGGACGACGAAGGCGAGTACATCGACAACACCGGAACGGCGCCGCTCGTCGCCGAGTTGTTCCCGCCGATGGACCACCCGACGCTCGGCACCGACGCGCCACACGAGCGCCCCCGGCCGACGGGACGGATCGGTCCCGAGGCGACCGGAACGGCATCGAGCGACGACAGCGGGGCGATGGCGCCGGGCGGTGACCGGGCCTCGCTCCGCCTGTCCGAGGCCGACGAATCGCTGATCGTTGCTGCTGCGGCACGACATCGCCGGGTGGTCGTCGTCGTGGTCACCGGATCGGCGGTCGTGATGCCCTGGGCCGACTCGGTGTCCGCCACGCTCGTGACCTGGTATGCGGGGGTGGAGGGCGGCGAGGCGCTCGCCGAGATCGTGGCCGGGAGGGCGGAGCCCGGTGGCCGGCTCCCGTTCGCCGTCCCGACCGATCCCGACGATCTCGTCGAGTTCGATCGTGACGCCACCGTGGCCCGTTACGACCTGTTCCACGGCCAGTGGAAGCTCGACCGTGACGGTCGCGCTGCACACTTCCCCTTCGGTTGGGGCCTCGGCTACGGCAGCGCTCACATCGAGCGCGCCGAGCCGATCGACGCCGACTCGATCCGGGTGACGGTGACCAATGCGAGCCCGTCCGACGCGACGGTGGTGCTGTTCGCGTTCGCTGGGCTCGACGCGAGCGCGCACGAGCGGCCGCATCGCCGCCTGGTGGGATTCGCACGCCGTCGGCTCGGTGCAGGGAGCAGCCAACCGATCGAGGTGACACTCGACTGGTCGGCGCTCGACCTGCGGCTCGGCGGCGCGTGGGTCACCGAATCGGGGAGCTACGTCGTCGACGTCGGGCTCCACGCTCACGATCCCGACGCGATCTCGTTGGCGTTCGATCGGCACGGACAGGGTTCCGGCGAGGGTCGGGCCGGATAGCGTCGTTGCCCATGCGCAAGCCAGAGGTCACGATCCCCGAAGGAACCCCGCCCACCGACCTCGTCATCGACGACGAGACGATCGGCGACGGCGACGAGGCCACCGCGGGCCGGAACGTCACGGTCCACTACGTCGGCGTGTCGTGGTCGACCGGCGAGCAGTTCGACGCATCGTGGGACCGCATGGAGCCGTTCCAGTTCGGCCTCGGTCGCCGTCAGGTGATCCAGGGCTGGGACGACGGCGTGCAGGGGATGAAGGTCGGCGGTCGGCGCCGCCTCACGATTCCCCCGCACATGGGCTACGGCGCAGCGGGCGCGGGTGGCGTGATCGCACCGAACGAGACCCTCGTCTTCGTGGTCGATCTCATCGCCGTCGGCTAAACCTCAGCACGGGGCCGGGCCGGGATTGCTGGCCGCGGCGCGCCGGGCGTCGTCGATGCACGCGCGCAGCTCGTCGCGGGCGTCGACGTGGACGGCGATCAACGGTGCGAGCTCGGTTGCGTCGACGACCGGACCTGGGCCCGACGTGCCGATCCGCACCCCGACCGGGTCGGTCACGGCGTCGATCTCCACGGGGACCGGCCCGGTGGGTTCGGGGATACCTCGCTCGTCGTTCCCGATCGTCAGGACCAGGGTCGCTGCCGCGGCGACGACCGCGATCGACCCCAGTCCGATGCGGAGTGGCGAGTTGGTGAGTGCGGACATCCCAGGGCGAGCGTAGGCACGTGCGGCGTGGCCCGTCTCGTCGGTCAACGCCGGAATCTCGTGGGGCCGACGTCGTAGGTGATCTCGTCGAGCTCGATCTCGACGTAGGCGAACTCGCCCTCCGGGGCAGGGGCGTGCCACCGGCCCTCGCCGTAGGACATCACCCATCGGTCGCCGAAGCGTCGATACCGCCCGAGCGGGGTCGACCACCGCTGCAGGGTCTGGTCGCGTCGCCGGTCGTCGGAGACGAAGTCGACCAGCTGGTCGGCGCCGTCGAAGTACAGCGTGGCCGCCACGGTCTCCCCGAGCCGCGTGAACACGACCCGGGCGGCTCGGTCGTCGATCGCTTCCCACGTGCATGCGGGGTCGGCGAGCGCACCCGGCGCCATCACACAGGCGTCGTTCAGGATCGTCACGGTCTCCGTCCGTGCGAGCTCAGGACCCTGCTGGTCGACCACCGTCACGATCGACAGGGCCTTGCCCCGCATCGTGGCGTCGGTGCCGACGAACGAATGGAACACCTCGACCGGCAGGCCCTTCATTCGCGCGACGATGAAGAAGAGCCGGCTCGGTTCGGGGCCGTAGGTGTTCAACTGCTCGCCGGTGAACGGCATCCAGCCGGTGGCGGCGCCCGAGCGGATCCGGCCGTGCAGCCGTGCGTGGAAGTTCGACACCCGAGGCTGCCCGGCCGCGCCCGATCGGCGGATGTACCGTGCCACGGGTTCGGGAAGTTCGCCGAGTTCGCTCTCGGTCAGCACGCCGTCGCGGCGCGGACGACCGGATTCGATCACGGCGCGTCGCAGGTACTCGGCCCGGCTGCCGCGGCGGCCGAACCAGGGCCGGTCGCCGAGTGGCGGGATCCCGGAGATCGCCATGTACTCCACTGTCTCCTCCAGGATGAGCCCTGCACCAGGGACCGACGGCCCCTTCGCCTCGGGCCGTTGCGACGGTCGCAGTAACCTGCACCGGTGGACCGGAGAGCAGCGGCGGCCGTGCTGACCGGCATCATCGTGGCGGTATTGCTCGCCGCCGTCGCGGCGGGGGGTGAGGTCGACCTGGCTCAGCGAGCTCCCCGGTTCGTCACGGAACCGGCATCCGCCGAACCCGTCACGACGCTCCCGCCGCTCGAGACCGACTTCGGGCAGGTCGACCCGCGTCCGCCGCTCGAGCTGCCCGGCTGGGTCGAGGTGATCGCCCGGATCCTGTTCTACCTCTGTCTCGCGATCTTCGCCGTCGTGG
Organism: Ilumatobacteraceae bacterium; assembly: GCA_963710625.1. Taxonomy (GTDB): domain Bacteria; phylum Actinomycetota; class Acidimicrobiia; order Acidimicrobiales; family Ilumatobacteraceae; genus Sva-07. Next base: position 32,184 of record CAVQBG010000009.1, on the reverse strand, counting down.
CGTCGGTGTTCCTGTGGCGTCACCGCCCCCGGCTCCGGTGGCCACGATGGCGCCGGCGAACGAGAGCAGACTTCGACGTGCTCGACGACGTCGCGGCATCCATCACCGCCGACGCCGACGCGCAGCGCGCTGCGCTCGGTCGTGGCGCGCCACGCAACGCGATCGTCGAGTGCTGGCTCCGGCTGGAAGCGGCCGTGACCGACGCCGGAGTCGAACGCAACCCAGCCGACACGTCGGCGGAGCTCACCGAGCGCGTGTTGGCCACCCATCACGTCGACGGCGCCGCGATCTCGGCCCTGGCAGCGCTGTACCGCGAGGCACGGTTCTCGGAGCATCCGATGGGGGAGGAGTCGCGACGTGCGGCGATCGATGCACTCGATGCCGTCCACGACGGGCTCCGCGCCGAACTCGAGACGGCGGCGCTGTCGTCGTGACCTCGTGGAAGAAGGCCCTCGCGGTCATCGTGGGCATCACCATCGTCGTCGAGGTGCTGATGGTCACGACCGGCATGGGCCCGCACGTCGTCCTGGTCGCAGCGCTGTGCGCACTGGTCGGCGTGGGGCTGTGGTTCGTGGTCGATCTCGCCAGGGTGGCGGTTGGTTCGGGCGGCGTGGCCGCCCCGTTGCCGGTCGAGCCGGTGGCGCGACGCGATCGCCGGGTGACGCGTCTTCGCAGCGGGCTCGCCTACGGGCGCGCCGACGGCGCGTCACTCGAAAACCTTCGCGCGAGCCTCGTCGACCTCGTCGACGACCAGCTCCGTTCGGTCCACCGCATCGATCGCCTCGAGGATCCGGAGGCTGCTCGGGTCGTGCTCGGTGACGAACTCGACGCGTTCGTCAACGACCCGGACGGTGCGGCCGTACTCCTCAAGCCACGGTCACTCGACCGCATTCTCACGCTCATCGAACGGCTCTGACCGGGAGGTCCCATGGAACAGCTCCAACTCAACGACGTGTCACGTCTCGCGGCCGAGGTGCTCGATGAGGTCGAGGTGGCCGTGGTCGGCAAGCGTGAGGCGCTCACGCTCGTGTTGGCAGCGATCCTCGCGGGCGGACACGTGCTCCTGGAGGACTTCCCGGGCCTGGGCAAGACGCTCGCCGCACGGTCGTTCGCCCAGACGCTCGGCCTCGACTTCGCGCGGGCGCAGTTCACACCCGATCTGCTGCCCGCCGATCTGACGGGGTCGTTCGTGTACGACCAGCGCAACGGCGAGTTCGTGTTCCGCCACGGCCCCCTGTTCACCGGGTTGCTGCTCGCCGACGAGATCAATCGCACGCCGCCGCGCACGCAGGCCGCACTGCTCGAGGCGATGCAGGAGCACCAGATCACCGTGGAGGGCGAGACGTTCGTGCTCGAGCCGCCGTTCCATGTACTCGCCACCGCCAACCCGGTCGAGTACGAGGGCACCTACCCGCTCCCCGAAGCGCAACTCGACCGGTTCATGATGCGCACCTCGTTCGGCTACCCCTCGGTCGACGACGAATGGGCCGTGCTGCAGCGGCGCATGGACCGCCAGCGCGAGGACCAGACGCTGCGTCAGGTCACCGACGCGGCCACGCTGCTCGCCATGCAGGCCGCCGTCGAGCGGGTGACGGTCGACGAGAGCGTCGGGCGGTACTGCGTCGCATTGGCAACGGCGACACGAACCCACGCCCACGTCTTGATGGGGTCGTCGCCGCGAGGCGCGCTCGGGCTGCTGCTGGCGTCACGGGCGTGGGCGATCATCTCTGGTCGCGACTACGTCACCCCGGAGGACGTCAAGGCGGTCGCCCTGCCCGTGCTCGCTCACCGCATCACGGTGAAGCCGGAGTTGTGGATGAGTCAGGTGTCGGGACGAACCGTCGTCGCCGAGGTCGTGGCGTCGGTCGCCACGCCCGGCCCGCTGGAGCCGGCCGCGGACCGCCTGTGAACACGGCGAGGCTGACGGGCCTGTGGTCGGGGAGCGAGAGGTGGCGGCCGACCGTCGCTCACCTCCGGGCGTCGGTCGGCGCCGTGGTGCTCATCGCGATCGCGCTCGTCTGGCGCCGCCCCGACCTCCTCGTGATCGCCACGCCGATGGCGACCGTCACGGTCTGGTCGTTGCTGACGAGGCCCAGCCGGGCGCCGACGTTCGAGGATCGTCTCGCCCACCCGACGATTCGCGAGGGCGACGCCACGACCTGGCACGGGGAGGTGTCCGACGAGCCGATGCTCGACGTCGCCGTGGCGGCCGTGACGTCGGCCGCATGGATCGAGGCCCGGCCGTCGAGCGGGGTCGCAACGGCCGCTGCCGTCGACGGCACCGCCCATCTGGCGGTCGATCTCCGTTCGACCCGTTGGGGAACGCGTGCGATCGAGCCGGTGGACGTGTTGGCGGCGACGCCCTGGGCAGCGTTCCGCTGGCAGACGCGAACGGCGCGGCACCCGCTGGTCACCCTGCCCTTGCCGGGCGTGTTCGACGTGAACGCCTCGGCGCGTCCGAACGACGGGCTGGTCGGCCTGCACCGGTCGGCCCGCGCCGGCGAGGGCAACGAGTTCGCCGGCATCCGCCCGTTCCATGCCGGTGATCGGATGCGGCGGATCAACTGGGCGCGATCGGCCCGGTCCGGCGAGCTGCAGGTGAACGCCACACGGGCCGATCTCGACACCCACATCGCCCTCGTGATCGACGCCTCCGACGACTTCGGCGTCAGCGAGGGGATCGACGGTCTGGCGTCGAGTCTCGACGCGTCGGTGCGCGCGGCAGGCGCGATCGCCGAGCACTATGCGCCGCGCGGCGAACGGGTGTCGCTGCGAGCGTTCGGGACGCGGGTGGCCCACACCGTTGCTCCGGGCTCGGGGCGCGCGCAGCTGCGCCGGATTCTCGACACGCTCGCCCAGGTGCGGCCGGGCGACCCTGGACGATCGGGCTACCGCACGCCGGCGTCGCGCCAGCGCGGCGTCATCGGTGGCCAGATCACCGTGATGTTGTCACCGCTGGTCGCTCCCGATGCGCTCGATCTCGCGGTGTCGCTCGGCCGTCAGGGCATGACGGTGATCGTGGTGGACACGCTGCCCGCGCACGTGAGCGAGGACGACGACGAGTACACCTCCTTGGCGTGGCGGATTCGGCTCCTCGAACGCCGCCGGGAGGTCCGGCTCGTCCTCGCCGCCGGGATTCCGGTGGTCGAGTGGCGCGGACCGGGAAGCCTCGACCAGGTGATCCGCGACATCGCCCGGCGATCCACCGGCCCGAGGATGGTGCAGCGATGAACACCGGTCAGCTCCAGCAGTGGATCGACCAGCTCTCCATGGTGTCCGCGCAACGCTGGGCGTTCGCCGCGTTGGCGGTGGTGTCCGCGGTCGGGGCGTCCACGACGGCAGCGGTCGTCGGCGGCGACCAGGTCGGCTTCGTGCTCGTATTGCTCGCCGGGCTCGCGACTGCCGCGGTGGTCCGCCCGGACTCCCACACGGCGTTGCTCGTGGAGGTCGTGGTGGTGTGGCAGTGGCTCGCCGGCACCGACGACGTCGCGAATCCGGGGGTCGTCGTCGTGGCGTCGGGCCTGTTCGTCTTCCACACGGTGATCGCCCTGATGGCGGTGGCGCCGAGTTCGTCCGTCGTCGACCGGGTGCTGGTGTGGCGGTGGCTCCGTCGGGGCGGATACGTGGTGATCGCCACCGGGGCGATGTGGGTGGTCGTGGTCGTGATGGTCGATCGGCGAGCACCGGGCAGCGCGCTGCTGAGCTCGCTCGCACTGCTCACGCTCGCGGGCTTTGCCGTGGCGATCCGGGTGTTCAGCGTGGCTGTCGGCGAGCGCACCGGTACCTGAGACGTCGCGCTCGCAAACGCGCCGAGGGGTGAGATGTTGCGCGGTGTCGTGACGGGCCATGACGCTCGCACCCGATCGACGTGTCCGGGTGGGGCGGCCGTCTCTGGCGGTCGCCCGGCGTTCGTGCGACCATCTGGAGCATGAGCGCGGAGTCCTGGAGCGGGGCGCTGAGGTCGAGTCCTATCGAGTGGCTGCTCGAACCGGAGGACCCGGCGGTGAGGGCGATCGCGCTCGAACGCCTGCTCGGACGTGACGTCGATGACGTCGACGTCGTGTCGGCGCGATCGAAGGCGATGACGGTCGACCCGATCGCCGGCATGCTGGAGGCGCAAGACGACGCCGGCTGGTGGGTCAAGCCTGGACCCGGATATTCGCCCAAGTACACCAGCACCGTCTGGAACGTCATCTTCCTCGCTCAGCTCGGAGCCGATCCCGCCGATCATCGAGTGCAGCGGGCCTGCGACTACGTGATGACCTACACGGCCACGTCGAGCGGGGGGTTCGGCTGCTCCTCGGTTGCGGCGGAACGTCCGGCGCCGCCATCGTCGGTGATCCATTGTCTCAACGGCAACCTCGTCCACGCCTTGATCCGGTTCGGCCACGTCGACCACCCGGTCGTTCGAGCCGCCACCGACTGGGCCGCCCGCCACATCCTCGGCGAGGGCGTCGAACGATGGTACGCGAACACCCCTGCCGCAGGTTTTGCATGCGGGAGCAACGACGACCGACCGTGTGCGTGGGGCGCGGTCAAGGCGTTGCGGGGTCTGGCCGCCATTCCCGAGGCGATGCGGACCGATCGCGAACGACGCGCGATTCGGGCCGGGATCGACTTCCTGTTGTCGAGCGACCCTGCTCAGGCCGACTACCCGATGGGCTACGGCAACACCACACCGGCCTCCTCGTGGTTCAAGCTCGGGTTCCCCTCCGCCTACGTGTGCGACGTGCTCCAGAACCTCGAGGTGCTCTGCGACCTCGGGTTGGCGCACGATCCTCGGCTGGATCACGCCGTCGGGTGGCTTGTCGGACTCGCCGACCACGACGGACGATGGGTCAACCGGAACGCCTACCGGGGCAAGACCTCGGCGCCGATCGACGAGCAGGGCAAGCCCTCGAAGTGGGTGACCCTCCGGGCCTGTACCGTGCTCCGAGCGCGTTTCGAACAGTGACTCGCAGCCGTCTGCCGGCTCGACGCCTTCGCGCCGACGCGACCGCCGCCCGCGCCGATCAGACCGAGACGCCTGCCTCGGCGCAGCGCGCAACGATCAGTCGGCGGACGAGGTCATGGGGGAGCGGGGTGTCGACGGGCATCCTCAGGGCGCCTTTCGATGCGTCGGACCCGGCAAGGTCGTCGCTGTCGAACGCTGCGAGGACGCTGCCGCTGTGTGGCAGGTAGCTCACGTGGTGCTTCGCTGCCGAGAACCCGGCGATCCGCTGGCCGTCAACGCAGAACACCGGGACACCGTAGGACAGCCCCTGGTCGGCGCCGGGCACGATCGCCAGGATCGTTCGCCGGAGTGTTTCGAGCGTCGATCGTTTCGGTTCGTCGAGCTGCGCCAGGTACTGATCGACCTCTTCGATGGACATCAGACGGCCCGGTCCTGATCGCTGCCCGAAGACGCCGCAGACGCGCTGCGCCCGAGGACGCATTCGAGGTAACGGCGGAGATGATCGATCGCTTCGAGCACGGGGGCTCGGTCGTGTGCGGCCTTGGACAGCACGAACGCGCCCTGGAGCACGGCCTGGGTGTGCCGGGCCAGGCTCGCAGCGCTGACGCTGGTGCCGGTGGTGCTGCCGGCGAGGGCGGCGGCGAGGTCGGCTTCGAGGGTGTGGGCGTGGCCGAAGATGCTTGCGGCGCAGGCGTCGCGCACCGCGGGGCTGGTGTCGAAGGCCTCCTGGGTCATGGTGCCGACCAGGCACGTGTACTCGGCCGGTGCCCCGGCGATCAACGACGCCCGGAAGTCCAGATACGCGAAGACCCGGTCGGCCGGATCGTCGTGGTCGTGGTACGGCGCGGCGGCGAACAGGGCGCCGGTGGTCTCCGACCAGTGATCGGCAGCGGCGATCGCGAGGTCTTCCTTGGAGGCGAAGTGATGGAAGAACGCTCCTTTGGTCACCCCCGCCGCGGCGCACAAGTCATCGACGGTCGTTGCGTGCAACCCCTTGGCCCTGATGACGTCGACCGCCGATCCGAGCAGCGCCGTCCTGGCCTCCCCGCGGGAACGTCGGAGAGGAGCATTCATGCCGGTGCTCCGTCGGCCGCGGCCCGCATCGCCGCGAGGTCGAGTTTGTGCATCTGCAACATCGCCTCGAGCGCCCGGGCCGCGCGTCCGGGATCGGGGTCACCGAGGATCTCACCCAACTGGTTCGGCACGATCTGCCACGACAGGCCGAAACGATCCTTCAGCCATCCGCACATGCTCTCCTCGCCGCCCTCGGTGAGCGCAGCCCAATAGTGGTCGACCTCGACCTGGCCATCGCACGGGACGACCATCGAGGCCGCCTCGGTGAACGTGAACTGGGGGCCGCCGTTCAGCGCCTGGAACGGGCGTCCCATGAGCGTGAACTGGACCACCAGCGGTGAGCCGTCAGGCCCGGGGCTGACACCGTCGATGCGAGAGTCCGGGAACAGCGAGACGTAGTACTCGGCTGCCTCCAGACCGTTGCCGTCGAACCAGAGACATGGGGTGATCGCTGTCATGCTGGATACCATACCAACTGGTCGGTATGGTATCCAGCATCGTCAACTCGCAGCTCGGCCGACGGGCTCCGAACCTGGAAGGTCACACCGATGTCACGCGCCGTCACCGCCCATCTCTTCTCCTCGGTCAACGGCGTCTCGGAGTCGCCGAACCTGTTCCAGTTCGACTCCTTCGGCGACACCGAGGGCGAGCTGACGGGCAAGGCGCTCGCCGATGTCACCGATGTCGTGATGGGCCGTCGCCTGTGGGGGGAGTGGTCGCAGTACTGGCCGTCGGACGCCGACGACGGCTTCGGTGACTTCATCAACCCGGTCCGCAAACACGTGATCTCCTCCACCCTGACGGGCGAGCTCGGGTGGAACGGTCGACTCGTCGACGACGACCCGGTCGAGTACCTCGACGCGCTCAGGGCGTCCGACGCCGCGGGCAGCATCAGCGTGGCCGGCGGCGTGGAGACCGTCCGCCGCCTCTTTCTCGCCGGCAGGATCGACGCCCTCACGCTGACCGTCCACCCGCGGTGACCGGCGAGGGACGGCGCCTGTTCGACGACTCGGTTCCCGTCACCCGACTCGAGTAGCCGTCAGCGGTGGTGAGCTCGGCGTCGACGATCAACGCTGAGCGGTGCTCGATCAACAGGGGCCCGGCGTAGCACAGCGTCGCGGCGGTGTTGTTCGACTTGCGATACAGCCTGGCTTCCGGATCCGTCGTCGAGGCGTGGGTGTCGTTCGATCGCTTCTCGCCGTGCCAGGCGACTTCGACGTTGCGGCCCGCTGGCGGGTCCGACGGCGGACCGTCTTTCGGCTTGAACGACTTGTGCGACGCCCACGCGTTCAACAGGGTGCCGTCGACGGAGAAGTGATCCGACGACATGTAGCGGCGGAGCTTGGCCTGGCGCACCACCGCCGCGAAGAACTCATCGGCGACTTCGGCTTCGAGGAGTCGTTCACGGTTCTTCGTGAACGTGGTTGCGTCGAACGCCGGCTGATCGATCCGCATGTCGAGGAACCGCTTGAACAGCAGGTCGTAGTTGAGCCGTTCGCAGAAGGCGCGCTCGGAACGGATCGAGTACATCGCCATCAACACCGTCGACTTCAACAACTGCTCCGGCGGCACCGACCGACGGCCGCTCGTCGCGTACATCTCATCGAAGAGCGGATCCAGCTCTGCGAGCACCGCGTCGACGACGACACGGATCTTGCGGATCGGATGATCCTTCGGGATCAAATCCTCCGTCGACAACGAGGTCAACATCGCCAGCTGCAGATCGGTGCTTCCACGCATGACCCACAGTCTTTTCGAATTCCGCGTCGAACGCGAGCACCTCAGCCGAATTTCCGCATCCTGCTAGGCACGGAATGGCCGCCGAGACCGCTTCGCGTTACACAATTCCTGGCCAGAAACTCTCTGACCAGGGGTTTCGCGTGGAGCGGACGACGGGAATCGAACCCGCATCATCAGCTTGGAAGTGGCACAAAGCTGATTCCGCGGGCGGCGCCATGACCTGCCGAAACGTGCGTTGAGCAGGCGATATGTCGGATGTGTCGCCGTTCAGACTATCCCGTGTTGTCCGCTGTGTCCGGCTGGTGTCGGCTGTTCCAGGCACGCCCTAGGCACGACCGCGGCGCCGGCCCTGCTCGTGTTCGACTACGGCTTGGACAGGCCGAGTGCTGCTCGGGCTGCGGCGCGCACGTCTGCGTGTTCGGCGTCATCCGCCTCGAGCTGTTGCAGCCGGTCGAGTGCGTCGTCGTCGACTCGGACGGCGCCGGCGCCGATGAGCCGCGTCTCGGGTTCGCAGTCCCAGAGGCACTCGAGCGCGTAGCGCGTTGCGAAGCCCGGATCGGCCTCGGCCAGGACCGCGGCGGCTCGGCGCCTTGCGTAGGAGTACTCAACCGACTCGAAGACCTCGGTCAGCTCGGGAAACGGGCCGAGCGCCGGGTGCCGTCCGAGCGCCTCGATGAGATCGCACAGCGCGTACATCGCGTTCTCTCGACGCATCCAGCTTGATTGAAGGGCCCTCCGGACGTCCGCCACGTCGTCCTCTTCGCAGTGGGCCGCGAACAGCGCCGCCGCTACGCCGGCCCGGTCGTCATGGAGGTCGATCCATCGACGGGCTAGAGGTAGGGCGTCGTCAGCGGCCAGCGCTCTGACGTACCGGAAGGCCGCGGCGCGTTCGCGGCCGATCACGTTGCGGGCGAAGACGTCCTCGGCGGTCGCGATCGCAGCTGGGTCGTGGCGGTCGCCGAGAGCCGCAAGTGCGAGGTCTCGGGCGCTGCTGTGTTCGGGGCGCTGAGCGACGTCTCGCAGGTGGCGAACTTCCTTTGGCGTGAGCGCGGTGCGGAACCGGTGCCGAAGACTCTTGGGAAGTGGCCGACTCCAATCGAAGGCAAGGACCTCGTCCAACGGGGCGTCGGTTGGTGCTTCTCTCGACAAGCGATTGGTGCGTGCGGTCCCAACTCTCTCGATCGCAGCTGCGATCCTCGGGCGTCGAGCCGCCCATTCATCCCATGGCAGATCCCACCCGGCGTAGCGAACGAGGTCAACGAGGTGGTCATCCGGGGCCTGCGCCGCCAACGAATTGAGCAGGTCGTCGACCGCCTCAGGGGAGCCCAGCGTCACGAGAGGTTCGACGAGATGATCGGCCTGGTTCGTGGTCAGGAAGCGTTCGCGCAGTGCGGGCAGCCCACTGCGGTCGCCGCGTCTGGCCATCTCGACTACGACGCTTCAACGATGCCTGCGAGCCGGTCGTCGTTCTCCGGCTCGATCTGGGCGGCCACGTCAGCGGCTCGGACGTCGAGTTCGAGCGCCAGCGTCGCGTAGTACGACCCGCGGTCTTCGACCTGAGCGTCCCAACACGGGTCCTCCGCCAGACAGTCACGCAGTGCCGACAATCCCTCGAATGAGCGTGCTACCGCTCGGAGCCAGCCGCGTCCCCGGCCGCGCTGCAACTGCCCGACGAGCGAGTCGGGTCTGGCCCACAGTTCGGTCACTCGGGGGCGCCGGTCCTGGTGGGTGGCGGGGATGAATGTGCGTTGCACATTCCGTTCACCGTACGCGGAGACCCGCCTCAGCGCCGCTGCGGTTTGGTGGATCTGTGATCGCGCCAATCGGTCCTCGCGAGTGCTCAAACTGTAGCAGATCTGCTATAGTTTGTGCATGGCGTTGGACGTCTGCTCGGTGCGGGAGGCCGCTGATCGGCTCGGTGTCGATCGGTCGCGCGTGCAGGCATTGATCTCGGCGGGCGAGCTGAGGGCCGACAAGATCGCGGGGCGCTGGCTGATTCCGATGTCGGAGCTGGACCGGCGGGCGCGGTCGGACAACGCCGGTGGTCGGCCCTGGTCGCAGCATCGTGCGTGGGCGTTCCTTCGTGCCGTCGAAGACGGCGAAGTGCCGCCTCGCGACCTGCGGAGGCATGCGTGGCAGCTGCGGCGACGGGGGCGCCGGGTGGAGTTGGACGTGCTGCCCGAACTCGAGTCGCAGCTTCTCGATGACGCACGTGTCCTCGTGGGTGGTGTGCACGCCGGCGCGCAATTCGGTGCTGCTGTGCGTCCACAGTTCCCGGCCGACCTGTACGTGGCCGAGCGAGACCTCGACGCAGTGCTCGCGGCGCACCATCTCTTCGGTTCAGACGTCCCACGGGTCGTCCTGCACGTCGTGGACCACATCGAGGCTGCGGCCAGCTCGCAGGAACCGCGAGCCGTGCCGCTCGCTGCGGCATGGCTCGACGTGTTCGAGGCCGGCGACCGCTCAGCCCGTGAGCTCGAACACGAACTCGAACGCAGGGCGAGGTAGTTCGTGGACGACATGCCGACCGTCGCCTTTCCGGAAGGTGATCTGCCCGCGAGTTCGCGCCGGGTGTTCGGGGCCCTGGGTGATCTGGCGGCCGAGGTCCCGATCGACCGATGGTGCCTGATCGGTGGCCTGATGGTCGAGGTGGTGCTGCGCAGCCGCGGCCGATCGCCGTTACGTCCGACCGACGATGGCGACGTGGTTGGCGATGTACGCGTCGATCGACGGATCCTGGCGACGATCTCGGAGGCGCTCCGTCGGGCTTCCTTCGAGTTGGTGGAGACGGGCATGGATGGCGAGTTCGGGGTTCGTCACCGTCGAGGCGACGGAACGACGATCGATCTGCTCGCGCCCGAGAACCGCACGAGGAACGTCGAGCCGCCACGGCCCGGATTCGAGCTGCTCGCTGCGCCCGGCGCCGAGCAGGCGTTGCTCACCGCTGCTCCGATCCGGATCGACCTCGCCGGCGAGCGCGATGTCGTGCTCAGGGTCCCGTCGCTCACCGGAGCGCTCTTTGCGAAGACGACCGCCTGGAAGGAACTGGCCGCGTCGCCCGACCGGAGCAAGCACCTGAACGACGCCGCCCAGTTGCTCGCTGCGGCGACCCTCGACGACTTGGCGATCACCGGCGACGGGCCGATCCCGCCCAAGGCGCTGCGACGACGTTGGAGATGGCTCCAGGATGCGCTGTCGGACCATCGCGCGACCGGTTGGGGAGACGTTCCGATGGAGGACCGCGTCCCCGCCCTCCAGCGGCTCGCGATCGTCCTGTCGGCGTGACCCCTTCTTGGGTGATCGGAAGACCGGCTCGGCAGTTGTAGGCACGACGGCCCGTGGGACCCATCGGCGTTACGCTCACCCGGTCAAGATTTGCACCTTGACCTGGGGTTTCGCGTGGAGCGGACGACGGGAATCGAACCCGCATCATCAGCTTGGAAGTGGCCCCGAGCTGATTCGGCAGGCGGCGCCGTGACCTGCCGAAACGTGCTCTGAGCAGGCGGTATGTCGGATGTGTCGCCGTTCAGACTAGCCCGTGTTGTCCGCTGTGTCCGGCTGGTATCGGCTGTTCCAGGCACGCCGTAGGCACGCAGCCGACCTCGGGTCACTCCCAGCGCTGGCGTGCGAGCATCGCATGCCCGTCGTCGGCGTCGACGTAGTAGTCCAAGATCGCCAATAGGTCTTGGTTGGTGTTGAGGGCTGCCGAACGAAGTGAGTCGTTTGCCAGGTCTGCGAGCCACGGCGCGCCGCCGTGCGCCAGGCTTTCGTTCGAACATGACCCGACCAGCGTGCGGAGCGTGGGCAGCCCAGTTGACTCGATCCACTCGACATCGGAACTGAGCAGGAAGGCTCCAAGAGATCGCGCGCACTTGCCGCACCCGACCGCACTGGAGGCCCACAGTGGAAGAGCCTCGTCGATCGAACGAGGGTCGATCCAGTTCGTACTTGCCTCATCGAATGACGGCCCATTCGAGAGCGAGTACGGGTCCGTTCGGACAACGGGAATCAACTCGGCGTGCGGATCTGCCCACCGATCGTCGTGCGCCAGCTCTCCGCTCAGGGCCCGCATTAGGGCGGGCCACGCTGCAGCGAGGTCGAATCGTCTCTCCGGTTTGTCTCCTGCCGACTGACGTATTCCGCTGAGCGCCGCGTACTGCTGAGTAGGTGGCAGCGACAGCACGTACTCAGAGACCTTGTCCACTGCGTGTTGAACGCAGATCGCCAGGAGGCTCGCTCCAACCCGAGCAAAGTGATTTCCATCGGTGTGGGGCTGCTGGCCGATACCGCCGGCGAACGCCTCGGAGTGAAGACGCAACGCGGTGTCCCGAAGCGCCACGACATCGGCGTGCTCGCACGGGTTCGCTCCCGCGCTCGAGGCGAGCGCCATCACTGCGAGTACGAGTGCTGGATCGATCCAGCGGGCCGATTCGGTCTCGTCGTCGGCGTAGCTCGGCCGGTACGGCCCCACAGCCCGGTCGAAGACGAGCGCAGCGAGTCGAACCGCGTGTGCGGCCGCGCAGCGGTTCGGATCCGTCATCTTGCAGGGCGAGAGCCAGCGGTCGGCGTTGATGGCAAGTAGCTGCCACAAGACTTCACTTCCGGCTCTCGTTGCGAGGCATTCGGCCGCTGCGATGAGTCGAGCGCGAAGCGGCGACTCCTGGTCGTCCACCGCCTCCAACTCCCACCTGAGGAGGATCGGCAACGACGAGGCCGCGGAGACGACTGGGCTCCAGATGGAGATCGGTTGGTCTTCGTCTGACTGTTCGATCTCTACAACCCTGAGGACGGCTTCGACCGCCCACGAGCGTTCCTCTGACTCGAGCTGCAGCACACCTGCACCGATTGCCCGAACCGCCGCCGCGGCCACATTGGCGTTGGCTGTCTGCCAGCTCGAAGTCGCTTCTTCGTCCGTGCAGCTCATACAGCGGTCCAGGTCCGAGACCAGCTGTGCGGTGTCGGCCGTCGCACTTCCCGGCGACCCGAATCTGACCTCGTATCGACTGGCGATTGCGTCGGGCTCGCCATCTGGGAGGACATCCGAGCGCAGCGCGTCAATCGCTGCAAGCACCTCGTTCGGTGTGTCAACCGATACCTCAACCCCCGCCTTCGTCTCCCGGATGGACATCTGTGAGGGCCTCATCTCGCTGGCCCACAGACGCACCATGGCGTCGTTCTCGTCGGCGTTCTGCGATAGGTCATCTGCGGCAGCCTCAACCTGTCGCTGAACGATCTGGTTCTGATTGAGCAGTGCCGCCACTGCGAGCTGCGGGCCAACGTCGCGCAGGCCCAGTCTCCGAAGCTCAGCGCCCGCAACGTCGTTGTTGCCGACGTTTCCAAAGGTTGTCAGCTCCGACGCCGATCGTGCGCTCTCGAGGTGCCACATGATCGGCTGCCGCAGCCAGCACATCAGCGCTTCGCTCGGCTCGCTCAGGTCCAGATGTCGAATCGACATGCCCACGGCGAGGCCGACCATCGTCACGGATGGCGACTGCGAAAGGAGCAGGTTCGTCACCTGGTCGACCGAGAAGCCGCTGTCGAGCAGCGAATCGGCGAACTGCTCGACTGCGAGCAGGATGTTGGTCGCCGTCTCGCCGCCATTCATCGTGTTTCGATACCAGTTCCAAGTCGACTCCTCGCCGGACAGCTCAACTGGGCCGCGGCCGGGTAGGTCGAGCGTCAGCGTGGTCGGCTCCCGCGCGCCGTCATCAGAATCCCATTCAGGCAACCCGACAGAACGCCGGCTCGACTCGCACGCAGCCGTGAGTATCCGGTGGGCGCTCGCGAGCGCCTCGCGTGGGACGACCTGCAGCAACCAGAAGAACGGCGTACGCCGTGCGTGCACTCGGTCGCTGAAGAGGAACTCGAAAGAGGGCGAGCGAAGAGCTTCGTGCGACCACCCGTCGCCCACGATGTAGTAGCGCTCGCACAATGCCAACAGGTAAGACGGGTCGCTTCTCGCCAACCCGTATCCCACCCTCCAATCTCGGAAAACCTCGTCCAGCATCGTTGGATCGTCCGCAAGGGAGGCGTCGATGGCGGCCTTGCCGCCGTCGGACAGGTCAGATCCGCACAGCGCCATGTCAGCAAGCCACCGCTTCCGATCCTGGTCTCGCCAGCTGCTCGGTGGCCGTTGCATCAGCCATCCGCAGACCTCTGTTCGCGAGGAATCTGGGTCGGCCGAACCTCGAATGGCGTACGCACCGAGCCAGGCGCGAAGTAGCTCGCGTAGCTGAGCGGAGTCGGAGCATCGCCGCAGCAGCACGGAAATGAAGTCCGACATCGCCTGCGGGGCTGAGAGCAGCAGAGAACTGGATGCGCGACGAGCTACGGCTAGCAGCCGATCGAGCGAATCGCTATCGGCCGCGACAACGTCAAGCACCGCTTCCCACGACTCGGCATCGCCACCGAGCGATGCGAGAGCCTCGAACGGCACCTCGGACCAGCGCCGATGTCGTGTGTGCTCCGACAGGCCGTCGAAGATCGCACGAAGTCCAGCGAATCGCTGCGGGTCCTCGTTGAGGGCCAGCTCGCAGGCCACGACGGCGGCCCGAATCGCCGGCCGAATGTTGGGGTACCCACTCAAGGCCTCGAAGTCGCTCGCGATGAGCCCGGCCAGTGCGGTGTCCCGCCAGAGGTCGTCGCTGAACGAGATCCGTACGTCCCAAGTGTTCGTTGCAGGCGACAGCACGCCAGCCGAGCGAAGCGCATCGAGCCCGTCGGGCGTTCCGACCACCGGAGGTCCGCCAAGCTCGGCCCGAGCGAGACGGTTGGACAGCTCCATGCGAGCGGACCGGTCTGGGCCTGGCTTCGCAATCGACTGAGCACGAAGCAGATCGATCAGGTGTCCCTCGTTCCGAATCTTGCGTCCAGGTGCGAGAGTGAGCCAAGCCTTGAGCAGCCCAGGTCGACGGGCCATCCAGGCTCCCGCCGGGGTCGATGTTAGGTCTCGAAGTGGATCGACGTCCTTGGAGAGGGTTGCCACCTCGGCGTCGGACAGCCCGCTCATCTGGTGCCGGCGGACGCGAATGCCAGCGCGGGCCAGCGCCGCTTCAATGTCCCCGAAGGCGTCGTCGCGACTGATGATGATGCCTTTCAGGCCAACGGTCTTCGCGGTCCGCAGCAGCTCGACAAGAAGCTCCGGCCCGTCGATCTGGGCGCGCTCAGCGCCATCGATGACGAAGAGCCCGGTCCGAGCCGTCACCAGTGCGGTGAGCGCCGACTCAAAGCTTCCACCGAGCGCGGCTTCGATGTCGAGGAGGGAGCCCGGCATGTTCCGGAGGTCCACCACCGCTACGTCTTGATGGAGCCTCGTTTGCTCGGCGACGCGCATGACAAGGTGTGACTTGCCTGTGTCCGGCACACCCGTGACCACCAGTACGACGTCGTCGGGGCACTCAGCCACAGCGGCTGCGACTGCCTGAAGCACATCGTTCCGTTCAACGACGATCGTCCTCCCGTCACTGGCAACGATCCCCTCTGCGGCAAGCTCAAGGCTGTGGTCGCTCCACCTCGACAGATTGCGGGCTGCAGTGCGGACCTCGTCAGCCGCGTCGACGACCGTCGCGCACACGAGCGCAAGGTCGTTGTGAAGATTCTCGATCTCATCGCGCGTCCGGGCATTCAGTACCGACAGCAGGTCGTCACCAGCTAGCGCGTCGAGCACGAACAGCGCATGAACGATCCGGGCGGCGTGTCTCTCGATCTCGCCGGTCAGAGGGCTGTGCTCGTCGTACGAGAGCGGCCTCCAGGCCGTGGCGATCGAGGGTGCAGCGTCACAGACGGCCTCCGAGTCGGCGGACATGAGTGACGCCAGCACTTCGGGTTCCTGCGTCCATTCCCAGAGCGCATCTGGATCGAATCTGCCTTGTTCTCGCCTGAGGACCTCTGGATGCGCACTCACGAGGGCCTGCCATGCGTCATCAGCCAGCTGCCTTCGCATCTCGCGTCGTCGAAGCGATCGTCTCAGCCTGCTCTCCAGCCCGGCGATGAGTCGCCCAGCAGCCAGTTCTGCTGCGACGGTCACCGGGTCGAACATGGGGTCATCCTGGCTGATCGAGGTGTGGCCGCGTCATCAATCCCCAATCATGCGACCTGAATAGCGCTTTTGAGGCCCATCGGCACCTCTTCGGGGAACGACACGACGAGGTGCCGGTCGAGCGCAGAAGCGATCCGCGCAAGAGTGTCGAGCCGCGGTCGGCCACCTCCACCTTCCTCGAGTCTTGAGATGACCGATTGTGTCGTGCCCATTCGCTCGGCGAGCTCCCGCTGGCTGAGGCCCGCGCCGGTGCGCAGTTCGTAGATCAGCTCACCAAGCGTGAAGGTCTGCTCCTCGGCTCTGCAGGCGTTCTCGAGTGGGCCGGGGCGTCGCGTCTTGATGTCATCCCATCGGGAGTGGCTGGCCATAACGGCGCTCCTATCGAATGGCGGTCCGGTGAGGGATCATCGCAACAACGCGATGATCGCGCAATGGCGATGTTCGTCGTTTGCGCCGGCAAGCCCTGTCTTGCCGGCGCACGTGTCAGGGCTCCCGTCTCGGTGATCATCGCCCCAATCCCGAACCAGGTCGCCGCTCACGCGCGGGTCGTCCTCAACCGCTTCCATGACTCTACGCGCCCGCATCTGACCGCCCCACTATTGCGATCGCTTCGCTCCTCTCTGCCCCACACCTACACATATGCACCACGGGTCCTGCACGCGTTCGGAAATCCAGAGATGGCTCTTGCCAGCCCAACTCTGGCGATCTCGAGCCGATGCGAACTCTGTGAGGACTCACAGGTGTCGAACGCTGCCGAGCGCTTCCACAGGAGGTTGGCCTCGGTCGACGATCATCCAGCCGACGAGATCAGGGCGTGGCCCGTACAGAACGACGACCACACCGTCTCGGGCGGCACCGGGGATTAGACCTCCAGCGACCGTCCAGCCGCCGGCGGCTCCGCTATTGAGTGCAGCCGACGGCGCAACGAGACCCGTGTGACCTTCGGCGCGTAGGCGCGCACCCTCTTCCTGGCACCTCGGATAGCTGTCGGCTCCGCCCCTCTGCACAGCTACGTCGAGTGACGGCTGAGCAGTTGGTTCCTCTTCAAGTTCAACAGCCCAGAGAGCGCGGCTGACGCCGGCCAAGTCTGCCTCATCAACGATCTCCTCGTGTCGCAGGAACTCGGCCCATGCTCCGTTGGGTGTGTCGGCGAGGTACTGGGCGGGGCCCTCGCCATCACCGTGCCATCGTGCTGGTGGTTGGTCCGTCCCTTCCCACAGGAACGGATACCGGCGATCACAGTTGCGATAGAGAATCATGTTGCGGGGCTTGCCAACAGCGCGTCAGCGAGCTGTCGCACAGAGCGAGGGCCTTCTTCTTGTGGAGACCACTCGCCGCGGAGCAAGTCCATCGGCCGGGCACCGTCGAGAGCCGTTCGAGCGCGACCGAACCAGCGCCGAATTCCGATCTCGTTGTAGCTACCGGCGAGTGCAGCAACGATCAGGGCTACGAAATGCAGGCGAGCCGCGACGTCATCTGGTGTCGCCCGTAGCTGCGACCGATACCGCTGGAGTGACGTGGATGAGATGCCAACTAGTGCGACCGTGAGCTCTTCGCCAAGCAGCTCGGCAACAGAGAGCCACTCGGACTCTGGCATCGGCGATTCCTCGATTGACTCGCGCAACTCACGCAATGACTCGATGAGCTCCTCGGGGGTCGAGGCAAGCCGAATCATCTCGGCTGGACCCCGCCCAACGCCTTTGGAAGCAAACGCGTCTAGAGCGTCGGCCAAGCGATCGACGATGGGCCGCCGCGCGGTTACCGCCGGGGTGAGACGCGCAAGCTCGGCGAAGGAGACGACCTGGACTGCGAGGCGTGCGGCTTCACCGTGCTCCACGGCAACTGTTGCTGGCATGTTCCCTCCCGTAGGGATTGACATTGCCGGGGTTAGAACGGAACTAGCGACACACCCGAACCATATCCGAGACTAGTGGCTCGCGACCGGCCGTTGGAACCAGGGTGGCGGTTGAGGCACTCGGGCAACGTGCCTGGGAGGGTTTCCGGGAACCCGGGCAGCGCATTCGGGAGTGTTTCCGGGAGTCGGGAACTCGAATCTGGGAGGTTCCCGACAGAGAGGAGCCTCAGGTGGGGGAGCAGAAGCGGAAGCCCGGACGACCGCGGAAGTGGGCGTCGGACGCCGAACGGATGAGAGCGACCCGCGCTGCGAAGCGTGCCGAGCGAGAAGCGGCGTCGCGGCGAGCAGAGGGGGCTTCCAGTGATGCCGGCCGACGGCATGGCGAGGCACCCCTGCCGATCGTCACGCCAGTCGCTCCAACGAATCAGCCGCCGGCGTCCGCGGTTGCTCCAGAGCAGGTCGCCGATCACACGGACTGCGAGGCGACCATCGGTGCGTTGCGCCGCGAGCTGGTCGACCTCGAGGAGCGGTACGACGACCTGGTGCTGAGCCGGTGGATGCTCAGCCGGAAGTACGAACACGCGCTTGACAGGATGCGCTCGCACGACCCGGCTGGCATCGTCTGGCTGGTCGAGCATCTCGCTGACTGGGAGCGCGACAACGAGGCGAGGCGGATCAAGCGTCTTCAGGAGCCGAGCCGGGAACTCGTATGTCGTCGGTACGAGGAGGAGTTCGACCGGCGACTCGACCTCGCACGACGCACGACGGAGCAGTGAGTCAGCTCTCCATCCGACGGCCGATGGCGTCGGCGATCTCGCGGCTTCGATGCTCGGCGGTCTTGAGGTAGCGGAGGCTCGCTGCGCTCGATGCGTGACCCATGATCGACATGACCTCTCGGAGCGAGGCTCCTGCCGTCGCGGCCTCGGTGCCGGCGAGGTGGCGGAGGTCGTGGAAGCGGACGTGGCGGAGGCCGACGGCGTCTCTGGCCTTCGACCACTGCGGGGCGAAGTAGGTGTTGAGCAGCGGGGCGCCCCGCAGTGAGGTGAAGACGAGTGAGTCCGGCTCGCCGTCGTCGACGTACTCCTCGATGTGAGCCGCCAGCCGGACGGCGATCGACTCGGCGACCGGGACCGTCCGGACGGCGCTCTCGGTCTTCGGTGGGCCGAGGGTCGGGCCCTGGCCCTTGATGTCGTGGAGCGCTTGCATCACTCGCAGCTCACGGCGTTCGAGGTTGACGTGCTCGATCGTGAGGCCGGCGAGCTCGCCGAAGCGCAGGCCGCTTGCGGCAGCCGTCCACACCAGGCACTCGAACCGTGGATGGATCGCGCCGGCGAGCGCTCGGACGTCGTCCCACCTGAGCAGCGGACGCTCGATCATCCGCTCCGCCGACGCGCCCTTGATGCGGACCGGGTTCCGAGCGATGAGTCCGTCGTCGAATGCGGTCGTCATGATCGAGCGGAACAGGCGGTAGATCTTCGCCACCGTGTTGTGGTGCAGGCCGCTCGCCGCCAGTCGGCCGTGCCACGTCCGCACGGCGACCGGGTGGACGTCGCACAGGTGGACACCGTCAAACATGGTGATGATGTGGCGCAGCTGGCCCTCGTAGATCTCACGCGTCCGCGGGCGCACGGGACGCTCGGTGACCCAACGGGTCGCATACTCGCCGAACGGGATCTTCCCGGCGTTCGGATCGATCCAGACGCCCCGGAACATGTCGGCCTCGATCGTGGCGAGCCAGCGCCTCGCGTCGGTCTTGTTGGCGAACGTGGTATCGGCAGGGATCTGCTTCCCGAGGTGCCAGTAGCGCGCTTGGTAGCGGCCGCTGGGCAGCTTGCGGATGTTGCCGAAGGAACGGGCTCGGGCCATGGGAGGCTCCTCGTGCTCGGTGCCAACTCGGTAGGCACGTGTAGGCACGACGGCCCGTGGGACCCATCGCCGTTACGCTCACCCGACCAGGATTTGCACCCTGACCTGGGGTTTCGCGTGGAGCGGACGACGGGAATCGAACCCGCATCATCAGCTTGGAAGGCTGAGGTTCTAGCCGTTGAACTACGTCCGCGAGCGCCGACACCTTATCGGCGTCGCTGGCTGCCGCTCAGTTCTTCAGCAGCGCAGTGAGTCCGGTCGTCCAGGCTGTACGGATGCGTTCGACGGAGCTGCCCAGCAACCGGAGGTGAATCGTGTACGAGTCGTAGCTCGAGAGGACCAGCACCGCATCGACGAGGAACTCGCGTGCCGGGGGCTCGACCGCTCCGAGTTCGGCGGCGAAGTGCTCGCCGATCTGGAGGCGGAACTGTTCGGCGATCGCAGCGAGCTCCTCGTCGATCGACGGGATCGAGTAGGCGCGCATCCTGGCCAGTTGCATCGTGCCGTCCACGAACGCGAACAGCTCGAGCCGCGCATCGACGAAACGCTCGATGCGTTCGGCCAGCGATCCGTGTCCGAGGTCGGGCACGGCGCTGAGCGGCGCGGCGTCCTGGAACGCCTGGTCGATCGCGGTGCGCACGAGATCGTCGAGATCGTCGAAGTAGCGGAAGACCGACCGGTGTGAGACCCCGGCGCGCTCGGCGATCTCCGCTGCAACGGGATGCAGGTCGCCTTCGCGGATCATCTCGAGCAGCGCCGAGATCACGGCCGTACGGTTGCGGGTCCGGCGCCTCGTGCGACCGTCGACGGGTCCCTCATCGTCGAGGACCGGTGTCTGTCGTGTCTGCTCCATCGTTCTACGCTCGCCTCGTGTGTCCACGCCCAAACCTCGAACGGCGTGACCGGTGACGTCAACCTACTCCAGCTCCGACCGAAGGCGTGGTGGCGACCTCCTGCTGCAGAAGGTACGCAAGCTCATGGACAAGGCGGCGGCGACCACGAATGCGCACGAAGCGGATGCATTCGCTCGCAAGGCCGCCGAACTCGTGGCGATGCACCGCATCGATCCCGAACGCCTCGCCGACCCGGATGCGCAGTCGGAACTCGTCGTCAGAGAGTTGCAGTTGGGGAGGGGTGCCTACGTCCGCGCCAGGCTGGCGCTCCTCCTCGCAGTGAGCACCGCCCACGATGCTCGGGTCGTGTTCGGTACGACTCCGAACGGCACCACTGCCTACGTCGCTGGATTCGCATCCGACGTCGACGTCGTCGAGGTGATGTACACGTCATTGCATACCCAGGCAGCTGCTCGGATGATGCAGGAGCGGCGATCGACAGCCGCGGCAACCCAGCGCTTCCGACGGTCGTTCCTCTTCGGGTACGCCGACAGGATGGGCGAACTGTTGACGAACTCGCGGCGCGAAACGGAAGCATCGGCGAACGCGGGCGACTCCACGGACGGATCGCCTCCGGCGCTGCTCGATCGACGGTTGCGTGTGGAGGCGTTCGCCAAGGAGTCCTTCGGCCGGGTCCGCGCCGCCCGTGCTCCCGGCGCGGCCCAGGCCAGCGGCTGGAGAGCCGGGGTCGACGCCGCCGATCGAGTCGACGTCGGCCGGGCCCGCCTGCTGGGGCGGCGGGCGATCGGTCGCGGCTGATGGATGTCGATCGGGCGACGGTGTATGCAGCCGAGTTGGCCGCGTTCGACGGCACGGATCTCGAGGAAGTGATCGGCTTCGAACGGGTGGCATCGCTGCTCGGATCGGTCATCGAGGGTTCCTGGTGGCCCGGGCCCTACACCGCTGTGCGTCCGGCACGGCGCGATGCCCAGTCGTCCTCGACGCGCTGCGCGTTGTCATCGACCGGCGCGACGACCGTCATCCGGCTGGCTGGCCTCCAGACCACGGTGGCCACCGGCGCCCACGAGCTGGCGCACGCACTGGCCGGCGTGGAGGCCGGACACGGACCAAGCTTTCGGATCGCCTACCTCGACGTGATCGCGGTGGTCACCAACGTCGACCCCACCGACCGACGTCGCACTCTGCATGTCGACCAACTTGCCGCGGCATTCGCTGACGCCGACCTCTCGATCGGGACGCGCCGATGGCCAGCCCCTCCCTCGTCGACGACCGGCGCGATCGCACTCTGAGGCACCGCCGTTGTCCGCCACCGGCTCAGTAGCATGGGCCGCCAATCCGGGATGTAGCGCAGCTTGGTTAGCGCGCCTGCTTTGGGAGCAGGAGGCCGGGAGTTCGAATCTCCCCATCCCGACCACATCTACCAGGTGTGATGCAATCGACTGATCGTCCGAGAAGTCGGATGTATCAGCGATGTATCAGACTTCTGAGCGCTCGCGACGCTCGAGGAGGCGCCATGGCATGGAAGGCAACCGGTCAACCCACCGTCCGCAAGCAGCGAGACAAGTGGGTCGTGCGAGTCGACGGCATCGACACGGGGACGGGCCAGCACCGTCCGAGACAGCTCGGCACGTTCAATTCGCAGCGCTCAGCGCTCGCTGCGGCCCGGTCGACCCGGGCCGCGGATCGCTCGACCGAACGAGGCACGGTGAGTTGGCTCGTTCGTCGCTATGTGGCCGGCCGTACCGACATCACGCTCAAGTCGCGTGAGCAGTACGAATGGGCGATCCCGCACATCGAGAACGGTCTCGGAGCGATCCAACTCTCGCTGCTCGACCGCAACGACGTCGCCACCTGGATCAGCAACCTCGCCGAGGGCGGAAAGCTCTCCCGGCGTGGAGTTCAGATCTGTCGCAACGTGCTGCGGGCGTCGCTTCGCGAGGCCGTCGACGAGGGATTGATCCCACGGAGTCCAGCCGCCCGTGTCGGCCTCCCCCGAACGGTCGCCAAGCCCGACAGGGTCAAGGAGACCGACGCATGGACTGCGGCCGAGGTCGACCGCTTTCTCGATACCTCTGCGAGCCACCGCTGGGCCGTCGGCTTCCGGCTTGGCGTGCTGTACGGGCTGCGTCGCAGTGAGATCCTCGCGCTGCGATGGGATGACCTCGACACCAGGGCCGGAACGCTGCGGATCGACGAGAGCCTGGTGGCCACGCGGACCGGCGCGGCGTGGAGCAACGCCAAGAACGAGCGATCCCGTCGGATCATCCCGCTTGACGACGAGACGCTTCGAGAGTTCGCCCGGCGCCGAGCAGCACAGGCAGCGGAACGGCTCGCAGCCGGCGAGGCCTGGGAGGACGAGGATCTGATCATCACGACGCGCGCCGGTCGGCTCGTGCTGCCCCGCTCGTTCGATCGTGCACTCGAGCGAATCGTTGCCGACGCCGAACTCCCGCGCCTCACCTCGCACGGTCTCAGACATACCGCAGCGACCCACATGGTGCAAGGAGCGACCGACCTCGGTGAGCTGCGGGCCATCGCCGACCTGCTCGGACACAGCCCCGAGATGCTGATGAACACCTATGCCCACGCGTTGCCGCAGAGCCAGTCGGCGGTTGTCGAGCGAATCGGTCGCCGGACCACCTGACGGCCCCGCCGGAATTCAGCCGGCGGCGAGCGAGTCGACGATCGCTTGGAGGTCGCCTCGAATGGCCGGCACGTCGCGCTTCACGACGTCGCCGATGATGTCCTGATCCACGTGGAAGTACGCGTGGGCGAGGATCACCCGGGTGCCGATGATCTCTCGCCACGGGATCTCGGGATGGGCTGATCGGAGCTCTTCAGAGAGGTGGGTGGCGGCTTCGCCGAGCACCTCGATCCATCGCTGTGCTGCCGCTTGGACGACGGGATCGGTCGCCAGCGTCTCGTCGTCGGAGGCGTGTGTGATCAGCAGGTCGCACATCTCCAACATGTCGAGGAGCCGGTCCCGGTCGCTTCTCACAACTCGACTGCGTCGTCCAACACCCGTTGCGCAACTCGAGATCGCAGGCCGGCCTCGGTGACCACGTCGACGTTGTGCCCGAGGAGTTCTTGGAGATCCATCAGGAGCCCTCCGAGGTCGAAGAGTCCGCGACCGTCGTCGAGGTCGACGAGGAAGTCGATGTCGCTCGTCTCGGTGGCGTCCCCCCGTGCGACTGACCCGAAGACGCGCACGTGCGAGGCGCCGCGGGCGCGAGCGGTCGCAAGGATCTCGCTGCGACGATTTCGCAGGTCAGACAACATCGGCGCGCCCACGAGGCACAGGTTAGATCCGCCGGCTGGCGGCCGGGTCCCAAATTGGGCTCCAGAATGTTTGCCCGTTTTGGGGCTCTCGATGCCCGTTGAGAAGCGTGGGTTGTCACAAATTCGCGTTTTCGCAGGCATGTGTTCGTATGGGGAACGCACGCTGATGGGTGCCGAGGTGTCGATGACCCAGGTTTCGGTGCCGGATCTGTTGAAGGTGATGGAGGCTGCCGGCGTGTTGCGGGTGGGTCGCACGACCGCCTACGACTTGGTCGGCAAGTACTTCGACACTGACGGCGCGGACGGGATGCCGTGTCTGCGGGTCGGTGGTCAGCTGCGCGTTCCTCGAGTGTTGTTCGAGGAGTGGCTCGGCTTTCGGATCACGGTGTGGCCACCGCTCGAAGCACCCGACGATGACGACGTCGCGATCATCGACCCCGCCACGGTCGATCCAGTCCCCACTACCCGTCGTCGTTCGAAGACTGCGGCGCAGTCGTCGCGTCTGTTCAGCGTGTAGGCCCGCTGATGGAACACACCTTCTGGTTCGACTCGCGAGGTAGCAATGACAGACAGGTGCCCGCGGGCTCGTGGGAGTTGTCGTGTTGAGGGTGTCGACGCTGTACGCGGACACCTCGGTGTCGACTGCGGCCTACTACACGCGGTATCTGACCCAGGCCGACGGTGAAGCAACCCGGCCACTGGACCGGTCGGCAGGCGGCGCTGCTCGGCCTCACTGGTGAGGTCACGACCGAGGACCTGCAAGCCCTGCTCGAGGGTCGGGACCCGAACAGTGGGACATCGTTGGGGTCGCCGTTCGTGAATCGGGTGACGTCGTCGGGTCGTGTGGTGCGGGCGGTGGCGGGGTTCGATGCGACGTTGTCGGCGCCGAAGTCGTTGTCGGTGTGGTGGGCGCTGTCGGGCGACGACGGCCTCGCTGCGTGTCATGACGTCGCAGTCCGGGCGGTGGTGGACTGTGTCGAACGGTTCGGGTCGACGACCCGGGTCCGCTCGAACGGTGCCCGGCTGCATCCGGAGTCGCAGGGCTTGACGGTCGCAGTGTTCCGTCAGACCACGTCACGGTTGGATGATCCGCAGTTGCATTCTCATGTGGTGATCTCGTCGAAGGTGCAAACCGTCGACGGGCGCTGGTTCGCACTTGATGCCGCGGTCGTTGAAGGGGTTCCAGCGGGCGCTGGGTGGGTTGTATCAGTCGGTGCTGCGCGCCGAGCTGACCGCCCGCTACGGGGTGGTGTTCGGTGAGATCGTCAAGGGCCAGGCGGAGATCGCCGGCATTCCCGACGGGTTGTTGGAGGAGTTCTCGAAACGCAGCGTCCAGGTCGAGCGCGCCTACCAACGTCTCCTCGCGGACTTCTACGCCCGTGAAGGGCGTGACCCGATCTCGAAGGAAGACGGCGCGATGCGCCGCCAGGCTGCGGCGGACACTCGTGGTCACAAGTCCGGTCACGGTGCCGGTGATCTCCGCTCACGATGGCTGGCCGAGGCCGCCACCGTCGGCGTGACCGCGGAGACGCTCACCGACAGCATCAACGCACGACGGCACAGAACCAGGCGGAGGTCGAGCAGTCGGTGACGGTCGGTGACGTGATCGCGGCGGTCGCGGAGCAGCGGTCGGCGTGGCATCGCTTCGACGTTCTGCAGGCCGTCTGCGATGTCGCTCGCTCGCAGCCGGCGATGGACGGCACGCAGTGGGCGCAGTACGCTGCACGCCGTGACCGACACCGTGCTTGGCGGAGTGTGTCGATCTCGACCCTGCCGACTCCGCGCACGCGTCGGCGTGGTTCGGATGGGCGGTCGGTGTGGATCGAGCCGTCGGCCCGTCATCACACCAGCAGCGACGTCCTCGCCCAGGAAGAACACATCATCTGCTGGGCGATGGACGCACAACTCGAACCACCTGCACCGTCCACCGGTGTGAAGACGGGTCGACTCGATGTCATGCAAGCCGAAGCCGCCGCAGCGGTGGCGGGTGTCGGATCGGTTGGTGCTTGTGGTCGGCCCGGCCGGTGCCGGCAAGACCACGATGCTCGCCGCCGCCGTCGATGACCTCGCCGCGCAGGGACGTGTGGTGTTCGGTGTGGCGCCGACGGCGAAGGCGGCCCGTGTCCTCGAATCCGAGACCCAGATGGCGTCGGACACGGTCGCGAAGCTGTTGCACGAGTGGCGACGAACCGATCGGCCACCCGAGCACCCATGGCGGCTCCCGGCGGGGGCGACGGTGATCGTCGACGAGGCCGGCATGATCGGCACCGGCGACCTCCACCAACTCACACACCTCGCCGACGCCCAACAGTGGCGGTTGGTGTTGGTCGGTGACCCCCACCAACTCCAGGCAGTCGGCCGAGGCGGCATGTTCGGCGAACTCTGCGCGACCGGCCGGACGATCGAGCTCGACACGATCCACCGGTTCCACAACCAGTGGGAAGCGGCCGCGTCATTGAAGCTGCGACACGGAGACCCCGGCGGCCTCGACGCCTACTTGGATCATGACCGCATCTTCGCGGCACCGTTCGACGAGCATGTCGACAACCTCGCCCACTACTGGGCCGGCGCCCACGATCGCGGCGAGTACGTGGCGATCACGACCACCACCAACGACCACGTCGATGCCATCAACACTGCCGTCCACGACCACCGCCGTGAACTCGGCCAAC
Source organism: Ilumatobacteraceae bacterium (assembly GCA_963710625.1). Taxonomy (GTDB): domain Bacteria; phylum Actinomycetota; class Acidimicrobiia; order Acidimicrobiales; family Ilumatobacteraceae; genus Sva-07. Next base: position 5,852 of record CAVQBG010000009.1, on the reverse strand, counting down.
TCGGCGACACTCGCCTCGAACTCGGCGACGGCTTCGAGCTGGCGGTTGGTGATGTGATCACGACACGCCGTAACGAACGGTTCCTGCGAACCACGATGGGGGAGAGCGTCCGCAACCGCGACTACTGGAGCATCGACACCATCGGTGCCGACGGGTCGCTGTCCGTGACCCGCATCGACGGCCACGGCTCCGTCACGCTGCCCGCCGGCTACGTCGCTGAACATGTGCAGCTCGGCTACGCCGCCACCGAGCCCGGTAACCAGTCCGACACCGCCACCCGTTCCGCGACTCTGGCGACGACGGCGACCACGTGTCGCGGGTCTGTACGTCGCAATCACCCGTGGGCAGGTCGAGAACCTGGTCTTGGTGGTCACCGACAGCCACGACATCGCCGACGCCGTCGACCTCCTGGAACAAGTCCTGGCCAGCGACCGCGCCGACCGACCGGCAACCAGTGTCCGCCGCGACCTCGCCGCCACCACACCCACACCGCCGGCACCGGCCGTCCAGCCGCGCTGTCAGATCCCGCCCTGGTACGACGAGACCTACCAAGTCGCACATGCCGAGTTCCTCGACGCGCTCGGACGGCTCCGTGCCGAACGTGACGAGGAGGAACGCGTCGATCAACGCATCAACGAACTCCGCGTGCTGCTCGACGAACTCGAACCCGCCTGCCAACCCCACGACGACGCCATCGACGACGCCCGAAGCGCACTCGACGACGCCAAGCAGCATCGCCGTCAACTCGAACGAACCATCAACGACGGCGGCCGGCGCGAACGCCGCAACGCCCGACGTGTACTGCCCACCGCTGAACGCAACGTCACCGCCGCCGAACACCACCTCCACCACGTCACCCAACAGGCCCGCCCCGTCCTGGAGCAGCGCGCCCAGCTCGACAGCGAACGCAGCGATCTCGTCCGCGACGTGAGAGATTTCCGTGTCTGGCGACGACAGATCAACAACTACTACCCCACCTCCGAACTCGCCGAAGCCCGACACGACGCGCTCGTCACCTGGAAGCACTGGGCCAACGGACACACCATCGCAGCGGACCGACTCGCCGCCACCGCCGACACCCTCTCCACCAGTGACCGACCAGAGCTCCGAGCCCTCGCCGTGCCGCTCACTGGCTGGCTCACCGAACAAGGTCTCGAGACCCGACCGCACCGACGCGACGTCGCGACACGCTCTGCTGGCCCTGAACTCGGCATCGAGTTCTGACCCGAGGACGAAGACGTCGTGCGCGAGGTTGACGAGGGGTTCGCCAGCGACGAATGTGGTCGCGTGGGGATCAAGGGGAACAACGAGCGACACCGCGTCCTGGTGCCCCAAGCACTCGGATCGGACGAGTTCCTCCGCGTCACGTGGCACGCATCGCGTGAACTGATCGTGTTCTCCCACTGGGACGGCGACCACTGCGTCGCCGCCACCCCCGTCCGCGTCACCGACATCGAGGAACTCGCCTCGCTGATCTCGCAGGCCGCAGCCCACGGGACCACGGCATCGGCATGGCCGCCACCGGCCGCCAACATGCTGGTCGTCCCAGCAACCGGACTGACCGTCCCACCTGCCCGGCGCTCCGCCTGACGCCTGCCGGGAACCGGCCCACGGACCGAGTGGGTTGTCGGCCGAGCTTGCGACAACTACTGTTGTCGCAGTGGAGATACGGCCGAGCGCTCGCAAGCACGGCATCTCCGACGACGAAATCCGCCATGCCATCGACGAGTTCGACGCCGCAGACGACTACGTCGTGACAGGATCCGATGCGCTCGCAGAACTTCGAGCCGCTTCCGCGGCGCGGCGAGAAGCTGACAGCCGGATCGAGGCCGCAGCGCTGCGGGCACACCGAGACGGCGCCTCGTGGGGAGTGATCGGTGCGCAGCTCGGCATGACCCGCCAAGGCGCGCGGCAACGCTTCGAACGACTCACCAACTCCTGAACGCGGTCGGAACGGTGCGCCTTGGGATGCCTGTGGTCACCACAGGGTCGAACGTTCTGGGGCAGGTCTCGGACGGGATCATCTCGTGTCACGTAAGGGCCGCTCTGGGGCTGCGGCGACGATGTCCGCCAGCCTCGAGTCGATGAACGCCACCGTCGAACGCTGGGCGGAGCCGGAGATCCATCGGTTGCACGGCTACGTGCTCGAGCATCGGGGAGCACCGGCGAGCGACGTCGAGGACCGTTACCGCCTCGCCCTGGCCGTGGCGCAACGTATGGGTGCAGGCGGCTTCGAAGCGCGCGCCAACGACAGCCTCGGGCGCTGGCTCGGCCGCCTCCGACGATCACTCGGAATGCCAATCGTCACCTATCGTGCTCATGCCTGGGCCACGAGGATGTTTGACAGAGAAGTTACTGACGCATACAGTCACCCGAGGCCCGGTTGCCGCTCTCCGCGCCGTCGTATGCCGCCCGCCGTTGCGGGCGGACACCATCCCCCCACGAAGTGACGTCGAAGGACCACCGCACATGACCCTCTCACGACCCCTCATCAATCGGCGCCGCACGCTGACCGCACTCCCGGTCGTCGTCGCGCTGCTCGCCGCGACCGCCTGCGGCAGCGATGACTCCAACAGCAGCACCGACACCACGGCCGCCGCTGCCACCACCGCGACGCCCGACACGTCGGCCGACACGACGGCACCTGCCGACGCCGAGTTCTGGACCGCGACGCCGCCGAACATGACACCGGTCGACGATGCGACCGCCGCCGAGTGGCAGGAACTGGCCGAACTGACCCTCCAGATCGCCGAGGGAACACCGGGGGCGATCATCGCTGTCTCTCACCCCGAGCTCGGCTTCTGGTCGACGGCGATCGGCGACGCTGAGGTCGACGTCGACCCGATGACCCTCGACCACCACAGCCGCATCGGTTCGGTCACCAAGACCTTCACTGCTGTTGCCGTCCTCCGGCTGGTCGACGCTGGCGAGCTGTCCCTCGATGACACGGTCGCCGATGTCGTCCCCGACGTCGCCGAGCAGTTTCCCGAGACGGCCGACATCACGGTCGAACACCTGGTGTCGATGACCAGCGGCCTGCCGGACTACGCAAACGTCGCGGGGTCCGCCACTGCGCAGGCCGTCGAGGACCCGACGAAGGTCTGGGCACCCGAGGAGCTGATCGAAGCGGCGCTCGATGCGTCCGAGGTGGAGCCGATCGGCACGCCGGGCTACTCGACGACGAACTTCATCATTCTCGGCTTGATGTACGAAGCCATCACCGGTGAAACGATCGAAGCGGGCATCGCGAGCGTTGCGGAAGACGCTGGTCTCACCGACACGGCGTTGCTCCCCGCCGACGAGAACGAGATGCCCGACCCGTCCACCCACGGCTACATCGACCCTGCCGGTGTCAGCACCCTGGCGGATATCGGGGTCGAGGCCGAGGCAGGCACCGACACCACCGACTGGTCGATCTCGTGGGGTGGCGCGGGCGGTGGCGCCTACTCGACGATCGAGGACCTCTTCCTGTGGGCGTCGACCGGCTCCGGCAACACCTTGCTGTCGACCGAACTGGGCACGCAGCGCCTCGAGCTGGCTCCGATCGAGGGAGACGAGCTGCAATACGGGCTCGGGATCCTGCAGCAGGGTGTGGACGGATGGTACGGGCACAGCGGGCAGGCGATCGGCTGGGAAGCGCTCGCGTTCTACGACCCGGAGACCGGTGCGACGTTCACGGTGATGATCAACTCCACTGCCGGAGCGCAGGCGTTCGTCGTGTTGTGGAACGAACTGTTCGACCTCGGCCTCGACGTGCCGAGCTTCGATGAGATCGAGGCCGCGCTGGCTGCTCAGTCGGCAGGCGACGGCGACGGTGAGTCGGCTGGCGACGACACCAGCGGCGACGAAGCCGGCGAGGCGTCGGGCTCGGCGACGCTGTCCGTCGGTGACGTCACCATCGATGCCGACATCGTCGCCTGCACGCTCGATCCCAGCGAGTTCGCCGCACAGGGTGAGACCTCGCAGATCATCCTCTCCCTGGACCCTGACGTCAGCGGCGAGGCCAACATCGTCGTGTCGGGCGGCCTCCAGTTCGAGGGGAGCGGCAGCATCACCGTCGATGACGGTCAGGTGACCGTCGTCGGCTCCGGAGCCGCACCCGACGACAGCGCACCGGTGGAGGACTTCACCCTCGAAGCCACCATCGAATCCTGCTGATCGTCGTCGAACGACCGGATCGACCGGCAATGAATCTCCCACCCACACCGCCAACCGACACCAACCTCACTGGGAGTCCACGATGACCGATCAGGCCGCAATCCGCCCGACACGACCTTCCCGACGACGCCGTCCAGGCCTCCTCATCGCCTCACTGCTCGGCGGCGTCGCGCTCGCCCTCGGCGCCGCCGCGCCCGCCATGGCGGAGGTGAGCGGTGATCTGACCGTTGGTTCGACGACCCTCACCGCCGGTGACACGACGACCGTCACCGCGACGTTCACACTGTCCGGGGCCGATCCGGTGGATGTCGCTCTTCAGATCGTGGGACCTGCTACAGGACGGCCGACGTTGTCGTCGGTCACGACGACGGGTCCTCTCGGAACGTGCACAGTGCTCCCGAATCTGATCGGCTGCCCGTGGACTGCCCCAGCCGGTGACGGTGCGGTGGCGACGATCAGCGCCACCATCTCGACCTCGGAGGTCGGGGCGTGGACGATCCAGGCGAACGCTCTCCAGGCCGCCGGCATCCCCGAGGTGACACTGAGGAGTGTGCCGTTGACCGTCACGCCGGCGTACACCGCGACCTTCGGGGCGCAGTCACCGAACCCTGCGCCGCCATCGTCGACGCTCGCGACGACGGCGACCTTCACCCGGTCCGGAACATCGGACGTCAGCATCGGCGTCGACCTGGAGGGCACGGGTGGCGAGGGGACGTTGAGCAACTTCACGACGAGTGGCGGCGGGGTGTGCACTGCAACCAGTGACCGTGGCTTCCGGTGTCCGTGGCCGACCGGCGACCCGAACACGGTCACGCTCACGTTCGACGTGAACGTCGGCGCCGGCGCCGTTCCGCCCGACTGGACGCTTCGAGCCGTGCTGAGCGACGGCAGCGCGACCGCTCAAACACTGGCGACCCGGAGTGTCGTCATCCAGCCCCTGGCCACCACCACTACGACCATGGCTGCTCCGACCACGGCTGCTCCGACCACGGCTGCTCCGACCACGACCGTCGCCGGAGCGGGCGGAACCACCACGACCGTCGCTGGAGCATCGGGCCAGCTCCCCGCCACGGGGCCGTCGACCGCGACGACGACGGCGCTGCTGGGGGCAATGCTCCTTGCGTGCGGCGTGACCGTCACGTTCGCTGCGCGCCGCCGAGCCGGCTGACCGGTCGGCAGGCACGCCGTCCGTCGGAAAGCGGCCAGAGTCCCTTCCAGACCGCATGAAGACTCCTTGCCGGCGCGGACGTCATGTGAGGGCTCGTGCGACGCGTTCGGTCACCGTCGGTGGTTCGGCCTTCGGGATGCCGACGATCACCAGATCGACGTCGGCAGCGGCCATTGGTGACATCGTCGCGTGCACGCTGGCCGAACCCGATGTCGAGTTCACCGCCCAGGGCGAGACCGCTCAGGTCGAGGTCTTCATGACCTCCGACGGCAGCGGTGATGCAGGGGTGATCGTGTCGGGCGGCTTCGATTTCGAGGGTCGTGGAAGCGTCGGCTTCAGCCCCGACACCGAGATCGACTCCGCAACGGCGCTCCGGTCGAGAACTTCAAGATCGAGGCCACCATCGCATCCTGCTGACGACGCAAGAGGTGCGGCATCGATGCCGAATCCTCGACCGATCAGTCGGTGAGGATCCTGCGCCGACGAGCTTCGCTCACGGCTTCGGATCGTGAGGTGGTCCCGAGCT